>NZ_JBITTJ010000020.1:0-78060 GCF_044541845.1 Streptomyces sp. NPDC085481
CAGGGAGCGCCCTTGACGCGGTGGCGGAAGGCGCGACTCTCGGAAAGAGGGCGGCCGCACCAGAAGCCCACCAGGAACGCCCACCACAAGGGCCCGGACCCGCAGTTCACGTCGGCCGAAGAAAAAGTCGCCCGCGCGGTCACACGTACCGCCTGCGCGGGGTCAGAGGGGTGAGCGAGCGAGAAGCGTTCGCCGCAGTCCGGCAGAGGAGCCCCTCATGTCCACCACCGCCATCGTCGTCACCGCCGTCGCCGCCTTCATGGCCGGTTTCTCCGGTGCCTCGATCTTCTTCCGCGCCAAGTTCGTCGTCGAGCCGCTCGCCGAGTACGGCGTTCCGCGCTCGTGGTGGAACCTGCTGGGCGCGGCCAAGCTGGCCGGCGCGGTCGGACTCCTCGTCGGCTACGCCGTCCCGGCGATCGGTATCGCCGCCGCGATCGGCCTCGTCCTCTACTTCGCCGGTGCCGCCATCACCGTGATCCGCGCCCGCGCGTACGGGCACGTGCCGTTCCCGCTGCTCTACATGGCTCCGGCGGTCGCCGTCCTGGCCCTGGTGTGACGGTTCACAGGCTGTGGACGAAGACGTCCCACGCCGAACGACCGAAGACGACAGCAGGGCCCTCCGGGGCCTTGCTGTCACGTACGGGGACGAGGTCGGGGAATCCGGGGGCGACTTCGAGGCAGTTGCCGCCGTCGTTGCCGCTGTAGCTGCTCTTGATCCAAGCCGACGCGTCGAGTTCGTGCTTCTGCATGGTGCTCGTACCCCTTCATCGCCTCGCTGATCAAAGCGGCGGACTCGTCCGCTGACAGACTGTCTGCCCGGAGCACATCATAGGTCTGGCTATGCCGGGCGAAGAGGGCCGGATCATCGATGAAATGGCCTTGCCCCAGGGATTCCGAGTAGACCCACTCGTCCCCCTCCGGGAGACGGATCAGCGACATCGAGGTGTTGGGGCGGACCAGTTCGGCGCGGTCGGCAGGGGCGACCTGGATCACGAAGTTGGGCCGACGGCCCAACTCCAACAGGTGCGCGCACTGGTCGCGCATAACGGCGGCGTCGCCCACTACGTTCCGCAGACAGCTCTCGTCGACAACGGCCATGTACAGAGGGCCACCTTCTGCCAGGAATCGCTGCTGGCGGCTCAGTCGGGCTTTGACCCTCTTTTCGGCTGCGTCCGCTGTGGCGATCTGCGAGAGCAGAGCGTGCGCGTACTCCGGCGTCTGCAACAACCCCGGCACCACCTGCACCTGGTACTCCCGTAACGCCACCGCCTCGCCGTCCATCGCCGCGCGCCGCTCGAACCAGTCCGGGTGCTCCACCTGCGGGTACCAGTCGATCCGCCCCCACAACCGCAGCAACACCCCGCCCGTCCCCAGCACCTCATCGCACGCCTTCGCGAACGTCTCCGTCGGGACTCGCTTGGCCGCCTCCACGCGCGCCACCTGTGAGCGGTCGCAGTGGACGAGGTGGGCCAGGGCCTCCTGGGTGAGGCCCGCCGACTCCCGGTAATGCCGGAGGAGTTCGCCGAAGACGTCCGCCGTCGTGGCGGCTGCCTCCATGCTCACCCTCGCGTTTCTCTGGGTCATCCCAAACCCCCTCGTGACAGTGGCCCTTGGCACGCGGCGAGCGTTGTGGCCGCCCCTCCCATTGAGCAACGCTGAAGACACAGAGAGTAGTCGCCCGATCGGGTGAGCCGAGGAAGGAACCGAGGAATGGCAGGGCACACGGAGTGCGGGGCGTACCTGTACGACCCGGTCGCGCGGAAGGTCGGCGAGTACCGGGGGCAGGCCGGGCCGTACGCGATGCTGCGGCCGATCGGCGGAGGGCGCGAGTGGCAGGCGGACCCGGACGGGGTGCGGCCGGCCACCCAGGACGAGCGGCTCAGCGCCGGCGTACGCGCCGCCAACGAGCGGGCGAGTGCGACGTACGACGTGAGCCGCCCGCCCGCCCCCGTCCCGCACTGCGTCGAGTGCGGCGAACTCGCCGGCTCCCGCGCCGCCGCCCGCGCCCGGTTCGACTGGAGCGCCGAGACCGACGTGAACGTCCTGCTGCGGCGGCACCTCCAGTCGGGTCACCCCGAGTGACGTGCGGGTCCCTTGATCGTTGGCCTCGCCGTGAACATGAAGAAGCTGGCCGCCACGGCCACCCTGGCCCTCGCTGCCCTCGCCCTCGCCGCGCCCGCCCACGCCGCCCACGCCGCCGACGACGACGGCGACTTCGGCGGCGGCGGCAACGCCGCCGACGGCTGGAACTCCGCCGCGGCCGCCGTCTGCCGTCAGGAAGTCGCCGTCGTGCCCGTCATGGGTGACTGGGTCGGGGATCACGCCGACAACTGCTCCGACGGCAACGTCGTCGACCCCTCCGGACGTAGTTAGCCCCGCCCCGCCCCACCTCGCCCCACCTTCCTAGAGGTGCTAGGTTGACTCCTAGAGCCTCTAGGAAGGAGCTCGCGCATGGTGCGCGCCGGTATCACCCCCGACCTCCTCGTCCAGGCCGCCGCCGAGATGGCCGACGAGAACGGGTTCGACAAGGTCACCGTCTCCGCCCTCGCCCGCCGCTTCGGCGTGAAGGACGCGAGTCTCTACTCGCACATCCGCAACCTCCGCGACCTGCGCGTCCGGCTCGCCCTGCTCGCCACCGCCGAGATGAACGAGGCCATCGGCGCCGCCGTCGCCGGCCGCTCCGGCAAGGACGCGCTCGTCGCCTTCGCCGACGCCTACCGCGACTACGCGCTCGCCCACCCCGGCCGCTATACGGCCACGCAGCAGCGGATCGAGCCGGCCGAGGTGGCCGACACCGCCGCCTTCCGGCGCAGCGTCGAGCTCACCTACGGCATGCTCCGCGGCTACGGCCTCGCCGAGCCCGACATCACCGACGCCGGACGCCTGCTCCGCAGCACCTTCCACGGCTACATCCACATCGAACTGAGCGGCGGATTCGCCCACTCCCGGCCCGTCGCCGCGTCCTGGGCGCGCTCGCTCGACGCCCTCCACGACCTCCTGGAGAACTGGGCATGAACGTCGGCACGCTGAAGGTCCCCGGTGCCACCCTGCGCTACGAGGTCCGCGGCAGCGGTCCCGTCCTGCTGCTCATACCCGGCGGCGCCGGCGATGCCGGCCTGTACGAGGGGATGGCGGACCTGCTCGCGGCCGCCGGGCACACCGTGGTCTCGTACGACCAGCGCGGCCTCTCGCGCAGACCGCTCGACGGGCCGCTCGCCGACCAGCTCGTCGCCGAGTGGCGTGAGGACGCCCTGAGCGTCCTGGACGCGGTCGTCCCGGCCGGCGAGCAGGCGTACGTCTTCGGCAGCAGCTCCGGCGCCATCGTCGCGCTGGACCTGCTCGCCGCCCACCCCGAGCGGGTACGACGGCTGGTCGCCCACGAGCCGCCGCTGGTCGAGCTGCTCGCCGACCCGGATCCGTACCGTGCCCACTTCGCCGAGGTGCGCGAGCTGAACCGCACGCAGGGGCTCGGGCCCGCGATGGCGCGGTTCGCCGAGCAGCCGGGGGAGGGGCCGGGGGAGACCCCTGGGGAGGCGACCAGTGCGCCGGCGGCCGGAACCGCTGCGACCGATGCGGCTGCGACCGATGCGGTGGCGACCGATGAGCTGGCGACCGGCGCGGTGGCGACCGGCGCGGTGGCGACCGGCACGGTGGCGGCCGGTGAGCGCGGGCAGCAGCGGCCGCACGCCGAACTCCCGCCCAGCATCCGGCCGATGGCCGCCCGCATGACGGCCAACCTGCCGGTCTTCCTGGAGCACGTCCTGTGCCCCTTCTCCTCCTCGCGGCCCGATGTCGGCCGGCTGCACGCGGCCGCCGCGAAGCTGATCCTGGGCGTCGGCCGGGAGTCGGCCGGTCAGGAGGCGCTGGTCGGGCCGGCCCGGCGGCTCGCGGAGCTGACCGGCGCACCGACCGCCGAGTTCCCCGGCGGGCACGTGGGCTGCACCGAGTATCCGGGGGAGTTCGCGGCCCTGCTGCTCACTGCCATGCGGCGGTGACCTCGCGGGTGTCCACGTGCATGCCGAGCGGCACCCGCCAGGAGTCCACGCAGACCGTGTACGTCTCCGTCCGCACCGCCCCGGCGGCCAGGGGCGCGGGCAGCGGCCGGCTCGACCGGATGGTCCCCCAGTCGATGCCGAGGGCGCCGATGATGTGCGTGCCGAAGTCGACGGTTCCCGAACGGATCGCGGTGCCACCGGTGTTGCGGAAGGTGACGGTCACGTTCTCGCACCAGCGGGCGTCCGCGTCCGTGAGGGTGGGGGCGGACACGGTGAGTGCGGCGGGCGCCGGCGGGGGGCCGGTGGGCGCCGTCGTCGAGGGGGCCGGGGCCGGGGCGGGGGTGGGGGCGGGCGGTGCCGTGGTCCCCGGTGGTCGGTTGCCCGGTGTCCCCGCGGTACGGGGCGGGGGCGTGGCGCCCGTGCCCGTACGAGGGGTGTCCGGTGACCTCGGAGCCGTACCGCCGGGTGTCGTACCGCCAGGTGTCGTACCGCTCGGAGTCGTACCACCACCGCTCTCCGGCGGGCGTGACGTGCTCGACGTGTCTCCGGGGTCCTGGGAGTCCTGAGGGCCCCCGGATGCCGACGGGTCCAGTGGGACCAGTGTCACCGATCCCGATGGCGGTGCCGCTTCCTTCGGTGACGAGCCCGCGCCGACCGCCGCGTACCCCTCGCCGTCGTCGCCCGAGCCGCAGGCGGTCAGCGCTCCGCCGAGGCAGAGCGCGACCACCACGAGTCCCGGTCGCTTCCTTCGCCACACGGGCATGGACTTGGACTTGGACATGGACATGGGCGCAGTGTGGCTGACGATGCGTCAGCAAGGAAGGGTCAGTCCGCGATCAGGCCCTCGCGCAGCTGCGCCAGCGTCCGCGTGAGCAGCCGGGAGACGTGCATCTGGGAGATGCCGACCTCCTCGCCGATCTGCGACTGGGTCATGTTCGCGAAGAAGCGCAGCATGATGATCTGCCGCTCGCGGGGCGGGAGTTTGGCGAGCAGCGGCTTGAGCGACTCGCGGTACTCGACGCCCTCGAGGGCCGCGTCCTCGTAGCCGAGGCGGTCGGCGAGGGAGCCCTCGCCACCGTCGTCCTCGGGGGACGGGGAGTCGAGCGAGGAGGCGGTGTACGCGTTTCCGACGGCGAGGCCGTCGACCACGTCCTCCTCCGACACCCCGAGCACCGCGGCGAGTTCGGGCACGGTCGGGGAGCGGTCGAGCTTCTGCGCGAGCTCGTCGCTGGCCTTGGTCAGCGCGAGGCGCAGCTCCTGGAGGCGGCGCGGGACGCGCACCGACCACGAGGTGTCGCGGAAGAAGCGCTTGATCTCGCCGACCACGGTCGGCATCGCGAACGTCGGGAACTCCACGCCGCGTTCGCAGTCGAAGCGGTCGATCGCCTTGATCAGTCCGATCGTGCCGACCTGGACGATGTCCTCCATCGGCTCGTTGCGCGAGCGGAAACGGGCCGCCGCGTACCGGACGAGGGGGAGGTTGAGCTCGATGAGGGTGTCGCGGACGTAGGTCCGCTCCGGGCTGTCCGCGGCCACGCCCTCGTCGTCCAGGGCGCGCAGCCGGAGGAACAGGGAGCGGGAGAGGGTGCGGGTGTCGATGGCCTCGGGTGTGACGACCGGCGGGGCGGCGAGGGGTTCCTCGCTCTCCACGGCGGTCGGAGCCGTCGTCTGCGCGGGCACGGGCAGCGGCGCGGACGGCGACGCGGGGAGCGGCGCGGGCGTCGGCACGGGCGTCTGCACGGACTCGGGCATGGGCGTGAGCGTGAGCACCTTCGAGCTGCCCTGTTCTGCGGACATGCCACCCCCTTGAGGTCGCGGACGGTCGTGTCGGCCACGACCATCGGAGGAACGCAGCCTCCACCTGAATACCGGAGGCGGGGCTGCGGCAAACGCGGTTCCAGCAGAATGTCACATGTCGGCAACACGCTGTAGTGACTTGTCGACACAGCGAGGGTGAATATCCGCAGGAAACAAGGGGTGTGCGGCATTTGGGGTGCCGGAAAACTGCTCCGAAACGGTCTACCCGTTCCGGTTACACCTCGATCCGATTTGCGGATCTCAACCGGGCGAAGCTCCGGGCGAGGAGCCTTGACACATGCATCTGGGAGACCCCGAGCTCCTGGCTGATCTGAGACTGGGTCAGATTGCTGTAGTAGCGCAGCATCAGGATCCGCTGCTCGCGCTCGGGGAGCTGGACGAGCAGATGCCGTACGAGATCGCGGTGTTCGACACCGGCGAGCGCGGGGTCCTCGTAACCGAGCCGGTCGAGCAGTCCGGGCAGTCCGTCGCCCTCCTGGGCCGCCTCAAGGGAGGTGGCGTGGTAGGAGCGGCCGGCCTCGATGCAGGCCAGCACCTCGTCCTCGCCGATCTTCAGCCGTTCGGCGATCTCGGCGGTGGTGGGGGAGCGGCCGTGGGCGGTGGTGAGGTCCTCGGTGGCGCCGTTGACCTGCACCCACAGCTCGTGGAGGCGGCGGGGGACGTGGACGGTGCGGACGTTGTCGCGGAAGTACCGCTTGATCTCGCCGACGACGGTGGGCATGGCGAAGGTCGGGAACTGGACGCCCCGGTCGGGGTCGAAGCGGTCGATGGCGTTGATCAGGCCGATGGTGCCGACCTGGACGACGTCCTCCATCGGCTCGTTGCGGCTGCGGAAGCGGGCGGCGGCGTACCGCACGAGCGGCAGGTTGGCCTCGATCAGGGCCCCGCGCACCCGGTGGTGCTCGGGGCTGCCCGGCTCGAGGTTCTTGAGCTGCCCGAAGAGCACCTGCGTCAGGGCGCGGGTGTCGGCGCCGCGGGTGCTCTGGGGCCGGGGGCGCGGGGTCTCGGGGCCGCCGGGCTCGGTCTGGGGGGCGGCGGGGGCCGCGGACCCGTTTGCGGTCCCGGTACCGGTCCCGGTCGTGGTCGCGTGCGGGGTCGGGGTCCCGTGCGGGGCCGTGGCCCCGTTCGGGCTCGCGTTCGGGGTCGGGTTCGTGGTCCCGTTCGGGCTCGCGTTCGGGGTCGGGTTCGTGGTCCCGTTCGGGCTCGCGTCCAGGGTCGGGTTCGTCGTCCCGTTAGGGCTCGCGGTCCCGTTCGGGGGCGCCGTCGGCGTCGTGTTCGCGGTCGCGGTCGGGGTCTCGTACGGGGTCGCGTGCGGGGTTTCTTTCGGGGTCTCGTTCTGGGGCGGGACCTGAGGCGCTGTACTGGCCGGCACGTTCACGCCACCCCTTTGGCTGGTCTTGCTGGTGGACTGGCTTAAGTAGGTCAACTACGGTCAACTCATCCGTCAAAAGCGGTCATAGCATCACAAGACATGTCCACTGTGTGCAAGCACCGCATAACCACGTGTTGAGGGTGCGTTGGGCAGCAAAAACCCCGGGCCCCTCGCCGTGGTGGCGAGGGGCCCGGGGGAGACCGGAGGACCTGGCGGGTCCTAGAACTCGTAGTCGGCGATGACCCACGTCGCGAACTCGCGCCACTGGGCGACACCCGCCTGGTGGGCCGGGTGCTCCAGGTAGCGCTGCAGCGCGTCCTTGTCCTCGACGGCCGAGTTGATGGCGAAGTCGTAGGCGATCGGCCGGTCCGAGATGTTCCAGGCGCACTCCCAGAACGTCAGCTCGGGGATCTGGGAGCCCAGCGCGCGGAAGGCCTCGACGCCGGCGGCCACGCGCGGCTCGTCGCGCTGCACGCCGTCGTTGAGCTTGAAGAGGACCAGATGGCGGATCACGGCGGGTACTCCCGGTGGTGCGGGTCGTCCTAGGTCGTCCTAGTTGACGAGCTCGGTCATGAACTGGCCTACGCCTTGAGCGGCGCTCGATATGCCCTCGAACCCTACCTGGACGAGATCCGCCGCCCGGGCCGGGGACGTGATGATCGTGTACAGCACAAAGACCACGACCGCATAGAGCGCGATCTTCTTCGCCTGCGCCATCCGCCTGCCCTCCCCTGCCGCCCGCTGCGCGGTCGCCGAGTCTAGCCCAGCCCCTCCTCACGGGGCCTTTATGGACCAAGGGCCCGGCGGCAGGGGCCTTTTGCCGACGTCCGGCAGGGTGCCGGACGCGCAGTATGGATGTCGAGCCCGGCGGATCTGGCAGGAATCCGCAGGGCTGAGGAGCCGGCCCTCACTGCGGGGTCCGTGCCGCGTGCTTCCCCCTGACTGCGGCGCAGGACTTACAGGACCGGCTCTCATCGGGGGGAGCGGCTTGTCCCCCCGATGCCGCTCCCCCCGTCCTCGACTTTCCTGACTGCCTGTAGGTGTCATGCGCATGGCCGCGTGCATGGTGCTGCGGCTAGTGTGACGACGCTTCACGTACGCGACGGGCGTTCCCGAGGGGGCCGAGCGGTGAGCACGGTGGACGACGGCGGCAGCGACCACGGCTACGACGGTCGCAGAGACGGCGACAGTGAGGGCGGCTACGACGCCGGCAGCGGCTCGGAGGCCGAGCCCCCACGCTCCTACGCCTCCGCGCGCGACATGTACATCGCCGAGCAGGGCGACGTCCACCTCTACGTCGAGCACCCCGACGGCCGCGAGCACCACACCGTGGGCCCGATCGTCGACGGCTGCCCCTACCCGGGTCTCTCCGCCTTCACCGCCGACGAGGCGGACCGTTTCTTCGGCCGGCGCAGACTCCTCACCGAACTCGGCGAGCGGCTCGCCGAGTGCCACGCCGCCCGCACTCCGGTCGTCGTCGTCGCCCCGTCTGGCGCGGGCAAGACCTCCCTGCTCCAGGCCGGCCTGTGGCAGGACCTCGACCGGGGCGGGGTGCCGGTGCCGGGCTCGCGGCACTGGCCCAGGGTGTTGCTGACGCCGACGGCGCAGCCCGTACGGGAGCTCATCGGGCGCCTGGCGGGTGTCACAGGTGACGACCAGGACCGCTTGGCGGCCTGGTGGGCGGGCGACCGCTCACGGTTCGCGGACCGGCTGCGCCGGGCCACGCCGGAGGGCGGGCGGATCCTCGTGGTCGTCGACCAGGCGGAGGAGCTCTTCACCCTCTGCCCGGACCCCACCGAGCGGCAGGCCTTCGTCGACCTCCTCGCCTGGCTCGCGAACCCCGCCGACCACGGCGACCCCGCCGCCCCCGGCGACACCCGCACCGCCGCTCGCCCTGGCGACCGCCGCCCCGTCGCCACCCCCGGCGACCATCGCACCGGCGCCGGCCCCACCGGCGCCGGCCCCGCCGCCGCCGGCCGCCCCGCCGCCGGCCCCGGCGCCCGCGCCCCCCTCGGCCTCGTCGTACTCGCGCTCCGAGCCGACTTCTACGCCCGCTGCGCGGAGCTTCCCTGGCTGCGGACCGCCGTACAGAAAGGCCAGCTCCTGCTCTCCCCGATGACCCGCGAGGAACTCCTCGACGCGATCAGGCTCCCGGCCAGGGCGGCCGGATTGCGGCTCGAACCGGGGCTGGTCGAGATCCTCCTCACCGACTTCGGCGCGACGGCCGGCGAGGCCGGCGGCGAGGCCGGCGGGCTCCCGCTCCTCGCCCACGCCCTGCGCGCCACCTGGCAGAACCGCAGCGGCCGGCTCCTCACCGTCCACGGCTACACCAGCACCGGCGGCGTCGCCCACGCCCTGGGCAACAGCGCCGACCGCGTCTACGACCGGCTCGACCCGGCGGCCCGGAGCGCCGCCCGCCGGCTCTTCCTCGGCATGGTCACGATCGGCGAGGACACCGCCGACAGCCGCCGCCGGGTCCGCCGCGACCAGCTCCTCGCCACCGTCCCCGACCAGGAGGCCGCCGAGGCAGTCCTGGCCGCCTTCACCAGCCGGCGGCTGCTCGTCCAGGAACGGGAGACGGTCTCGATCACCCACGAGGCACTCCTGACCGCCTGGGACAGCCTCCACGGCTGGATCAACGACGACCGGCCCCGCAACCTCGCCCTCCAGGAACTGGACGCCGCCGCCCGCGCCTGGCACGCCACCGGCCGCGAACCCGACGCCCTCCACCGGGGCAAGCCCCTCGACCGCGCCCTCGCGGTGGCGCCACGGCCCGCGCGGCCGGAGGAGGACGATCCCCTCAGGCGCGACTTCCTCGACGCGTCGTTACGCCTCCGCAAGCGGACGGTACGGAACAGGCGGCGGCTCGTCGCCGTCCTGGTCGCCCTGGTGCTCGTGGCCGGTACGGCCGCCGTGGCCGCCGTACGGCAGCGGGACGCGGCACAGGCCGAGCAGCGGGCGGCCCTCGTCTCGCGGATCGTCACGCAGGCGGACACACTGCGCGGCGCGGACCCGGCGCTCGCGGCCCAGCTGGACCTGGTCGCCCACCGCCTCGCACCGCGCCGCGACACCACCATGAACCTCCTCGTCGACGGCAACGCGATCCTGCCGAGGACGCTCACCGGGCTGGGGATCCTCGTGCACCTCGTGGCGTACCGCCCGGACGGGCGGGTCCTCGCCGCGGCGGACGGGCGGGGCACGCTCCGGCTCTGGGACGTCTCCGACCGGTCCCGCCCCCGGCCCCTCGGCGAGCCGCTCGACAGCAATCCGCTCGCCACCTTCCTCACCTTCAGCCCCGACGGGCGAACCCTGGCCAGCGGCGGCTTCGGTGAGAAGGTCCGGATGTGGAACGTCGCCGACCCCGCCCGTCCCGCCCGCCTCGACCTGCCGCTCGACGCCCAGGGCGGCAAGGTGGTGCTCGTGGCGTTCAGCCCGGACGGGCGTCTGCTCGCCGGCAACGGACCCAAGGGCCGGATCCTCTTCTGGGACCTCACCGACCCGGCCCGCCCCGCCCTGCTGCGCCAGCCGCTCACCGGCTCGACCGGTTTCCGGAGCCTGGCCTTCGGCCCCGACGGCCGTACTCTCACCGCCGGGGGCAACGAGAGCGCCGTACTGGTGTGGGACCTCGCCCACCCGACGCGCCCGCCCACGCAGCTCAAGCCGCCGAACCCGGCCATCAGGCCGTACCGGGTGGCGTACAGCCCGGACGGGCGGACCCTCGCCACGAGCAACGACAAAAGGGTCTGGCTGTGGAACCTCACGGACCCGGCCCGGCCCACCCGGCTTCCCCTGTACCTCCCGGCCACGGCCGACGTGAACGGCCTTGCGTTCAGTCCGGACGGGCAGACCCTCGCCGTCTCCGACCGCGCCCGGACGGTAGGCCGGTGGAACGTCGCCGACCCGGCCGCCCCCAAGGGACGGCCCGCCGTCCCCAACGCCGTGGACGAGATCGGGGCGATCGCCTTCAGCCCGGACGGGCGAACCCTGGCCGGCGGCACGGGCAACGGCACCCTCAAGCTGTGGAGCCTCCCCGGCGGGACCCTTCCCGCGGCCGCGTACGACAGCAGGGCGCTGGCCTTCGCCCCGGACGGCCGGACGCTCGCCACCGGCGGAAAGGACGGCAGGGCCCGCCTGTGGAGCCTCGCCGACCCGGCCCGCCCCCGCGCCCTCGGCGAGGTCGCCGCAGGTACGGACGAGGTGACCGCCCTCGGCTTCGGCCCGGACGGGCGCACGCTCGCGGTCGGCGGGAGCGACGGCGACCTCGGCCTGTGGAACGTCGCCGACCCGTCCCGCCCCCGGCCGCTCGGCTGGCCCGCCCGGCTCGCCGACGAGGGGCGGCCACTGGCCCTGAGCCCGGACGGCCGCACCCTGGCCGCCGCCGGCAGGACGGCGGTCACTGTACGGAGCCTCGCGGATCCCGCACGGCTGGCCGAGGCGGACGGGTCCCTGACGCATGAGAAGGGCGTCGACTCACTGACCGTCAGCTCCGACGGGCGCACCGTCGGCGTCGGGTACGCCGATGGCAGGTTCGCGCTGTGGGACGTCACGAAGCCGCGGCCGGTCGCCGAGCTCGACGGTTCGCCGGATGCCACGTGGGAGCGCCACAGCGTGGCCTTCGCCCCGGACGGGCGCACCCTCGCGAGGGCCATCGGGGACACGACGACCCTGTGGAACCTCGACGACCCGGCCCGGCCCACGGCGCTGGGCACGCTGGCCGGAAGCAGCGCCGTCGAGACCCTGGCCTTCGCCCCGCGCGGCGACCTGCTGGCCGAAGGAAACGCCGACGGCACCATCAGGTTCACCGACCCGGACCGTCCCACGGGCCTGAGCCGTGCCCTGAGCAGCCACCCGGGGCGCGTCGAAGCCCTCGCCTTCAGCCCCGACGGGCGGACCCTCGCCGGGGCCGGCGTCGACCAGCCCGTCCGCCTCTGGTCCACCGCCCCCGACGCCGCCGCCCGTTGGATCTGCGCCGCCACCGGTGCCACCCTCACCCCGGCCCAATGGGCGCAGTACGTCCCCGGGTTGGCGTACGACCCGCCGTGCCCTGCCGAGAACTAGGGGGGCATGAAAAAACCTCCCCGACCCGCGTTTCCGCAGTTCGGGGAGGTTTTCTGGCGGTAGCGGAGGGATTTGAACCCTCGGTGACTTGCGCCACACTCGCTTTCGAGGCGAGCTCCTTCGGCCGCTCGGACACGCTACCGAGAGAGAGCTTAGCCCAAAGGTGCCCGTGGACTGAAATCCATAAGTCCTCGCAGGTCGGCCGGGGGTCAGCGGTCCCGGAAGAAGCGGGTGAGCTGGAGCGAGCACTGTTCTTCGAGCACCCCGTGGATCACCTCGGGCCGGTGGTTGAGCCGCCGGTCGCGTACGAGGTCCCAGAGCGAGCCGGTCGCGCCCGCCTTCTCGTCGAACGCGCCGAACACCACCCGTTCGACCCGCGCCTGCACGAGCGCGCCCGCGCACATCACGCAGGGCTCCAGGGTCACGACGAGCGTGCAGCCGGTCAGCCGCCACTCGCCGGTCTCCGCGGCCGCCCGGCGCAGGGCGAGGACCTCGGCGTGGGCGGTCGGGTCGCCGGTGGCCTCGCGCTCGTTGTGGCCGAGGGCGAGGACCGTGCCGTCCGCGGCGAGTACGACGGCGCCGACCGGCACGTCGCCGGCCAGCGCGGCCTTGTCGGCCTCGGCGAGAGCCAGCCGCATCGGGTCCCGCCAGGGGTCCCGTACGGGATCGGCGCCCGCGCCCGGGCCGGGTTCTGCGCCTGGGCCGGGTTCTGCGTCCGGGCCGGGTTCTGCGCCTGGGCCGGGTTCTGCGTCCGGGCCACGTTCTGCGCCCGGGCCGGGTTCTGCGCCCGCGCCCGGGCCACGTACGGCGAGCGGCACTAGCGCACGGCCTCCAGGATCTCCCCGGCGCCGAGGACCTCCGCGATCTCGCCCAGGGCGTCCTCCTCCAGGGCGAGCAGCTGCCGCTCGGTCAGTCCGAGGTCGGCGAGGATCTGCCCGTCGCCGAGCGGACCCGACGGGACGACGCTGTCCTCGTCGGTGTCCTCGTCGCGCGCCTCGGCCTCCGGCTCCCCGTCCTCGGTGCCGTCCAGGTCGACCAGATCGTCGAGCGCGTCGGGGCGCTCGTTGTCGCCGAGGAGTTCGCTGGTGAGCATCTCCCCGTACGAGGAGCGGGCGGCGGCGGCCGCGTTCGAGACGAAGACGCGGGGGTCGTCCTCACCGTCGACGCGGACGAGCGCGAACCACGCGTCCTCCTGCTCGATGAAGACGATCACCGTCTCCATCTCGTCGGCTGCGGACTGGCGGGCCAGATCGGCGAGGTCCGCCAGCGTTTCCACGTTGTCGAGCTCTGTATCGCTCGCTTCCCACCCGTCTTCGGTGCGCGCGAGCAGTGCGGCGAAGTACACCTGACTCTCCCACTGATCAGAGGTGTGACGATCCGGCGCGGCGCTCCTGATGCCCCGCCCAATCGGCATCGTGGCAGAAACCGGGGCCTCAGGAGAGGTCTTCGGCTGTTGCGTCGTGCATCAGTCTGAACGACACCGCGATCGGGTGGGCGTGCGACCCCGGCGCACAGAGGGGGCGCATCGCCCGTCCGGCCCGGCGGTGCCTCGCGGGCCGGTCACCAGCGGAAGGTCCGCATGCGCATCGCCTGCCGCATCCGCGCCGCCCGGGCGCGCCGGGGCTGCACGCGGTCGCGCAGCGCCTTGGCCTCGTTCAGTTCGCGCAGGAACTGGGCGCGGCGCCTGCGGCGTTCCGCGTCGGTCTCGTGGCGCGGCTCCTCGGCGTGCGAGGCCGTCTCGCCGGGCGTCTCTTCCAGGTCGGGCATAGGCCACACCACCCCATCCCCATGGCTGGGTCCGGTCCCTGTGCTGCCCTCCCACCTTCCCTCGCTGGCATGGGTTGACGCCAGTCCCGGCTACTGTTGGGGCATGCGTCTCCACGTCGTCGATCACCCGCTGGTCGCCCACAAGCTCACCACGCTGCGCGACAAGCGCACGGACTCCCCGACCTTCCGCCGACTGGCCGACGAGCTGGTCACCCTGCTCGCCTACGAGGCCACCAGGGACGTGCGCACCGAGCAGGTCGACATCGAGACCCCCGTCACGCCGACGACCGGTGTGAAGCTCTCGTACCCGCGGCCGCTGGTGGTCCCGATCCTGCGGGCGGGTCTCGGCATGCTCGACGGCATGGTGCGGCTGCTGCCGACCGCCGAGGTGGGCTTCCTGGGCATGATCCGCAACGAGGAGACGCTGGAGGCGTCGACCTACGCCACGCGGATGCCGGAGGACCTGTCGGGCCGCCAGGTGTACGTCCTCGACCCGATGCTCGCGACCGGCGGCACGCTGGTGGCGGCGATCCAGGAGCTGATCAAGCGCGGTGCGGACGACGTGACCGCGGTCGTGCTGCTCGCCGCCCCGGAGGGCGTCGAGGTCATGGAGCGCGAGCTGGCGGGCACGCCGGTGACGGTCGTGACGGCCTCGGTCGACGAGCGGCTCAACGAGCACGGCTACATCGTCCCGGGCCTGGGCGACGCGGGCGACCGCATGTACGGGTCGGCCGAGTAGGACCTCTCCGGGCGGGCCAGGACCAGGACCAGGCCCCAGGAAAACGACCCGGGACCTGGGCGCTCGACGCCGAGTCCCGGCCGGCCGTTCGACGCCGGCCGGCCCGGCTCAGCAGCGACCCGGGACCGGCTTGGGCTTGTTCAGGGCCGTGAGGGCCGCGTCCGCCGCCGCCTTCGGGTCCAGGGTCTTGAAGGCCGTACCGATGATCAGGTCGACGTCCGCCGTGGTGCGGGCGTCGACCTTTGTCGTGGCGCCCTTCAGCTGGGTGCCGAGCACGGAGAAGGCCCCCTTGGTGGCGGCCGGGGCGCCGAGCAGCAACCCGTTGCCGGGCACCTTCTTGTCGTACGCCGTGGGGGCGTTGCCCACCTTGCCGATGGTGAAGCCGCGCTTCTTCAGCTCGTCCGCGGTCGTCTTGGCGAGACCGCTGCGCGGGGTCGCGTTGTAGACGTTGACCGTGATCTGGCCGGGCTTGGGGAGGGCGGCGGCGCCGGGCTGGGCGGTCGCCTTGGGCGCCGGTTTGCAGTCGGCCTGTTTCCCGGCGGCCGTCGTGGTCTTCTCGTCGCCGCCGGAGAAGACGTCGACGAGCTGCAGCGTTCCCCAGCCGGCCGCGCCGAGCACGAGCACGGCGGCCGTGGCCCCGAGGACGATCCTGCGCCGGCGGTGGGGGCGGCGCATGCGCGGGTAGACATCGCCCGTGATGCGGTACTTTCCGCCCATTCCGGGGGGAGTGAGCATGCTCATGGACGCAGCGTAATGCCGCTGGTGGGCGATGGATACTGGACGATCATGTGATCGCGTCCGGATGGCCGCGAAGGGACCCCGAAAGGGCCATAGGGCACGCCCCCTACGGATCGGCGATCACGCCCCCTACGGATCAGCGGACACGCCCCGAGTGGGTCGGCGATCACGCCCCCTACGGATCAGCGGACACGCCCCCGAACGGATCGGCGGACACGCCCCGAATGGGTCGGCGAACACGCCCCGAAAGGGTCAGTCGAGCTCGAGCACCCGGGCGTGCAGCACCTGTCGCTGCTGGAGTGCGGCGCGGACCGCGCGGTGCAGTCCGTCCTCCAGGTAGAGGTCGCCCCGCCACTTCACGACGTGCGCGAAGAGGTCCCCGTAGAAGGTCGAGTCCTCGGCGAGCAGCGTCTCCAGGTCCAGCTGGCCCTTGGTCGTCACCAGCTGATCGAGGCGGACCGGGCGCGGTGCCACGTCCGCCCACTGCCGGGTGCTTTCCCGGCCGTGGTCGGGATACGGCCGGCCGTTTCCGATGCGCTTGAAGATCACACGGAAAGCCTACCGGGCGAGCGCCTCCCGGCGCAGCCACGCGAAGCCGGTGCGATGCTGGGACAAACCACTTGAAATACGGACAGGGGACCGTCATGAGCGTGAGCGAGCAGCCGTCGACCACCCCCACGGCGGAGATCGCCGCGGGCTACGCCTTCGACGGAGCCGCACTCGATCTGGGGGCCCTGCTCTGGGACGGCGAGTGTCACCCGGACGCGCCGATCCGCATCCCGCTGCCCATGCTCAACCGCCACGGCCTGGTCGCCGGCGCGACCGGCACCGGCAAGACCAAGACGCTCCAGCTGATCGCCGAGCAGCTCTCCGCCAACGGCGTGCCCGTCTTCCTCGCCGACATCAAGGGCGACGTCTCCGGCGTCTCCGCGCCCGGCGCGGACGGCGCGAAGGTCCGCGAACGGGCCGCCCAGGTCGGGCAGGAGTGGACGCCCAGCGGCTTCCCCTGCGAGTTCTACGGCCTCGGCGGCACCGGCGCCGGCATCCCGATCCGCGCCACCGTCACCAGCTTCGGCCCGGTCCTCCTGTCGAAGGTCCTCCAGCTCAACCAGACCCAGGAGCAGTCGCTCGGCCTGATCTTCCACTACGCCGACGCCAAGGGCCTGGAGCTGTACGACCTGAAGGACCTGCGGGCGGTGGTCGCCTTCCTCGTCTCGGACCAGGGCAAGGCGGAGCTGAAGGGGATCGGCGGGCTCTCGACGGTGACGGCGGGGGTGATCCTGCGCGCGATCACCGCCTTCGAGCAGCAGGGCGCCGGAGGGTTCTTCGGGGAGCCGGAGTTCGACACGGGCGAGTTCCTGCGGACGGCCGCGGACGGCCGCGGCATCGTCTCCGTACTGGAGCTGGCGGCCGTGCAGGACAAGCCGCAGCTGTTCTCGACCTTCCTGATGTGGCTGCTGGCCGATCTCTACGGCGATCTGCCGGAGGTCGGCGACGTCGAGAAGCCCAAGCTGGTCTTCTTCTTCGACGAGGCCCATCTGCTGTTCAGCGGGGCCTCGAAGGCGTTCCTGGAGTCGATCACGCAGACGGTGCGGCTGATCCGCTCCAAGGGCGTGGGGGTCTTCTTCGTGACGCAGACCCCGAAGGACGTGCCCTCCGACGTGCTCGCCCAGCTCGGCAACCGGGTCCAGCACGCGCTGCGCGCCTTCACGCCGGATGACGCGAAGGCGCTGAAGGCGACCGTACGGACCTTCCCGAAGTCGGCGTACGACCTGGAGGAGGTGCTGACCGGGCTCGGCACGGGCGAGGCCGTGATCACCGTACTGAGCGAGAAGGGCGCCCCGACCCCGGTGGCGGCGACCCGGCTGCGGGCGCCGCAGTCGCTGATGGGCCCGGTCCCGGCGGCCGATCTGGAGGCGGCGGTGAAGGGCTCGCCGCTGTACGGACGGTACGCGCAGGCGGTGGACCGGGAGTCGGCGTACGAGAAGCTGACGGCCGAGCAGCAGGCGGCGGAGGCGACGGCGGAGCGGGCCGCGGCGGAGCAGGAAGAAGCGAGGGCTCCTCGGCAGGCGCAGCCGAAGCCGCCGAAGGAGGAGCCCTCGCTCGTCGAACAGGTCGTGGGGAGCGGCCTGTTCAAGTCCCTGGCGCGGTCGGTCGGCACCCAGGTGGGCCGGGAGATCTCCCGTTCGCTCTTCGGGACCGCGCGCAGGCGGAGGTAGTTACTGCGTGACCTCGTCGTGGTCGCCGTGCAGGCCGCCGCCGCTGCCCGCGTCGCCGGTGGTCGGGACGGAGACGACCGGCTTCTTCAGGGAGCTGATGTCGTGGGCGTAGGTGCCCACGGCGTTGGCGATGACGTCGATGTTGACGTCGAAGGCCGTCATGTTGATGTTGTGGATGTCGTCGCCCTTGGCGTGGTAGTTCACGTCGTACGCGACTCCCGCCTGGCCGCCGAACTTCTGGGCCTGGGCGGCGGTCTTGATGCCCTCGGCGCCGGTGAAGGTGCCGCCGGAGGGGATGCCGGCCTCGATGAACGGGCCGTAGTCGGAGCGGCCGGTGAAGTCGGTGCCCTCGCGCGCGACCCCGCGCTTGTCGAGGTAGTCGTTGATGTCGCGCTCCAGCTGGGCGGAGCCCTCGGGGCCGGCGCCCGCGCCGACGCCGTCGGAGTCGTCGCCGTCGTAGACGAAGAGTCCGTAGTTCGGCGAGGCGATCATGTCGAAGTTGAGGTAGAGCTTGATCTCCTTCTTGTCGAGGGAGCTCAGGTTGGCGACGTAGTGCTCGGAGCCGAGCAGACCGTTCTCCTCGGCGGACCACCAGGCGAAGCGGATCTTGTTGCGGACCTTGTCCTTCGACTTGGCGAGCTCCAGGGCGGTCTGGAGGAGACCGGCGGAGCCGGAGCCGTTGTCGTTGATGCCCGGTCCGGCGGTGACGGAGTCGAGGTGGGAGCCGAGGACCACGGTGTTGGCGGCGTTGCCGCCCTTGGTCTCCGCGATGACGTTGTTGGTGGAGCGCTTCTCCTGGAACTGGCGGATCTCGAAAGAGAGGTTCACCGGGCCCTTCGCGAGCTCGCCGGCCAGCTTCTCGCCCTCGGCCTGCGTGATGCCACCGGTCGGGATCTTGCCGGCGGCCGCGTCGCCGAGGGTGCCGGAGAGGACGCCCTCGGCGTTGTTGTAGACGATCGCGCCGACGGCGCCGGCCGCGGCCGCGACCTCCTGCTTGACGGCGAAGGCGCAGCCGCCGCGCTTGATGAGCGCGATCTTGCCGGTGAAGGTGCCGGAGGCGTAGTCGCCGGGCTCGCAGCCGGTGGTGCCGTCGGCGTCGACGGGGACGGCGGCGAGGTCGGCCTTGATGCCGCCCACCGGGGTCGACTTGGTGTAGGTCATCGCGCGGATCGGGAGGTCGCGCGGTGCGGGGGAGAGGACGGCGGCCTTCTCGGCGAGCGTCTCGGTGTAGATGAAGTCGAACTTCTGGTACGTGACGGCGTAGCCGGCCTTCTTGAGCTGCGTGTACACGTACGCGGCCGAGGCGTCGTGTCCGAGCGAGCCGGCCGCGCGGTGGCCGCCGGCCGAGTCGGCTATCGCCTGGAACTTCTGCAGGTGCTTGTAGGCGTCCTGGGCGGACGTCTCACGGACCAGCTTCTTCGCCAGCTTCGCGGCGTCGCGGGCCGGTGCGGCCCCGGGGGCGGGGGTGGCGGTGGCGGGCGCGGCCAGCACCAGCGGGGTGGCGAGTGCGGCTGCGGCCAGAACGGCGGCGGCTCTGCGCTGGGATGCGTTCACAGAAGTCCTTCCCGGTTCTTATGAGGTTGAGGGGAAGTTAGCGATCTCCAGGTCTTTTTGTGAACACATCCGGCACAATTCCTGTCAGGTAGAGCAGGATTGACATCTGGAGTTAGCAATTCCGGCCCTGTGTGGCCCTGCCGGTTCCCGCGCGGCCCGGTGCGGACCCTTCCGGCACCCGGTCCGGTCCGTCCCGGGCTACTTGTCGGCCTTGTCGGCCTTTGCGGGTTTGCCGGCGGTCGCGGCCTTCGCCGCCTTGGCCGCCGCCTTCATCTCCTGCTTGTGCGCCCGCACCTTCGCCAGGGACTCCGGCCCCGTGATGTCGGCGGCCGAGCGGTAACAGTTCTGCTCGCCGTACGCGCCCGCCGCCTCCTGCCAGCCCTGGGGCCGCACCGCGTACTGCTTGCCGAGCAGCGCCAGGAAGATCTGCGCCTTCTGCTTGCCGAAGCCGGGCAGCGCCTCGAGGCGGGCCAGGAGCTCCCTGCCCGTCGCCGCGTCCCGCCAGACGGCCTCGGCGTCGCCCCCGTACTCGTCCACGAGGAACCGGCACAGCTGCTGGATCCGCTTGGCCATCGAGCCCGGGTAGCGGTGCACGGCCGGCTTCTCGGAGAGCAGCGCCGCGAAGGCCTCCGGGTCCTGGGCGGCGATCTCGTGCGCGTCGAGGTCCTCGTGGCCCATGCGGGTCGCGATCGTGTACGGGCCGGAGAACGCCCACTCCATCGGCACCTGCTGGTCCAGGAGCATGCCGACGAGCGCGGCGAGCGGGGAGCGGCCGAGGAGCTCGTCGGCCTCGGGCTGCTGGGCGAGGTGGATCGCGGGGCTCATGTCTCGATCATCCCGCCGCGGGGCCGCCGGCGCCCGGCGGTTCACCCCTTCGCGAAGCGTTCGAGGGCCGTCAGGACGTGCCGGCGGGTCTCGTCGCCGCCCAGGTGCCCGGCGCTCTCCACCACGTGCAGCTCGGCGTCCGGCCATGCGCGGGCCAGCTCCCACGCGGTGGTCAGGGGGCCGGCCATGTCGAGCCGGCCGTGGACCAGGACGCCCGGGATGCCGGCCAGCCGGTGCGCCTCCCTGATCAGGGCGCCCTCCTCGAGGAAGGCGCCGTGGGCGAAGTAGTGCGAGCAGATCCGGACGAAGCCGAGCCGGGTGTCGTCGACCCGGTCGGTGTACGGGGTGCCCCGGCCCTCCATCGACAGGACGGCGTCCTCCCAGGCGCACCAGCCGGCCGCCGCCTTCTCCCGTACGGCACGGTCGGGGTGGTTCATGCGGGCGGCGTACGCGCCGATGAGGTCCGCGGCCCCGTCGACCCCCGCACGGAAGCGCTCGTGCGCCTCGGGGAAGAAACGGCCGGCGCCCTCGTACAGCCAGGCGATCTCGGAGCGGCGGGTGGTGGTCACGGCGGCGATCACGATCTCGCTGACGCGCTCGGGGTGCGCCTGCGCGTAGGCCAGGATCAGCGTGGAGCCCCAGGACCCGCCGTACAGCAGCCAGCGGTCGATCCCCAGGTGGCAGCGCAGTCGCTCCATGTCGGCGACCAGGCGGTCGGTGGTGTTCACGGACATGTCGGCGGCCGGGTCGCTCGCGTGCGGGGTGGAGCGGCCGCAGCCGCGCTGGTCGAAGAGGACGATCCGGTATACCGCCGGGTCGAAGAGCCGCCGCGAGCCGGGCGAGGACCCGGACCCCGGCCCGCCGTGCACGACGAGCGCGGGTTTCCCGTCCGGGTTGCCGGCGACGGACCAGTGCATGAGGTTGCCGTCACCGACGTCGAGCAGGCCTTCGTCGTACGGGGCGATGTCGGGGAAGGGGGCGGGTGCCGGGTCGGGTGAACGGTCGGGGGCCGGGTCGGGAGGCATCCGCCCGACGCTACCGGGCGGCCCGCACCCGCGCCGCCGGATTCTCACACCATTCCAGGACGGAGGCCCACTCCCCGTACCCGTCGGCGGGAGTCAGATGGCCGCCGCCCGGCACCGCGTCCATGTCGAGCCCGAGCGGGGTCCCGTAGTGCACGTCTGCGCCCTCGGGGCAGTACGCGTCGCCGTCCGCGTACACGAGCCGCACGGGCGCCTCCAGGCGTACGGCGCCGAGGTCGAGCCCCTCGGCGAAGGCCGCGATCTCCGGGACGGACCTGGTCACGGGCGGCGACGGCGGCGCGACGAACAGCACCCGGTCCGCCTCGGGCGCCCGCCCGGCCGCGGCGGCCCGCAGCCACAGCAGCACGCTCAGACTGTGCGCGAGCACCACGAGACCGCCCTCGGCCGGCCGCTTCCCGTGCTCCTCCAGGGCGTCCAGCCAGTCCCCGAGGACGGGCGCGTCCGGCTCCGGCAGCTGCGGATACCGCACCTCGTGCCCGCGCTCGCGCAGCTCGCCGGCGAGCCAGTGCTGCCAGTGGCCGGGCGGACGGTGGTTCTCGAAACCGTGCAGGATCAGATACGTGGTCATGGCAGCGATCATGCGGGCGGGACGTGTGGGCGGTCCAGGGTGGTTCCGAGGGATGGACGGACAGGCGCGCGTTCTCTAAGCCGGAGGATTTCGCAGACTCAGCAACTGCCTGATGCCCGCCTTGAGTTCGGCGCCGGTCGCGTGCTGCTCGGCCGACAGGTGGTGGACCAGGCTGGGCGAGAAGGGGGCGAGGAGCAGGTGCGCGAGCAGGCCGCCGTTCGTGTCCGGGCGGGCCTGGCCGATGAGCAGGGTCAGGTGGGCGTGCAGGGCGAGGTAGGCGCCGCTGGTGTAGCGGGCGCTGGGCGCGGCGGACTGGGCGGCGAGCAGGATCTCGCGCTGTTCGACGACCCGGTCGACGAGCGCTTCGAGGAAGGCGTCGAGCCGCTCGGCGGCGGGCGCGCCGGGCCCGAGCGGGGGCGGCCCGCTCAGATACGCCTCCTGGAACTGCCGCTCGCGGTCGTCGAGCAGGGCCCAGAGCAGCTGGGCGACGTCGCCGAAACGCCGGTAGACGGTGCCGACGCCGATGCCGCTGGCGTGGGCGACCTGGTTCATGGTGACGGCCTCGGGCCCCTGCTCGGCGACGATCCGGGCGGCGGCGTCGAGGATCTTGCGCCGGTTGCGAGCGGCGTCGGCCCGCTCGGGCGCGGGCCCGCCGACGGTCGCGAGCAGGTTGAGCAGCGGTGCGGACCCGTCACCGGCCTGCGGTCTCTGCGTGCTCATGAAGTGAGCATACTCGCCCGGGCAGCAAATCGGATAGCTGTCCGCTTAGGCGGCCGCGCTTGACCGGGGATCCGGAGCCGGTCAAGGGGCCGGCCCCGCTCCTGCGAAGGCCGCCTACGCCAGCGACAGGAAGAGCTTCTCCAGCCGGGCCCGCATACGGTCGCGGTCCTCGTCGGTCCTGGGGCCGCCCTCGACGTCGGTCAGGCACTGCTGGAGCCCGGTGGCGATGATCGCGAAACCGGCCCGGTCGAGCGCGCGGGACGCGGCCGCGAGCTGGGTGACGACCTCCTCGCAGTCGCGCCCCTCCTCGATCATCCGGATCACGCCGGCGATCTGGCCCTGCGCCCGGCGCAGCCGGTTGAGCACGGCCTTCAGTTCGGCGCCCGCGAGCTCCAGTTCCACGACCACTCCTCCACAGATACCCCCAGGGGTCATTCCCTCCCCGTCACGGGGCCCCGTCGAAGACCAAGAATGACACCCGCCCGAACCACCCCAACCAGGCCGCCCCCACCCTCAGGGAGGCCACCCACCGGCAGGTCAGCCGGACAGCCGTGCCGCCCTCGTCTGCAAGTAGCGGCGTTCCGGGAGGCTTTGGGTGGCGCGGGCTGCGGTGCGGTAGGCGGTGGCGGCTTCGGTGTGGGCGCCGGTGCGTTCGAGGAGGTGGGCGCGGACGGCGGTGAGGCGGTGGGAGTGGGGGAAGCCGGGTTCCAGGGCGGTGAGGGCGGCCAGGCCCGCCTCCGGGCCCTCGACCATCGCGAGGGCGACCGTGCGGCCGAGCCGGGCCATCGGGTCGGGGGTCTTCGTCACCAGGACGTCGTAGAGGGCGAGGATCTGGGGCCAGTCGGTGGTGTCGGGGCCCGTGGCCTCGTCGTGGAGGGCGGCGATCGCGGCCTGGAGCTGGTACGGGCCGGGCGGGCCCTCCGTCAGGGCCTCCTCCACCAGGGCGGTGCCCTCGGCGACGGCGGCCCGGTCCCAGAGCGTGCGGTCCTGTTCGTCGAGGGGGATCAGCTCGCCGTCCGGCCCGGTGCGGGCCGCGCTGCGGGCCTCGGTGAGCAGCATCAGGGCGAGCAGCCCCGTCACCGCGCCCTCCCGTGGCAGCAGCCGCCGGGCCGCCCGGGTCAGCCGGATCGCCTCGCCCGCCAGGTCGCCGCGGTGCAGGGCGGGGCCCGAGGTGGCCGTGTAGCCCTCGTTGAAGATCAGGTAGAGGACCTGGAGGACGGAGGCGAGGCGCGCGTCGCGGTCCCGCGGGGCCGGCGGATGGAAGGGCCGGTCGCGCAGCTTTGCTTTCGCCCGGCTGATCCGCTGGGCGACCGTCGCCTCCGGCACGAGGAACGCGCGGGCGATCTCCGCCGTCGTCAGGCCGCCCACCGCGCGCAGCGTCAGCGCGATCCGGGCGGCCGGCGCCAGCACCGGGTCGCAGCACAGGAACAGCAGCGTCAGCGTGTCGTCCTCGGCGGGCGCGGCCCGTGTCTCGCGCGGTTCGAGCCGCAGCGCCGTCCGCTCCCGCCGGGCCCGCGCCTGCTCCGCCCGCAGCGCGTCCGCCAGGCGCCGGGACGCCACCCGGATCAGCCAGCCCCGCGGATTGGCGGGCACCCCGTCACCGGGCCACTGCCGGGCCGCGGCGAGCAGCGCCTCCTGTACGGCGTCCTCGGCGGCGTCGAAATGCCCGTACCGGCGTACGAGCGCGCCGAGGACCTGCGGCGCGTGCAGGCGCAGCAGGTCCTCGACGGTGTCGGAGTGCGGGACGGTCAACCGGTCTCGCCTCCACCGAGGTCCGCCCCTCCGGCCTCGTCGATCGCCCGGATCACCACGGGGTAGACCGGCGAACCGGCCGGCGCCGGGCACTGTGCGACCCGCGCCGCGATCTCGGTGACCCGCTCCAGGCTGGCGCAGTCGAGCACCCAGTAGCCGGCGAGCACCTCCTTCGTCTCCCCGTACGGCCCGTCCGTGACGACCGGCCGTCCGTCGGCGTCCGCGGTCACGAACCGGGTCTTCGCGGGCTCGACGAGCCCCTGCCCGTCGACGAACTCCCCGGTCTCGGCCAGGTCGTCGTTGATCGCGTTCATGTACGCGAACATCGCCCTGAGGTCCTGCTCGCTCCAGGCCGGGCTCCGCGGCGTGGGCCTGCCGTTCATGGCCTCGTAGTCGGCCTGCGCGCCCTGCACCATCACCAGGTACTTCATGACCTTCTCCTCCGTGGGCTCGTGCGGTGGTTCTTACACAGGAGACGTCGGAGCCGCGCCCCGCTCCTCGACACCTCGCCGGAGCTCACCTGTACGAGTTCGTCCAGAGGTTCGTCCAGGGGAAGGAGCCGGGTCACGCGTACGCCTCCTCCGTACCCGCCGCCAGCTCCCGCTCCAGAGGCGTACGGAAGCGCGGCGTCACCCGGACCTCCCCCACCCACCCGGCCAACCGCTCGGCCTCCGCCTCGACCGCGCGTACCCCTTCCTTCCCCAGGCCCGCGTCCGTGAGCAGCCGCCACACGATCTCGCCGTCCGGCCGCTGTGCCCAGCCGCCGACGATCCGGCCGTTCCACCACACGGTCGGGCCGATGTTGCCGCTGCGGTCGAAGAGGGCCGGGCGGTGCTCCGGGTCCAGGTACCAGTCGCGGGACTGCCAGCCCATCGCCGTCGGGTCGAGCGCCGGGAGCAGCGCCGCCCACGGCTGCACCGCCTCGGTCCGTACGGGGTCGAGGTCGTCCGGCAGGACATGACCGACGCCCTCGTCCAGCGCGACCCGCTCCGCGCCGAGCACGGCCAGCGCGCGGCGCACGTCGGTGACCTTCCAGCCCGTCCACCACTTCAGGTCGGCCTCCGTCGCGGGGCCGTACGCGGCGAGCCAGTGCCGTACGAGCTCCGCCTGCGCCTCGGCGGCCGGGAGGTCTTCGTGCGGGGGTACCAGCGCCCACCGGAACCGGCTCGACGTCCAGCCGCCCTGCGGCCGGCCCCGGGCGATCAGGCCCGCCATGCCGAGGACCCGCAGCACCCGGCTGGAGACCGCCTGCGGGCCTTCCTGGTTCGTGCCGACGCCGTACACGTACTGCTCCCGCAACCGCGGTACGGCGGCGCCGAGTTCGGTCCCCGTCGCCTCTCCGCGGGCCGCCAGCTCGGCGAGGACCTGACGCTCGGTCTCGGCGAGCCACGCCTCGTCGAAGTCGCTGCCCGCCGCCAAGTGCTTGACCAGTCCGGTGCGTTCGCGGACGGCGGCCGCGTCGGCGGTGGAGGAGTGGACGGCGGCGGCGAGGCGGGTGGGGACGACGAAGACGGTGTGCCGCATGCCGTGCATCCGGGTCAGCGTCCGCTCCTCGTACAGCGCCCGCTCCACCTCCGCCACGGGTTCCACATCCGCGGCGAGGCGCGCCCCCGCCGCCAGGAACACGGTCGCCGCGTCCGTCGCGTGCAGCGCCACCAGCGAACCGGCGACCTCCTCGGCCGTCGCCGCCCGCGCACCCCCGGCCAGCCGGTGGCGCACCGCGAGCCGCGCCCTGCGCTCTTCCGGACCGATCGCCCGCTGTTTGTCCATGTGCCTCACCCATGCGTCTCACCGATGCGTCTCACCCATGCGTCTCGCCGATGCGTCTCACCCAGGTGGCTCGCCCACGCCTTTTTGCCCACGCCGCTCACCCATGAGTCCCAGCATGGCGTCAGGGGGCCAGGAAGTCCGTCACCGTCTTCACGAACTCGTCCTCCCACTCGAAGAACATCACGGCGGCGGCGCCCCGCGTCGACATGCGCGTACGAGCTGACGCCGATCGCCGCCGCGAGCTCCCGGCTGTGCCACCGGATGTCCACCTCCAGGTCGGACGCGACGTGACGCAGGGTGCCGGGCGTGGGCGGCGTGTCCGGGATCGGCGCCTCGGCCTGCTCGCGGCCGACTTCCTGCGCCGCTCCCGCGACCGCATCCGCCCGCAGGGCGCGGGCCTGCCCGCGGGCCCGCGGCGCCGTACGCCCGGCCCGCGGCGCCGTACGCCCGGCCCGCGGCGCCGTACGCCCGGCCCGCTGCACCTGCTCGGCCGGCTACCGACCACCCCCGCCCAGATCCTCAACGACCTCGGGGACGTCCCGGCACGGAACGCGATGGCCCGGGCGCTGCTCGGCGGGGTGTGCACGGTGTCGGAGCACGGCCGCAACGCGGGAGGGCGGACTCGGGGCTACGGCCTCAGGCCGCCGCCCGCTCGCCCAGTGGCCGGCGCCGCAGCGACGCGTCCGTGAGGGCGGCCGGGCGCCAGGCGCCGTCGGCCTGGTAGAGGTCGGTGCCGGGCGGCACGATGGTGTCGATGCGGTCCAGGACCTCGTCCGTGAGGACCACGGAGGCCCCCTTGAGCAGCCCCTCCAGCTGCTCCATCGTCCGCGGCCCGAGGATCACGGAGGTGACGGCCGGGTGCGCGGTGACGAACGCGATCGCCAGCTCCGGCAGGGAGCAGCCGATCTCGTCGGCCAGGGCTACGAGTTCCTCGACGGCGTCCAGCTTGGCCTGGTTGCCGGGGAGGGCGGGGTCGAAGCGGTGCGGGGTGATGGCGGCCCGCCCGCTGGTGAGGTCGACGGGCTGCCCCTTGCGGTACTTGCCGCTGAGGAAACCGGAGGCCAGCGGGGCCCAGGTCAGCACCCCCATCCCGTACCGCTGCGCGACCGGCAGCACGGAGGCCTCGATGCCGCGCGCGAGCAGCGAGTACGGGGGCTGCTCGCTGCGGAAGCGGCGCAGGCCGCGCCGCTCGGCGACGGCGTGTGCCTCGACGATCCGCTCGGCGGGGAAGGTCGAGCAGCCGAAGGCGCGGATCTTTCCCTGGGAGACGAGGTCGCCGAGGACGTCGAGGGTCTCCTCGATGTCGGTGCGGTGGTCGGGCCGGTGGACCTGGTAGAGGTCGATCCAGTCGGTGCCGAGCCGCCTGAGGCTGTTCTCGACGGCCTGGGTGATCCAACGCCGTGAGGTGCCGCCCCGGTTGGGGCCCTCGCCGCCGACCGGGAAGTACACCTTGGTGGCGAGCACGGTCTCGTCGCGGCGACGCGTGTCGCGCAGTGCCTTGCCGACGATCTCCTCGGACTCGCCGGCGGAGTACATGTCGGCCGTGTCGACGAAGTTGACCCCCTGGTCGAGGGCGGCATGGATGATCCGTACGGAGTCCTCGTGGTCGGGGTTGCCGACCGCTCCGAACATCATCGTGCCGAGGCAATACGTACTGACTTCGATCCCGGTCCCGCCGAGTACCCGATAGCGCATGGGCTGCACCCTAGGAGTTGGAGTCCACTCGAACGCAAGGCCTTTCGGCAACCCCGGTTCCGTCCTGGGCGAGTTCGGCGAGGAACCCGGAGACCAGCCGGTGAAGGACATCAGGCCGCTCAAGGTGCAGGTCATGCCCGGTGCCGGGCACGCACACCCCTTGGAGCCCGGGCCGGAGCCGCGCCATCTCGTCGTACTCGGCGGCCTCGATGATCCCGTCCTGACCGACGACGGACAGCAGGGGCACGTCGATCGCCTGCCACTCCTCCCACCAGGCACGCCCGGCGTTCTCGGCGAGCGAGGCGATCAACACCTCGGGGTCGAATCGGGGCCACAAGCCGCCGTCCCGCTCCTCCAGGCCGTCCGCCCATCCCTCCCCTACGGGCCCGCCGCCGAGATACGCGACGGCCGCCTCCCGCGTGGGGAACGGCACCGGCCAGGCCCGCAGCCAGCCGCCGATCTCGTCCAGGGTCCGGGGCGGGGCGCCGCCTGGCCCGGCCTCGACGAGGACGGCCCCGGCGAGGCGCGAGCCGTGCGCGGCGGCCGTGAGCAGGGCGGCGTGGCCACCGTACGACTGCCCGACGAGCAGGGGCTGTTCGAGGCCGAGCCGGTCGAGTACGGCGACGACGTCGGCGACGTACGCGGCGCGCGAGGTGTCGGCGGGGTGCCGCTCGCTCGCGCCGTGGCCGCGCTGGTCGACGGCGACGACCCGGTGGCCGTCGGCGTGCAGGAGCCGGGCGAGGCCGTCCCATTCTCCGGCGTGCCCGGCGAGCCCGTGGAGCAGGACGAGGGGACGGCGGGCGGAGCCAGTGGCGGGCGCCCAGTCCCGTAGGGAGAGCCGCACGCCGTCCCGTAGGAGAACACGCTCGGCCGGAGCCGGTGTTGGTGTAGGTACCGGAGGTGCCGGTGACGTCAACGTGGGCGTGGGCGTGGGCGTGGGCGTGGGCGTGGGCGTCGGCGTAGGCGTGGGCGAGGACGTCACAGGGTCTCCATCTGAGGGCAGAGCAGCGCGTCGGCGACGGCCGTGCGGGCGTAGAGGACGGACCGCCCGCTGCGGTGCGCGGTGACCAGGCCGGCGTGTTTGAGGGCCATGAGGTGCTGGGAGACGGCGGCGGCCGACAGACCGGCGGACGCGGCGAGGTGGGTCGTGGAGGCTGGGGTGTCGAGCTCGGCGAGGAGCAGGGTGCGCGAGCGCCCGAGGACGGCGGCGACGGCGTCGGTCGCGGTGCTCGTGGTGCGCGGCTCCCACAGGTTGCCGATCCCGCGGGCGGGATAGGCGAGTTGGGGTGGATCGGGGGCGACGGAACGGGTCAGGACCCGCGGCCAGGCGAAGGCGGACGGGATGAGCAGCAGTCCGGAGCCGGCCTGGTCGCGGGTGAGCGCGCAGGCGCGCCGTACGAGGTGCAGGGTGCCGTCGTCCCACCGTACGGTCTCGTGGAGTTCGCCGAGGACGCGGGCGGAGCCGTGCTCGGCGACCTGGCGGGCACGGTGGAAGACGTCGGCTTCCAGGAGGCTGCGGATACGGGCCCAGTAGGGGGCGAGGGCGAGTTCCCAGTAGGTCTCGATCTCGTCGGCCAGGCGATCGAGATCGAGGTCGCGGCGGCTCGTGGAGAGCAGGTCGAGGTCACGGCCGACCTGTTCCTGCGGCGTACGCCGGATGGCGTCGAGCTCCCGCTCAAGGCTGGGGAAGGGCCCGTAGGGGGTGGGGTTGAGGAAGTCGGCGAGGTAGCCGCGGGCGGGGATGAGCTCGGCGAGCCGACCGCGGTCGAGCCCGGCGCGGACGATCCTGGGCCGCACCTGCGCGGCCCAACGCCGGTGCAGGGGAGGCTCGGCGGCCTCTCTGAGCAGCCGGAAGCTGGTGACGACCTCCCACATGGGGGAGACGGCGAAGCGGGTCTGGGCGAGGTCGGCGGCGGAGAAGCTGAGTCCGGACTCCATGCGAGGCCCCTGATCGTCCGAGTGCGGCTGCGGGTACGGGTACGGGTGCGGGTGGCAGAGCGTACGAGCGTGGATTCGGTCAGAGCTTAATCATTGGAGCGCGCCCAGGGCCCGGCCGCATTCTCGCCGCATGCCCTCCTCCTTCACAGGCCTGCCGCCCGTCGTCTGGACGATCTTCGCCGGAACGATCATCAACCGTCTCGGCTATCTCGTCACACCCTTCCTGGTGTTCTTCCTCGCCTCGCGGGGAGTCACCGGCACCGACACGTCGTACGTCCTCGGCGCGCTCGGGGCCGGCAACCTCCTCGGCCCAGCTGTCGGCGGCATCCTCGCCGACCGCATCGGCCGACGCCCCACCATGCTCATCGGCCTCATCGGCGCCGCCGTCGCGCAGGGCGCGCTGTTCCTCGCCCCCGGCGTGTGGACGATGGCGGCGGCCGCGCTGCTGATCAGCGCGACCGGAATGACCGTCTCCCCGGCGGCGTACGCGCTGATGGCCGACGCGGTCGACGCCGAACGCCGGCAGCGGGCGTACGCCCTCTTCGGCTGGGGCGTCAACATCGGCACCGCCATCGCCGGCGTCCTCGGCGGCGTGCTCGCCGCGCAGGGCTACTGGCTGCTGTTCGCGGTCGACGCGGGATCGATGCTGATCTACGCGGCCGTGGTGGCCACACGGGTGAAGGAGCCGCGCCGGGGCGCGAGCGCGGATGGGGACGCCGGGGGCGCGACCGGCGGCCGGCGGGCCGAGAAGGACGGCGGGGGCGCGACGAGTGGCACCCGCCCGGAGAGGGACGGCGGGGGCGCGACGAGTGGTACCCGCCCGGAGAGGGACGGCGGGGGCGCGACTAGCGGCACCCGCCCCGACCGGGACGGCCTGGGCTACGGCGTAGTGCTGCGCGATCGCCTCGCCGTACTCCTGCTCCCCCTCTTCGGAGTCCAGCTCTTCGTCTACTCCCTCACCGAGGTGGCCCTGCCGCTCGCGATCCGCGACAGCGGCCTGTCCCCCGCGGTGTACGGCGCGATGGCGGCGGTCAACGCGGTCCTGGTCGTCGTGCTCCAGCCCTTCACGACCGCCCGCCTCGCCCGCCTGCCCCAGCTCCCGGTGCAGGCCGCGGGCAGCGTCCTGATCGCCCTCGGAGTGGCGCTGACCGGTGTGGCGGACGGCATCGTCGGCTTCACGGTCTCGGTCGTCGTCTGGTCCCTGGGCGAGGTGGTGGTCGCCGGCATCGCGGCCGCCGTCATCGCCAACCTGGCCCCGCCGCACGCCCGCGGCCGCTACCAGGGCGCCTTCAGCTGGACCTGGGGCGTCGCCCGCTTCGGCGCCCTCACCCTGGGCGTCACCGTCTACACCGGCGCCGGCGCCGCCACCCTCTGGTGGGCCGCCCTGGCCCTGGGCCTCGCCTCGGCGGCGGTGACCCTCGCCCTGGCGGGCAGGGTGACCCGCCGGACGGCCGCCGGACAGGCCCTAGCGGTCGAGGGTGGCGAGGGTGTGGGCGACGAGGGCGTTGGCGTGACCGTGACCCATCCCGTGCTCGGCCTTGAGCCAGGAGACGAGCTCCATGTGCTTGGTGAGCGGGGAGGCGACGATGAGCTCCTGCCACTCGGCGATGGAACGCCCGTACTTCTTCTCGATGGAGGGGAAGTAGCTGGCGGGGCCCTTGGCGGCGGGGGTGGCGGACATCGGGCGGCCTCTTCTCTGCGCGGTACGTGCTGACGGCTTGCGAAGGGTAGACCGGTGCCCCACCGAGAACTCATCGGTGGGGCACCGGTCTTTCAATCCCTCCTGATGTGCTCGGGATCGACATGCCGCCGCACGAGCGGCAGCGAAGCCACGCCACCGAGCACGAGCACCCCGACCGCGCACCCGACGAGCAACGGCAACCCGTCCCAGTCCCAGTGCACGGCCCCACCCCCGGTGATCAGATAGCTGGACTCGGCCAACCACCCGGTCACCACAGCCGCCCCGAGCCCCACCCCGAGCGGCAACACCACCTGCGCGCACTGCGCCACCCGCAACGTCCCACCCCGCGCCCCCAGCAACACCAGCGCCGCCACCTGCCCCCGCCGCTCCATCGCCCGATCCGCCACCGACACGACGAACGCCGCAACCCCGACAACCAGCCCTAGAACCATGCCGGAGGCCAGGAGGGAGCGGATGACGGTTAGTTGGTGCAGGGAGCTGACGACGATGCCTACGGGTTCCACCTGGGCGGTGGGGGCGATGGCACCGATGGCGTCGAGGGTGGTGCGGATGGTGGCGGGGTCGGAGTCCGTGACGAGATGGACGTTGCTGTTCGAGGGAGGCAAGGCTGCTTCCGGAAGGACGGAAGGGGGGATGAGAAGGGCACCGGTGTCGATGACCGATGGCTCATACGCCCGCATGGTGAGCTGGTCCTGCGGAACCGTGATGGTGACATGACGTCCGTCCTTGAGTACGAACGGGAAGCCTTGCCCGGGCCGGGCGTCGTACTCCGCCGGCGCGCCCAGTTCATGTAACCGGAGAACCTTCCCATCGACACACCCATCAACCCATTCTGTGAACGCCGCGACTTGGGCACAGGTGGCGACCACCGCATCGATGCGCGGAGCGAATTCCCCGGTGTCGGGAGTCCACGAGTGAACGGAGAGCACACTGGCCCGTGCCCCCTCCACCTGGGCTAAATCGGCCCGCTGGCGCTGATCGAGCCCGGAGACCGGTACGCGGTACTCCTGGACGGGCGAGGTGCGGCGGCTCACCTGGTCCAGCTCGACCAGCACTCCCTGTGTGAGTGACGTGGCGTATACGAGCAGCACGAGCCCGGTGACGACCCGCAGCGCACTGCCGGGCTCGACCTCGGCACGGCGCATCGCGAGCGCGAGCGGCAGCGATCGTACGTGGCCGGCCAGCCTGCGAGCCAGCCATGCCGTGACCGGGGCCAGGCCGAGGACGAGCCCCGCACCGGTCAGCAGTACCGCGGCGGGGATCAGTACGGTGCTGGCTTTGCCCCCGGACGGGTCGCGCCCCAGGACGCTGAGCACGCAGTACCCAACGATGACGCCCATCCCCGGGACCAACAGCAGCGTTCCGTACTTCCTCGGTGGCTTGCGCTGCGCTGTGCGACGGACATTGAGCGGCGTGAGCGCGGCCTCACGGGCCGAACGCCGTCCCACGAGCCATGCGAGCATCGGGCACAGCACCAGGCAGGCGGCGAGGGTGGTGGCCTCGGGGCGCCCGTCAGCCGGGTACCAGTGCAGGCCGGGCAGGCCGATCCGAGACACGACCTCGTTGAATCCGACATACCCGAAGACCCCGATAGCGGCGCCGAGGAACGCGGCAGCCACCGTCTCCCCGGCGTTGACCCTCAGTGTGTCCTTCACGCTGAGCCCGACCAGCCGAAGGGCCGCGAGCCGGCGGGCCCGGGACTCGGCGGATAGCCGGGCGCAGACGGAGAGGAACACGGCGAGGGGGAGCAGGACGACGCAGGCAAGGGTGAACCGCAGGATGTCGACCGTGGATTCGTCCACGAGGGGATGCGGGTCGAAGGAGGAGCCGAAGGAAGCCAGCTCCGCGGCATCCGACGGCAGCTGCTTCTCCGTACGGCCGACGTATGCGTAGAGGTCATCCTGGCCCGCCAGCCCCGCTGGTCCGATGACGCCGGTCACCTTGCCCGGTACGAGCCCGGCCATTCCCGGTTCCTTGGCCAGGATCTCGCGGAGCCGGGGCGAGACGATCGTCTCGCCCACCATAGGAAGTCGCTCCAGTCCCGGCGGTAGCTGAGTTGGGCCCGGCGCCGTGCGGGCGACGAACACCCGGTACAGGGGCTCTGATCCGTACGTGTCCTCTCGCGCCACAAAGGAGACGTTGGAGACGGGCCGAGGTTCCATCTCCTTTATGACCGGCCGGGGGTTCCGGGCGGAGGAACGTGCATCGTGGGCACCGATGATCGTCGGGATGGTAAGCACGGCGGCCAGACAGGCCACACCCAACGCGCATCCACCCGTCATCAGCATGAACCGGGCTCGGCCCCTGGGGCCACTGCGCCACAGGAGCCGTAGTCCGAACAGAAAACCGTTCACGTCAGGACTCCGTCGGACATCGCGTAACGGACGTCGGCCTGCGCGGCCACCTTCTCGTCGTGCGTCACGATGACGACGGCCGTGCCCTGATCACGGGCGAGCCGCAGGAACTCCTCCAGCACGGCCGCGGCGTTGGCGCTGTCGAGCGCGCCGGTCGGCTCGTCCGCGAACACCACGGCCGGCTGGTGTACCAGGGCCCGTGCCACGGCTACTCGCTGGCTCTGGCCGCCGGACAGCTGCGAGGTCCTGCGCTGGAGCAGTTCGGTCATCCCGAGTCGCCCCAGTACCTTCCCAGCCGCCGCGTGTGCGGGGCCCTTCCGCTGCCCGGCCAGTCGGAGCGGCAGGGCGGCGTTCTCCTCGACGGTGAGCTCGGGCAACAACTCCCCGTACTGGAAGACGAACCCGAACCGCTCACGCCGCAGCGTGCTCAACTCGTCATCGCCGAGGGTCGCGAGATCGACACCGTCGAAGACGACCCGCCCGCCCGTCGGCGCCAGCACCCCCGCCAGGCAGTACAACAGCGAGGACTTACCGGACCCGCTGCTTCCCATGACAGCGGCCACTTCTCCGCGCCGAAGCGTGAAATCGGCGCCGCTGACTGCTTGGTGGGCCCCGTAGAAGAGATCCACGCCCTCGGCGCGGAGAACGGCGCTCATCGTGTGAAGACGCGAGTCGGAGAGCAGTTGTCAGGACGCAGGGAACCCCGGTCGCGACATACGCGAATCTCGGCGTCGGTCGAGTACCTGGCAGCCCCGTCATAGACGAGCTTGTCCACGTAGACGTCCTTGCGCTGGGTGCCGTTGAAGCGGCTCCAGCCGTAGCCCTGCACCTTCGCCTGGATGTAGACGTTGTGGCCGTCCCCAGCCTCGTCGTCCCTCAGCATGCCCCTGAAGTGAAAGGCACCGTGGTTCGTCTCCTTGGGCTCCCATGCGTAGTCACCTACGAACTTGGCTCCATTGGTCTCCATGTTCAGGCGATGCCAAGAAGCAGCCACCGCACCCCCGACCCCACCCACGAACAACCCGGCAGCCACCGCCACCGACACCCACTTGCGCATGTCGCCTCCGCTCAGAGAACCCGATCAAGCTCGTGGCTACGAGTATTGGGGCGATTGCTCACCGTAGCGAAATGATGGATCGTTTCCTTCCCACCATCTGGTGAACGGACGAGCAGATCGTCGGCGAAAGCGGCGCCGCTAGGAGCGGTTCAGGAAGCCCCGCACCCGTTCCAGCAGCAGCTTCGTCGCTCTCTCGTCGTACGAAGTCAGCCCCGCGTCCGCGAACAGGTGCGCATCCCCCGGATAAAGGAACAGCTCCCCGTTCCCAGCGCCCGCGCCAGAGACCAGTGCCCGCGCGGCCTCCACGTCGCCCTCGCCCGTGAAGAACGGGTCGGCGTCCATGCCGTGGATCTGGACCGGCACTCCCTCGGGCCAGGCGGCGCCGAACTCCTCCACCGGCACGCACGCTTCGAAGAGCAGCGCCCCGGCCGCACCCGGCCGCGTCTGCGCGAGCTTCTGCGCGGGCAGGACACCGAGCGAGAAGCCCGCGTAGACGAGGCCGCGCGGCAGCGACTCCGCCGCTCGCTCGCCGCGCTCGAGGATCGTGCCGAAGCCGACCTCCTGGGTGTAGCCCGCCCCCGCCTCCAGCGAGTCGAAGGTCCGCCCCTCGTACAGGTCGGGCACGTGCACCACATGCCCTGCGCGCCGCAGCTCGTCGGCGAAGGCGTGGACGCCGGGCGTCAGGCCGCACGCGTGGTGGAAGAGCAGTACCTCGGCCATGTCGGTCAGTCCCCTCGTCGTTCTCGGCATCGTTCTCGGTATCTCCAGGAGTGACACCGGCCCCACCGCGCCGCCCCTGGGCCCTACGGGCCCATCCTCCCGGGGACCACTGACAATCCCGCCCGGCTACAGCCCCTACACCGCTTCAGCCGTCTCAAACAGCATCTCCCGGCACTCGGGCCACTCCACATCTCTGAGGGAGAAGATCGCGGAGGCGGGCAGCAGGCCGTTGTCCTCCGGAGGAGGGGGCCCAGTTCCGCAGGATGCCCTCACGCGGCCGCCGCCAGGTCCGCCGCGTGGCGGCGGTCGAGCGGCTCCAGGCGTACGAAACCGCCTGCCAGTACCGGCCCCTCGAGTACGAACGTCATCCAGTTCGCCGCGCTCGCCATCCCCCAGCCACGGCTTCCGCGTTCGACGGTCCGCGTTCCGCGTTCAGCGTTCCGCGTTCAGCGGTCGATGTTCGGCGTTCGATGATGCTCAGCGCGCAGGGTCGCAGAGTGGTGGTGGCGTGTCGCGCGAATTCCGCCGCGCGGCCCGCGCGTGCTCCTACGCTCCGTACGTGAACGAGAACGAGATCAAGCTCAAGGCCATCGCCGCCCTCACGGCGCTGCGTGGCGGGGTCGACGAGAGCCTCGTCTCCGATCTGCTCGGCGAGGTGATCCCGCGGCAGTTCGAGGTACCGGCCGACGCGAGCGCCGAGGAGGCGGGTCTCTCGGTCCTCGCGCAGCTCTCCGACCCCTTGAGCGCCCTCGTGAACGGCTTCATCCTCGCCTTCGACGCCGTGGCCGACGCCCACGACGCCTCGGGCGCGGAGCCGGGCACCGAACCGATCCTCCAGGAGCTGGCCCTGCGCCTGGCCAGCGACGACTTCGACTGATCCGTCACCGGCGCGGTCACCGGTCCGACGAGGCGCCCTCGCCGCCCCGGGCAGGCCCCGCCCGCTGGAGACAACGATCCGCCCGCCGTTGATCACTTGCACGGGTGAGCCGTGGAACCCCTCCGGGTGATCACCGGTGTGGCTGCGTGAACGGGTCCTTCCCGGCTGCCGAGGATGCGCCCATGCGCCTTTCCTCCTCGCTGCCGCGTCGCGCGCTCTTGCCCTTCGTGGCGGCCATCGCCTTGCTGACCACCGTCGTCTCCGTCTCGGCCACCGCGGCGGAAGCCTGCGGTTCGATCATCACGGCCCCACTCGCCCCGCCGGCCCCGGCCGACGATCCGTGTCCCAGCACCGACCCCGTCGTCTGCCGGATCCGCGTCCTGCCGATGGACGAGAAGGTCGAGGCACAGCGGACCCGGATCCGCTATCACGAGCTCCTGGAGTCCATGCACCGCACCGAGGCCGACATGCGCGAGGCCGGCGCCTCCGAGGAGGAGATCGCCCGCGAGATGGTCGACATGCGCAACCAGGCGAAGGAGATCACCCGGGCCGGCATGACCCCCGAGGAGGTCCGCATCCTGGAGGAGCGCAACCAGGCCAAGTACGGCAACCCCCTCGGCCCCACCGCCGACCAGCTCTACGCCAAGTACGGCTCCTGGGAGAAGGTCACCGACGCCGCCATGCGCACCAGCTACGCCGTCGACCGTGAGCTCAGCCTCGAATACCGCCCCTGCCCGGTGTGACCGCGGGCCCCGGTGTGACCGCGGGGCCCTGGTGTGACCGCCGAGAGCGGGCCCCGGTGTGAGCCGGGGGGGAGACAGGGAAGCGCGCCGGGAAAGACAGAGGGCCGGTCCGCTGGTGCGGTCCGGCCCTCTGGGGGCTGGCGGCCATGTCACTGTTCGCTGGAGTCCGTCCCCTCCGGCAGGAAGGTCTCGTCCTCCCCGAAGTCCGGGGCCTGGAAGGGGTTTGTCGTCGGAGCAGGCGAGGCTGCGGTGGAAGAGCGGGGGTGCCCTTCCGGAGCGGAGAACAGCGAGGTCGAATCGATGAGCGGGCTACCTTTCGTTACAGGTCCCCGAAGGGACCTGGTGTGCCATGACCGGGCACAGCGGACCTACAGCTTGGTCATCTTGGCGTACGGGCTCAAGATCCGCATTTGAGCGGAGCCGAAATCGACGAGTGCCGCGATTCCGTTCTCGATGCCGATCACTCGGCCGAGGCCGTACATGTCGTGTGTGACCTGGTCGCCCACGGCGAAGTGCTTGGGAGCCGGCGCGGCCGGGGCCTTGAAGGGGCTGGTAGGCAGATGGCGCTTCGGTGAAGCAGGCTTTGTCATTGCACCCAGTATGCGCTGCGGGAGGGCCGATCGAGCCTAAAAGTGAGACTGACAACGTCGAAGGACCCCACCGCGAACGGTGACGCCCTTCGAATCGCGCCGCTTGGGGCACTGGCGGAGGATGCGAGATTCGTACTCGTGAGGGGCCGCCCCCAACACGCTTTCCACATGTTCGTACGGGGGTCCGGCCGGGGTCGTGCTCGTCCTGACCTGGGGCGGAGTGACTGGAGCGCTACCTCGCGAACGGCTCCGGACGGGGTGAAGGCAACCAGAACTGCAACCACCGCTCGGCTACTTCCGCCCCTCGGGGCCGTACCACTGGAGGGGTTGGCCGGTCACTGCGGCGATGCACTCGAAGTCGTGGTCACAATGCAGAAGAGTGAGTCCCTGCAACTCGGCGGTCGCGGCGACGACGAGATCCACTGCACTGGCGCTGCGGTGCCTGCCTTGTTTGGTGAGGGCCTCCTGGACCTGCCAGGCCCGGTCGTAGGCGCGGTCGTCGACCGGGACCCAGCCGAAGATCAGGCGGACGTCCTCGATGCCGTGTGCCCGGTCGGCGGCCGATCGGGCGCCGTAGAAGAACTCCAGCTCCGTGATGGGGCACGAGGGTGCGTACGGTCCGGTTGCCCGAGGTGGCGACGTACTCGACGGTGATGGCCTGACCGGTGTCGACGGCGTGGGCGAGCTGGCGGATGTCGCCTACGGCAGGCGTTTCGCCCATCCTGCGACGATCTCTTCGGTGTCCGTGGCGAAGGGCGCTCCGCCGTCGAACGGTGCCGGTTCGGGAGTCGTGGGCGGGGGCGGTCAGCAGCCGGGTCGTCAACGTGCTCGGGCCGAGGGCGACGGATACCTCCGCCGTACTCGTGGCGGCGATCCGGCCGCCACTCCTCGCCCTTGAACCGCGCGGGGCCGGAACGGCAGAGGCGGCGCGCGGAGGCCGGGACTTTTCGATGCGTACCGATCCCTCGTCGCTCTCGGCGACGGGTGCGTATCCCTCGGCACGGAGCGCGGCGAGGGTTGTGTCGAGCGGGCTGCGGCTGATCAGCACCGTCGGGGCCGGCTGTCGCAGTCCGAGCTTGGCGAGCCTGCGTCGGAGCGTTCGGGGCGGCCCCCTCTGGACGAGGCTGGACGGGGGCGAATGAGACCAGAACTGAGACCAGGCGTGGCCGGCCGGGCCGCTTGCCTGATCCCGCTCGCAGTGCTGCTGGCCTTGGCTGAGCGGGCGGCGGTTCTCCGGGAATGCCTTGACCGGGCCAGTCGCTCGCCTCACACTAGGTGTATGACATTTGTACGACAGGCTGGAGGAGGCATGGATACCGCAGCAGCTCCCAAGAAGAGGGCAGCCAAGAAGGCTGCCTCGACAGCGACGAGGCGAAATGCGGCGGCTGTGCTCGGGCCCAGTCGGTTGGCGCAGGTCCGGCTCCGTGGCGATGAGATGCAGGCCCTTCAGGAGGTCATGCGGACACTGCACCTCAACTCGACCTCGGACGCTCTTCGCGAAGGGCTGAGGCTCCTCGCGCGGGAAGCGGCCGAGGTAGGGGCGGCCGAAGAGATCCGCGCCTTCTACCAGGAGCAGGGTGCGCCTCTGCCTGACGGCGTGGTCGAGCCGAGTGATGCCGAGCTTGCGGCAGCGGACGAGATGCAGTGGTGAGTCCAGGCACGGCCCTTCGCGGCGAGGTGTGGGTCTGCGCACTGCCACAACCGGTGGGGCCGCACCCCGTCGTCGTCCTCACCGTCAACCGGATCGCTGAGCCGCTTGCTTCGGTGACGGTCGCGCTGATCACGGGTACATCCGGTCCCCAGGTCACCCATGTCCCGATCGGGCCTGACGCCGGACTGACGAAGTATGGCGAGTCGTACGTGAACTGCGCGGACCTTCACACGGTGGCGAAGTCGCGGTTGCGACGGAAGCTGGGGCTACTCGCTCCGGCGGAACTGCACCGTGTGGAGGACTCCGTCCGTCTGATCCTCGGGCTGCAGCGCTGACCTTGTGCGCGCGGCCTCGCCTACACCGGCATGACACCGTGGATGCGGGAGAGCGTGAAGACACGTTCGGCTTCACGCAGGTGGCACCAGGCTTCGAGGTAGGGCGGGTCGAGTTCGAGGCGGCTGAGGGTGCGTACGGTGCGGCTACCCGAGGCGGTGACGTATTCGACCGTGATGTCCGTGCCGGTGTCGAGGGCATGGCTCAGTTGGCGGACGTCGGTGTAGGTCAGTTGCTTCGCGTACCCGGCGACGATCTCCTCGGTGTCCGTCCCGAAGGGGCCACCGTCGCCGAAGGGATCGGGGTCCGGGAGGATTGGCGGGGCCGCCAGCAGTCGGGCAGCCACAGCGCGTGAGTCGACGCCCCCCGACACCTCCGCTGCCCTGCGCGTTGTGAGTTGTCCGCCGGTCTTTACGGACGGCTTCCGTGGCGCCGGAACAGCGGCGGCCCGCCGGGGCGGGACCCTCTCGATGCGTACGGTCCCGTCCGGGGCCTCGGCGACGGGGGCATAACCCTGGTCCCGGAGCGCGGCAAGGGTCTGGTCGGGTGTGCCGGCGCTGACGAGCACCGTCGGGGCGAGCTGCCGCAGGCCGAGCGAGGCGAGCCCTCGGTGAGCGGCGAGTTCGGCCAGGAGGGACGGTTCGTCGCCGTGGATGACGCAGGCGGCGGGGGCGACGCGCACACGGCCGTGACGGCGTGCGGCATCGGCGATGAGGTAGGACAGGGGCTGTGGCAGGGCAGCACGGGACCCCTCGGCGATGGCGGCCAGCTCGGCCGAGACCTTGTCCGGAGTGCGGCCGGAGTCCAGGGCCCGTCGGATGCTGCTGGCGCTGAACCGCCATACCGACGCCGTGCCGCTGCTCTCCCGGTCCGCGGTCGCATCCAGGAGCTCGGCGAGGCTCGCCGTGGGCGTGCCGCTGACGACGGCCGTGAGGTCGCTGCCGAGCCGGGCTGTGCCGGTGGCCTCGGGCAGCAGCCGTCGGCACTCGGTGGCCAGTACCTCGGCGTCGCCGGCCAGCAGAGCCGCACCGAGCGGGGAGAGGGAGCCCCGGGCGATGACACCCAGCAACTCGGCCTCGCGGACCGCGGTGGCGAACGGCGCCTCATCCTGGAATGACAGGTGGGCAAGCGGACGGTGCCAGGCCACGAGCAGGCCAAGATCCGTGGCGGCCCGCGCGCCCAGCCCCTCCGGGAGCCGTGCCGCAGCGGTGAGAAGTCCCCTGCGTGCCTGCAGGCAGCCGTCGCAGGGAGGCGCTCCGGCCAGGGCGGGTAGCGCCTTGTTCTCCTCGTCGCGGGCCTGGGACGAGGTGAGCGGCAGGTTCCACCACGCTTCGAGCAGTACGGCGAACCGCGCTGCGGGTTCCTGCGCCGCCCAGGCGTCGTACTTCTGGGTGGGCGCGACGCGATGGCCGTCTCTGGCCATGAGTCCGACCGAGTACGCGGTCTCCAGGACGACGCGCACCACGACGTCATCGGCCTGTGCGGCCTTGCTGATCCGGCCCAGTTCACGTGCGCCTACCCCACCGGACTTCAGTCGGGCCGGGGGAGCCGACGAGCAGACTGACAGGACCGAGGCGGCGTGGGCCGCGAAGCCCGTAGCCGCTGCCGCTGCCTCCCGTTCCACCTCCGCAGCGGCGACGGACGCCATCTCTGCGGCAGGCGGTACAGGATCGAACGGGGCATGCCAGTCGGGGCCGCGGAGCGAGAGTGCCACTTCGGCGGGCATGCGGGCCGGCCCGTATCCGTGACGGTTCCGGATCAGCAGGCCCCGGTCGAGGGCCCATCGCTCGCCGGGCCGGGATTCGGGCTCGGGAGCCCCGAACACGATGAACTCCGTGTGCCGAGGTGCGGACCTCGCTCGGTGCTCGAGCAGCTCGCGGGCGGAGGAAGGCGCCTTCGCGACCACCATGGCGATGCGTTCCGGATCGCCATGGTGGTGCAAGACGGCGGCCGTGCGCTGCTGCCTGGTGCCGGGCGGCTTGATGCCCAGCGCGACGAGCATGCCGCGCAGCTCCTCGGAGGTCACGCCCTCCAGGAGCTCCTCCAGCGGAGCGTCAAGCCCCAAGGGCGCTTCCCAGGCTTGCCGCAATGGCGCGGCCATGCGGAGCTTTCCGTCGCCATCAGGCCAGACCAGAGCGCGATCGGCCAGAGTCTCCAGCACGGCGTCGAGTTCCCGAGCGGCGGTGGGTGTCGTCGCTCCCAGCGCCTTCGCCAAAGCGCCGCACGACATGGGCGTCCCCAAGGCGGCCAGGGCCTCGGCCGCCTGGAGGCACGGCAGTGGGAGCTGCGGCAGGGCGAGCGCCACCGAGCCCGGTCGCAGAAGGCGTTCGGCCAGTTCGTCCAGCGAGCGCGGCTCAGGGGGAGCCGAGGCGTCCTCCCGCAGGGCGAGCGCACGCCCCAGCCGCGGGGCGTCGAGACCGGCAAGCCAGGCCGTCAGCGTGGACCGGGACGTCACAGGAACACCTCACGAGGTCGGGAACGCACGAGCGGACCGGATCCGGCCTGCGCGCAGATCAAGGATGGCGCTTCCCATGGCGCCGCAGGCGGCGTACGTGAAGGTTCCCCCCTGAAGGCGAGCCGTTTGACCGGGCAGGGGCGCCGACGGTTCCGGCGCACCGGCCGAGATGTCGTGAATGCCGAATATAAACGAGACCGCAACTGAGACCAGGGCATGCCGAAGAGCCGGACCGCAATCAGCGGTCCGGCTCTTCGTTTCGCCTGTTAAGGCGGCTGCGGAGGATACGAGATTCGAACTCGTGAGGGGTTGCCCCCAACACGCTTTCCAAATGTTCGTACGGGGGTCCGGCGGGGGCCGTGGGCGTCCTGACCTGCGGCGGAGCGTTCGGGGTGGCCCCGTCCGGACGGGCCCGGACGGGGGTGAATGAGACCAGAACTGAGACCAGCCCGTCCATGCTGCCGGTGGTCACTGCGAGAGGATCGCAGCCGGTCAGGTGAGTGAGGAATCCCGGCCTCGGAGAGCTTGCTCCGCGATGGCGGCGATGCGTCCGACCTGTTCTCGTAGCCGGGCAAGCTCAGCGGCCTGCTGCGATCCTGCCACGATCTCGGACAGGGCGGCGATGACGGTTTCCTGGTGGTCGCCGGTGCCCAGCACCTGGGCGGCACGACGGAGCAGAACGGTGTCCACGCCGGCCAAGGGGCTCGACTCCGGCGTGGACGGGGTGGTGGGCTCAGGGGCCGGCCTGGCCTTGCGGCGGGGTGCGCATGGTGCCGGAGCAGGCGTGGGCTCGGCCGTCGGACGGGGTTCGGGCGCAACGGTGCCGGGGCTGCCGAGCACTGTGACGACCGGCTTTCGGTAGCAGACGCCTTTACCCGTCTTGGTCGTGTAGACGACGAGTTCCATAGCGAGGTCGCAGACGGCCGGGCCACCGACACGCTCCAGCGCGTCTGTCAGCTCGGAGAGCTGGGCCGTCATCTGCCACGAGCCCGTCATGAAGTGGAACGTGCCGAGCGCGGGTGCCGCTGCGATCCGGAAGGTGATGTCGATGGAGGGCATCGGGCCGCGGCCGTTCCTGGCCGCCAGCTTCCTGTCCTCAAGCAGTGGAGGGCAGCCGCAGGGCTGGCCCTTCTTCTTTTCCGGTGACAGGAACTCCACGCCGTCGCACTCGTGGATGATGCCCTTACTGCCCCGGAGGACCATATGAGCCGCCACCGCGTCGGGTCCGTCCAGGAGGACGCGTACGCTTTCGCGGCTCGTCAGCACTTCGTAGGCAAGGCCAGCTCCTCCCGTCCCCTCGTTCGGTCGAGGTTCGCCGCCCAGGAAGCCGGCGACACGGGCGGCCACATCGGCATCGTCGGTGGTGACACGCCAGGCATCCAGGGTCTGGGGCCGTCCGTCGGATAAGCGTCCCTGGTGGAAGCGTCCGGCTCGGGCGGCTGAGCTCTGCGTCATTCGGGAACCTCGGTAGAGCGGACAACAGACAACGCTTCACCTTCCTGCTGCAGCTGCTGCACGCGCTGTGCCGCTACGCCAGGGCAGGGTGGCGCTCACCGTAGTGCCCTCTCGATGGTCACGGATGCGTGGGCGTACATCAGGCCTGGTTGTAGAGGGTCGCTAGGTCGACCAGCCGAACGTCCGAGTGGGCCGTCGCTGCTGCCTGCGCCTTGTCGTTGAATCCGGCGCCGCTGAAGCAGATGAGCCGTGTGTGGGTCGTGTCGTAGCGTCCTGCCTGAGCGACGAGGTCGCGGATGTGCCGAAGGCGTTCGATGTGGGCGGCTCCCATGGTGTCGTTCCATTTGGCCTCTCCGATGGCGAGAAGGGGAGGCTTGGCGCCGTCCGCGATTCCGATGACCGCCACGTCGACCTCATGGCCGGTGCGGGCCTTGGGGTCGTGGACGACGCCGTGTCCTACGCGGGCGGGTAGACCGCCCAGAATCTCGGGGTCGGCGTGATGCAGAGTCCAGTCCCGGCAGACCTGCTCGAAGTGGGGCCCGAGGACGTTGCTGACGAAGCGGCGACGGCTGGCTTGCCAGACCCGTGCCGCGCTGCCCGGGCGTTCGAGCTGGTCCCAGACCGGTCGCATGAGCGCGTGGTAGAAGCCGATCAGCGGTTCGGCGATGCGGTACGTGGGACGGTTGTCACGGAAGGCGTCCGCGTCTCGGTGCAGCAGGCCTGCGTCTTCGAGGACGTTGATGGGATGGGCGATGTCGGTGGCCTTGCGTTCCAGGTAGCCGGCCATGCCCCCGCGGGTGGCGTTGCCGTCGGCGACGGCGGCCAGGACGGACAGGTACAGGGCGGTGTCGCGAAGGTCGGGTTCTTCGGCCAGCAGATAGCGGGCTTCGCGGAAGAGGGGGGTTTCAGGGTTGAGGACGGTGCGGACGACCCAGTCGTCGAAGTCATCCGGCCCCTTTGGCGTGTCGCCGCGTGCGAATTCGCGCCGATAGGCCGGGGTGCCGCCCACGATCGCGTTCACCTTCATGGCCAGGTGAGGGTCGGTGATGTCCCAGAATTCGGCGGCGAGGCGGTGGTCGAGGGGGCGGACGACCAGCTCCAGCCCGGCTCGTCCGCGCAGTGGGGCGTTACCTGAGAGCAGCCGCCCCATGAAGGACAGCGCCGAGCCGCACAGCAGCAGCCGGGTACGTGAGCCGGTGCGCTGGTCACGCAGAGGACGCAACGCCTCTTGGATGATCGAGGGCAGCTCGGGGTTGGCCTTGGCGAGGTACGGAAACTCGTCGATCACCACGGGGACGGGCTGCTCGGCGCCGAGCGCGAGGAGTGCGTCGACGGCCTCTGCCCAGTCGGCGAAGTGGAACGGGCTGGCGGGACGGACGTGGGCTGTCAGCGCCGTGCTGATCCGCCGTAGCGACTCGGCATCGGCGGCCTCGGTCGCACCGAAATAGAACCCTCCGGCGGCACGGCAGGCGGCGTCCAGCAGGAACGTCTTGCCCTGGCGGCGGCGCCCGGAGACCACGCCCAGAGTCGCGCCGGGCTGCGGATCGGTGATGAACCGGCTCAGCGCCGACCACTCGTAGTCCCGGTCGAACATCTCGGCTGGCTTGTCCACGAGGGCTCCAGATATAGAAGTACACCTACATAAAACATACTCCTAGTTCTGGCGTTCACGGTGCGTCTCGTCGTTCTCGACGTCCGCCGCTCCCAAGGGTGCCCTGGCGCATGGGGTTAATGTCGCGAATGTCGCAAATAACTGAGACTGGAACTGGGACCACGGAACGCAGAAGACCCCGGCCGGTTTCCCGGTCGGGGTCTTCAAGTGCCCGGTGAGGCACTGGCGGAGGATACGAGATTCGAACTCGTGAGGGGTTGCCCCCAACACGCTTTCCAAGCGTGCGCCCTAGGCCTCTAGGCGAATCCTCCGCCGGGAACATTACATGACCGAGAGGGGTGCTCGCGAACTCGATCCGCCCGACGTCCGCCCGAGGTCGCCGGGCGGACCTCGGGCCGACCTCGGGAGGTCCTCGCGCGGGTCCCGTGAAGTTCGCCGAGGTCGGCGGGGGTGGTCGGGGAGGGGCGCGGATCGGGTACCCTTGGCGGAGCCCCTCACGTGGCGCTATCTGACTGAACTCCCCCAGGGCCGGAAGGCAGCAAGGGTAGGTCGGCTCTGGCGGGTGCGTGGGGGGCGCTTGCGTTCCCGGGTTGTCAGTGGGCGCCTATAACCTCGTATACGTGTCGTCTCTCGCGCTGTACCGCCGCTACCGCCCGGAATCCTTCGCCGAGGTCATCGGGCAGGAGCATGTCACCGACCCGCTGCAGCAGGCGCTGCGGAACAACCGGGTCAACCACGCGTACCTGTTCAGCGGGCCGCGTGGCTGTGGCAAGACGACCAGCGCGCGGATCCTCGCCCGGTGTCTGAACTGTGAGAAGGGCCCCACCCCCACACCCTGCGGCGAGTGCCAGTCCTGCCGGGACCTGGCGCGCAACGGGCCGGGGTCGATCGACGTCATCGAGATCGACGCGGCCTCGCACGGTGGTGTGGACGACGCCCGTGACCTGCGAGAGAAGGCGTTCTTCGGGCCCGCCTCCAGCCGGTACAAGATCTACATCATCGACGAGGCCCACATGGTCACCTCGGCGGGCTTCAACGCCCTCCTGAAGGTGGTCGAGGAGCCGCCGGAGCACCTCAAGTTCATCTTCGCCACGACCGAGCCGGAGAAGGTCATCGGGACCATCCGGTCGCGGACCCACCACTACCCCTTCCGGCTCGTGCCCCCCGGCACGCTGCGGGAGTACCTGGGCGAGGTCTGCGGGCGCGAGGGCATCCCCGTCGAGGACGGCGTGCTGCCGCTCGTCGTGCGGGCCGGTGCCGGGTCCGTGCGTGACTCGATGTCGGTCATGGACCAGCTGCTCGCCGGCGCCGCCGACGACGGTGTGACGTACGCCATGGCGACGTCCCTGCTCGGCTATACGGACGGGTCGCTGCTCGACTCGGTCGTCGACGCCTTCGCCTCCGGGGACGGGGCGGCGGCCTTCGAGGTCGTCGACCGGGTCATCGAGGGTGGCAACGACCCCCGGCGCTTCGTCGCCGACCTCCTGGAGCGGCTGCGCGACCTGGTGATCCTCGCGGCCGTGCCCGACGCCGCGGAGAAGGGGCTCGTCGACGCGCCGGTCGACGTCATCGAGCGCATGCAGGCGCAGGCCTCCGTCTTCGGCGCCGCCGAGCTCAGCCGCGCCGCCGACCTCGTCAACACCGGGCTGACCGAGATGCGCGGGGCCACCTCGCCGCGGCTCCAGCTGGAGCTGATCTGCGCGCGCGTGCTGCTGCCCGCCGCCTTCGACGACGAGCGATCCGTGCAGGCCCGGCTCGACCGTCTCGAGCGCGGGGCCGCCGCGGCGCCCGCGGCCGTCTTCACGACGACCTCGCCCGCGCCGCAGATGGGGTACGTGCCCGGGGTCGAGGCCCACGTTCCACCGCCCGCTGCCATGCCTCCCGCCCCCGCCGCGCAGCCCGCCGCCCCCGTGCAGCCCGAGCCCGTCCAGCAGGCCCCGGTCCAGCAGGCCCCGGTCCAGCAGCCCCCGGTCCAGCAGGCCCCCGCGCCCGCTCCCCAAGCCGCGCCCGCCGCGCCCGCCGAGGCTCCCCGTCCCGGCGCCTGGCCGGGAGCCGCCAAGCCCGGCGGCGGCGCCCCTGGCGGCGGTGCGGGTACGGCGCCCGGCGCCTGGCCCGGAGCCTCCACGCCCGCGGCCGCATCCGCCCCCCAGCCCGCAGCGGCCCCCGCCCCGCAAGCCGCCCCCGCCCCGGGATCCGCCCCCGGCGCCATGGCCGCCGGCGCCGCCCAGGTGCGGAACATGTGGCCGCAGATCCTGGAGGCGGTCAAGAACCGGCGCCGCTTCACCTGGATCCTGCTCTCGCAGAACGCGCAGGTCGCGGGCTTCGACGGCACCACCCTCCAGCTCGGCTTCCTCAACGCGGGCGCCAGGGACAACTTCGCGAGCAGCGGCAGCGAGGAGGTCCTCAAGGCGGCCCTGGCCGAGCAGTTCAACGTGCAGTGGCGGATCGAGGCGATCATCGACCCCTCGGGCGGCGCCACCCCGCCCCCCGCCGCCGGCGGCTTCTCCGGCGGAGGTTTCTCCGGAGGCGGCCGCCCGGCCGCCCCCGCCGCGCCCGCCTACGCGCCCGCGCCCGCTCCGGCCCCCGCCCACCAGGCCCCGCCGCAGCACCAGGCCCAGGCGTCGGCCCCCGCGCCCGTACAGCCGCCCGCCCAGCACGCCCCCGCGCCGCAGGCCGCCCCCGTCCACACGCCGCAGGCCCCGCCGCCCGTCGCGCCCGAGGACGACGTGCCCGAGGAGGACGACCCGGACCTGGTCGACTCCGCGCTCTCCGGTCACGAACTGATCGTGCGCGAGCTAGGCGCCACGGTCCTGGAGGAATACACGAACGAGTAGGGGCGTCTCGCTCGGTGGCCCGCACAAGGGGCATGCCGCCCCGCGGGCTACCCTGGCTGGCGTGAAGGTCCTCGTCATCGGCGGCGGCGCCCGCGAACATGCCCTGTGCCGCTCCCTCTCTCTCGATCCCGACGTCACCGCTCTGCACTGCGCGCCCGGCAACGCCGGAATCGCGGAGGTCGCCGAGCTGCACCCCGTCGACCAGCTCGACGGCGACGCCGTCGCCCGTCTGGCCACCGAGCTCGGCGCCGGTCTCGTCGTCGTCGGCCCGGAGGCCCCGCTCGTCGCGGGTGTCGCCGACGCCGTCCGCGCGGCCGGCATCCCCGTGTTCGGCCCCTCCAAGGAGGCGGCGCAGCTGGAGGGCTCCAAGGCGTTCGCCAAGGACGTCATGGCCGGGGCCGGCGTCCCGACCGCCCGCAGCTACGTGTGCACCACCGCGGAGGAGGTCGACGAGGCGCTGGACGCCTTCGGCGCCCCGTACGTGGTGAAGGACGACGGTCTCGCCGCCGGCAAGGGCGTCGTCGTGACCGATGACCTGGCGCAGGCCCGGGCGCACGCGCTCGCCTGCGACCGCGTGGTGATCGAGGAGTTCCTGGACGGCCCCGAGGTCTCCCTCTTCGCCATCACCGATGGCACCACCGTCCTCCCGCTGCAGCCCGCGCAGGACTTCAAGCGCGCGCTCGACGGCGACGAGGGCCCGAACACCGGCGGCATGGGCGCCTACTCGCCGCTGCCGTGGGCCGACCCCGAGCTGGTCGACGAGGTCCTGGAGACGGTCCTGCAGCCGACCGTCGACGAGCTGCGCCGCCGCGGCACCCCGTTCTCCGGTCTGCTGTACGCGGGTCTGGCGATCACCAGCCGCGGTGTACGGGTCATCGAGTTCAACGCGCGCTTCGGCGACCCGGAGACCCAGGTCGTGCTCGCCCGGCTGCAGACCCCGCTCGCGGGCGTCCTCCTCAACGCCGCGAACGGCACCCTCGACGACCAGCCGCCGCTCGCCTGGCGCGACGAGGCCGCCGTCACCGTGGTGGTCGCCTCGCACAACTACCCGGGCACCCCACGCACCGGCGACCCGATCGAAGGTCTGGCCGAGGTCGCGGAGAAGGACGCCCCGAACGCGTACGTCCTGCACGCCGGCACGAAGCGGGACGGCCAGGCCGTGCTGAGCGCGGGCGGCCGGGTCCTGTCGGTCACCGCCACCGGAACGGACCTGACCGAGGCCCGCGAGCGTGCCTACGCGGCGGTCGGCCGTATCCGCCTTGACGGTTCCCAGCACCGTACGGACATCGCGCTCAAGGCCGCCGGAGCCTGAGCGCGGCTGGAGCGAGGGCACGGCCGGGCAGTGAACCGCACGGCCGTGCCAACGTCATCACCTTTACCCAAAGCCATTCCATCGAGTGACGGGTCGGCCATCTGGATGACGCCCGCCGACACCCCAACTAGGGTGCGGCGAAGGCGTTCCGGCACTTGGCCCACCGGCATTGCGATGTCAGTGGCGGGTGCCACAGTGGGGGAGTGAGCAACACCGCCACGGGCAGACCCGACAAGGGCAGGAGGGGGTGATGTACGGCGTGTCCGCTACCGGATCCGCGATCGGCGAAGAGCTCGGCGCGCGCGCCGCGCGTGCCCGGGCCCTCGCCGTGCTCCGCGTCCGCGGCAGGGCGCTCGGTCTCGCGGTGCTTCCCGCCGCCGTCGCCGTCGTCCTGTACGCGGGCGGCGTCACCGGCCACTTCACGGGACCCGGCTGGGACACCGCCCGCTGGGTCGTGACCGCCCTCGCGCTGGTCGTGCTGCTCGTCGCCGCGGCCGTGGGCGTCGTCGTCGCCCGGGCCCGCCCGGCCGTGACGCCGACGGTGGAGCTCGCCGAGACCGCGGCCCCGGATCTGTACCGGATGGTCCGCGACCTCGCCGACCGGCTCGGCGTCCCCGCACCCTCCGCGATAGCCCTGACGCCGGACTGCGACAGCTGGCTGGAGGACCGCTCGCACCCGGCGCACGGCCGGGGTCGCGGCGGGGACGCGCCCGTCCTCGTCATCGGCTCGCCCTTCCTGTGGTGGATGCGCGTCGGCGAGCTGCGTGCGGTCCTCGCTCCCGTCGTCGCCGGTACGGGGCCGGCCGCGCACCCCGACATAGCCGCCGCCCGCCGCTTCGTGCGGGGTCTGGACGCGGCCGTCGCCGTGCCCCGCCGCCCCGGCCTCGACCCGTTCCGCCGGCTCGGCGCGGCCGGGGTCGGCCGGATGGCGCGGGTCATGCTGAAGGGCTGCCGCGGGCACGCCGCCGAGATGGAGCGGGGCGTCGCCTCGGCCGGCTCCGAGCGGGCCCAGTCCGTCGACTACGGCGTACGGATCGTCGCCCAGGAGCAGGTCGGCCTCGCCTACGCGGGCTGGGACCGGCTGCTGACCCGGGTCGCGCTGCCCGCCTGGCGGATGGGCCGCTGGCCCGCGCGCCTGGACGCGGGCGTGGTCTCCGCCCTCACCGAACTCTCGCGCCGCGACCGCCTCGCCGAGGGCTTCACCTCGCGCCTGGGCGAGCGCCCCGCCTGCGACCTCCTGGAGGAGCCGGGCGCGGTCGACGAGGCCGCCTCCCTGCTGGCCGCCCGCCTCTTCCACGGCGGCCCCGCCGAGCCGGGCCCGGACTGGGCGCCGGTGGAATGGAGCCGGTATCCGGAGGAGGTCGTCGACCGTAAGTGGCGCACCGACGCGGCCCGCCTGCACCAGGTCCTGGACCACGTGGACGCGACGGCACCGATGCGTCCCGCGGCGGGCGGGGGAGAGGGTTCCCGCTCCTCGGCCGCCTCCGAAGGGCCGACCCTCTCCCGGGTGATGGCCCACCTCGCGACGGCCAGAGCCACCAGGACCGCCGCCGGCGACAGCACCGCCGCCGGCGACAGCACGGCCGCCGGCGACAGCACGGCCGCCGGCGACAGCACGGCCGCCGGCGACAGCACGGCCGCCGGCGACAGCACGGCCGCCGGCGACAGCACCGCCGCCGCCGACAGCACGGCCGCCGCCGACAGCACCGCCGCCGGCGACAGCACCGCCGCCGATACGAGCAGCGAGTACGCCGCCGACACCGACCCCGCCGACTGCAACCCGGCCGCCGACGCCCTCGCCGCCGCGCTCACCGCACAGACGGCCCGCGAGGAGGGGCAGCGCCCGGCGGCCCGCGCCGCCGCGGGTCCGGACGAGGACGAACTGCCGCTGTTCCCGCTCCAGCCGCCCCGCACCGGCCGTGACCTGCTCGCCGACCACGTCGCCGCGATGGTCTGCTGCGCCGCCGTCGACACCGCGGAGGCCGCGCCCGGCCTGGACTGGCTCGACGGGCCCGCGCTGCTCGTCGGTGGTGAGCGCAGCACGGACCTGACCGGTGTGGTGCTCGCACTCGTCGAGGACGGCGACCCGGAGCCCCTGCGCGCCTGGCTGACCAGGACCGGAGTCCGCCCCGAGAAGCCCGTCCGGCTGATCTGATCCGCCGGACACCTCCTGGAGCCCACCGGACGGTCGGCTTCCACTCTCGTCAATTCACGACGAACGGTGACGGAGTGCGTGCGTTATGTGATGTGCTGGAGACCGGCACTGACAGAGGCAGAAGACAGCGGCACTGACCAGCCGACCGGGGGAGTCGAGGGAGGGGCGCAGCATGGGGGCGGAGCAGATCAGGCGGTGGGAGTCGGGCGCGCTCGCCCATGCCGTCTCGGATCCCTTCGGCCAGGGCCCGCTGCCCTGGCTGCGCGGTTCGGAGAACTACTTCGACGACACCGGCCAGCTGGTGCCCTGGTACGCCGACGAGACCCTGGCCGGCGGCGGCAGCCGTGGCCCGCGCACCGCCGACGACGTGCACGGCCAGATCAAGGGCTTCGTGTCCAACGGGGCCGTCGCGCCCGGCGAGGCGCTCGACTTCCACATCACCGTGGACCCGCCGCAGCAGTTCTCGGTCGACGTCTACCGGATCGGTCACTACGGCGGCGACGGCGCCGCCAAGATCACCACGAGCCCGCGGCTCTCCGGCATCGTCCAGCCGGGCCCGCTCACCGCCGACCGGACCGTCTCCTGCCACCACTGGTGGCTGTCGTGGCGGCTGCAGATCCCGTCGTACTGGTCGATCGGCGCGTACGTCGCCGTCCTCACCACGGCCGACGGCTACCGCTCCCACATCCCCTTCACGGTCCGCGACGACCACCCGGCGGACCTGCTGCTCGTCCTGCCGGACGTGACCTGGCAGGCGTACAACCTCTATCCGGAGGACGGCCGCACGGGTGCCAGCCTCTACCACGCCTGGGACGAGGAGGGCCGGCTGCTGGGCGAGGAGCAGGCGGCCGTCACCGTCTCCTTCGACCGTCCGTACGCCGGCGCGGGCCTGCCGCTGCACGTGGGGCACGCGTACGACTTCATCCGCTGGGCCGAGCGCTACGGCTACGACCTCGCGTACGCGGAGACCCGCGACCTGCACGCGGGCCGGGTCGACCCGACCCGCTACCGGGGCCTGGTCTTCCCCGGCCACGACGAGTACTGGTCGGTGCCCATGCGCCGCACGGTCGAGCTCGCCAGGGAGCAGGGCACCTCGCTCGTCTTCCTCTCCGCCAACACCATGTACTGGCAGGTGGAGCTGGCCCCGTCCCCGTCCGGCTCCCCGGACCGCCTGCTGACCTGCCGCAAGCGCCGCGGCCCCGGCCGTCCGGCGCTCTGGCGCGAGGTGGACCGGGCCGAGCAGCAGCTGCTCGGCATCCAGTACGCGGGCCGGGTGCCCGAACCGCACCCGATGGTCGTACGGAACGCGGAGCACTGGCTCTGGGAGGCGACCGGCGCGGGCGACGGCGACGAGATCCCGGGCCTGGTCGCGGGCGAGGCGGACCGCTACTTCCCGCGCACCGCGCTCCCCGAGCACCAGGGCCGCATCCTGCTCGCCCACTCGCCCTACCGGGACGGCGAGGGGGCGCTCCGGCATCAGGAGACGAGTCTCTACCGGGCCCCGTCGGGCGCCTGGGTCTTCGCGTCCGGCACCTTCGCCTGGTCGCCGGCGCTCGACCGCCCGGGCCATGTGGACGCCCGCGTCCAGCGCGCCACCGCGAACCTCCTCGACCGCATCTGTAAGAGGGAGTGAGAAGAGGGAGGGACCGAGGAGAGCTACCAGGGGAGCGGCCGGGCGGGGCGCGGGAGGCCCGGGGCTCGGATCCGCGTCCGCGTGGGAGAGAATCGGACAGTTCCCTGGATCAACCTACGCGGAGGAACCGTGTCCGGATTCGTAGAAAAGCCCGAGCCCGTCCAGGTCCCGGGCCTGACCCATCTCCACACGGGCAAGGTCCGCGACCTGTACCGCAACGAGGCGGGCGAGCTCGTGATGGTGGCGAGCGACCGCATGTCGGCGTACGACTGGGTGCTGCCGACCGAGATCCCCGACAAGGGCCGGGTGCTCACCCAGCTCTCGCTCTGGTGGTTCGACCGGCTCGCCGACCTGGTCCCCAACCACGTCCTGTCCACGGAGCTGCCGGCCGGCGCCCCCGCCGACTGGGCGGGCCGCACCCTGATCTGCAAGTCCCTGGACATGGTCCCGGTCGAGTGCGTGGCCCGCGGCTACCTCACCGGCTCCGGCCTGCTCGAGTACGACGAGTCCCGCACGGTCTGCGGCCTCGCGCTGCCCGAGGGCCTGAGCGACGGCTCCGAGCTGCCGGCCCCGATCTTCACCCCGGCCACCAAGGCCGCCGTCGGCGACCACGACGAGAACGTCTCGTACGAGGAGGTCGCCCGCCAGGTCGGTGCGGAGACGGCCGCCCTGCTGCGCCAGTCGACCCTCGCGGTCTACGGCCGGGCCCGGGACATCGCCCGTGAGCGCGGGATCATCCTGGCGGACACCAAGTTCGAGTTCGGCTTCGAGAGCACCCCGGAGGGCGACCGCCTGGTCCTCGCCGACGAGGTGCTCACCCCGGACTCCTCCCGCTTCTGGCCGGCCGACCAGTGGCAGCCGGGCCGCACCCAGCCCTCGTACGACAAGCAGTTCGTGCGCAACTGGCTGACCTCGCCGGCCTCCGGCTGGGACCGCAAGAGCGAGCAGCCGCCGCCGGCCCTTCCGCAGGAGGTCGTGGAGGCGACCCGCGGCAAGTACGTGGAGGCGTTCGAGCTTCTGACCGGCAACAGCTGGTCCTGAGGAACGAGAAAGCCCCCGGTCGGATCGACCGGGGGCTTCTTCATGGAGCGGACGACGAGATTCGAACTCGCGACCCTCACCTTGGCAAGGTGATGCTCTACCAACTGAGCCACGTCCGCATGCGCCGTAGCGCGCTGCTAACTATACCCAATGTTCTCGGTGCCGATGACAGGGTTTTCGACCCCTGTGGCTGTGGCCGTCGCCACATCTCGCGAGCGGTGAACACGACGAAGCCCCGGTTCGGGTGAACCGGGGCTTCGTTCCCTGAGCGGACGACGAGATTCGAACTCGCGACCCTCACCTTGGCAAGGTGATGCTCTACCAACTGAGCCACGTCCGCATGCCTCCGACCAGCTCTCACTGGGCGGTGCGAGCACCACTGTACCTGATGCACCGGAGTGCTCGGTAATGCGATGCAGAGCGGGTGACAGGAATTGCACACTGCGCCTTCCCCCTGGAAGGGGGCTGTTCTGCTACTGAACTACACCCGCACGCTGCGTGAGGTCCGGCCTTGCGGCCTCGCCCCTCGGCGTGCTCCAGACTCTAGCGGATCATGTGGGGTGTCATGCAAATCGGCCCTCAGCTCGCGGCGCGGAAGGCCTCGTAGACCCGCTTCGGGATGCGGCCGCGGGCCGGGACCTCCATCTTGTTGGACTGCGCCCAGGCGCGGACGGCGGCCGGGTCGGGTGCGAGCACGGTGTGCTTCTGCGCACGTTGGGGGGCGTTCGCCCGGCCGCTCTGCTTGCGCCCCGCGGCGAGGTAGGGGGCGAGGGCCTTGCGCAGTTTCTTTGCATTGGCGGGATTCAGGTCGATCTCGTACATCTTCCCGTCCAGGCCGAACGCGACCGTTTCCGCCGCTTCTCCGCCGTCGATGTCATCGGAGAGAGTGACCACTACACGCTGAGCCACGGATATCGGTCCTTTCCTGCGGATCGCGTGTCGCATCGCGGTGGCCACCGCTCTGACGTGCGGAGATGCCGATGTGACGGCGATCCGGGGGCAATGCTGTGCTCGTCGCAGTTTCTCTGCATTCCCTTTGTACAGCGATGGGTGGCGCATTGTGAAGCCCAGGCAATTGTTTCGCGTGTCCCGGGCCGCTCCCTTCGGGTCAATCGGGCGGTGCAATATTTCGCTGGAATTCCCCGGGGTGACGCTTGGGGGGCGTTTGTAGGATCCTTCAGACTTCTACTCGCGTAGAATTTGGAGGCAGGTACGCTGAGGGAACCGCCCATGCAACACCACCACCGGGAGTGCCAGTGGCACGCGTCGTAGTCGACGTCATGCTCAAGCCGGAGATCCTCGACCCGCAGGGACAGGCGGTGCAGCGCGCACTGCCCCGCCTCGGGTTCGCCGGAATCGCCGACGTCCGTCAGGGGAAGCGCTTCGAGCTCGAGGTGGAGGGACCGGTCGACGAGGCCGCCCTCGCCCGCATCCATGAGATGGCCGAAACCTTCCTTGCCAACACCGTCATCGAGGACTTCACCGTGAAGGTCGAGTCCACGGAGACCGCCGGGGCCTCGTCGTGACCGCACGCATCGGCGTCGTCACGTTCCCCGGAACCCTCGACGACCAGGACGCGCTGCGCGCCGCCCGCCTGGCGGGCGCCGAGCCCGTACCGCTCTGGCACCGCGACAAGGACCTCAAGCAGGTCGACGCCGTGGTCCTCGCGGGAGGCTTCTCCTACGGCGACTACCTGCGCGCCGGGGCCATCTCCCGCTTCTCGCCGGTGATGGAGACGATCATCGAGCAGGCGAAGGCGGGCATGCCCGTCCTCGGCATCTGCAACGGCTTCCAGATCCTCACCGAGGCCCATCTGCTGCCGGGCGCGATGCTGCGCAACAACCACCTCCACTTCATCTGCCGCGACCAGAAGCTGCGGGTGGAGAACGCGGAGACCGCCTGGACCGCCGACTACGAGCAGGGCCAGGAGATCCAGGTCCCGCTCAAGAACATGGACGGCCGGTACGTCGCCGACGAGCGCACGCTCGACGAGCTGGAGGCCGAGGGGCGGGTGGCCTTCCGCTACCTGGACATGAACCCCAACGGCTCGCTGCGCGACATCGCGGGCATCACCAACGCCGCGGGCAACGTGGTCGGTCTGATGCCGCACCCCGAGCACGCCGTCGAGCCGCTGGTCGGCACCGGTCGCACCGACGGTCTCGGTTTCTTCACCTCGATCCTCAAGAAGCTGGTCAACGTCTGATGAGCCTCGACACCGTCAAGCACGCCACCGAGACGCCCGACGTCGAGCAGCCCTGGAAGGAACTCGGCCTCAAGCAGGACGAGTACGAGCGCATCCGCGAGATCCTCGGCCGCCGGCCCACCGGCGCCGAGCTCGCCATGTACTCCGTCATGTGGTCCGAGCACTGCTCGTACAAGAGCAGCAAGGTCCACCTGAAGCAGTTCGGCGAGAAGGTCCCGGAGAACGACGCCATGCTCGTCGGCATCGGCGAGAACGCGGGCGTCGTCGACGTCGGCCAGGGTTACGCGGTCACCTTCAAGGTCGAGTCGCACAACCACCCCAGCTACATCGAGCCCTACCAGGGCGCGGCCACCGGCGTCGGCGGCATCGTCCGCGACATCCTCGCCATGGGCGCCCGCCCGGTGGCCGTGGTCGACCCGCTGCGCTTCGGCGCCGCCGACCACCCCGACACCCGGCGCGTGCTGCCCGGCGTCGTCGCCGGCATCGGCGGCTACGGCAACTGCCTCGGCCTGCCGAACATCGGTGGCGAGGTCGTCTTCGACGAGTGCTACCAGGGCAACCCGCTGGTCAACGCCGGCTGCATCGGCGTCATGAAGCACGAGGACATCCACCTGGCCAAGGCCTCCGGCCCCGGCAACAAGGTCATCCTCTACGGCGCCCGCACCGGCGGCGACGGCATCGGCGGCGTCTCGGTCCTCGCGTCCGAGACCTTCGACGACACGAAGCCCACCAAGCGCCCCGCGGTGCAGGTCGGCGACCCCTTCCAGGAGAAGCTCCTCATCGAGTGCACCCTGGAGATCTTCAAGGAGAAGCTGGTCGCCGGCATCCAGGACCTGGGTGGCGCCGGACTCTCCTGCGCGACCTCCGAGCTGGCCTCCGCCGGCTCCGGCGGCATGCGGGTCGACCTCGACCGGGTCCACCTGCGCGACGCGACGCTCTCGCCCGAGGAGATCCTCATGAGCGAGTCGCAGGAGCGCATGTGCGCGATCGTCGAGCCCGAGCACGTCGACCGCTTCCTGGAGATCTGCGAGAAGTGGGACGTCATCGCGGTCGTCATCGGTGAGGTGACCGACGGCGAGCGCCTGGAGATCTTCTGGCACGGCGAGCAGATCGTCGACGTGCCGCCGCGTACGGTCGCGCACGAGGGCCCGGTCTACCACCGGCCGTACGCGCGTCCGGCGTGGCAGGACGCGCTGCAGGCCGACGACGCTAACAAGCTGCCCCGGCCGCAGAACGGCGAGGAGCTGAAGGACCAGGTCCTGAAGCTGGTCTCCTCCCCGAACCAGGCCTCGAAGTCCTGGATCACCGACCAGTACGACCGGTTCGTGCAGGGCAACACGGTCCTGGCGCAGCCCGAGGACGCGGGCATGGTCCGGATCGACGAGGAGACCAACCTCGGCGTGGCCATGGCGACCGACGGCAACGGCCGGTACGCCAAGCTCGACCCGTACACGGGCGCGCAGCTCGCGCTGGCGGAGGCGTACCGCAACGTCGCCGCCTCCGGTGCGAAGCCGCTGGCCATCTCGGACTGCCTGAACTTCGGGTCGCCCGAGGACCCGGCCGTGATGTGGCAGTTCGCCGAGGCCACCCGTGGTCTCGCGGACGGCTGCCTGCAGCTGGGCACCCCGGTCACCGGCGGCAACGTGTCGCTGTACAACCAGACCGGTGACGTGGCCATCCACCCGACGCCCGTCGTGGCCGTCCTCGGTGTGATCGACGACGTCAACCGCCGTACGCCGATCGCCTTCGCGGAAGAGGGCCAGCTCCTCTACCTGCTCGGCGACACGCGTGAGGAGTTCGGCGGCTCGGCCTGGTCCGAGGTCGTCCACAAGCACCTGGGCGGTCTGCCGCCGGCCGTGGACCTCGACCGGGAGAAGCTGCTCGGCGAGATCCTGATCTCGGCCTCCCGCGACGGCATGATCGACGCGGCGCACGACCTGTCGGACGGCGGTCTCGTCCAGGCGGTCGTCGAGTCGAGCCTGCGCGGTGGCAACGGTGCGCGCCTGGTCGTGCCCGAGGACCTCGACGCCTTCACCTTCCTCTTCAGCGAGTCGGCCGGCCGCGCGGTCGTGTCCGTCCCGCGCAGCGAGGAGCTCCGCTTCACCGACATGTGCGGTGCGCGGGGTCTGCCGGCGACCCGGATCGGTGTCGTCGACGGTGACAGCGTGGACGTGCAGGGCGAGTTCAGCGTCTCCCTGGAGGAGCTGCGCGCCGCGCACGAGGCGACGATCCCGGGCCTGCTGGCCTGATCGGTCCCCGTATCCGTACGGAGTGGAGCCCCCGTCCTTCCTGGGCGGGGGCTCTGCGCTGTGGTCAGTCGTCCAGCGACAGGAAGGCGTCCACCTCCTCGATGTCCTCGACGCACTCGTCGATGTCGGAGGCCTTCCCTCCGATGAGGGTGAAGAAGAGGCCGCCTCTCATCTCGATCCCCCGGTCGCCGTGCTCTCCGTACCACTTGTGGGTCGCGATCACATGTCCCCGTCCGTCGGGGAAGACGCCGTCGAGTTCGATGCGCATGGTGCCGCCGGTGTACTCGAAGATGTCCCGATAGTGGGCGAGGACGTTGTCCCGGCCCTTGAAGTGTCCGCCGAACCGGGTGTTGCCGGGCGAGTGGTGGGTGCAGTCGCTGGTGAGCAGGGCACCGAGTGCCTCCATGTCACCCTTGCTGAACGCTTCGTAGCCCTGGCGCACCAGGACGGCATCGGGGTGCTCGTGATGGGTCATGGTCCCGGCACTGCCTTTCGGTGAGGGGATGTCCCCCCTCCTCAAGTCTCGCGGCTAGCCTCAGCCCATGCCACCCGCCAAGAAGCGCACCCGCAGCTACGACTCCGCCAAGATCCGCGCCGCCGTGCTCGCCCAGTTCGGGCACGTAGGGGACGCCGTGCTCGCGCTGCCGGCGGAGGTGCTCGACGGGCCGACCCGGCTCGGTACGTGGACGGTGCGGGACCTGGCGGCGCACCTCGCGTGGATGGTCGACTGCGTGCCGCAGCTGCTTGCCGCGCCCGAGCCCGCGAAGCAGGAACTCCCGCTGCTCGGGTGGCCGTTCGCGACCGCCGCGGCGGCCGAGCGGATCGACGAGCACACCCGGGGGCTCGACTCCGCCGATCTCGCGGGCCTGTACGAGCGGACCCGGGAGGCGTACGGGACGGCGCTGGCGACGGCTGCCGACACCCGGCTGCTGCCGGTGAGCCTCGGCGCGATGTCCCTCGCCGACTTCCTGGTCACCCGGACCGTCGAACTCGTGGTCCACACCGACGACCTGAGCGCGGCGACCGGCCTCGACATCCCCTACGACCGGCAGGCGCTCGCCGCCTGCACCCGGCTGCTCGCCGACGCGCTCGCGGCGAAGGCCCCGGGCGGTGCGGTGGAGGTGCGGATCCCGCCGTACGCCGTGGTGCAGTGCGTGGAGGGGCCCCGGCACACCCGGGGCACCCCGCCCAACGTGGTCGAGACCGACCCGCTGACCTGGATCAGGCTCGCGACCGGCCGCGCCGACTGGGCGGTGGAGCTGGACGCGGCGCGGGTGAGCGCGAGCGGTGAGCGGGCGGATCTGGAGGGGCTGCTGCCGGTGATGGGCTGAGCTGAGGGCCGGCCGACTCGTACGGCTGAGGGCCGGCCCCGCTCGTAAGGGCGCGCCCGACGGAACCGTCTCGTACGCCGGCCCGTCCCATCGGCATGCTGAAGTCGCGCACACTCGCAGCCGCCGTCGTCGTCCCCGTCCTCGGCCTCGTCCTCACCGCCTGCGGTACGGAGCAGGGTGCGGGCTCAGGGGACGGCTCCGGTGCGGACACGGTCGGCCCCGGCTTGCCCGTCGCCGGCACGCACTGGACGATCGACGCGGTCACCGTCGACGGCGCCAGGTCCGTCGCCCCGCCGGGTGCGGGGCTCGGCATCGGGGAGAACGGCCGCGGCCAGGGCGACACCGGCTGCAACCACTTCGGCGCCACCGTCGCCGTCGAGGGCGACACGCTCACGGTCTCCCCGCAGGAGATCACCGAGAAGGGCTGCCCCGCCGACCGGCAGCGCTTCGAGACCGCCGTGCTCCAGGCGTTCAAGGGCAAGCTCAGGGGCGAGCTGAAGGGGAAGGCGCTCACGCTGTCCTCGCCCGACGGCCGCAGGGGCGTGGAGCTGACCGCTGAGCCGGACGCCCCGCTGGTGGGTACGGCCTGGACGGTGGACGCGCTGCTCAGCGGCGACACCGCGGGATCGCTTCCGGCCGGCAGCGAGGGGAAGGCGAAGCTGACCTTCGGCAAGGACGGCCGGCTGACCGGCAACCTCGGCTGCAACCAGGTCACCGCCCCCGCGAAGATCACCGACAAGACGATCACCCTGGGCGTGGTCGCGACGACCCGGATGATCTGCACGGGCCCGCAGATGGAGCTGGAGACCAAGCTGTACGAGGCCCTCGACGGGCCCCTCACCTACCGCCTGGACCACCGCACCCTGACCGTCACCGACAGCGACGGCCAGGGCTTCACGGCACAGGCGGGCTAGCCGAGGGCTAGCCGGCGAGGGGCGGGGCCGGCAGCCCTCGTAGGGGAGGAGTGCGGCGTCCGTCCGTTCCCGGGCGGCCTTCGGCCGGGCCAGGCACCGTGGACTCCGTCACATCCCGACCGTTCGCCCCGTACCGCACGAGCGTCCGGCGGGGACGGTCCTGATCTTGGCTACCGACTGGTAACCCTTGCGCCCCTTGCTTTGTGGGCTCCGACAACGATCGATGGATCAGTTCGTGGGATCCTACGACCAGGTCAGCGGCCCTATCACGCCCCGTTCGCCAATTCGGACCAGTGGTCGATCTCGCCTACACTCGGTGGCGTGCCACGTGGTGACGGTCGACTCAATCACGATCTGCTCCCCGGCGAGAAAGGCCCCCAGGACGCTTGTGGCGTCTTCGGTGTCTGGGCTCCGGGTGAAGAGGTCGCAAAGCTCACGTACTTCGGGCTCTACGCCCTCCAGCATCGGGGTCAGGAATCCGCGGGAATCGCGGTCAGCAACGGCTCCCAGATCCTCGTCTTCAAGGACATGGGCCTCGTGTCCCAGGTCTTCGACGAGACCTCTCTCGGTTCCCTCCAGGGTCATATCGCGGTCGGTCACGCCCGCTACTCGACCACCGGAGCCTCCGTGTGGGAGAACGCGCAGCCGACGTTCCGGGCGACCGCCCACGGCTCGATCGCGCTCGGCCACAACGGCAACCTGGTGAACACGGCGAAGCTCGCCGAGATGGTCGCCGACCTGCCGAAGCAGGAGGGCCGCACCACGCGTGTGGCGGCCACCAACGACACCGACCTGCTCACGGCGCTCCTCGCCGCCCAGGTCGACGAGGACGGCAGGCCGCTCACCATCGAGGAGGGTGCCGCCAAGGTCCTTCCCGATGTCCGTGGTGCCTTCTCCCTCGTCTTCATGGACGAGCACACGCTCTACGCCGCCCGTGACCCGCAGGGCATCCGCCCGCTGGTGCTCGGCCGGCTCGAGCGCGGCTGGGTCGTCGCCTCGGAGTCCGCCGCCCTCGACATCTGCGGCGCCAGCTTCGTCCGCGAGATCGAGCCGGGCGAGCTGATCGCCATCGACGAGAACGGCATCCGCACCTCGCGATTCGCAGAAGCGAAGCCCAAGGGCTGTGTCTTCGAGTACGTGTACCTGGCGCGTCCCGACACCGACATCGCCGGCCGGAACGTCTACCTCTCCCGCGTGGAGATGGGCCGCCGGCTCGCCAAGGAGGCCGCCGTCGAGGCGGACCTGGTGATAGCGACGCCGGAGTCCGGCACCCCGGCCGCCATCGGCTACGCGGAGGCCTCCGGCATCCCGTTCGGCGCCGGCCTGGTCAAGAACGCGTACGTCGGCCGGACCTTCATCCAGCCCTCGCAGACCATCCGCCAGCTGGGCATCCGGCTGAAGCTCAACCCCCTCAAGGAAGTCATCAAGGGCAAGCGCCTGGTGGTCGTCGACGACTCGATCGTCCGCGGCAACACCCAGCGCGCCCTGGTCCGGATGCTCCGCGAGGCCGGCGCCGCCGAGGTCCACATCCGGATCTCCAGCCCGCCGGTGAAGTGGCCCTGCTTCTTCGGCATCGACTTCGCCACCCGCGCGGAGCTGATCGCCAACGGCATGACGGTCGACGAGATCGGCAAGTCGCTCGGCGCGGACTCGCTCTCGTACATCTCCCTCGACGGGATGATCGAGGCGACCACCATCCAGAAGCCCAACCTGTGCCGCGCCTGCTTCGACGGCGAGTACCCGATGGAGCTTCCGGACCCCGAGCTGCTCGGCAAGCAGCTCCTGGAGAACGAGCTGGCCGCCGGCCCCGCCGCCACGGCGGCCGCCGACGCGCTGCGCCGCCCGTAAGACCCCGCTGCAACCCGCAGTACGAGCAGTACGACGACACGAAAGTTCCCAGCCATGCCTGAGACCACCGGTGCCAGCTACGCGTCCGCGGGCGTCGACATCGAAGCGGGCGACCGCGCCGTCGAGCTCATGAAGGAGTGGGTGAAGAAGACGCAGCGCCCCGAGGTCCTCGGCGGCCTCGGCGGCTTCGCCGGCCTCTTCGACGCCTCCGCCCTCAAGCGCTACGAGCGTCCGCTGCTCGCCTCGGCCACCGACGGCGTCGGGACGAAGGTCGACATCGCCCGCCAGATGGGCGTGTACGACACGATCGGCCACGACCTGGTCGCCATGGTCATGGACGACATCGTCGTCTGCGGCGCCGAGCCGCTCTTCATGACCGACTACATCTGCGTCGGCAAGGTCCACCCCGAGCGGGTCGCCGCCATCGTCAAGGGCATCGCCGAGGGCTGCGTCCTGGCCGGCTGCGCCCTGGTCGGCGGCGAGACCGCGGAGCACCCGGGCCTGCTCGGCCCGGACGACTTCGACGTCGCCGGCGCGGGCACCGGTGTAGTGGAGCACGACCGGCTGCTCGGCGCGGATCGCATCCGTACGGGTGACGCGGTCATCGCCCTGGAGTCCTCCGGTCTTCACTCCAACGGGTACTCGCTCGTCCGCCACGTGGTCTTCGACCGGGCCGGCATGCGCCTCGACCAGCAGGTCGAGGAGTTCGGCCGGACCCTGGGCGAGGAGCTCCTGGAGCCCACCCGGATCTACTCGCTCGACTGCCTGGCGCTCACCCGGACGACCGAGGTCCACGCCTTCAGCCACATCACGGGCGGCGGCCTCGCGGCCAACCTGGCCCGCGTCATCCCGGACGGCCTGCACGCGGTCGTGGACCGGTCGACCTGGGCCCCGGGGGCGGTCTTCGACCTGGTCGGCAAGGCCGGACAGGTGGAGCGCCTGGAGCTGGAGAAGACCCTGAACATGGGCGTCGGCATGATGGCCGTGGTCCCCGCCGAGTCGGTGGACGCGGCGCTGACGACGCTCGCCGACCGCGGCGTCGAGGCCTGGGTGGCCGGCGAGATCACCGAGCGCGGCGAGAAGACGACCGGCGCGGAGCTGGTCGGCGACTACGCGAAGTAGTAGGCGGACGAAAACGGCTGAGGGGCACCCCGGTGAGGGTGCCCCTCAGCCGTTAGCCGGCTGCTGAAGGGCGTCGCCGGGCGTCGACCGGCCGATTGCCCGCAGAGAGCGCAGACAGCGCAGCAACCCGGTCCGGGTACCCCGGACCGGGTTGCGGTGTTCAGAAGGTCAAGCGCGACGCTGAGTGGACGCCGGACCGGACTCGTCGTCCTCGTCCTCGTCGTCCGCGTTGTAGAGATCCGCGTACTGCGCGTACGGGTCGTCTTCCTCGTCGTCGTCCTCGAACGGCTCGCCATTCGGCGGCTGGCTCGAAGTCGATGCGCCCAGCTCATTGGCCAGACGCGTCAGGTCAGTCCCGCCGCTGCTGTACTTCAGCTGGCGGGCGACCTTCGTCTGCTTGGCCTTTGCCCGGCCGCGCCCCATGGCTCGACCCCCTCGGTGACGGGGCTCGACGGCCCCAGAGTCTTGACACGCGTTCATGATCCGGAACGGACTCTCGAATGAGAGACCGGTCCGTAGGGCTTCAACGGTACCTGTTTCCTCGGGTCTACGGTACGCCGCGCGCATCACATACCCCGGTACAGAACCTTCGAGGTGCCCCGTCCTCGCTGGTCAATCGCGATTTTAACCCCTTCTTGAGGGGCGACCCGCCGATCGGCGTGAGGGAAGTCTCCCGAATCGTGCTCCGCCGGCGGGCCGCCCCGTCAGGACTCAGCCGCGGCGCGCCTCGGCCATCCGCTGCTCGGCGATCCGGTCGGCCGCCGCGGCCGGCGGAATGCCGTCGTCCTTCGCACGTGCGAAGATCTCCAGGGTGGTGTCGAAGATCTTCGTTGCCTTGGCCTTGCACCGGTCGAAGTCGAAGCCGTGCAGCTCGTCGGCGACCTGGATGACGCCACCGGCGTTGACCACGTAGTCGGGCGCGTAGAGGATGCCGCGGTCCTCCAGGTCCTTCTCGACGCCCGGGTGCGCGAGCTGGTTGTTGGCCGCACCGCAGACGATCTTCGCGGTGAGTACCGGCACGCTGTCGTCGTTGAGGGCGCCGCCCAGCGCGCAGGGGGCGTAGATGTCCAGGCCCTCGGTGCGGATCAGCGCCTCGGTGTCGGCGGCCACGGAGACCTGCGGGAACTTCTCGGTGATGCGCCGCACCGACTCCTCGCGGACGTCGGTGATCACGACCTCGGCGCCGTCGGAGATCAGGTGCTCGACCAGGTAGTGGCCGACCTTGCCGACGCCCGCGACGCCGACCTTGCGGCCGCGCAGCGTCGGGTCGCCCCACAGGGTCTGCGCGGAGGCGCGCATGCCCTGGAAGACGCCGTAGGCGGTCAGGACGGAGGAGTCGCCGGCGCCGCCGTTCTCGGGGGAGCGGCCGGTGGTCCACTGGTTGGCGCGGGCCACGACGTCCATGTCGGCGACGTAGGTGCCGACGTCGCAGGCGGTCACGTAGCGGCCGCCGAGGGAGGCCACGAAGCGGCCGTAGGCGAGGAGGAGTTCCTCCGTCTTGATCTTCTCGGGGTCACCGATGATCACGGCCTTGCCGCCGCCGTGCTCGAGGCCGGCCATGGCGTTCTTGTACGACATGCCGCGCGACAGGTTCAGCGCGTCCGCGACGGCCTCCGCCTCGGTGGCGTACGGGTAGAAGCGGGTGCCGCCGAGGGCGGGGCCCAGGGCGGTGTTGTGGAGGGCGATGACGGCCTTGAGGCCGGTGGCGCGGTCCTGGCACAGCACGACTTGTTCGTGGCCGCCCTGCTCCGAGTGGAACAGGGTGTGCAGTACATCAGGAACGCCGGTCACATCGGTCACGGTGGTGACTCCCATTTGAAGCGGCGGAAGGTCCCCCCTGCGGGTGGGGGTGGGACCAGGTCGGGAGCAGGGTAAGTCCTACCTGGCCGTAGCAGGGGCGCAGTGCTGAGGATCACCCCCCGCAGGAGTACGCGCGTGGAAGGATTTGCGACATGTCGGTCCCTTCCAAGGTGCTCGTCCCGTACGCCTCGTATCTGCGGGTGTACGAGCCACTGGCCGCGTTTCCGGAGCCGGAGCGGGGGCACTGGGCGCGCTACGCGAGCCGGCCGGACATCCCGGGGGTGCAGGAGGAACTGCGGCGGTCGCTGGCCGACTTGGTGCCGGTGCCGCCGGTCCCGGTGCGTGTGCACGAGAGCGGGGACGCGTTCGTGGTGGCGGTGGACGGGGTGGTCCTGGTCTGCCCGTGGCGGACCCGGCTGCGCGGCTGGCTGGCCCTGGAGGAGCTGGTGGGCGGGACGCTGCCGGCGCCGGTCCTGGACGCGATGCTGCCGCCGGTGGTGCGGGAGCAGGTGGCGGCGGACCACGAGCGGTGGCTGGAGCGCCATCCGGACGCGCGGCCGTGGATCCGCAGCGCGGTCTGGGAGGTGCCGCTGCGCTGGTTCGCGCTGTTCTCGGACGAGGAGCGGGAGTACGAGCCGGGTGACGCGGCACGGGGCGCGGCGCCGGTGCTGCGGTACCGGACGCCGATGGTGCAGGCGCGGAGGCGGCTCGCGCGGGCGCTGAAGGCGCTGCGCGATTCGATCGACGAGGGCCCGATGACGGAGGGTCTGGTCGAGGTGGGCCGCTGGCTGGAGGAGTTCCATCCACGGGCGCTCGTGGAGCTGGACTACGGCGGTCTGGTGCACGCGGTCGGTGCGGAGGCGCTGGCGGCGGACCGGTCGGCGGCGGACGTGGCGGAGGGCATCGCGGCGCTGCGGGCGGGTGACGGAGAGGGCGCGAGTGCGGCGTATGGGCGGTTCGCCGCCCGATGGCGGGCGGTCCGCAACCTGCAGTTCGCCAGCTGACCATCGACAGGACAGGTCCACCTGATGTAAATGATCTTCATCGCTGGACGTCTGTTCGGGTCTTTGGTGTGGTCTTGTGGGGACGTTGGTGCGTGTGGGGTAGGACGTAGGTCCCGATCCGGGCCTTTGGCTCAAGCGTGACGGATCGCACTTACCGCACCCTTGCGTCCATCGCCCACCCTCGTGCCAAAATAGGACAAGGAGTCCGGGGAGGGTTCCTTCCGTCCAAGTAAGGGCGGAACGCTCAGCATTGCACTCTATGGGGGGTCTGAGGACTCCTGATCGCTCTGTGACTGATCGTCACAGCGGCGTGACTGTCCGTTATGGCATGGTCCATCGACTTCCGCCGCTGATGAACACCTGCGAGGGCAATTCCATCGGTTTGGCCGACGTGGCTGGACGGATGGTGTAGTTGTAGTGCCGAGGACAAGCCGTTCGTCCTATAACCGACTCGGCTCGCGTCTGCCATTTCGGGCAACGCGGGTCAAGGTGCAGAATTTAGAGGAAAGAACCGAGATGGTTCGGTTCTCCCGAGGAGGCCGCTCATGACCGCTCGCACCCCTGATGCCGAGCCGCTGCTGACCCCTGCCGAGGTTGCCACGATGTTCCGTGTGGACCCGAAGACGGTGACCCGTTGGGCGAAGGCCGGGAAGCTCACGTCCATCCGCACCCTGGGTGGGCACCGCCGGTACCGCGAGGCCGAGGTCCGCGCTCTGCTGGCGGGAATTCCGCAGCAGCGCAGCGAGGCCTGAGGCGCCCGCGACACCTGCAACACCCCGTAACACCGGGCATTTCCGGGTCCCCCAACCCGGTCCGCCCACCCCAAGCTCTGCCGACGCGTACCTGCCCCAACAGGTTCCCCGTCATCGATCGCGCTGGACTCCGCCGGGTCCAGCGCGATCTTTTTGTGCCCGCGTGCACCCGCGTAGACCCCGTGCAATTGCACATATTAAATCGGGGCCATGTAGGGAGGGTGTAAGTGAAGCGGTTTCGAAAACGGATTCAGTGACACCCGTCACACCGTCAAACTCTTGCCGGAGAACAGCCTTCCACCCCCGGGACAGCCCACCAACCCCCCGTTGGTCACCCCTTGCCGGGACCTTGGTCCCTCGAAAGCGGGAATGCAAGAAGGCCCGCACCGATCGGTGCGGGCCTTCTTCGTTGCGATCCTGACGGGACTTGAACCCGCGACCTCCACCTTGACAGGGTGGCGAGCTAACCAACTGCTCCACAGGACCTTCGCAGCCCTTGAGCAGCGGCTGCGAGGAAAACTGTACAGCAGGTCAGCGGTCTGGTCGAACTCGCCCACGGCGGGGGCCTCGGCACGGCATCCCCGCGCCGGGGGCTACGGCACGGCCGCGTCGATCGCCTTCACGATCCGCTTGTCCGACACCGGGTACGCCGTGCCGAGGGCGTGCGCGAAGTAGCTGACCCGCAGCTCCTCGATCATCCAGCGGATGTCCGTGACCTGCGTGGTCACGGGCCGCCCCTTCGGGAGCTGTTCGAGCAGCCAGGCGTACTCGTCCAGCATCTCGTGGACCTTCTCCATCCGGGTGGTGTCCCGCTGGACGCCCGTCGGCATCTGCTGCAGCCGCCGGTCCACGGCCACCAGGTAGCGCATGAGGTCCGGCAGCCGCTTCAGGCCCGTACGGGTGACGAAGCCGGCCGGCATCAGCCAGGAGAGCTGCTCGCGCACGTCCGTGAGGTTCGGCAGCAGTGCGGGGCTGCTCGTGGCCTTCAGGCGCCGCTCACAGGCCTGCCAGGCCGCCAGGATCTGCTGCACCTGGCCCACCGTCCGCACGGTCAGCTCGACGAGGTCGGCGCGGACCCTGTCGTACAGCTTCCGGAAGGACTCCTCGTCCCACACCGGGCCGCCGTGGTCCGCGATCAGCCGGTCGGCCGCGGCGGTGGCGCAGTCGTCGAACAGGGCCTGGATCGAGCCGTGCGGGTTCGACGACAGGGCCAGCTTCTGCTGGTTGGTCAGCCGGTCCGAGGCGAACTTCGCCGGGTTCACCGGGATGTTCAGCATGATCAGCTTCCGGGTGCCCCGCCACATCGCCTGCGCCTGCTCGGCCTCTGTGTCGAAGAGGCGTACGGCCACGGTCTCGCCCTCGTCGACCAGCGCCGGGTACGCCTTGACCGGCTGCCCCGCCCGCCGGGTCTCGAAGACCCGGGTGAGCGTGCCGATCGTCCACTCCTTGAGCCCTGTGCGCTCCAGGGACGGCCCGGAGCCGTCCGGGCCCGCCGTGGCCGCCGCGGCGGCCTTGGAGAGCGCCTGACGGGCCTTGGGGCGCAGCTTCAGCTTCAGCGCCTCCAGGTCCTTGTCCTCGGCCAGCTTGCGGCGCCGCTCGTCGACGATCCGGAAGCTGATCTTGAGGTGCTCGGGGACCTTCGCCCAGTCGAAGTCCTCAGGGGTCAGCGGCACGCCGACCATCCGCTGGAGCTCGCGCGCGAGCGCCGTCGTCAGCGGTTCCTGCACCGGCACCACGGCGTCCAGGAAACGGCCGGCGAAGTTCGGCGCCGGCACGTAGTTGCGGCGGATCGGCTTGGGGAGGGACCGGATCAGCTCCGTGACGACCTCCTCGCGCAGACCCGGGATCTGCCAGTCGAAGCCCTCGTCGGTGACCTGGTTGAGCACCTGGAGCGGCACGTGGACGGTCACGCCGTCCGCGTCCGCGCCCGGCTCGAACTGGTAGGTCACCCGGAACTTCAGCGCGCCCTGCCGCCACGAGTCCGGATAGTCGTCCTTGGTGACCGCGCCGGCCTTCTCGTTGATGAGCATCTCGCGCTCGAAGTCGAGGAACTCCGGCTCCTCGTGACGCTTGTGCTTCCACCAGGAGTCGAAGTGCGCGCCGGACACGACGTGCTCGGGGACCCGCTTGTCGTAGAAGTCGAAGAGCGTCTCGTCGTCGACGAGGATGTCCCGGCGCCGGGCGCGGTGCTCCAACTCCTCGACCTCGGTGAGGAGTTTGCGGTTGTCGGCGAAGAACTTGTGGTGGGTGCGCCAGTCGCCCTCGACGAGCGCGTTGCGGATGAACAGCTCGCGGGAGACCTCGGGGTCGATCCGGCCGTAGTTGACCTTGCGGTCGGCGACGATCGGCACGCCGTACAGCGTCACCTTCTCGAGGGCCATGACCGCCGCCTGGTCCTTCTCCCAGTGCGGCTCGCTGTACGTCTTCTTCACCAGGTGCTGGGCCAGCGGCTCGATCCACTCGGGCTCGATCCGCGCGTTGACCCGCGCCCACAGGCGGGAGGTCTCCACGAGCTCGGCGGACATCACGAAACGCGGGGGCTTCTTGAAGAGAGCGGAGCCGGGGAAGATCGCGAACTTGGCGCTGCGGGCACCCAGGTAGTCGTTCTTCGCGCCGTCCTTCACGTCCTTGAGACCGATGTGGCTCAGGAGGCCGGCGAGGAGCGACACGTGGACGGACTGCTCCGGCGCGTCCTCCTCGTTGAGGTGGATGCCCATCTGCTTGGCGACCGTGCGCAGCTGCGCGTAGATGTCCTGCCACTCGCGGATGCGCAGGAAGTTCAGGTACTCCTGCTTGCACATCCGGCGGAAGGAGCTGGACCCGCGCTCCTTCTGCTGCTCGCGGATGTAGCGCCAGAGGTTGAGGTACGCGAGGAAGTCGCTGGTCTCGTCCTTGAAGCGGGCGTGCTGCTGGTCGGCCTGCGCCTGCTTCTCGGACGGCCGCTCGCGCGGGTCCTGGATCGAGAGGGCCGCCGCGATGACCATGACCTCGCGCACGCAGCCGTTCTTGTCCGCCTCCAGGACCATGCGGGCCAGACGCGGGTCGACGGGCAGCTGGGAGAGCTGCCGGCCCTGCTGGGTGAGCCGCTTCTTCGGGTCCTTCTGCGTCGGGTCGATCGCCCCCAGCTCCTGGAGGAGCTGGACGCCGTCGCGGATGTTGCGGTGGTCCGGCGGGTCGATGAAGGGGAACTTCTCGATGTCGCCGAGGCCGGCCGCGGTCATCTGGAGGATGACGGAGGCGAGGTTCGTCCGGAGGATCTCCGCGTCCGTGAACTCCGGTCGGGTGACGAAGTCGTCCTCCGAGTAGAGCCGGATGCAGATGCCGTCCGACGTACGGCCGCAGCGGCCCTTGCGCTGGTTGGCGCTGGCCTGGCTGACCGGCTCGATCGGCAGCCGCTGCACCTTGGTGCGGTGCGAGTAGCGGGAGATGCGGGCCGTGCCGGGGTCGATCACGTACTTGATGCCGGGGACCGTCAGGGAGGTCTCCGCGACGTTCGTCGCCAGGACGATCCGGCGGCCGGAGTGCGCCTGGAAGACCCGGTGCTGCTCGGCATGGCTCAGCCGGGCGTACAGCGGCAGGATCTCGGTGCCGCGGAGGTTCTTCTTGATCAGCGCGTCCGCGGTGTCGCGGATCTCCCGCTCGCCGGAGAGGAAGACCAGGATGTCGCCCGGCCCCTCGGCCTGGAGCTCGTCGACGGCGTCGCAGATCGCGGTGATCTGGTCGCGGTCGGACTCCGCCGCGTCCTCGGGGCCGTCCTCCAGGAGGGGGCGGTAGCGGACCTCGACGGGATACGTGCGTCCGCTGACCTCGACGATCGGCGCGTCCCCGAAGTGGCGGGAGAAGCGCTCGGGGTCGATGGTCGCGGAGGTGATCACGACCTTCAGGTCGGGGCGCTTCGGGAGCAGCTGGGCCAGATAGCCGAGCAGGAAGTCGATGTTGAGGGACCGCTCGTGGGCCTCGTCGATGATGATCGTGTCGTAGGCGCGCAGCTCGCGGTCGGTCTGGATCTCCGCGAGCAGGATGCCGTCCGTCATCAACTTGATGAAGGTCTGGTCCTGGTTCACCTGGTCGGTGAACCGCACCTTCCAGCCGACCGCCTCGCCCAGGGGCGTGCGCAGCTCCTCCGCGACCCGCTCGGCGACCGTGCGGGCGGCGATCCGGCGGGGCTGGGTGTGGCCGATCATGCCCCGGACGCCGCGGCCCAGCTCCAGACAGATCTTCGGGATCTGCGTCGTCTTTCCGGAACCGGTCTCACCGGCGACGATCACGACCTGGTGGTCGCGTATCGCCTCCAGGATCGTGTCCTTCTTCTGGGAGACGGGCAGCTGCTCGGGGTACGTGACGGCGGGCACGCGGGAGGCGCGCGCGTCGACGCGCTCCTTGGCCTTGCCGGCCTCGGCGGCGATCTCGTCCAGGACGGCCTCGCGGGCCTCGGGCTTGCGGATGCGGCGGGCGCCTTCGAGACGGCGGCCGAGCCGGTGCGAGTCCCGCAGCGAGACCTCGGCCAGGACGGTCTGGAGGGCGGCGAAGGAAGTAGACATACGGGATCCAGGATCGCACCTGCGGCCGAGAAGCGGCGAACCGATTTACGAGGGCGGGGCGGCGGCCCCGCGTAATATTTCGGGCACACCGGCCAGCACCGTCCCGAAAGGTTTCCGCATGTCCCGCACCCTCCGCGCGCTGGCGGCGTTCGCCGCGCTGGCGGGCCTGGTGCTCGGACTCGTGGTCTGCGGGGCGGTGACGGACACCCCCACGGGGAAGGTGGCCGTCGCCATGGGAGGGCCGGGCTGCGACCAGGGCCACGGCGACGACGGGGCCGCGGGCCCCGTCGTACCACCGCGCTCCCACGGCTTCGGCGAGCTGCTGCCGGCGCTCGCCGCCGACCGGGCGCCGTGCGGGGTCTGGGGCGTGGACGAGGACGTGAAGGACCTGGCGCCGGGGCGGGAGCCGCCTGCGCTCGCCGCGCCGTCGACGGTGGAGCTGTCGATCCTGAGGGTCTAGACGACGGGTGCGTTTTCGCCGTCCGTCCTCTTTCTCCATGCTCAGGAGCGCTTCCGCATGCCCAAGTCCAAGCCCGCGGCCACGTCCAAGCCCGCGGCCACGTCCAAGGCCGCGGCCACGTCCAAGGCCCAGGCCCAGGCCAAGCCCAAAGTCGCGGCCAAGGCCAAGTCCAAGCCCGTCTTGATCGTCGCCGGGGTGGCCCTCGCCGCCGCGCTGCTCGGCGTCGCCTCGTACGCCACCACCAAGCCCCCGTCGTCCCCTGCCGCCGAGGGGGCCGCGGACCCGTCCGGCGACCCCTCCGCCGACCCCTCCGCCGGCGTCTACGCCCAGCTCGCCGCGCTCGCCCGCCGCGACGCCTCCGACCGGCTGGCCCTCGGCCGGGCCGACGCGCCCGTCGTCCTGATCGAGTACGCCGACTTCAAGTGCGGCTACTGCGGCAAGTTCGCCCGGGACACCGAGCCCGAGCTGGTGAGGAAGTACGTCGACGCCGGCACCCTGCGCATCGAATGGCGCAACTTCCCGATCTTCGGCGAGGAGTCGGAGGCGGCGGCCCGTGCCTCGTGGGCGGCCGGTCAGCAGGGCCGGTTCTGGGAGTTCCACAAGGCCGCGTACGCCGAGGGCGCCAAGGAGAAGGGCTTCGGCAAGGAGCGCCTGGCCGCCCTCGCGAACGAGGCGGGCGTCCCGGACCCGGCCCGCTTCACGCGCGACGCGGACAGCGCGGCGGCCCGCCGGGCGGTGGGCAGGGACCAGGAGCAGGGCTACTCGCTCGGCGCCACCTCCACCCCCTCCTTCCTCCTCAACGGCCGGCCCATCGCGGGCGCCCAGCCGACGGAGGCCTTCACGGAGGCCATCGAGGCGGCGGCCAAGGAGGCCAAGGCGGCCAAGGCGGCCAAGGACCCCGGGCCCGCCGAGACGGCGAAGACGGCCGGGCCGGCCGCCACGACGGCCAAGCCGACCGGGCCCTCGCCCGCGCAGACCCAGGCGCCCGGCCGGTGACCTCCGGCATCGGCTACTTCGCGGCCTTCCTCGGCGGCCTGCTCGCCCTGCTCAGCCCGTGCAGCGCGCTGCTGCTCCCGGCCTTCTTCGCCTACTCCGTCGACACGCGGGCCCGGCTCGTGACCCGTACCGGCGTCTTCTACGCGGGCCTTGCCACCACGCTCGTCCCGCTGGGCGCGGCCGGGTCGTTCGCCGGGCGGCTCTTCTACGGCCACCGGGACCTGCTCGTGGCGGTCGGCGGCTGGCTGATCGTGGCGCTCGGGGTGCTGCAGATCCTCGGTCTGGGCTTCGCGTCCCGCCGTCTCGCCGAGGCGAGTGGCCGCATCCGCCCCACGACCGTGTTCTCCGTGTACGCCCTGGGTCTGGTGTACGGCCTGGCCGGCTTCTGCGCGGGCCCGATCCTGGGCAGCGTCCTGACGGTGGCCGCGCTGAGCGGCAGCCCGGTCTACGGGGGCCTGCTCCTCGCGGTGTACGCCCTTGGCATGGCCGTACCGCTGTTCCTGCTGGCCCTGCTCTGGGACCGCTACGACCTGGGGCGGCGGCGCTGGCTGCGGGGGCGGCCGATCCGGGTGGGCCGATTCGCGCTGCACTCGACCTCGCTGCTTTCGGGCCTGTTCTTCGTCGCCCTCGGCGCGCTGTTCCTGGTCTTCGACGGGACCACCGCGCTGCCGGGGCTGCTTTCGGTGGACGACTCCTTCGCCGTGGAGGAGCGGGTGGCGGCCGTGGGCCGTTCGGTCCCGGACTGGGCGCTGCTCGTGGCCGTGGTCGCGGCGGTGACGGTGGGGTTCGCGGTGCGCGGCCGGCGGGGGAGGCGCCGGGAGGAGGCGTAGGCCGTACGGCCGTACGGGGAGGGCCCTGCTCCTTCCCGTACGGCCGCAGGGCCACGGCTGGACGGGGCTGATCCGCCTCATGACGACGGCGCACGAAAAAGGCCCCGTTCTTTCGAACGGGGCCTTCTCTTTGTGGCTGGGGCCGGGGTCGAACCGGCGACCTATCGCTTTTCAGGCGATCGCTCGTACCAACTGAGCTACCCAGCCACGAGACTGTTTCCAGCCTCAGCGATCCTGACGGGACTTGAACCCGCGACCTCCACCTTGACAGGGTGGCGAGCTAACCAACTGCTCCACAGGACCATATGGTGTGCGAGAACAAGTCTCGCACAGGGTTGTGCGTGCCCCCAACGGGATTCGAACCCGTGCTACCGCCTTGAAAGGGCGGCGTCCTGGGCCACTAGACGATGAGGGCTAAGGGCCCGCCTGGGCGCTTCGCAGCGCGTCGGGGACGTGAGAAGCATATGGGATGCCGACCGGTATCGCCAAAACGGTTTCCCGGGGAGGGAGAATGGGCCCGTGCTGGACATGACGCGCGAGGAGTTCGAGGAGCTCGTCGCCGAAGCCCTGGACCGGATTCCGCCCGAGCTGACCCGGCTGATGGACAACGTCGCCGTGTTCGTGGAGGACGAACCGTCCTCCGACGATCCCGAACTCCTCGGGCTGTACGAGGGGACTCCGCTCACCGACCGGGGCGAGTGGTACGCCGGGGTGCTCCCGGACCGGATCACGATCTACCGGGGGCCGACGCTGCGGATGTGCGAGTCGCGCGAGGACGTGGTCGCGGAGACGGAGATCACCGTGGTCCACGAGATCGCCCACCACTTCGGCATCGACGACGAGCGGCTGCACGCGCTGGGCTACGGCTGAGCCCTGCCGGGTCAGGCTGAGCCCTGCCGGGCCAGGCTGAGCCCTGCCGGGCCAGGCTGAGCCCTGCCGGGCCAGGCTGAGCCCTGCCGGGTCAGGCTGAGCCTGCCGGGCCACGGCCGGGCACTGGGCCGCGGCTGAGGCGTGTCCCTTGTGGCGCCAAGGGAGTTGGGCAGGGCAACGCGTTCGATCCGCGATCCGTTCCTGCCTGTCATGTTCTGGAGGTGCCCTCCGTGCGCCATTTGCCCACCCCTGTGAGATGGGCCGCCACCGCGTTGGCGGTCGCCGCCTGCGCGGGCCTGAGCGGCTGTATGAGTGTGAGTGACGAGGGCGGCAAGCCGGCGCCCAGCTCGTCTGCGGGGAAGCGGGGCGCGGCGGGCGGTTCCGGCGAGGACGGCGGGCTCTCCGGCGGGCACGACGGGAGCGGCTTCGACCGTACGGGCAGGAGCGGACCCGACCCGGACGGCGAGGGCGAGGCGACGCCGGTGCCGAGCGGCTCGCCGTCCGCCCCGGCCAAGCCGGCGGGCGGCGGGGGCGCGGCCGGCACGGGCGGGGCGTCCAAGCCGGCGCAGCCGCCGGGCGGCGGGGCGGGCGATCCGGGTGCGGGCGACGCGGGCGGCGGCTCGGGCGCGCCGGGCGGGGCGACCACGCCGCCGGTGGAGCCGCCGCAGCCGACGCCGACCCCGGAGCCGAGCACGCAGTCGCCCGAGCCGACGCCGGAGCCGACGGTGACGGAGACGCCCACGACGACCCCCGGAGCGGACACCCACATGGGTGCCATGCGGGCGGCGGAGGGGCCGGGAGGGCCGTCGGAGCCGGAGGCATCACCGCAGGCCAGGCCGGTGTGACGCAGCCCGGTTTGCCATGGGCGGGGGAGAGTGCGTATGGTGGTAGATCGTTTGATCCCATTTGCCCGGCGCCACCATCGAAGAGCGCCGTGACTGGCGCGTACTCTCCCTTGCCGTGGCTGACCGCATTGAGGCGGTCGTAGTGCGAAACACGGAGTTGACGGGCGCGTGCCGAGACTCCGGAAGGTTTCGCATTTCGCATGTCCATTTTCAGTTCTGATCAGTCCGTCCTGCCCGAGAACGACGAGATCGTCGACGTCATCGAGCTCGTCGAGGCCCAGGCCGACGCCGAGGCCGAGACGATGATCGAGACGGCCGTCGAGGCCGACGAGACCCCCGCCGACGAGACCCCCGAGCTCACCTTCGCCGACCTGGGTCTCCCCGAGGGCGTCGTCCGCAAGCTCGCCCAGAACGGCGTGACCACCCCCTTCCCGATCCAGGCCGCGACCATCCCGGACGCCCTGGCCGGCAAGGACATCCTCGGCCGCGGCCGCACCGGCTCCGGCAAGACCCTCTCCTTCGGTCTGCCGACCCTGGCGCAGCTGGCCGGCGGCCACACCGACAAGAAGAAGCCCCGCGCGGTCATCCTCACCCCGACCCGTGAGCTCGCGATGCAGGTCGCGGACGCCCTCCAGCCGTACGGCGACGTCCTCGGCCTGAAGATCAAGGTCGTCTGCGGCGGTACGTCCATGGGCAACCAGATCTACGCCCTCGAGCGCGGCGTCGACATCCTCGTCGCCACCCCGGGCCGTCTGCGCGACATCATCAACCGTGGCGCCTGCTCTCTGGAGAACGTCCAGGTCGCCGTCCTCGACGAGGCCGACCAGATGTCCGACCTGGGCTTCCTGCCCGAGGTCACCGAGCTGCTCGACCAGGTTCCGGCCGGCGGCCAGCGCATGCTGTTCTCGGCCACGATGGAGAACGAGATCTCCACGCTGGTCAAGCGCTACCTGGTCGACCCGGTCAGCCACGAGGTCGACAGCGCCCAGGGCAACGTCTCGACCATGTCCCACCACGTCCTCGTCGTGAAGCCGAAGGACAAGGCGCCGGTCACGGCCGCCATCGCCGCCCGCAAGGGCCGCACGATCATCTTCGTCCGCACCCAGCTGGGTGCCGACCGCATCGCCGAGCAGCTCGTCGAGGCCGGCGTGAAGGCCGACGCGCTGCACGGCGGCATGACGCAGGGTGCCCGTACCCGCGTGCTCGCCGACTTCAAGGACGGCTACGTCAACGCGCTGGTCGCCACCGACGTCGCCGCCCGCGGCATCCACGTCGACGGCATCGACCTGGTCCTGAACGTGGACCCGGCCGGTGACCACAAGGACTACCTGCACCGCTCGGGCCGTACCGCCCGTGCCGGCCGCTCGGGCGTCGTGGTCTCCCTCGCCCTGCCGCACCAGCGCCGTCAGATCTTCCGTCTGATGGAGGACGCGGGCGTCGACGCCTCGCGTCACATCGTGGGCGGCGCGGGCGCGTTCGACCCGGAGGTCGCCGAGATCACCGGTGCGCGTTCGCTGACCGAGGTCCAGGCCGACTCCGCGAACAACGCCGCCAAGCAGGCCGAGCGTGAGGTCGCCGACCTCACCAAGCAGCTGGAGCGACTGACCCGCCGCGCCGTCGAGCTCCGCGAGGAGGCCGACCGCCTGGTCGCCCGTTCCGCGCGCGAGCGGGGCGAGGACCCGGAGGCCGCGGTCGCCGAGGTGACGGAGGCCGCCGAGGCCGAGGTCGCCGCGGCCGTGGTCGCGGCCGAGCCGGTCCAGGAGCGCCGCGAGGAGCAGCGCCCGGCGTTCCGCGACGAGCGGGGCAACTACGAGCGCCGTGACCGCGGTGGCGACCGTGGCGACCGTGGTGGCTTCCGCCGCGACGACCGTCGTGACGACCGCGGTGGCCGTCCCTTCGAGCGTCGTGACAACGACCGTGGCGGCTTCCGCCGTGACAACGACCGTCCGTCCGGTGGTTTCCGCCGCGACGACCGTCGTGACGACCGCGGTGGCGACCGTGGCGGCTTCCGCCGCGACGACCGTCCGTCGGGCGGCTTCAACCGTGACGACCGCGGCGGCCGTTCCTTCGAGCGCCGTGACAACGACCGTCCGTCCGGTGGCTTCCGCCGCGACGACCGTCGTGACGACCGCGGTGGCGACCGTGGCGGCTTCCGCCGCGACGACCGTCCGTCGGGCGGCTTCAACCGTGACGACCGCGG
>NZ_JBITTJ010000020.1:78156-112674 GCF_044541845.1 Streptomyces sp. NPDC085481
GCGGCGGCTTCCGCCGTGACAACGACCGTCCGTCGTTCAACCGCGACCGCCGCGACGACCGCCCCACCGGCGGCCACCGTGGCAGCGACCGCCCGTTCAACCGCGACCGCCGCGACGACCGTCCCTCGGGCGGTGGCTTCCGCCGCGACAACGACCGTCCGTCGTTCAACCGCGACCGTCGTGACGACCGTCCCTCGGGCGGCTTCCGCCGCGACGACAAGCCGCGCTGGAAGCGCAACGGCTGACCTTCCGTAAGGTCGTGAGGCCGTAAGGCCATGACAGGGCCCGTACGACACCAGGTGTCGTACGGGCCCTGGTTCGTCCTGTCGTACCGGTTGGTTACGATCACCGTGCAGGGGGAGCACCGGGGGAGAACCTGACAAGGACCGACCGGCGTGGCCGCAGAGCCGCCGGCGTGGGTGCCCGCCTGTCTTCGGACCATCTGGGAGGGGCATCCTTTGAACCGTCGTGCGCTCGTACGCGGCGCTGTCGCCGTCACCACCACGCTCGGCATCGCGGCCTCGCTGTGCGCCATGAGCGTCGGGATCTCCGCCGCCGCCGGCGCGGCCGACGAGGTGGTGATCCCGGACGCCGGGCGCTTCGCACCCCGCGACGACCGTCCGGCGCACGCGAGTGCGACCGGCTACGCCCATCGTGAGGAGGGCACCGCCGGCTACCTGTGGACGGACTTCGCCTCGGGCGGGAGCCGCGCGCTGGCCGCCGCGGACTGGGCCGGCCACTCCGGCCTCACCGCCTCCGCCGAGGCCGGGAAGGTCACCGTCACCGACCTCGGGACGGGCGGCAGGACCGAGGTGACGGTGCCCGAGGGGCAGGGCTGGCTCAAGGCGTACAACGCCGACACCGTGCTCACCGCCCGCTACCAGGACGGCGTGCCCGCCTTCTTCCTTCAGCAGGCCGTCGGCGGCACGACCGCCGAGCGCGCCGTGACGGCGCCGGAGGGCCTGACGGGTCCGACGCGGGTCCTCAAGCAGGACTCCGCGGGCGCGGTGCTCGGGATCTCCGGGAAGCCGTACCTCCTGGACTACGAGAGCGCCACGATCAAGCCGCTGCCCGAGCGGTTCTACGCCATCACCCAGCTCTTCCTCGGCAAGGACCACATCCTGCTGTCGAGCCCGACCGGCGACCGGCAGTACAGCGTGCGGCGGTCCGATCCGTCGACGGAGACCAGCACCTCCGTCCCGCGCTCCACCACGCCGCTCGGCTGGCGGTACGCGGTGGTCGGCGACTGGATCGTGCTGCGCGAGGACCAGGCGGCGTACGCGGCGGGTGGCAAGCTGCGGGCCGTCCCGATCGGCGGCGGCCCGGCCAGGGACCTGCTGGCGTACGCCGCCCCGGACATGGCGGCCGCGCCCGACGGCGGCCTGCTCGTGGTCGGCGGCACCGGCGCCAAGGACTGGGCGCTGCGCCGGGTCACGGTGGCCGCGGACGGGGCTCCGCAGGTCGAGAGCGTGCGCACGCTGCCCCAGGTGCCCGCGACGTACCACGGCCTGGCCCTCGGCGGCGGCCGGCTCGGCTACGTCAGCAACACCCTCGGCGGCGGCCTCAACGGCCTGTACGAGCACGACATCACGGCGGCGGGGGCAGGCGAGGCCAGGCTCCGCTTCCGCCACCCCGAGAGCTTCACGCCGTCCGGGCTGCGCTCGCTCGGCGACGGCGAGACGGTGGCCGCCATGAACGGAGGCCCGGGCAGCCCGATCGACCTCACCACGCTGCGCCTCCCCTACCTCGGCACGGGCTACGACATCGCCGACGCGGCCGGCCGCTACGTGATCGCCTCGAACGGCTCCCAGCAGAAGATCGTCGACCTGGACGAGCACAGCTCCGACCCCGTGCTGCTGTCCCGCGGCGTGACGGCCGCCTCGGTGTGGTCCGGCAAGCTGTGGAAGCCCGCTGCGACCAGCGGCACCGTCGACGCGTACGACCTGACGACGAAGAAGACCTCGGCCCCGGTCAACCTGAACTCCGGCTGCGTGCCCGCCGAACTGCAGGCGGTCGGCCGCTGGCTGTACTGGAACTGCGGCCCCACCGGCAAGGCCGGCGTGTACGACCACACGGCCAGGAAGAGCATCCCCGTGCCGTCCGGTGAGGCGCTGCTCGGCGACGGCTTCGTCGTCCGCCACGAGGGCGACAAGCTGCGTCTGACGGAGCTGTCCGGCGGCCAGACCTCCGACTTCGCCGACCTGCCCGCCTCGGGTGCCGTGTCGGGCCGGCACGGCACGTGGACGGTGGACCGGTTCGGCGGGGGCGTCGCGTACGTCGACGCGCGCAGCGACATCCACGTCAAGCGCGTGCCCGTCGCCCCGCAGCCCCTCGCCCTGACCGACGCGACCACGGACCACCGGTCCGGCGGGAACATCGCCGCGACCTGGCGCACCTCCCGCGCGGTCGGCACGTGGAGCGTCGAGGTGCGCGACGCGGCCGGCCGTACGGTACGGACCTTCGGCGGTGCGGCGGGCAAGGCCGCGGCCGTCGCGGTCGCGTGGGACGGCCGGGACGACCGGGGTCGTGGCTTCGAGGACGGCACGTACTCCTACGTGATGAACGCGCGGCCCGCGGACGGCGTCGGGGCTGCCGTGCGCACCACCGGAACGTTCCAGCTGAGCGGCAGCGCGCTGACCACGCTGCCCGGCACGTACACGCCGCTGGCCCCGGCCCGGCTGATGGACACCCGCTCGGGTCTCGGCGGCGTGCCCAAGGCCAGGGTGGGCGCGGGCAAGACGGTGTCGCTGAAGGTGACGGGGGCCGGCGGCGTGCCGGCGACCGGCGTGACCGCCGTGGTCATGAACGTGACCGCGGTGAAGCCGTCGGCCGGGGGCTTCGTCTCCGTGTACCCCTCGGGCACCCGGCGCACCTCCGCCTCCAACCTGAACTTCACGGCCGGTCAGACCGTCCCGAACCTCGTGGTCGTCCCCGTCGTCGACGGCAAGGTGAACTTCTACAACAACAGCGGTGCCGTGGACCTCCTGGCGGACGTCGCCGGGTACTACGCGGAGGGCACGGCCGGTTCGTCGTACCAGCCGGTCACCCCGACCCGGCTGATGGACACCCGCTCCGGCGTGGGCGTCGCCAAGGCGAAGGTCGGCCCGGGCGGCACGGTCACCCTGCCGATCGCGGAGCCGGGCGCGAAGGCCGTCGTCCTCAACGTCACGGCGACCAACGCGACGTCCGAGAGCTACGTCTCCGTCGCCCCGGGCGCCACGGGCAGCAGCGCGGCCTCGAACCTCAACTTCCGGGCCGGCCAGACGGTGCCGAACCTGGTGGTCGTCCCGGTCAAGGACGGCAAGGTCACCTTCTACAACCGCGCGGGCACGGTCGACCTGCTCGCCGACGTGGCCGGCTACTACGTGGAGGGCGGGGCCGGCGCCCGCTTCACCGCCATGCAGCCGATGCGCCTGCTCGACACCCGCACCGGCCTGGGCGCCCCCGCGGCGAAGGTCGGCGCCAAGAGCACGGTCGCGCTCCAGGTCACCGGCGAGCGGATCCCCGAAGGCGTCAAGGCCGTCGTCCTCAACGTGACGGCGACCGCCCCGACGGCCGCGAGCTTCGTCTCCGTCCACCCGGACGGCACCCCGCGCACCTCCGCCTCGAACCTCAACTTCACGGCGGGCCAGACGGTGCCGAACCTGGTGGTCGTCCCGGTCGTCAACGGCAAGGTCGCCTTCTACAACCACGCCGGCTCCGTCCACCTCATCGCGGACATCGCGGGCTACTTCACCGACTAGCCGGCGGCTCCGCCCCGGCCCGGTCCCGGCCCCGGCGCACCCCACGGTGCGCCGGGGCCGATACCCGATCGGTTTCGGGAAGCTCTCCGGCTATGCTGCACGGGTGTGCCTGTCCACGGGCCGTTAGCTCAATTGGCAGAGCAGCGGACTTTTAATCCGTTGGTTGTGGGTTCGAGTCCCACACGGCCTACCGAACACGACGCCCCGCCCGGTGAGAACCGGGCGGGGCGTCGTCGTGTGTCCGTCAGTCAGGAGCCGTCCGTCTCCGGGGAGTCGGAGCCGGGGTCGGAGTCGGCGACGGCGCCGCGGACTGAGCCGGGGACGCCCAGGGTCGCCAGGCGCTCCGGGTCCGCGACGATGTCGATCTCGACGATGCGGGCGTCGACGATCGTGAAGGACATGAGGCCCACCGGCACTCCGTCGGCGAGCGAGACCACGCCGGCCGCGCCGTTGACCACGACCGGGCGGGCGTCGTGACGGAACCTGGCGAAGGTGAGGGCCTGGGCGGTGACCGCGCGGGCGCCGCGGACCAGCTTGGAGGCGGCCGCGCGCAGGGCGCCGCCGTCCGCGCGGAGGACCACGTCCGGGTCGAGGACCGCGAGCAGGCCCTCGAAGTCGCCGCCCTGGGAGGCGGCCAGGAAGGCCTCGACGACCTCGCGCTGGCGGGCCAGGTCGGGTGCGGGGGCCGGGGCGGCGCCCTGTACGCGGCGGCGGGCGCGGCTGGCGAGCTGGCGGGTGGCGGCGGGGCTGCGGTCGACGATGGGGGCGATCTCGTCGAAGGAGACGGCGAACATGTCGTGCAGCACGAAGGCCAGCCGCTCGGCCGGGGCCAGGGTCTCCAGGACCACCAGCAGGGCCAGGCCCACCGAGTCGGCGAGCAGCGCCTCCTTCTCGGGGTCGGCGACGCCCTCGTCCCGTACGACCGGATCCGGCACGTAGTACTCCAGCGGGTCCTCGCGCCGGGCGGTGCGGGAGCGGAGCATGTCGAGGCAGACCCGGCCCACGACGGTGGTCAGCCAGCCGCCGAGGTTCTGCACGCCGCTCACGTCGGAGCGGTTCAGCTTGAACCAGGCCTCCTGGACGGCGTCCTCCGCCTCGCTGAGCGAGCCGAGCATCCGGTAGGCCACCGCCCGCAGATGGCCGCGGTCGGCCTCGAAGCGCGCGGCCAGGAGGTCCTGGGCAAGGAGGTCCTGAGTCCGGAGGGCCTGAGCCGGGAGGTCCTGAGCCGGGAGGTCTTTGTCCATCGGTTCCTCTTCCCCTTCGCGTCCCATCACCTGGTGATGACGGATGGCGGGACGGGAGTGTGACAGGCCCCGGCGACACCCGTCCGTTCCGGTACGTGAGATCCCCGCCCCGCGTCCCCGAACGCCCGGGAATCCCCGGCCGAGGCCCCTCACCGCCGTGGATCGCCACTTCAGCGTGATGATCATCGCCCCTAGATTGATCACCATGACGACGACGAACCCGGCCAACTCCGTTCTCCGCGTGCCCCCGGCCTCCCCCGCCGCCGCGGCCGCCTACTTCTCCGCCAGCCTCGCCTTCCACGCCGACGTCTCCGACGTGGCCTCCGCGCTGGCCGCGGACGGCGACCCGGGCTTCGTCGTGATCGACTCGCGCTCCACCGCCTCCTGGGACCAGGGGCACGTGCCCGGCGCCGTGCACCTCCCGACCGCGCTCATCCCCGAGCAGGCCGAGCAGCTCCTCGACAAGAGCGTCCCGGTCGTCACGTACTGCTGGGGACCCGGCTGCAACGGCGCCACCCGTGCCGCGCTCGCCCTCGCCGAGCTGGGCTTCCAGGTGAAGGAGATGCTGGGCGGCTTCGAGTACTGGGTGCGCGAGGGCTTCGCGTACGAGACCTGGGAGGGCCCCGAGCAGAAGGTCGCGGACCCCCTGACGGCGCCGGTCGACTCGGACGACTGCGGCTGCTGAGAAAACGGATTTCGGTTTCTGCTTCCCATGCCGTAGAGTCATATTCACCGACGCGGGGTGGAGCAGCTCGGTAGCTCGCTGGGCTCATAACCCAGAGGTCGCAGGTTCAAATCCTGTCCCCGCTACTCAGTAGCACGAAGGCCCGGATCCAGTCACTGGATCCGGGCCTTCGTCGTCTGCGCCGGTCTCCGTCTTGACCTTTACGCAACGTCAAGATTTAGCGTTCTCGGTATGGAGTGGTCGATCCAGGAGATCGCCAGAAAGGCCGGCACCACCAGCCGCACGCTGCGCCACTACGGCGAGCTGGGGCTGCTGGAGCCGAGCCGGATCGGCGCGAACGGTTACCGGTACTACGACCAGGCGGCACTCGTGCGGCTACAGCGGATCCTGCTGCTGCGCGAGCTCGGGCTCTCCCTGCCCGCCATCGCCGAGGTCCTCGAAGGCCAGCGGGACACGTCGGCCGCCCTGCGCACGCATCTGGCCCTCCTGGAACAGGAGCGCGAGCGCATCGGGCGGCAGATCGAGGCCGTGCGGACCACTCTCCACAAGACCGAGAGAGGAGAAGAACTGATGGCCGACGAGATGTTCGACGGTTTCGACCACACGAAGTACGAGGAGGAGGTCACCGAGCGCTGGGGCCGCGACGCCTACCAGGAGGGCGACCGCTGGTGGCGTTCGCTGAGCGACGCCGAGAAGAAGGCGTTCATGGCGGAGCAGGCCGGCATCGCCCGCGACTTCGGGCGGGCCGCCCGCGAGGGACTCGGGCCCGACAGCGACGAGGTGCAGGCGATCGCCCGGCGGCAGTACGCGTGGCTGTCCACCACCTCGACGCCGACCAAGGAGTACGTGATCGGGCTCGGGCAGATGTACGTCGACGACCCGCGCTTCGCCAAGAACTACGACCAGCACGGGGAGGGGGCGGCCGTGCTGGTGCGCGACGCGATGACCGTCTTCGCCGAGCGCAACCTGTAGCTCGCGAGGCAAGGCCCTGGGGCAGGGGCCCGGATTGGCGGGCCCGGTTCGGAGGCCCGGTTCGGAGGCCCGGTTCGGAGGGCCGGTTCGGAGGGTCCGGTTCGAAGGGTCCGGATCGGAGGGTCCGGATCGGAGGGTCCGGATCGGAGGGGCCGGATCGGAGGGGCCGGATCGGAGGGGCCGAAGCAGGGGTCCCGAAGCAGGGGTCCCGGGGCAACACCCGAAGCAAAGGTCCCGAAGTAAAGGTCCCGAAGTAAACGGTGGCCAAAACCGCGCCTGTCCCTTTGCACCCCCGCGCACGCGCCGCGTAGCGTCGCGGACACCATGAGTGACCGAAGCGTGACGGGGCTGCGGCAGGCAGGACGGCGGGCGCCCGCCGTCCTGCTGCTGTTCGCGCTCGTCGCGCTGGTCGCGGGCGTCTGCCACGGCGCGCACGGGCACTCCGTGCCCCTCGCCGGCGGCCCCGCCGGGATCACCGCCTCCGCCCCCGCGCTGCCGCACGGCTGCGAGCGGCCGGGGGAGAGCTGGTCCTTCGACGCCCATCTGCCCGTGCAGTCCGCGGGCACGCAGCTCTCGGCCCCGTCGGCCGGGGGCGCCGTCCTCCTCGCGTACGACGAGGTGTTCCCCGAGGCCCCGCACACGCGCTGCGTCCGCGGCCGGGCGGGCCCCGGCCCCGCGCCGGGCCGGCTGCTGATCGCCCTCGGAGTGGACCGGAACTGAGCCGGGTCGAGCACACGACGACCCCGGCCCCTTCCGCACGTCCGCATGCGCCGGCCGCGCATGCGCACCTCACCCCCTAGGGACGCACCCCCATGACGCACCCCGCCCATCTCCTCTCCGTCTCCGGACAGACCGTCGGCAACACCCCCGTGCTCTGGATGGACGACGGCTACTGGGCCAAGCTCGAAGGCTTCAACTTCGGCGGCATCAAGGACCGTGCCGCCCTCCACATGGTCGAGCAGGCCCGCCGCCGCGGTGAGCTGCGGCCGGGCGCCCCGATCGTCGAGTCGACCTCCGGCACCCTCGGCCTCGGGCTCGCGCTCGCCGGGATCCTGCACGGCCACCCCGTCCATGTCGTCACCGATCCGGGCCTCGAACCGATCGTCGAGCGGATGCTCACCGCGCACGGCGCCCAGGTCCACGTCGTACCCGAGCCGAGCCCGCACGGCGGCTGGCAGCAGGCACGCATGGACCGGGTCGCCGAGCTGCTGCTCGCCCTGGACGGGGCCTGGTGGCCCAACCAGTACGGGAACCCCGACAACCCGCAGGCGTACGGCGGGCTCGCCGCCGAGCTCTCCGGACAGCTGGACCGGATCGACGTGCTGGTCTGCGCGGTCGGCACCGGCGGCCACTCGGCCGGTATCGCCCGCGCGCTGCGCGCCGGCACCAGCCCCGCCCTCGAACTCGTCGGGGTCGACTCGGTCGGCTCCACCGTCTTCGGCCTCCCGGCCGGCGAGCGCCTGATGCGCGGGCTCGGCTCCTCCATCCACCCGGGCAACGTCGACCACGGCGCCTTCGACGAGATCCACTGGGTGGGTCCGGCCGACGCGGTACGGGCGGCCCGCCGCCTCGCGGCCCGGCAGTTCGCGACCGGCGGCTGGAGCGTCGGCGCGGTCGCGCTCGTCGCCGGCTGGCTGGCCCGCACCCGGCCGCGCGGCACCCGGATCGCGGCCGTCTTCCCCGACGGGCCGCACCGCTACTTCGACACCGTCTTCAACGACGAGTTCTGCGCCGCGCACGGGCTGCTCGACGGCCCCGTGCGCGAGGAGCCCGCGGCGTACGTCTCCGAGGACACCGTCAGCGGCTGGACCCGCCGGGCGATGGAGAGGGCGAAGTGACCACGGTGACGGCCTCCAAGGGAGGCATCTGGAAGCGGAGCCGCGGCTTCGACCCGGCCGTACGGCTGCTCTTCCTGAACCAGCTCACCATCAACCTCGGCTTCTACATGCTGATGCCGTACCTGGCCGCCCATCTGGCCGACGGGCTCGGCATGGCGGCCTGGGCTGTCGGGCTCGTCCTCGGCGCCCGGAACCTCTCCCAGCAGGGCATGTTCCTGGTCGGCGGGGCGCTCGCCGACCGGCTGGGCTTCAAGCCGCTGATCGTGGCCGGGTGCGCGCTGCGGACCGTCGGCTTCGGGGCGCTCGCCTTCGCCCAGTCGCTGCCGATGCTGATCGCCGCCTCGCTCGCCACGGGCCTGGCGGGGGCGCTGTTCAACCCGGCCGTGCGGGCCTGTCTGGCGGCCGAGGCTGGGGAGCGGCGCGTGGAGGCGTTCGCGCTGTTCAACACGTACTACCAGGCGGGGATCCTGCTGGGGCCGCTGGTGGGGGTGGCGCTGACCGGGGTGTCGTTCCGGCTGACGTGCGTGGTGGCGGCGGTGCTGTTCGCCGCGCTCACCCTCGTACAGCTGCGGCATCTGCCGGTGCGGCGGGCCGCCGGGGCGACCCGGGAGGCAGGGGAGCGGGGGCAGTTCCGCACGGTGCTCGCGAACCGGGTCTTCTGGCTGTTCTCGCTGGCGATGACCGGCTCGTACGTGCTGTCCTTCCAGGTCTACCTGGCGCTGCCGCTGGCCGCGGACGGCACGGCGGCGACGACGGCCCTGTTCGTGGTGTCGGCGCTGGTGGCGCTCGCCGGGCAGCTGCGGATCACCGCCTGGTGCTCGGCGCGGCTCTCCCGTGAGCGGTGCCTGGTGCTCGGGCTCGGCCTGATGGGGGCCGCGTTCCTGGTGCCGGCGGCGCTGGGGCGGTCCCTGGCGGGGCTGCTGCTGTGCGCGGCGGTCCTGGCGGTCGCGAACGCCGTCCTCTACCCGTACGAGATGGACACCGTCGTCGCCCTGTCCGAGGGCCGCTGGGTCGCCACCCACTACGGGCTCTACAACACGGTCTGCGGGATCGGCATCACCGTCGGGAACCTGGGCACGGGCGCCCTGCTCGACGTGACCGGCTGGTCGGCGGCGCCCTGGCTGGTGCTGTGCGCCGTCGGCCTCGGGTGCGCGGCGGCCATGGCGGCGCTCGCGCGGGGCGGGCGGCTCGCCGTACGCCAACCGGCCGAGGAGGAGTCGCCGTCCCGCCCGGCCTGACCCCACCCTGAGGGGGGTGCGGGCCGGTCCGCGGCCGGGCACGTCCAGGCGGGAGAGCACAGGTGGCGCGAGCAGCGGTGCGGCGCGGGCCCGGCGGCGAGGGCCGGGGCCCGTACCCGGTCGCCCGGCGCTTCCTGCGCGCGCTGCCCCCGCTGGTGATCGTGGGCGGGATCGTCTTCGACCTGGCGACCCCGGCCACGTACACGGCGGCGCCGATGTTCTCGGCGGCCCCGCTGATCGCGGCCCCGTTCTTCTCCACCCTGACGACGCTGCTCACCGGCATCGCCGCCATCCTCGCCAGCGTCGGTCTGCACGTCTACAACGGAACGGCCGACGAGATCCCGGCGCTCACCGAGACCCTGACCGTCGTCACGGTCTCGGCCCTCGCGCTGCTGATCAACCGGGTGGTGCGGCGCAGTGGCGAGCGGCTCGCGTCGGCGCGGGTGATCGCGGCGACGGCGCAGAAGGCGGTGCTCCCGGCGCCCGCGGAGCGGATCGGCGGGCTCCAGATCGCGGCGCGGTACGAGGCGGCGCAGGCCGACGCGTTCATCGGCGGCGACCTGTTCGCGGTGCAGGACACCCCGCACGGGGTGCGGCTCGTGGTCGGCGACGTCCGCGGCAAGGGTCTTGAGGCGGTGGAGGCGGTGGCGGTGGTCATCGGCGCCTTCCGTGAGGCGGCCGAGCAGGAGCCGACGCTGGAGGGCGTGGCGCAGCGGCTCGAGCGGGCGCTGGCCCGCGAGGGCACCCGGCGGGACGATCTGGACGCGTTCGAGGGGTTCACCACGGCCGTGCTCGCCGAGATCCCGCGCGGCGACGGGTCCGTACGGGTGGTCAACCGCGGGCATCCGGAGCCGCTGCTGCTGTACGGGGACGGGGCCCTGGCGCAGCTGCGGCCGAGCGAGGCGGCGCTGCCGCTGGGGATGGGGGAGCTGGCGGTGTGGCCGGACCGGGCCGACGAGGCCGCGTACCCGCCGGGCGCGACGCTGCTGTTCTACACGGACGGGCTCTCGGAGGCGCGGGACGCGCGGGGGGTCTTCTACGATCCGGCGGCGCGGCTCGCGGGGCGGATCTTCCCGGGGCCCGAGGAGCTGCTCGACGCGTTGGTGGCGGATGTGCGCCGGCACACGGGCGGGGGTGCGACGGACGACATGGCGCTGCTCGCGGTGAGCCGTCCGGCGGTGGGGCAGCCCGTGCGGCGGCGGACGATGCCGATGGTGCCGCCCGCCGGGGGGCGGTGACGTGCGGGTGGTGACGTGCGGGTGGTGAGGTCCGAGGGCGGTGACGTGACGTAGTCGAAGGGTGTCGCTCCGATAACAATTGACGTAACGTCAGATCGGGGGTTTGCCCCTGACCCTTTTCTGAAGGGGGGTCAAGTCGGACCATTTTCTCCCAATTCAGTGAATGATCACTCGGGACAGCTTGGAATCGGGTGGCCGTGTCTATTAACGTTCGATAACGCAGCGCGGTCGTCCCAGCCGTCGCAAGAGACGGCACCGTGCGCGCGCGCCGAATCCCGAAAGGGAACCGGGGAACCACCACTTGGGGTGAATCGGGCAACGTCGCACCCGTGCGACCCACCCGTAGGAGACCTTCCTGCTCCGAACCCGTCAGCTAACCCGGTAGGCGAGAAGGAAGGAAAGGAGAGCGCCTTCGTGGCGTCCAACACCCCCGGTCCCCAAGCCTCCTTCGACTACTTCGGCGCCCCCGGCGCCACGGGCGCGGACGGGGAGGAGTGGAACCCCACCGAGGACACCCTGCGGGCCCAGAGCCGCTCCGGCGGCCGTCACCGGGTCGTCAAGCAGCGCTCCAACTTCGCGCGTTCCTCCACCGTCCTCGGTGTCGGCGTCATCGCCGCCGTCGGCGCGGGCGGCCTGGCCACCGCCCAGGAGAAGCCCCCCGTCTCGATAGCCCTGCCGGACCTCGACCTCCCGGACGCCTCCGAACTGCCGGGCGTCGGCGAGCTGATCGGCTCCGGTCACGAGGACGGCGCCGCCGCGAAGGGCGACGCGGCGAAGAACAACCCGCAGCCGCTCACCGCGCTCACCTACGCCGTCCCCGCGGACGCCCCGGCCGGCGGCGACGCCGCGCAGGCCGGCACGCAGGAGCAGACCCGGACCGACGCCGGCGAGGCGCTGCGCGCCCGCATCCTCCAGCAGGCCGAGCAGCAGCAGGCCGCCGCGGACACGGCGGAGAAGGAGGCGGCGCAGAAGGCGGCCGCCGAGAAGGCGGCGGCGGAGGCCGAGGCCAAGGCCGAAGCGGCGGCGAAGGCGGCCGCGGAGGCGAAGAAGAAGGCCGAGGCGGAGGCGGCGGCGAAGGCCGAGGCCGAGCGCCTGGCCAAGCTCGCCGCCGGCTACTCGCTGCCCACCTCCTCGTACACGATCACCTCGACCTACGGCGAGGCCGGCTCCATGTGGTCCTCCGGCCACCACACCGGCCTGGACTTCGCCGCCCCCACCGGCACCCCGGTCAAGGCGGTCCACGGCGCCACCGTGAAGTCGGCGGGCTGGTCCGGCGCGTACGGCTACCGCATCGTCCTGGAGCTCGAGGACGGCACCGAGGTCTGGTACTGCCACCTGTCCTCGATGACGGTCGGCGTGGGCCAGTCGGTCGGCACCGGCGACACCATCGGCCGCGTCGGCGCCACCGGCAACGTCACCGGCCCCCACCTCCACCTGGAGGTCCACACCCCCGGCGGCTCGGGCATCGACCCGGCGGACTGGCTGGGGTCCAAGGGCCTGAGCGTCTGATTCCGCGTCGCGGGGGGTCGTCCCCCGCGGCCGGAATAGGCGGGGCGGCGTGGAGGTTGGTCCCTCCCATGACCTCTCTCCGCAAGCTGGGCGCCTCCGACCTGCACGTCTTCCCGCTCGCCCTCGGTGGCAACGTCTTCGGCTGGACCGCCGACGAGGCGCAGTCCTTCGCCGTCCTCGACGCCTACGCCGCTGCCGGCGGCAACTTCGTCGACACCGCCGACACCTACTCCTCCTGGGTCGAGGGCAACCAGGGCGGCGAGTCCGAGACCGTCATCGGCCGCTGGCTCGCCTCCCGCGGCAACCGCTCCGACATCCTCGTCGCCACCAAGGTCGGCGCCCACCCCCGGTACAAGGGGCTGAGCGCCACGACCATCAAGGCAGCCGCGGAGGAGTCGCTGCGCCGCCTCGGCACCGACCACATCGACCTCTACTACACGCACTTCGACGACGAGTCCGTGCCGGTCGAGGAGATCGTCGTCGCGCTCGACCAGCTGGTGAAGGACGGCAAGGTCCGGGCCATCGCTGCCTCCAACATCTCCCCGGAGCGGCTGCGCGCCTCGCTCGACTTCGCCGAGGCCGAGGGGCTCGCCCGCTACGTCGCCCTGCAGCCGCACTACAACCTGGTCTCCCGCGAGACCTACGAGGGCGCCCTCCTGGACACCGCCGAACAGGCCGGCCTGGCCGCCGTGCCGTACTTCGCGCTCGCCTCCGGCTTCCTCACCGGCAAGTACCGCCCCGGCACCACCGTCGCCAGCGCCCGCGCCGGCAGTGCGGCCAAGCACCTGGAGACCGAGCGCGGCCAGAAGGTGCTGGCCGCCATGGACGCGATCGCCGAGGCCCACGACACCGAGGTCGCCACCGTCGCCCTGGCCTGGCTGGCCGCGCGGCCGACCGTCGTCGCCCCGATCGCCTCCGCCCGCACGGTCGAGCAGCTCCCCGCGCTCGTCGCCGTCGCCGACCTGAAGCTGACGGAGGCGGAACTGGCCGTGCTCACCGAGGCCTCCGCGTAGCGCTGGGGCTCTCCGGCCCCGATCGCACGGCCTAGCCGCGGTACGGGTTGTAGCCGCCGTAGTCCAGATACTGCGGCGGCACCCACACCCGGCCGGTGACCCTGGCCGCGTGGCTCAGCGCGGGCGAGGCCACCTGCCTGCGCTGCCACAGGTGGTGCAGCAGCTCCTGCTCGCGGGCCGTGAAGTCCGGGGCCGCCTGGCCGTGTCGGGCCCGGTGGCGCAGGAAGGCCAGGGTGGTGGCGAATGCCTCGTACTCGCCGACGGCCTGCGCGGCCGGCTTGCCGTACGTACGGGCGGCGAAGCCGCGGGCCAGCGCGCGGGCCCGCATCGAGGAGAGCGCGAGCGGCTCGTCGTGCGCGAGCCAGCCGGCCGTCGCGTACGCCGGGAGCTCGCCGGATATCGTGCGCAGCTCCTTCTGCCGGCTCCATATCGCGAGCCAGGTGAGCAGCGCGAACACCGGCACCATGAACATCCCGTACACCGCGAGGAACGCCAGCGGGTGGAAGGACGCCGAGCCGTTCCACAGCGCGTGCATGCCCATGGCGAGCAGCAGTCCGCCCAGCGGCAGGAGTATCAGCCGGGTGCGGCGGGCCCGGGCCACGGCCGGGAGGGCCGCCGCGAAGCCGAAGCCGAGCCCGGTGAGCGAGGTGAAGAGCGGGTGGGCGAACGGCGACATGATGACCCGGACGAAGAAGGTCCCGACGGTCACCGAGCCGAGGCCGGCGGAGCCGAACTCCTGGTCCTCGCCGAAGGCGTTGCCCAGATAGAGGATGTTCTCGGTGAACGCGAAGCCGGTGGCGGTGAACCCCGCGTAGACCAGCCCGTCGACCGGGCCCGTGAAGTCCCTGCGGCGGAACAGGAACAGCAGCAGCACGGCCGCGCCCTTGGCGGTCTCCTCGACGACGGGCGCGACCGCGGTCGCGCCGAGGGTGTCGGCGGAGCCGGGGTCGGCGGTGGCGCTGCTGATCCACTCCACCGCGAAGGAGTTGGCCAGGATCGCCACGAGCGTGGAGGCGAACGCGCCCCAGGCGAGGGCGAACAGCAGGTTCTTCCACGGGGCCGGCTCGACCCGGTCGAGCCAGCGGAACGCGGCCATGAGCAGCGGCACGGGCAGCACCGCGAGCCCGAGGCCCACCAGGAAGCCCTCGGTGCCGGTCTCCTCCCGCACCAGCGCCAGGATCGCCAGCGCGCACAGGGCGAGCAGGGTGATCAGCGTGATGGCCCGGACCAGCCGGCTGCGCCAGAAGGCGCGGCGCGGCTTGTAGCGCCACTTGGCACGCTCGGGGACCGCCGTGAAGTCGGGCTGGTCGGTCTCCAGGGCGGGTACGGGTGCGGGCGCGGGCACGGCTGCCGTGGAGGCCACGGGCTGCGGTGCGGGTCCGGCGATGGGGTTCGATGACACGCAATGACCCTAACGAGCCCCGCCGACACCGGCGAGGGACTTCCGGACGCCTGTGGAAAAACCGGCGGTCGCGGGCCTGGCGGCCTGTGGAAAACGAGCGGCCGCCGCCCCTCGCGCCGCTGGTCCCCCTCGCGCTGGTCCCCCCGCGCCGCTGGTCTACGGGCGTGCCGCTGGTCTACGGGCGTGCCGCTGGTCGACCTGAGCGCCGCTGGTCGACCTGAGCGCCGCTGGTCGACCGGAGCCCCGCTGGTCGACCTGAGCGACGCTGGTCGACCAGAGCCCCGCTGGTCGACCCGAGCCCCGTTGGTCTACCGGCGGCGGAACAGCAGGTCGTGGACGACGTGCCCCTTGTCGATGCCCTGCCCCTCGAAGCGGGTCAGCGGCCGGTAGCCGGGCCGCGGGGCGTAGCCGCCGTCGGCCTGGGTGTTCTCGAAGTCGGGGTGCGCGCCGAGCACCTCCAGCATCTGCTCCGCGTACGGCTCCCAGTCCGTGGCGCAGTGCAGCACGCCGCCGGGCGCGAGCCGGGGGGCGAGCAGGGTGAGGAACTCGGGCTGGATCAGCCGGCGCTTGTGGTGGCGCTTCTTGGGCCACGGGTCCGGGAAGTAGACCCGGCACCCGGCCAGCGACTCGGGCCGGATCATCTCGCGCAGCAGGATGATCGCGTCGCCGTTGGCGACCCGGACGTTGGTCAGGCCGGCGCGGTCGGCGAGCCCGAGCAGGTTTCCCTGGCCCGGGGTGTGGACGTCGACCGCGAGGATGCCGGTGCCGGGGTCGGCGGCGGCCATCTGCGCGGTGGCCTCGCCCATGCCGAAGCCGATCTCCAGGACGACCGGAAGACCGCCGAACATCTCGTCCAGGTCGAGCACCCGCTTGCCGTCGATGTCGAGCCCCCAGTCGGGCCACCGCTTCAGCATGGCCTCGGCCTGACCCGCGGTGACGCGGCTGCGGCGCGGCTGGAAGCTGCGGATCCGGCGCTCGAAGTGCGAGCCCGCGGGGTCGGGCGAGGGCCCCTCGCCCGGCGCGAACATCCTGCTGCCGAGCCGCGCCGCGCGCTGCTCGGCCAGGGTGCGGTCGGCGGGGGTGATGTGCGGGTGGTTCTCTGGCTGCTCAGACACAATGCCCCGATTCTACGGCGCGCCGGGCGAGGACCCGGCGGGCCGCAGCCTCCGCTACAGCAGCGCCAGTGCCCGCCCCGCGACCTCGCGCCCGATCGGCAGCGAGGCCGTCGCCGCCGGGGACGGGGCGTTGAGGACGTGGACGGTGCGGACGGACTCGCGGATCAGGAAGTCGTCCACGAGCGTCCCGTCCTTCAGGACCGCCTGCGCCCGCACTCCCGGCGTCGCACGCCGCAGGTCGCGCTCCTCGACGATCGGCAGCATGCGCCGTACCGCCTCGGTGAAGGCACGCTTCGACAGGGACCGGTGCAGCTCGCCCGCCCCGTAGCGCCAGTGCGCGCGGGCTATCGCCCAGCTGCCCGGCCAGGCGAGGGTGCCGGCCAGCTCGCGCGGGCGGACGACCGACCAGCCGTACCCCTCGCGGGCGAGCGCCGGGACCGCGTTCGGCCCGACGTGGACGCCGCCGTCGATGCCGCGGGTCAGGTGGACCCCGAGGAAGGGGAAGGCCGGGTCCGGCACGGGATAGACCAGGCCGCGGACGAGCGAGGGGTCGGCCAGCTCGTAGTACTCCCCGCGGAAGGGGACGATCCGCATCTCCGGGTCGTCGCCCGCGAGCCGTGCCACCCGGTCGCAGTGGAGACCCGCGCAGTTCACCAGGACCCGTCCGCGCACCACGCGCCCGGCGGCCGTGCGCACGGCCACGCCCCAGGGCCGCCGGTCGACGGCCGTGACCGCGGAGCCGTACAGGATCCGCGCCCCGGACGCCTCGGCGAGCTTCGCCGCCACCGCCCCGTAGTCGACGATGCCGGTCGTGCCGACGTGGATCGCGGCCACCCCGCGCACCCGCGGCTCGTACTCGCTGATCTGCGCCGGGCCCAGCTCCCGCACCGGGATGCCGTTCTCCCGGCCGCGCTGCACCAGCGCGTGCAGGCGTGGCAGCTCCTCGCGGTCGGTGGCGACGATCAGCTTGCCCGTGACCTCGTGGGGGATCCCGTACTCCGCGCAGAACTTGACCATCTCGGCCGCGCCCTCGGCGGCGAACCTGGCCTTGAGCGAGCCCGGCCGGTAGTAGATCCCGCTGTGGATCACCCCGCTGTTGCGTCCGGTCTGGTGGCGGGCCGGGGCGTGCTCCTTCTCCAGGACGGTGACCCGGGTGCCCGGCGCGGCGCGCGTGATCGCGTACGCCGTCGACAGACCGACGATCCCGCCGCCGATCACCAACACGTCACAGTCAAACACCAGCGCCACCTCCCACCCCTGATAGTGCACTGGCCCACTGACAATCCCGCTAAACCCGGTGGGACACGCGTCACGTCGGTGCGGTACGGGGCCAGGCCGGTTCTCACGCCGGAGCGACCAGGAGCGGGCGGGCCCGCTCCCGCAGCTCCATGACCCGCGGCTCGTCGCCGTACGGCTCGAGCCGGGTCAGCAGGTCCCGTACGTACTCGGTGGTGCGGGCCGAGGAGATCCGCCCGGCCACCTCCACCGCGCGCGTGCCGGCGGCGCAGGCCGCGTCCAGGTTGCCCGACTCCAGCTCGGCCACCGCCGACACGACGAGGCGCAGCCCGTGCGAGCGGACGTACTCCTCGGTCGGCCGGGACAGCGCCTGCTCGGTGAAGCGGCGCACCTGCCGGGGCAGCTTCAGGTCCCGGTAGCACTCGGCGGCGTCCGCGCAGAGGCGGTCGTACGAGTAGAAGCCGAGCCACGTCGGGTCGGCGTCGCCCTCGCGGGAGCGCTCCAGCCAGCCCTCGGCGGCCTTGAGCGCGGCCGCGGCGGCCGCCCCGTCGCCGGCCTTGGCGTGCGCGCGGGCCTCGACGAGCCGGAAGAAGGACATGGTGCGGGCGGTGGCGAGGCCCCGGTTGCGTTCGAGCGCGGCCTGGGCGAGGTCGACGCCCTCGTCGGCGAAGCCGCGGTACGTCGCCTGGAGCGACATGGAGGCCAGCACATATCCGCCGAGCGGCACGTCGGCGGCGGCGCGGGCGAGCCGCAACGCCTGGATGTAGTAGCGCTGGGCGGCCTCCTGCTGGCCGGTGTCGAAGGCCATCCAGCCGGCCAGCCGGGTCAGCTCGGCGGTCGCGCCGAACAGGGCGCGGCCCACCTCGTCCGAGTAGGAGCCGAGCAGCAGCGGCGCCGCGTCCACCCGTAAGCACTCGGGCACCATCGAGGAGCGCCAGTCCCCGCCGCCGTACTTGGAGTCCCAGCGGCGTGCGTCCTCGGCGGCCTCGCGCAGCTTGGCGACGTCGCTGTGCCCCACGCGCGCGTGGTCGCCGCTCTCCGCGCCGGGCTGCCCCGCCACGCCCGGCCGCTGCCGCTCCACCGACGGGTCGGCGGGCGTGATCAGCCAGCGCGAGGCGGGCGTGGCGTACGCGCTCACCGCGAAGGAGCCGGCGAGCGACTGCCAGATCCCCCCGCCGCCGCGCCGGCCGGCCAGATCCAGCCGGTACAGCTCGGTGGCCGAGCGGACCGCCTCGCCGACGTCGCGCGGGAAGGCGAGACCGACCTCCGGCGCCGGGTCGGCGTCGGCGAGCCCGATCTCGTGCAGCGGCACGGGCCGGCCCAGCTTCTGGCCGATGGCGGCGGCGATCAGGTGCGGGGCGGCGCCCTGCGGCACCATGCCCTTGGACACCCACCGGGCCACCGACGTCTTGTCGTAACGAAGCGTCAGACCCCGCTGTGACCCGAGGTCGTTGACGCGCCGGGCGAGCCCGGCATTGCTGATTCCCGCGAGGGCGAGAACCGTGCCGAGCTTTTCGTTCGGCCCGCGTTGCTCCCTGGACATGACGCCACCCCTCGACACGACACCCAGACGGCCGCCACGACGCCGGGCATAGGCGTGCGGCATTCGTAAACACAGCGTAGTTCGCCGGATCCCGACCGTTAAGGGGCGGTGTTCCGTATGGCGAGATTGTTGTGGGATGGAATGAGCAGCGCCGGTGCCGGCGCTCCGCGTGCTCCCGCCGTGTGGCCGTGCGCCCGGCCGTGCGCTCTCGCCGGGGTCAGGCGGGAGCGCTTCCATGAGTGCTGCGTGGGTCGGCCCACTTGGCCGAGGACCGATGTCCCGGACCGGTGGGCTGGGGGACACCGTCGCCCCTTTCCCCGCGGGCGGCGGACGGCTCCGGGAGGCGACCGCCTCCCGGACTGCCGAGGTAACCAGGGCGGCCGGACCCCGGCCGTATGAGCCGCAGAATGGCCGAAACGCGACGGTCTGCAACTGGCCCATGCCAGGGGCGCATTCGCCCGCATCGTGATGCCTCCGGTGCGCCGTTGTCATGGCAGCATGTCCTCCACTCGACCTTTGTGGAGGCGGCGATGCGGTGGCTGGTCGGCTGGAGCAGTGTCGCCGCGCGCTTCGGAGCGCCGCCCGGCTCGGCCGGGACCGTGGGCGACCCCGCCGAGGGGCGCACCGTGCACCCGGTGGGCGCGCAGCTGCTGTGGGGCGACCCCGACCCCCTGTGGGCCGTCGGCGACTGGCGCCCCGACGAAGTACGACTGCTCAAACTTGACGAGCACACCCGGCTCGCCGTCCTCGGCTGCTGCGCCGCGACCGACGAGGAGCTGCGGCTCGGCCTGCTCACCGCGCGCGGGGGCGCACTGCGGCACCTCACCGCATGGGCCGGCAGCTACACCGCCGTCGTCAAGGTCGGCCGCCGCATCACCGTCACCGGCGACCTCGCCGGCGCCCGGCCGGTGTTCCACACCCCATGGGCGGGCGGTACGGCCTACGGCACCGCCGCCCTGCCGCTCGCCGACCTCACCGAGGCCCAGCTCGACATCGGGCACCTGGCGGCGCTGCTCGCCTGCCCCGAGACGCCCGAGGCGCTGCGCGACTCCACCCCGTACGAGGGCGTGCGCCGGGTGCCGCCCGGGCACGCGCTGATCCTGCGCGAGGGCTCGCGCGAGATCACCGGCTACGAGCCGGTCGCCTCGCTCGCCGTCGCCGCGCCCGAGGCCGACCCCCGGCAGGCCGTGGAGGGGGTACGGGACGCCCTCGTCGAGGCCGTACGCGCCCGGCTCACCGCACCACGGCACGCGCCCGAGGCGCCGCTGCCCGACCCGGGGCCCGTGCCCGGCATGGGCCCGGCCGACCGGCGCGCGGCCCGCGGCGGCGGCCCGGCCCCCGGGATCGGCGCCGACCTGTCCGGCGGCAGCGCGTCCGGCACCCTCGCCCTGCTCGCGGCCGGACTCCCCGGCGTCCCCGGCACGATCCTGGGCCACGGTACGGGCGCGGGGGAGCGGCTGCTCGCCGTCACCTTCAACGACCTGGCCACGCCCGGGCACCACGACGAACTCGAACGCGCCCGCGAGATCGCCGCCAACCCGCGGCTGCACCACGTGGTCGTCGCGGCGGGCGACGAGGCCCTGCCGTACGCGGAGCTCGACGGCCCCCTCACCGACGAACCGGGCCCCTCTTTGGTGTCGGCCGACCGGCACCGCAGGCGGCTCGCGGGCGGCAGCGCCGACCACTTCACCGGCTTCGGCGCCCGTCAGGTCCTGGATGCCCACCCGGCGCGCCTCGCCGACCTGCTGATGGACCGCCGGCGCCGCTCCCTGGTGCGCCCAGTGACCGCGCTGGCCAAGGCGTCCGGCCCTTCTGCGGGGGCGCTGCTCGTGCCGCTGACGGTGTACCGGGCGGCGCGGCGGCTCGCCCGTACGCCCTACCGGACCGGCCTGGAGGCCGCCGCCACCCGCGTCCTGGAGGCGAACCGGGCGCCCACCGGGGCCTACGGCCCTTTGGAGGCCTCGCTCTCCGCCCTCGCCTGGTCCCGGCCGGGGCCCGCGGCGCGCTGGCTGACCGGCGAGGCGCTGGCCGAAGTATCGGTTCGCCTGAACCGGGCGGCGACCCTGCCGACCTCCGTCCAGCGCCCGGGCGAGGCCCGCGCCCGCGCCGCCCTGGCCCGGGCGGCGGCCGACCTGCGCGTCCTGGAGCAGGCGGCCGAGATCCGCAGCCAGCGCCTGCACGCCCCCTTCCTGGACAACCAGGTCGTACGGGCCTGCCGCGAGCTGCCCGAATCGCTGCGGGTCCAGCCCGACGCCCGCGCCACGGTCCTGCGCACCGTCCTCGCCGGCGCCGGCATCCGCGACCTCCCGCCCGGCTGGGGCGCCCCCCACCCGGCCGTCCCCGTCACCGCCACCCGCGCCGGCCTGCGCACCGCCCTCCCCCACCTCCTGGCCCTCTTCGACGCCCCGCTGCTCGCCGACGCGGGCCTGATCGAGGCCCGCGTGGTCCGCCGCGCCCTGCGCGCCGCCGCCGACGGCGAGCAGATCCCCCTCGACGGACTCGCCGACCTGATCTCCACCGAACTCTGGCTGCGCCGCCTCCTTGCCCGCCGCGGCTCCTGCTGGACCGGCACGGCGGCACCCCGCCACCGCGCCGTCCCGGGCCCCCTGATCCCTTCGGCGAGGTCACTGCCGGCGTAAAGGGCGGCTCGGTCCGCCGAAGCGCCCGGCGCACTCGTCCGCGTGATCGATGTCCCGTTCCTCCGTCAGAGGGGCGCCCACGTTGAGAGCGTCGCGCCGAGCGAAGGAGGTCCGTCATGGCGATGGCGCCTGCCGGTTCCGGGGGACGGCTTGCCGGGCGACGCCGTACCCGGGTACGAGGGGGCGTCTGTCGAGCAAACCTTCGAGCTCTTCGGTGCGGTGGCTCCCAAGGGCCGGCGCGTGGAGCTGACCGAAGGGGAAATCGCCTCCTGCTGATCGACCGTGACGCGGGTGAGGCCGTCGTCTGTTCCGAACCCTTCGTGGACGACTACGCACACAAGTCCATCCACAAGCTGGGGACGACCGTCCCACTCCCCGCACCCCTCGGCTTCGCGCTCGACACCTCGGAGTTCTGACCGCGTCGCACGCGCGCCCCGCCACGCGCCCCTCTCCGGGGAAACCCCGAGGCGTACGGCGCCCCCACCGGCCAGAATGGGTCGGTGTGGTATCTCATCCTCGGCACCACCGAGGCCCTCGACCCCCGCGGCGCCCCCGTCCCCCTCGGCGGCGCCCGGCTGCGCGCGCTGCTCGCCGCGCTCGCGCTCCGCGCCGGGCGGAGCGTGTCCGTCGGGGAGCTCCTGGCCGACGTGTACGGGGACGAGTCGCCGCACGACGCGAACGCGGCGCTCCAGGCGCTCGTCGGACGGCTGCGGCGCGTGCTCGGAAAGGACGCCGTGGCGTCCGGGCCCGGCGGCTACCGGCTTGTCGCCGAAGCCGAGGACGTCGACCTCTACGTGTTCGAGCGGCACGTCCGCGACGCGGGCGACCGGCTCGACGCCGGCGACCCCGAAGCCGCCGCCGCACTCCTGCGCACGGCCCTCGCCCTCTTCCGCGGGCCCGCGCTCGCCGATCTGCCCGAGCACGCCGGCGTACGCCACGAGGCCCAGCGGCTCGCCGCGCACCGCCGGCGCGTCGAGGCAGACCTGCGGCGCGGCGCCACCGGCGGGCTCGTACCGGAGCTGACCGAGCTCACCGCCACGTACCCGTACGACGAGACCTTCCACGCCCAGCTCATCCGCGCCCTGCGGGCGGAGGGCCGCCCCGCCGACGCCCTGGCCGCCTACGAGGCCGCCCGCCGCACCCTCGCCGAGGCCCTCGGCGCCGACCCCGGCCCCGAACTCACCGCCCTCCACGCCGAACTGCTGGCAGGCGAACCACCCCGAACCCCCCACCCGCAGGCCCACCCGCCGCGGCCCGCCCCGCCCGGCGTGCCTACGACGTCGGGCCCGTCAGGCCTGCCCGGCCTGTCCGCCCCGTCCGGCCTGTCCGACCCCTCCGGCCAGTCCGGACCGCTCGCCCCATCCCGGCAGCCCCGCCAGTCCGGACCGTCCGGCCAGTCCGCGCCGTCCAGACCGTCCGCCCTGGCCGGCCCGTCCGGCCTGTCGGACCCCTCCGGCCCGTCTGACTCCTTCGCCCCGCCCACCCCGCCCACCCCGCCCGCTCCGGTCGCGTACCCCGCCTCCGCCCCGCGCCCCACGCCCGTGGCGCACCCCACCGCCGGGGTGCACCCCACCCCGGCGGCGCACCCCGCCTCCGGCGCGCACCCTGCCCCAGCCGCACCGCCCGCCTCCGCCGCGCACCCCGCCCCGGTCGCGTACCCCGCCCCGCCCGTCGAGGTGGGTAACATCCGCCCGCGCCTCACGTCCTTCGTCGGGCGCGAGCCCGAGCTCGTCGCCCTTCGGGCGGACCTCGGTCGTTCCCGGCTCGTCACGCTCACCGGCCCCGGTGGCTCCGGGAAGACGCGGCTCGCCGAGGAGGCCGCGCTTCAAGCCGTCGGGCCCGCCGCCTGGATCGCCGAACTCGCCCCGCTCGACGACCCCGACGCCGTACCCGGAGCCGTCCTCTCCGCCCTCCGCCTGCGCGAGACCAACCTGATCACCCGCGACGGAGTGCCGCTCCGAGACGACCCCACCGCCCATCTCGTCGAGCACCTCGCCCGCCGCCCCCTCCTGCTCGTCCTCGACAACTGCGAGCACGTCATCGGCGCCGCCGCCGCCCTCGCCGAGACCCTCCTCACCCACTGCCCCGAGCTGCGCATCCTCGCCACCAGCCGTGAACCCCTCGGCGTCCCCGGCGAGTCGGTCCGCCCCGTCGAACCGCTCCCGCCGCACCCGGCCCACCGGCTCTTCGCCGAACGCGCCCGCACCGTCCGCCCCGGCTTTCGCCCGGAGGACGACGTCGCGGCCGTCGACGAGATCTGCCGCCGCCTCGACGGCCTCCCCCTCGCCATCGAACTCGCCGCCGCCCGGCTGCGGCTGCTCACCCCACGCCAGATCGCGGACCGCCTCGATGACCGCTTTCTTCTCCTCACCTCCGGCTCCCGCACCGTCCTGCCCCGCCAGCAGACCCTGCGGGCCGTCGTCGACTGGTCGTGGGACCTGCTCGACGCCGCGGAGCGCGATCTGCTGCGCCAGGCGTCCGTGTTCGCCGGCGGCTGGGACCTCGCAGCCGCCGAGGCGCTGGCCCCCGACGAACCCAGCGCCCCCAGCGCCCCCAGCAACCCCAGCAGCCCCAGCGCCGCCGGCACGACCGACACCCTCGGCTCCCTCGTCGAGAAGTCCCTCGTCGTCGCCACCCCCACCGACGACGGCGAGATGCGCTACCGCCTCCTGGAGACCATCCACGAGTACGCCGTCGAGCGCGCCGCCGAGACCCCGGAACTGCTCGCCGCCGCCGAGGCCGCCCACACCGCCCACTTCACCGCCCTCGCCGAGACGGCAGAGCCCCTGCTGCGCTCCGGCGAGCAGCTCCCCTGGATAGCCAGGATCGAGCGCGACCTCGACAACATCCGCGCCGCCCTCCACCGCACCACCCTCACCGTCCCCGACGAGGCCGCCGCCCACCGGCTGGTCTTCGCCATGGGCTGGTTCTGGTGGCTGCGCAACTACCGCCCCGAGGGCCTCGCCTGGACCGAGCGCAGCCTCGGCCTCGGCGAGGACCCCGAGGATCCGGCAGACCCCCGCTACTGGCCCCGCATGCACCTGCGCATGCTGCAGTTCTTCCTCACCGTGGAGAGCCAGAGCCGCGGCGACTTCCGCGACGACCCGGAGACCGTCGCCGCCGTCGCCCGTGTGCGGGCCGCCTTCTCCGCCGCCCCCGGACCCCAGTCCGCCCGCTTCCCCGGGCTCCTGTGGCCGTTCACCGCGTACTTCACCGACGAACCGGCCGAAGTCCGCGGCCTCCTCGACTCCGCCGTCGCCAACTGCCGCCGCCACGGCGGCGAGTGGGAGATAGGCGTCAGTCTCATGTTTCGCACCCACATGGCCGTGGACATGCCTGGCGGCATGCCGGGCGTCGACGAGGACCTCGCCGAGCTGCGGGTCATCTCCCGCCGGGTCGGCGACCGCTGGATGCGCGCCCAGGTGGCCAGCGCCGCCGCCGAGGCCGCCATGATGCGCGGCCGGCACGAGCAGGCGCGTGAGGCGTACGAGGAGGCCCTCGGGCTCGCCCGCGAGGTCGGCGCCCACGCCGAGGCGCCCTTCCTGCTGGCCCGGCTCGCCGAACTCGACTTCCGCGTGGGCGACCCGGCCGCGGCCGTCAAGGGCCTCGACGAGTCGTCGGCCGAGGCCGAACGCTTCCATGTGACCGATGCCCAGATCTACGTCAGCTTCCTGCGCGCCGGGATCGCCCTGTACGAAGGGGACGCCGCCACCGCCCGCGCCCACGTCGAGGCGGCCGGCGCCCTGATCGACCAGGGCCCGCCACCACCTCACTTCCAGGCCGTCGTGCGCGGGCTCGCCGCCCGCATCCAGGCACAGGAGGGCGCGGGCGCCGTGGCCGTCACCGAAGCGGCCGAGGCCCTGCGCATCGCCCAGGACGCGCAGTGCGCCGAGTTCATCGTGGCGGCCCTCGGCGACGGCCTGGCCACCGCGCTCGCCCTGACCGGCGAACCGGGCCTCGCGGCACGGGTCCTGGGCGCGGTCGACTCCTTGCGCGGGGGCACTCCCCGCTCCGTCCCCGAGCAGCGGGAGACCGATGCCGTGACGATACGGGCCCGCGCCGAACTGGGCGACGAAGGGTACGACACCGCCTACGCCGCGGGCCGGGGCCTCACCGTCGACGAGGTCCTGACGCTGGCGGAGCCGTACAAGGGCTGACTCCCCGACCCGCTCAGCCACAGGTGATCTGCGACTGCGCCCAGTCCGCGACCGCCGCCCGGCCGAACGGGGTGTGCTCCTCGACCACCAGGCGCAGGGTGCGCCGGCCGGCGATCCCGACGTGCACCGGGACCGGCGCCTCACCGGGGCGGACCACGGCGGAGCGCCACAGCCGCTCCCCGTCGCCGTACACCGAGAAGCGGACGCCGCCGACCCCGAACGGGACGGTGATGTCGTCGATGCCGACGACCGCGTCGTAGCTCTTGCACTGCCGGTTGAGGTCGATGAGCAGCGAGGACGGGGCGTGCACGCTCACCCCGTGGGCGTAGCGGGTGCCGCCCATCGAGAGCCGGGAGCGCTGCCACATCCAGCTGCTCTCGCCGAGGCTCACCTCCGGCTTGGTGCCGTCGCCGAAGATCCCGTAGTCGAGACGGTTGACCTGGTACACGGCCGGCGGGGCGGGCGGGGGCGGCGGCTTCGGCGGGGCCTTCGGCGGCGTGGGCTTCGGCGTCGGTTTCGGGGTGGGCTCGGGAGTCGGACGCGGGGTGGGCTTCGCCGTCTTCGCCGGGGTCGGCTCCGGGGTGGGCGTCGGCTCGGGCGGCGGTGGCTCTACGGGCGGTGGTGTCGGCTTCGGCGTGGGCTTGGGCGTCGCCTTCGGCGCGGGCGGCGGGGGTTCGACGGGCGCGACGACCGACGGCGTGGCCGCGGGCTGCGCCACCGGCTGCGGGTCGCCGGACAGCGCCCACACGAGCCCGGCGGTCGCGGCCACGGCGGCGACCGCCGCGATGCCGGCCTTCGCGGGAATGCCCAGGCCCTCCGCGGCGGCCGCGGACGAGGCCCCGGCCGTGCTCGTGGCGGCGCCCGTGCCCGTGGTGGCGGCAGCCGCACCGGCCGCGCCCGCTCCGGCGACGCCGCCGGCGACCACACCGGCCGCCTTGAGCGAGTAACCGGCGGCGAACCAGCCGATGACGGCGACCGGCAGCAGCGCGGGGATGCCCGCGTTCACATGGGCCAGCTCACCGGCGGCGAGCCGGCACTTGGCGCATTCGTCGAGGTGCTTGCGCAGCCCCCGCTCGGCCCGCATCCGCAGCCCGCCGCGCGCGAAAGCGCCGAGCCGGTCGGCATAGCGGGCGCAGTCGCCGCCGGCGGTGAGCGACTCGCTGACATGGGCCTGCAGATAAGCCTGCTTCAGCCCCTCGCGGGCCCGGCTGGCGAGCACCGCGGTGGCGTTGGCGGTCAGGCCGAACAGCGGGGCGACCTCGCTCGGCGACTCCTCCTCGACCGTGGTGTGCCACAGCACGGCCTGCCAGCGCTCCGGCAGCGAGCGGAACGCCTGCATGGCGAGCGACCGCTCGGCCTCGTGCATGGCCCGCACGTCGGCGCCCAGGTCCAGGGTGTCCTGGTCGGAGACCTCGGAGCCGCGTGCCGCCCCGGCGGCGAACACCGCGAAGTCCTCGACCAGGTGCTCGCGCCGCTGGGTCTTCGTCCAGCTCGCGGCGACCCGGCGGACGGTGGTCAGGAGGTAGGCGCGCACGGCCTGTTCGGGCCCCGCCCCGCCCCGTACCGCCTGGAGGGTGCGGACGAAGACCTCGGCCGTCAGGTCGTCGGCGGTGTGCGCGTCGCGGCAGCAGGTCCGCGCATAGCGGCGCACGGCCTCGGAGTGGCGCCGGAACAGTTCCTCGTACGCGCTGTCGTCACCCCCGCGCATCCGCTGCACGAGCTCGGCGTCGGAGGGCGGCAGGTCGAAGGGCGGCGGAAGTACGGAGTCGGCCTCGTCGTCGCCCACGGCCGCCGGGTACACCGGCCTGCCGCCCTCACGCTGCTGCGGAACGCTCGGCTCGGGCGCCGCACCGGCCCCGCCGGAAGAGCCGTCCGGGCGGCCCTGGTTCGGCACCTGCGCGGAGGTTTGGCCTCCGGCCTCGGTGGTGCCGCCACCGCTGTCCAGCGTCTCGTCCCGACTGTCACCGCTCATGGCGGAAGCCCCCGTATGCACGCTCGGACCCGAACACCGGCCAAGCCTGCCACAGAGCGCGGGCACGCCGAACCCACGCGTCCACTTACCACTCGTCCGGGGCGACTTCCCGTGTCCGGGCGTAACCGCTCATCCGTTCGTGTCATGCTCGACGATCCCCGTGGACCGCCGAACCGCCACCCGGGTGTTCGAACGAGGAGCTCGGGAGCGTGCTCCGGGCGCGACCAGGACTACCGCGAGCGCAGACCCTCCAGAAGGATGTCCAGGAGTCGGGCCGAGGCCGCCGCCTGCTGCGCCGCGTCCGGCAGCGCCGGCGCCGCGGTGGCGATCACGAGCAGAACGTCGGACACTGTCACGTCCACCCGCAGCTCACCCGCCTCCCGCGCCCGGTCCACGAGCCGGCCCACGACCTCCAGGAGCTCCGCGGCCCCAGCGTGGTCCTGCTCCGCGGCAGGCACCGCGCGCGGCGCGACGACCCGCTGCTCGGCGAGGTCTCCGTACCCGACCGAAACGCGCTGCGCCGGAACCCGCGCCGCGTCCTCCGGCGCTCCCACCGGCAGCAGCACCTCGTCCACGCCGACCCGCAGCACCTGCGGCGGCAGCAGCCGACCGGCGCCCGAGGCAACCGACGTACGCAGGAAGCGCGAGAGCGCCGACCAGGGCTCGTCCTCCTGCCCGAGGGCCGTCCGCGCCTGCTCCGTGAGCCGCGCGGTCTCCTCCTCCGCTATTCGCCTGACCAGCACGTCCTTGCTGGGAAACCGGCGGTACACGGTGCCGACACCGACCCGGGCGCGGCGCGCCACGTCCTCCATCGGAGCCCCGTAGCCGAGCTCGCCGAACACCTCGCGCGCGGCCCGCAGCACGTGCTCGAGGTTGCGCTGCGCGTCCACCCGCAGCGGCGCGGACCGACCGTTCGACGACGACTGCGCCGTACGGACCTGCCCATACGAATCCTGAATCTGCATAAGCGTTCCCCCGCTCATGATGTCTCCCCCCGGAGACTCCCCGCCCTGACACGGGGGTCCGGCCGTCCCGCGACTCTGGTCCGCGCGCGGCGATCCGGCACCCCGATGAGGTACGAACATAGTTGAGTCGGGGTCAATTCAGAAGGGGCAGTTCCGTACGGTGCGCCCCCCGATCGGAGCAAGGCCCGGAACCCTCCCGATTCCGACCCGCCACCCCACCGGCCACTCCCACCCTGACCTGCGCACTTCCCCCTGCTCCCAACCCGTTCGCCACCCCACGCCTCCGCACCTCTCCGGTCACACAATTTGCCGGGGCTGTGGACAAACCCCGGACGGCGAGGCGTCATGGGACAGTGACCGAACCTGTGCGCATTCTCGTTGTCGGCGGTGGCTACGTCGGGATGTACACCGCGCTGCGCCTCCAGCAGCAGCTCAAGGCCGAGCTCAGAAGCCGCACGGCCGAGATCGTGGTGGTCACGCCGGCGCCCTACATGACCTACCAGCCCTTCCTCCCCGAGGCCGCCGCCGGCTCGATCTCCCCGCGCCACGTCGTCGTCCCGCTCCGCCGCGTCCTCGACCGCTGCCGGATCCTCATCGGCGAGGTCCACTCCGTCGACCACGCCAAGCGGACCGCGACCATCTCCACCCTCGCCACCGAAGAGGAGGGCACCGGCACCCTCCAGCTCGGCTACGACGAGCTGGTCATCGCCCCCGGCTCGGTCTCCCGCACCCTCCCGGTCCCCGGCCTCGCCGACCACGGCATCGGCTTCAAGACCGTCGAGGAGGCCATCGGCCTGCGCAACCACGTCATCGAACAGATGGACATCGCCTCCTCCACCCGCGACCCCGCCATCCGCGACGCCGCCCTCACCTTCGTCTTCGTCGGCGGCGGCTACGCGGGCGTCGAGGCCCTCGCCGAACTGGAGGACATGGCCCGCTACACCGCGCGGTACTACCACAACCTCAAGCCCGAGGACCTGCGCTGGGTCCTCGTCGAGGCCTCCGACCGGATCCTCCCCGAGGTCGGCGAGGAGATGGGCCGCTACGCCATCCGCGAGCTCCGCGGCCGCAACATCGACGTCCGCCTGGGCACCCGGCTCGACTCCTGCGAGAACCGCGTCGCCGTCCTCAGCGACGGCACCCGCCTGCCCACCCGAACCGTCGTGTGGACCGCCGGCGTCCGGCCCGCCCCGGTCATCGCCGCCACCGACCTCCCCCGCAACGAGCGCGGCCGCCTCGTGTGCACGGCGAAGCTCACCGTCGAAGGCGTCGAACACGCCTGGGCCGCCGGCGACGCCGCCGCCGTCCCCGACGTCACCGCCGAAGAGCCGGGCAGGGAATGCGCCCCCAACGCCCAGCACGCCGTACGCCAGACCAAGGTGCTCGCCGAGAACATCGCCGCCTCCCTGCGCGGCGAGCCCCTCAAGGACTACGCACACAAATACGCCGGATCCGTCGCGTCGCTCGGCCTCCACAAGGGCGTCGCCCACGTCTACGGCCGCAAACTCAAGGGCTACCCGGCCTGGTTCATGCATCGCGCCTACCACCTCAGCCGGGTCCCCACCTTCAACCGCAAGGCCCGCGTCCTGGCCGAATGGACCCTGTCCGGCCTCTTCAAGCGGGAGATCGTCTCCCTCGGCTCGCTGGAACACCCGCGCGCCGAATTCGAACTCGCCGCAGCACCCCCACCCGCGCCCAAGCCCTCCGACGGGGGCGAGTCCTCGGGCTGACATCACTGTCAGTGCACTCGTCCACACTGGACGTGTGACCATAGGTGGGCTCACACCTGCACAGAGTGACTCTGCACGGCAACGACACCACGAGGCATACAGATCCGTGAACTTCACCCGTTGGAGCGCCCGGCTCCCCGGTACACAGCGTCGCGCGGCGGCGCGGGGGACCGAAGGCTCCGTGCCCGCGGCCCGCGGTGAGTACGGGCCGCAGCTGGAGCATCTCCCCGGCGACACCGCCGAGGCCGCCGGCGCGGCCGACGTCCCCGCGCTCGAGGACTTCACCGTGCGGGAGATCGTCGGCCGCCTCCCCGGCCTGGTCGCGCTCGTGTACGGCCCGGAGCACCGCATCGCCTACGTCAACGACGCGTACGCCGCCGCCTTCGGCCCCCGCCCCGCCGGCGCCACCGTCGCCGACACCTGCCCCGAGGCGGAGGAGCTCGGCCTGCTGCCCCTCCTCGACCAGGTCCTGCGCAGCGGCAAGCCCCGTACGGTCAAGTCCCGCCGCACCCACGACGGAGGCTCCTACACCGTCACCTGCCTGCCCGTCGACAGCCCCCGGCTCGCCGACGGCGGCGTCCTCGTCCACGCCGCCGACGTCACCGACCACGCCGAGGCCGCCGAGCGGCTGCGCGCCAGCGAGCGCCGGCACCGCGAAACCGCCGTCACCCTCCAGCGGTCCCTGCTCCCGCAGGAGCTGGAGCAGCCCGACGACCTGCGCATCGCCGCCACCTACCAGCCCGGCGGCACCGACGCGGCCGTCGGCGGCGACTGGTACGACGTCATCACCCTCGGCGCCGGCCGCACCGCCCTCGTCATCGGCGACGTCATGGGCCGCGGCGTCCGCGCCGCCGCCGTCATGGGCCAGCTCCGCACCGCCGTCCGCGCCTACGCCCGGCTCGACCTGCCCCCGCACGAAGTGCTCCAGCTCCTCGACGGCCTCGCCGCCGAGATCGACGCCAGCCAGATCGCCACCTGCGTCTACGCCGTCCACGACCCCAACGAGGGCAAGCTCGTCTACGCCTCCGCCGGCCACCTCCCGATCCTGGTGCGGGACGAGGACGGCACCGTCCGCCGCGCCGAGGACCCCACAGGGCCCCCGCTCGGCACCGGCGGCTGGCTCCACACCTCCGGCTCCATCGCCCTGCCGCCCGGCTCCACCGCCGTCCTCTATACGGACGGCCTGGTCGAACGCCGCCGCGAGGACATCGACGAGGGCGTCGCCGCCCTGGAGCGCGCCCTGTCCGGCGCCACCGGCACCCCGCAGGTCGTCTGCGACCGGCTGCTCCGCTCCCTCGGCGTGACCGCCGAACACGACGACGACGTCGCCGTCCTCGTCCTGCAGCACCCTGCCCGCAAGGGCGCCGACGCCGAGCTCTTCCACAACGCGGCCCTGGAGCTCCTCGGCGGCGTCGAGGCCGCCCCGCGCGCGCGGGCCTTCGCCTCCGGCGTCCTGTCCAGCTGGCGCTTCCCGGTCGAGCTGCGCGACCTCGGCGTCCTCGCCACCAGCGAGCTGGTGGCGAACTCCCTCCAGCACGGCACCCCGCCCATGCGACTGCGGCTGCGCCGCACCGACCGCCGCCTGATCATCGAGGTGACGGACGGCGACGACCATCTGCCGCGCCGCCGCAGGGCGGAAACAGAAGACGAGGCGGGTCGCGGTATCTCGATCATCGCGACGATCGCCTCGTCCTGGGGGAGCCGCCGCACACCGGGCGGCGGCAAAGCGGTGTGGTGCGAGTTCGCCCTGCCCGACTAGTCGTCGACTAGTCGGGCAGGGGGCCTCAGGCGGCCGCGGTCTCCTTCGCGGGCTGGTGCTGCGCCACCACCCGCGAGGGCTTCGCGGCGAGCGACGGCTGGTTCTGCACCGGCGTCAGCCGCTTGCCGAGCCGGACCGCCAGGAAGGTGATGCCGAGCGAGAACAGCACGAAGGTCACGATGTACGGCCCGTGCAGCGAGGCCCCCATGGGCCCGCCCACCGCCGGACCGACCGCCAGCGCGAGCTGCTTCACCAGGGCGAAGGCGGAGTTGTACGTGCCGATGCGCGACTCCGGCGCCAGATCCGCCACCAGCGGCGCCACGGTCGGCGACAGCATCGCCTCACCGAGCCCGAACAGCGCGTACGTGGAGATGAACGCCGCCGTCGCCATCGCCTGGCTGCCGTGCCCCAGACCCGCGTACCCGGCGAACAGCCACGCCACGGTCCAGATCAGACCCACCGCCGCGATGACCCGGGTCCGCCTGCGGCGCTCGACGAACTTCAGCACCAGGAACTGGGCGGCCACGATGACCGCCGTGTTGGCGGCGAGCGCGATACCGAGCGTCGACGGCTCGATGCCGGCGGCCTCCGTGCCGTACGCCGCGAGACCCGACTCGAACTGCCCGTAGCAGGCGAAGAACAGCACGAAGCCGAGCACGCACAGCTGCACCATCGCCTTGTGCCCCAGCAGCGCGCGGACGCCACCGCCCTTCTCACCGGCCGGTCGGCCGCCCTGCATGGCGGGCGAGCCGGGCAGCTTCACGGTCAGCACGATCGCGCCGAGCACCAGGAACATCGCCGACTCGATCGAGAACAGCAGCAGGAAGCTGCCGGGCCGGCTCTCGTCGACCAGCTGCCCGCCGATCAGACCACCGACACCGAGACCGAGGTTCTGCAGGAAGAACTGCATGGCGAACGAGCGGGTACGCGTCGCCGCCGTCGAGCACCAGACGATCATCGTCGCGAGCGCCGGCTGCATGACCGCCGTGCCGGCGCCGAGCAGCGCCGCAGAAGCGACGGCCGCGGGCACGGAGGAGGCGAAGCCCATCCCGAGCGCGCCGAGCGCTGCCAGTACCGAGGCCACCAGCAGTACGGGCACCGGCCCGCGCCGGTCGATGGCCCGGCCGCTGAAGGGGAGGACCACCAGTGCGGCCATGGCGAAGACGGCCAGGACGACACCCGCCGTGGTCGCGCCCAGATCCCGCACCTGAGCGACGTACACATAGAGGTACGGCACGGTGAAGCCGAGTCCGAACGCGCTCAGCGCGCTACCTGCCTGAATCCGGCGCATCGCAGCGCCCATCGCCTTGGTCACACTCACCCACTTCGGTCGCGGGTTCAGCTCTGTAGCCCTGAACCCTGAAGACTTCAATCCTAAACTTCGACGCTTAACGATACACATAGAAGGACTTCAACGCCAACGACCCTCGTGGGATACTCGCCCCATGTCCGACACCCCCGAGCCATCCGGCACCCAGGCCACCTCCCAGGCCCCCCAGGAGCCGAGCCTCGACGAGCAGATCGCCGCCTACCAGCGCGAATTCCGCGACCTCGACCCCCAGGTCGAGAAGGTGGTCTCCGCCCTCGGCCGGCTGAACCGCCGGATGAACGTGGCGTACGGCCGCCAGGTCGCCGACCTCGGCATCAGCAACGCCGAATGGGAGGTCCTGAAGACCCTGGTCCTCTCCGGCGCCCCCTACCGACTCGGCCCCGGGGAGCTCGCCAAGCGCCTCGGCCTCACCCCGGCCGCGATGACCCACCGCATCGACCGCATGGCGGGCGAGGGCCTGGTCACCCGCGACCGCGACGAGAACAACCGGGTCCGCGTGATCGTCGAGCTGACCGACGAGGGCCGCCAGAAGTGGCTGGAGGCCATGCGCATGGCGACGGACTTCGAGGAGAAGCTCCTCCAGGACCTGTCGGCGGAGGAGCGCGGATCCCTGGGCGAGATGCTGATCCGCCTGCTGCGCCGGGTGGAGCTGACCCAGCCGGACGCGGGCGGCCGCCTGACGGACCTGGACTGACGCCGACGCCCGGGCCGGCCGCGACCAGGGGAGGGTTGACACGCTCCTGGCGGATGCGTAGTGTTCTCCGAGTTGTCACGGAGCCGGAACGGTTCTTCGGCAGCCATCCCGCCGCAGATGCGGCACCTCAACTCCGCACGATCTCCCTACCGGGACGAATTTCGGCATGCCGAAATTCATTTCGAAGACTCGATTATGAGCCTCCGGGGAAATCCGCTAGAGTTTGAGACGTAGGAACGGCCCAACAGCCGCGAAGACAACTCCCGCTGACTGGGAATCAGGACCGAAAGGATCTGATAGAGTCGGAACCGCCGGAAGGGCCCGGAGCGAAAGGGACCGGAAAGCACCGAGGAAATCGGATCGGAAAGATCTGATAGAGTCGGAAACGAAGGAAGCGCCCAGAGGAAAGCCCGCGAGGGTGAGTACAAAGGAAGCGTCCGCACCTTGAGAACTCAACAGCGTGCCAAAAATCAACGCCAGATTAGTTGATACCCCG
>NZ_JBITTJ010000021.1:0-105407 GCF_044541845.1 Streptomyces sp. NPDC085481
ATGGCGGTTTCCCTTGTTCTTCAGCGGGCGCTCCGTGCGCCGCGCTGTTTTCGATGAGGGAAAAGCTACGTTGCGTTCAAAGACTCGGCAACACCGTCGTTGCGTGAAAACTGCATAAGTCCAGGTCAGAGTAGAGAAATCGTTGCAGTGACCCTGGTAGGTAACGCAACGTCAGCTGGGTGAGCGTTGCAATGAATTGTCGGCGAATGCGACCGCGGACGACCGGGGCGGGCGTCGCGGGCGCGGGTCGAGTCCAGGCCCTTGTCAGTGCCCTGGACGATGAGTTCGCGGATGAACTCTGCCGGGGCCGCGAAGACATGGAAGACCAGGCGCCCGCCGGGCGTGGTGGTGTCGAGCCACTCGTGCAACGAGGTGAAGCCGATGCCGCGCTTGCGCAGGCCGGACGCGATGGCGATGAGGTCCTGGAGAGAGCGGGTCGAGCCGGTCTGGCGAGGGACGACGAGGGTGCCGCCCTCGCGGAGGCAGTCGAGGGCCTTCCACGGTTCCCCGCGCAGCCACTTGCCGATCTTGCCCATCAATCGGCCGATAGTTGGGCACTCCGACGATCAGTCGCGGCGGAGGAGTGCCATGGCCACCTGCTGGACGGAACGGGTGAAGCGCCGAGGGTCGTCAGGCGGTGTCATGTGGCGGATCAGGTCGCCGTCGAAGACTGCGAGCACGGAGTGGGCCAGGAAGTCCTCGTCGAGATCTGGATTTCCGTCGGCGAACAAGGTGCTCAGATGGCGGTGCCAGAACTGATAGCTGGGATCCCCGTACTTGTCCTCCGCGCAGGCTTGCCCGTGCGCGGACAGCAAGGTGGCGTTGCCTTCGGCGATCGCGCCGAGCCCATCCAGGAAGGCGAGCAGTCGCTCCGATGTGGGCGCTCCGGGCCCCAGGGGTGGGGGCCCGTTCCTGACCGCGTCGCGCAGTTCCCGGGACCTCTCCTCCAGCAGCGCCTGCAGCAGTCCGGCGCGGTTGCCGAAGCGCCGGAAGACGGTGCCTTTCCCGACTCCGGCAAGGGCGGCAACGCGGTCGAGAGACACATGGTCCCCGCCGCCTTCGGTCAAGAGTTGCTCAGTCGCGCGTAGCACCGCGCGACGGTTACGGACCGCGTCGGCGCGTTCGGCCTGCTGTCCAGGCATCGGCACCCCTCAGCTAGACGGACTGTTAGTCCGCATACTACCGTGACCATTAACCGGACTGGCGGTCCGCATAGTGCACGTCTACAGATAGAGGCCTCATGGTGATGCGCGCGCTCCTCGTCGATCCCGACGCTCCCGGATCCCTGCGTCTGGGGACGGTCGCAGAACCCCAGGCAGCACCGCATCAGCTGGTGGTCGATGTCCAGCACATCTCGCTCAACCGCGGCGAGATGGCCTTCGCGGGACGACTTCCGGCCGGGACCGTTCACGGCTACGACGCCGCCGGTGTCGTCGTACGTGCCGCGGCGGACGGCACCGGACCGTCCGTAGGAGCCAGGGTCACGGCGTTCGGCGCCGGCGCGTGGGCCCAGCGGATGGTCGTGGACACCACTGCGGTGGCCGAAGTTCCCGCCCAGGTCGACCTCGCTGACGCCGCCGCGCTGCCGATGGCCGGCATCACTGCGCTACGCACGCTGCGCTCCCGCTCCATCCTGGGCCGACGAGTGCTGATCACCGGCGCGGCCGGCGGCGTCGGCCGCTACGCGGTCCAGCTCGCAGCCCTGGGGGGTGCCCATGTGATCGCCTCCGTGGGATCGCCGACGCGTGCCGCGGGCTTGGCCAAGCTGGGCGCCCACCAAGTGGTGGTCGGCCTGGAAGGCATCGACCAGCCGGTGGACCTCATCCTCGACAATGTCGGCGGCCGACAGCTGGCCGCCGCCTGGGAACTCCTCGCGCCGGGCGGGGGTGTGCAGAACATCGGCTGGGCTTCCGGCGAACCGGCGGTGTTCGCGCCGTACTCACTGTTCTCCGTGGGGCCGTCCAAGACGATGAACACGTTCGGCGACGTCCATGAGGTCGGCCCGGACCTGGCAACCCTGCTGGAGTTCGTGGCTGCGGGGAAGCTTTCCCCAGAGGTCGACTGGCGCGGTTCCTGGGAGCGTGTCGCCGAGGCCGCCCAAGCGCTTTTGGACCGGCGAATCGCGGGCAAGGCGGTCCTGGATGTAGAGCCAACGGTGGCCTACTGACTGACCACAGCCGGGCGGCGTGCCCAGGAGGGCATGCCGCCCAGCTGTTCCGATTCGAGGGTTGCCCAGTCCCGCCGGTTACGGCTGCCCGTCGTGCGGGCGGTGACGGGACTGGATCGGCTCACGCGTCCATAGGCTCGTCGGCCGGCTCATCATCGCCCGCCGCAGGGGGGCCAGGCACCAGGCGCGGTAGGGCGCAGACTGACACCGCCTCCCGGCGCATCCCATGACCGCGGGCTGTACCGGACTGCCCCGGACAGACCGGACCGGCGTTGCTCCGTATCGGCCGCTCAGTCGGTCCCCCGCGTGTCTGCCGGCCCTGCGGACCGGGTCGCGGGGATCGTGGTGGCATGGATCAGCACGGGATGTGGGCGGTCGGGGGTGCCTACGAGCGGTACATGGGCAGGTGGAGTCGTCTGGTCGCGGATGAGTTCGTCGCGTGGCTCAGCTGCGGGAACGGTCTGCGATGGCTGGATGTGGCCTGCGGAACGGGGGCGTTGACGGCAGCCGTGGCCGCCAGTCAGCCCCGGCTCGTCACCGGGCTGGACCGGTCCGGCGGTTTCGTGGTCGCGGCCCGTGCCGCCGCTCCCGCGTCCGCCCGCTTCGTGCTGGCCGACGCGCTTTCTCTGCCGGTGCGCGATGAGGCGTGCGACGTGGTCGCGAGCGGACTGGCGCTCAACTTCCTGCCTTCGCCCGGAGCGGCCGTGCTCGAGGCGGCCCGGGTGGTGCGGCCGGGAGGGCTGGTTGCGGCGTACGTGTGGGACTACGCCAGCGGCGTGGAGTTCCTGACGCACTTCTGGGGCGCCGCGGTCGCGGTGGATCCCTCGGCCGTCGAATGGGACGAGCGCCGCCGGTTCCCGCTGTGTCAGCCGGGTCCGCTTCGTACGCTGTGGCTGGAGGCGGGACTGGTCGATGTCGCGGTCGCCCCGATCGAGGTGCCCACCGTCTTCGCCGGCTTCACGGATCTCTGGGAGCCGTTCCTGGACGGGCAGGGCCCTGCCCCTGGCTACGTGGCCGCCCTGGCGCCTGCCGCTCGGCACCGGTTGCGCGACATGCTCCGCGAAGCCCTTCCCGTGAAGCCGGACGGGTCGATCGCGCTCACCGCTCGAGCATGGGCGGTTCAGGGACGACGGGCAGTCCACGCGGGGGAGGCACCAAGTGAGTTGGTCTGAGGAGCGTCGCGGAGCCGGGGATCGGCCGGCCCTCTGAAGCCCCGTCTGCCCCGTTCGCCCCTGCCGCCCCCGTCTGCCCCGTCCGCCCGGTGGCTCATGCTGCTGTGGCGACCGGAGGCTTCGGGCCCGGCACGGGCTGCGGGCGTTCGAAGAACTGCAGTATTCCGCCCGCGGAGAAGCACGTCGCGCCCAGAAGCGTGCACCAGTTCGTGACGGCGATGCTCACCTCGTCCCCGGTCGAGGGCCGGACGAAGGCGGTGACCGCCGATGCCATGAAGAGGACCGAACCGAGCTGGTTGACCGCCACGATCCACCAGCCGAGGTCCCGTACGAGGAGCCGCGGACGGCCGTGGCTGACCTCGACCAGCGCGAGGTGTCCCGAGATCAGGAACAGTACGCAGCCGACCACGTCGGGAGCCCAGACGAGCCGGTTCACCTGTTGCACCGAGAGCCCGTGCAGCAGGGAGTCCACCAGGTTGACGCCGAACACGAGCGTGCCGGCGAACAGCACGAAGGTGCTGAGCCAGTCGATCCGGGCGGGTTCATAGCTCCACCAGCGCCAGCGCTGGGTCGTCAGCCGCCCCGTCCGGCTGTCCCGGTGGGGCGTGTTGACGGCCTGGAGCAAGGACGCGTACCCGCCGGTGTTGAAGAACAGTCCGCCGGTGAAGTAGATCCAGGCGCTGGTGATGTCGCCCGGGCCGAACTGGGCCAGCCCGGCCCCCAGGGCGAACAGCGCACCGCCGACCATGAACGCGCCAGCGGCGATGGTGTTCAACCGCCGGATGCGGACGACCGAGACGCCGTCCGCCGTCCGCGATCGGGGTTCCGCCTCACCCACGGCGTGGACCGTCAGCCGGGCGCGCTTCCGGGCGAGCCGCGACTCCCAGACTGCGGTGCCCCCGTCCTCGGGACGCCAGGTGACCCGTGTCGTGAACGGGCCTGCCCCCTCGGAGTGCTCCTTCGTTCCGGTCACCAGCCGACTCTACCCCTCCGGCGGCGGAACATCCCTTTAGTACCGTTCCATACGTTTCAGGTGAGGACGTTGACAGCCCGCGCGACCACCAGGCCCAGGATGAGCAGGGAGACAAGGGACTGGACCGCCATGGTGACCTTGACCCAGGGCGCCAGCGGCATCACGTCCGTGGGGCTGAAGGCGGTGGCGTTGGTCAGCCCGAGGTACAGGTAGTCGACGTACCGGGGTCGCCAGCCGGCCGGGGCGAGCTCGGGGCTGAGCTGCTGCGGGAAGGCAAGGGCCGGATGGTCGGGCATACGGTGGGCGCGCGCGGCCGGCCCGCCGCCGTCGAGCTCGAAATACAGCAAGGAGAAGGCGAGCACGGTCCCGGCCCAGACGGTGGCTCCGGTCTGCAGCAGGCTTGTGGCGGACGCGGTCTCCTTCCCGTTGTGCACGATGTCGTCGATCAGCTGGACGGTCGACCAGACGGCGCCGAGCGCGAGGACGCCGACCAGGGCGATCGAAACGGAGCGGAGCGCGACGGAGCGCCGGTCGATCCGGCCGGGGTCGCCCGCGATCAGCGCGAGCAACAGCAACCCTTCCACGGAGGGCAGCACCCAGACGGGCGCCAGCCGCAGGTCGTCGGGGAGCAGCAGTGTCAGCACCATGGCCACCACGACAGCCATGGCCATCGGCCAGCGTGGCTCCCCGAGGGGCACATCGCCGGCAGTGGCCCCAGAGGGCGGGGGAGCGTGATGTCGGCGCACGTGCTCTGCTCCTCGTTGTCGTCGCGCGCCGGTCGGCGAGCGTGCCCGGGCTCCCCACTCCACTACGGCTCGCCCCGGCACGCACTGCCCGGGACCCGGCCGGGTCAACGCGGATCGCAGGAGTCCCCCGTCCAGTTCCGGGGACGGGGGACGGGGGACGGGGGTCAGAGGATGTCGATCAGTTCGAGGGACCCTCGGCGTTTCGGATCACGAGGTCGTGCCCCTTGGCACGCTGTCGTCGACCGGTTCGGCCGGTCGACCGGCCCGTCGGCCGAACGTAGGTCCTTACACCCCCAGTCGGGTGATCTGGTCCGACCGGAGGACGCGTGGTCCGGCACCGTCGAGCCGGGCCACTGCGATCATCGCCCGCCCGATGTGCTCGGTACTGGTCACGTAGCGGGGTGCCAGACGGCGCAGGAGCGGATAGAGCCAGGACGTGAGCCGGTAGAGCAGCCGGTACCACCGCGTTGCCGAGGTCTCCCCGTGGACGGGCTGGATCCATCCGGGGCGGAAGGCGTAGGCGTGCATGTCCATGGCCAGCAGCGCGTTTTCCGTTCGCCCCTTCACCCGGGCCCAGAAGACACGCCCTCGCTCGGTGCTGTCGGTGCCTTCCCCGGACACGTACACGAACGTCAGATGCGCATTGCCGGCCGACACCACACGTGCCGCCTCCAGGGTCCAGGTGTACGTGATCTTCTCGTACTCCTCGCGGCTGCGCCCCGCCGACGACACTCCGAGGCAGTGGAAACACGCGTCGGCCCCCGACAGCTCCGCCGCGATCGGGGTGAGATCGGAGAAGTCGTGGTGCTGCACTTCGCGGAGCTTCGGAGCGCTCTTGCCGAGCGGACGTCGCACGACAGCGATGACCTCGGTCACCGCAGGTTCTTCCAGGCATGCGCGCAGGACACCTTGGCCGACCATGCCCGATGCCCCGAAGAGAACTACCTTCACGTCGACTCCGTCCGATTGGCTGTGTAGGTGGGTTTCGAGAATGTCTGTCGCTCAGCAGCGAGCACGCCCGGATCCACGGGAGAGTGATGTCGCCGAGTACTCGGCCGGCTGCTGAATGAGCGTCGGTCCCCGGAGTCTGACGGGTCCCCCCGCGGCAGCTGTGCATCCGCGTGAACGGGCGGGCGTCGGGCAGGTGCCCGGCGCCCGCCCAGGGGCTCACACGCTTCTGATGCTGAAGGACTGGTTGGCGCCGTAGTGGCACGTCCACAGTCGCGCGGGGGCGCCCGCCTGCGTGCTCCAGTCGGCTATCTCCAGGCACTTGTTCTGGACGTACGTGTAGTCCATGGCGAAACCGGACTGGCCGTAGAAGAGCTGGTTGAGCCCGTAGTGGCAGTCCCACTGGTTGGCGGTCGCACCGTTGTTGCGCCCCCAGCCGCCGATCTCCAGGCACTTGCCGCTGTTGGCGTTCACGTAGAAGAACGAGCCGACGGGCACTTCCGTCGAGGAGTAGCGGTACCACTTCTGGTTGGCGCCACCGGTGCAGGGCCACTGGCGGACGGCCGCGCCGTTCGCCGTGCTCCAGTCCGCCACCTCAAGACACTGGCCAGAGTGGTCCGCGCGGATCTCGACGGTGGCGAGGTAGTAGACGGACGACACGGCCTGGGCCGGGGCGGCCGAGAGGCCGAAGACGAGGCCGAGGGAGGCTGCAAGAACAAGCAGGCCGTGCCGGGCACGGACGAACGCGGTGGGCTTCATGGTCCTCTGCAATCGATAGGGAAAGTCCGGCGAGCGGCCGGAAATCGCCGCTCATGATCGCATAAGTTTGCGACGTAACTGATTTCCTACATCGCCCACTTGGGTCGTGACGCGTCGCGTGGGCCCGCCGGGTTGGCGGAGTCGATTCCTCCGCTTCTCTCCCCGGCGAGCACTCAGGAGCGGCCCCGGAAGTCCGTGGCCGGCCTGCCGGGCGACGGGCGGGGAACCGAGGTCGAACTCCCGTGCCCGCGCGCCCGCCCCGGGCAGGTCCGGGGCCGTGCCGCCCGCACGGAAAACCACGGGCAGTCGCCCACACCGCCCGCTACGATCGGCCGCGCACCTTGATCACGGCGGTCCGACGGAGGCACCGATGGCACAGGCCCCCGAGCGGAACCCCGACCACCCCGCACACGCCGCACACCCCGAACGGCTCGAGCGGGGACACCCGTTCCGCCAGTGGAAGACCTGGCGGATACCCGGCACCGAGCTGACCCTCACGGGGTACTCGCGCGCCAACGACAAGACGTTCTTCCACATCCCCGAACTGCGCTGCGCGCTCGACGCCGGCCTCGCGGAAGGCCGTCAGCCGGAGACCGTCTTCGTCACCCACACCCACCACGACCATTCCAAGGACCTCGACTACCTCGCGGCCAGGCCCGCCGGCGTCGACATCCACCTGCCCGCCCCGGCCGTCCCGTACGTGGAGCGCTACCTGCGTGCCTCCGCCGAACTCAACCACGGCACGGCCTACGACCCCGCCCTCGCCGCGAACTGCCGGCTGCACGGGGTGCGCGGCGGCGACGAGTTCGTCTTCGGCCGCCGCGGTCACCACGTACGGGTGGTGGAGTGCGCGCACAAGGTGCCGTGCGTGGGCTACGCCTTCTCCGAGCGCCGCAGGGAACTGCTGCCCGAGTACGAGGAGCTGCGGCGCTCCCTCACCGCGCAGGGCCGGGGCGGCGCCGAGTTCGGGCGCATCCTCGCGCAGCGCCGCAAGGAGGGGGTCGAGGTGGAACACGAGGTGCTCAAACCGCTGTTCGCGTTCCTCGGCGACACCCACGTGAGCGTCTTCGAGGACAACCCGTGGCTCTTCGCGTACCCGGTGGTCATCACCGAGTGCACCTACCTCGACGACGCCGAGCTCGACCGGGCCGACCGGGTCGGGCACACCGTGTGGAGCCGGCTGCGGCCCTTCGTCGAAGCCCACCCGGACACCCTCTTCGTCCTCACCCACTTCAGCCTGCGCCACTCGGACCAGGACGTGCTCGACTTCTTCGGAGAGGCGCGCCCCGACAACGTGCTGCTGTGGGCGCACCCCGACAGCCGGCTGCCCGAACAGCACCAGCACGGCGGCGGTCGGCATGGCGTCTGACAGCGGCTGGTCGCCGTACCCCAAGATCCCCTCCAGGGCGCGGCTGGGTGAGGCGCCGGCGGCCCGGGAGTGGGTCGCGCTGGAGAAGGTCCACGGGGCGAACTTCGCCGTCGTGTGCGACAGAGCCGGAGTACGCCCGGCCAAGCGCCGCGAACTGCTGGGCGAGAGCGGCCTCGACGACTTCTTCGGTGTGGGACGGATCTGGCCGGCCCTGGCCGTCGCCGCCGAACGATGCGCCGCCGCCCTGCGCCGCGCGCACGACGCCGATCACTCCGTACCGGTCACGGTCTACGGTGAACTGGCCGGCGGGCGCTACCCGCACCCGGACGTGCCGCCCTCGCCCGGTACGGAGCCGGTGCAGACCGGTGTCTGGTACGCGCCGGGGCTGCTCTGGCTGCCGTTCGACGCCACGGTCGAGACGGTCGGCTGCGGCCCCCGCTGGGTCGGCGACCGGACGCTGCGGGAGGCCGCCGACGCCGCGGGCCTGCACTGCGCCCCGCTGATCGCTCGGGGGACGCTCGCCCAGGTGCAGGAGCGGACGCCGGTGTTCCCGACCCGGGTGCCGGCCCTGCTGGGCCTGCCCGAGCTGCCCGGCAACCTCGCGGAGGGGCTCGTCGTCAAGCCCGCCGAGGAGTGGGGTACCCCCGGCCCCGCCCCCGCCCCCGGCCCCGACGGTGTCGCCCCCGTCGGCACCGGACCGGCCACCCGTCCGGTGGCCAAGTTCAAGCACCCCGCCTTCGCCGAGGACGAGCGTTTCGACGGCTCGCGCCCCTACCGCGCGCCCGCCGAAGGCGCGGCGGGGGTGCCCGGCTGGCTCCTCGGCCAGGTCGCCGCGCTACTCACCCCGGCCCGTGCGGCGGCAGCCGTCGGCAAGTTGGGCCCGCGCACCCCGCCCGAGGAGGTCGCCGCCGAGATCGCCCGGGACGCGGTCGAGGAGGCCGCCGAGGCCCTCGGCGGCCTCGACGACGGCCTCGCCACGGCCCTGGAGCGGGCGCTGCGCGCCGGCGCGCTCGCACTCGCCCGCTTCGACGCTGCCGACCGGCGGGCCCCGTGATTCAGAGCCCCGCCAGCGTGTCGCGCAGCCGTCGGGCCTCCTTGAGCAGGCCGGACGACCCCGGCCGCTGAGCCAGGGCGGTCACGTCGGGCAGTTCACCGCGCGCACCCGACAGCCGCGCGGCGTCCGCCGCGACGGCCAGCAGCGCCCCGTGCGCCTGCGGCCGGGTGCAGGCCAGGAGGCCCGGGAGCCCGGCGGCCAGGACCGCCCAGACCGGGGCGGCGCCCTGGGGGACGGCCGCCGCCTCTCGCAGCGACTCGGTCACGAGGGTGACCTTCAGCGTGCCCAGCCCCACGAGTTCGGCGAGCTCCCGGCCCAGCAGCTCCCCGTCCAGCCCGCCCCGCGCCGCCAGCAGGAGCAGTGCCCGCACGGCGGAGTCCCGGTCCTCCTGGGGAACGGAGGCGAGCCCATAGGCGACAGCCAGGTGCACGGCCGGTCCGGCCGGGCCGTCGGCCGTGGCGAGGGCCTCCAGGAAGGCGGGCGCGCCGCGGCCGCCGTCCTTGTCAGCCGCCGAGGCGACCCCCGTCAGCAGCCGGGCCGCGGCTATCTCCGGGTGCCAGGGCAGGGTCGCGACCGTGTGCCCGTCCCGGAAGTCCGGCAGGGACCAGTGCGGGCAGGAGATGGCCGGCTCGAACTTCCGGAACAGGGACCAGAACTGCCGGGGGAACGCTCCGCGGCCCTCGATCGCCTCGTGCCCCACCAGGATCCGGCGGCCGGCGCGTGCTCCCCGACGCCTGCTGGGACGTTCGGGCGCACCGGACTCGCGCTCCCGCCACCCCACCGGCTGCGGGAGGCCGCCCTGCCGCAGCCAGTCGGCCACCCGGGGCCCCTCCGCCATCTCCAACTTCTCGGCGGCGCGCACGGCTTCGGCGTCGACCGGGCCGCCGCAGCGCAGCAGTGCCTGCCCCAGGTCCGCCGGCCCGGGCCGGACACCGAGGCGCCCGTACTCCGCGAGCCGCTCGACCAGGTGGCGCGGCTCCACCGCACCGGTCGGACCGCTCGGCGCGGACAGCGGGAACGGGACGGGGTCGCCCGCCCGCAGCCGTGCGTGGAGTTCGCCGACGCGCGCCCCCGCGATGTAGTCCAGCGCCACGTGCTGGCACAGTTCGAGCCAGCCCGCCCCGGCGCTCTCCCACGACTCCTCGGGCCGTACGGGTTCGACCGCGGCGCCGACGATGCCCGCGAGGCACGCCACCTGCGGGTGCGGCCGTACCGCGAACTCGCGCGGGACGGACCCCAGCGCGGTGGCCAGGGCCTCCCGGTCCCGGTAGGCGTGCACCACCACGGCGCCGAGCAGCCGTTCGAACGTCTCCACGCCCGGGTCGCGGCGGTCGGCCAGCACGGCCGCGAGCTCGTCGGCGAGCGCACCGGGTGACGGTGCGGCGTATTCCCCCTCGATCATGGAACGCAGGCTAGACGGTCCCACCGACAGCGCCCGGGCGTGGTGGACCGGGTGAGGGGTGTGCGATGGAGGTCCTCGAGATCCAGTAGGGTGACGTGCGCTCGTCAAGACGGGCCTGTCTATTGCACACGCGTATCTGCAAACACTCAACGGGGGTTGAAGCGTGAAGCTTCGTCACGTCCGCGCCGTCGCCGTCTTCGGAATCGCCCTGGTCGCCCTCACTGGCGCCCGCGGTTCCCACGGCGGAAGCTGCGGCGGCAGCCACGGTTCCAGCAGCTCCAGTGGCGGCTCCAACAACGGCTCCGACAGCAACAGCTCCAGCTCCGGCGGCATCACGACGGGCGGCGTGGGCGGCTCGTCGAAGGACCGCGCGGAGCGCGACGTCCGCATCGACGAGTGCGCGCTCAGCGCGGACCGCAAGAACCTGGTCGCCAAGGTGACGGTGACCAACAGCGACTCGTCGGCGTACCTCTACGACGTCACCCTGCAGTTCAAGGGCGCCGAGGGTTCGAGCGCCGCCGACATCGCGCTCGCCAAGGTCGAGGACCTGCGGGTGGAGGGCGGCGCGTCGAAGAAGGGCGAGGCGAGCACCCCGTACACCGGCGGCGGCGACGGCTCCGAGTACACCCGCTGCGTCGTCGTCGACGCCGACCGCACCATCGGCTGACGCACGACCCCGATGCCGTACGGCCCCTCGGCCCCGGCCGGTGCGCGGAGCGCCCGCGCCGGGGCCGAGGGCGCTCGTGTACGGGACTCCCAGCGGATGGTTCTCACACGAAGGGCGCTGACGGGCCCCGGCTCACCGCTGCTGGGTGGCCCCTCCGTGGCAAGATCGTGATCTTGGAAGGCGTCCGGAGCCCGGCTGGGAGCCGCCCCGGGGGCATGAGCAACAGCTGTGCGAGCGGTGCGGGGGCGGGATCACCGGGCCGAGTCCGCCGTCCGCGCGCAGGTCTCCCGGTACGGCACCTCGGGGATGCGGTCCCGCCACTGGCCGCGGTCTTCGCGTCGAGGACGTACAACGTGGGGGTGTACCCCTTCCCGGTCTGCGAATACGTCGGCGCGTACTACAGGGCCTACTACTCTGCGAAGGGCTACCGGGTCTACTCCAACTGCGTCTACATGGGCGGCTACTGGCCGGTCCAGCAATTCCTCCTGCGGGTCACACTCGCCTACTAGGCGGTGGCGCGGTTCATCGGCGGGGCGTGCCCCGGGGCCCGTCAGTGCGGACCGTGCAGGCGACTGCCTTCGCCCGGGCATCCGTCTCGGGGGTCAGGGCCGTCCTGAGCGCGGCTGACAGGAACTCGAAGCCCGGACCCTCGGGCCGTTGTGGTTCGCCCCGATCCCCAGGTCGGCCACGCGGCCGCAGCGAAGGCCCCGGAAGCGGATCACTTCCGGGGCCGCCATGCTCATCGGTTGTCAGGAGGTGGGCAGGGGCGGATTCGACCCGCTGCCTCTTGAGTTCGTCAGAGTCAGAGGTTGTCGAACCTGCTGAGCCACCGCCGGAGCGCGATGTGGGTGGTGTCGTCCAAGGTGCACAGAGCCTCGATGGCGTCGAGGTCGCCCGGGAGGGGTGCGATGCCTGCCGCAGTGAGGGAGGCGTGCAGCTCCAGACGGCGGCGGTCGGCCGGCTCCAGTCGAATGGGCAGGCGGCTCGAGGGGGCAGGCGCGGGAAGCGTGGAGTCGCCGAACGCCATGGTGGCGGCGGCCGTTGGCATCTCTTCGTGCCGGTCGTCGATGAAGGCGGCAGGGAAGCGGTACGGGTCGAGATCCAGCATCGCGGTCGAAGTCGTGGTGAGAGCCTGAACCCCAGTCATGAGTGCCTCCTCGGTCGTTGTGCAACTGCAGTGGACGACGGCTCGGGAGTAAGGACAGTTGCGGCATTAAGGGACATTCACTCGGATGTCCCCTACGCCATCTCGTCACATGAGAGATGACCCGACGGGTACGACCGACCGCTGGTGCCATCGACTTCGTCGATCTCCAGGGGCAGCGTTCGCCGAGGCTTCCGACGGCTTCCGAGGGCAGTTTCCGGACTCCCGTGGCCGAGTGAGAGAGTGCAGCCCTGGACGTTCACGCGGTTTCGACTGGCGCTTAATCGCTTGACCCGTTCCGTACGGTGTTCGAGTGAAAGACACCCTGATCAACGAACTCCGCACCGCGTATGACGCACAACTCCGCGGTGTCACCCCGCCCGGCGGCAGCGTCCGCGTCGAGAAGGACGGCCCGCTGACCCGCGTCGTCGGATGGCACCGTGGCTTCGTCACGGGCCCACGCGACCTCGGTGTGTGCGGGGAAGAACTCGACGGGCTCATAGCCCGGCAGCGTGACTTCTACGCTGCCCGTGGTGAGGCGGTCGAATGGAAGACTCGCGCTCACGATCTCCCCGCCGACCTCACCGACCGACTCGCCGCGGCCGGCTTCACCGCTGAGGACAGTGAGACCGTGCTCATCGGGCGGTCCGCAGACCTTGCCGCCGACCCCGTCCTGCCCGACGGTGTGACCCTCCGCCGTGTCACCGCCAGATCAGACCTCCAGCGCATCGCCGCTATGGAGAGCACCGTCTGGGGCGAGGACTGGAGCTGGCTGGCCGACGACCTGGCCGCCCGGATCGAGAACGCCCCGGAGAACACCGTCGTACTCGTCGCCGAGGCACACACCGAAGTCGTCTGCGCCGCGTGGCTTGTGCTTCACGACGGCGTCGACTTCGGCGGCCTCTGGGGCGGCTCAACGCTCAAGGAATGGCGCGGACAGGGAATCTACCGTGCCATGGTCGCCCACCGAGCCCAGCTCGCCGCTGCCCGGGACGTGCCCTACGTCTACGTCGACGCCTCAGCCGACAGCGCACCGATCCTCACCCGGCTTGGCCTGCACGCGGTTACCACGACGACACCGTATGTCTGGTCGCCCTGATCACCCGTTGCGCGACCCTGTTCCGGTCACCGCGTACGTGAACGCGTCGGGGTTGTCGAACATGATGTTGTGCCCCGCGCCCGGCACGGTCACCACGTCCACGCCCGCGGTCTTGAGGCTGTCGCTGCCCGGTAGTTCGCCGCTCAGCTCGCCCTGGAGGTAGATCCGGTCGATGCGCGCCTGCTGGAACATCTCCCGCATCACCGGCTCCGTGCCCTGCCTCAAGTGCGTGGCCGTGCGGTGGAGCGCGAGCGGGTCGGTGAGGCGCATGGTCGCCGCCCAGGCGGGTCCGACCCGCTCCAGTACGCGGGCGAAGCCGTCGCCGTGCACGAACTCCTCCTCCGTGTACGACGCGATCCCACTGCTGCCCGCCGTGGGCGCGGGGAACGGGTCGAGATTCCCCTCCGTGACGACCAGGCGCCCCACCAGGTCGGGCCTGCGGTGGGCCAGGACGATGGCGACCGAGCCCCCCATGCTGTGGCCCGCGATCACCGCGCCGTGCACGCCGGCAGTGTCCAGGGCGGCCGCCAGCGCGTCGGCGTGATCCTCCAGCGTGTAGCCGAACCCGGTGGGCCGGTCGCTGATGCCGTGTCCTGGCAGGTCCACGAACAGGATCCTGCGGCCCGCGAACTCGGGGCGGGCCGCGATGTGCGCGTGGTAGACGGTCGAAGAGGCGCCCAGGCCGTGGACGAACACCGTCGCAGGCCCGTCGCCCGGCGCCTCGGTCCAACGGATCACGCTGCCCTGCTCGTCGAATCGTGCCTCACGCACCGTTCACGCCCCTGTCCGCCCCTCCGGGCCATGGCTGCGGCCGAACGCGTCCGCGTCCGGGCTGTCGAGAGCGCCACCATACCTCGTTGTCGTAGTACTACGTCAACGAGGTACTGTGATGGTGAGGGAGAATGAGGGCATGCTGGAGCTGTCGATCCTCGGATTCCTCTACGAAGAGCCGCTGCACGGCTACGAGCTGCGCAAGCGCATCACCGCCCTCACCGGCCACGTACGCCCGGTAGGCGAGTCCACGCTGTACCCGGCGATCAAGCGCCTGGAGAAGGCGGGGCTGCTGGTGCGCGAGGCCCAGCAGGGTCCCGCCGCCGCACCCCGTCAGGTCCTGAGCCTCACCGCCGAGGGCAGGCGGGAACTGCGCCGGCGTCTGGCCGAGCCCGAGGGGCCTGAAGTGTCGGACGAGAACCGGTGGTTCACACTGCTGGCGTTTCTGCGTCACCTCGACGATCCCGCCGCCCAAGCCGGTGTGCTGCGGCGCAGGCTGGCCTTCCTCGAGGAACCCGCGAGCTTCTTCTACGACGGCGAGCGCCCGCTGCGCGCCGAGGAACTGGACGATCCCTTCCGGCGCGGCATCCTCGCGGTGGCGCGGGCGACCACCAAGGAAGAGCTCGCCTGGCTGCGGACCACCCTGGCCGACCTGGAACAGGGCTAGGGGGCCCGGCGCGGGCCCTGCCGGGCGGAGCCCCCGCCGGGCCACCCGGCCGGGCGGGGGCCCGGCCGGGTGGCGAGGCGTCAGCTGTCGGGACACTCCTTCCACGCGAGGTGGTAGATGGTGCTGATGTCGCCGTCGGTGGAGTCCATGGTCATGTAGCTGGTGGTGGCCGGGTTCGACGTGCCGGCGTTGACCCGGAGCTCGGTGTTGATGTTGAAGTTCCGCTGCACGCCGCAGGGCGCCCAGACGAGCTGCGCCCAGTCGGTGTCGTCGGTGGCCTGCCAGTTGTCCTCGTAGGGACCGCGGAAGGCGTGCGTCCGGGACGCGGTGCTCGGTGAGCCCTGGAAGTAGTACGAGGCCTTCTCGGTGCTGCTCGCACCGGGCCGCAGCGACGCGTAGCCCCGGTAGTCGGCGCTGGCGATCGCGTAGGTGAAGCCCTGGGGCACGTGCACCACGAGGTTCAGCTGGCAGTTCCTGCGGGCCGCCGTGGGGGAGGAGCTGCCGCCCACCTGCGCCAGGTACTCGCTGTAGGTGACGGTGAAGGCGGTGTTGTCCTCGGACACGGCGATGGCGGCGGTGCCCAGGGGGCAGCCGGAGCCGTTCACCGTGGCGATGTCGATGACGATCCTGTCCGGGGGCGGATCGACGATCGACGACGGACCTGCCTGCGCGGGCAGGGCCGAAGCGAACAGAGCGGCGATCGCTCCGCTGACCAGCAGGGGGATTCTCATGGTTCTCCCATCCAGGCTTCGGCGCCGGGCGAGCGCGGACGCACGCGTGCGTCCGGTCGCGCGGCTGTGTTGCGGCGCGCCACGGGGGTGGGCGGCCGTTACGTACCTACTGCGGGTGGATCGAGGAACTGGTGGCGCGCAAGGGGTGGTGCAGCCGGCAACGGTTGAAGCATCATGTACATGTCAGGCGCTTCAGCGAGGCGCCCCGCCGGTGCGGGCGGGGGTGGTCGAATGCTAGAAGGCCGGGCACAACAGGGCAGGGGGGAGCCCGGCCAACAATCGCCCCACGAGGGGCCCCCTTTTTGGCTCGGAACAGCGGGCGGCGCCCCCTGCGCCCCACCCGAAACGTGCGCCTCGCCCGTCACCGCTGCGCTTGACGCGCCCAGCCCGGGCGCTACGCCCGGCCCTTCACCCTCGTGTCACTCAGCTCGCGACCCGCAGCTCGATCACCAGCTGGGCTACGTGGAACTCGACCGCCACGGCGCCGAGCTCCTCCTCCAGGTCCTGGCCGAACGCGAGGAGAAGAACAGCGTCGTCATCGCCTCCGACGAATCCTTCGGCGGCTGGACCAAGACGTTCACCGATCCCCGGCTCTGCGCAGCCATCGTCGACCGCCTCACCTTCAACGGCACCATCATCGAGACCGGCACCGACTCCTACCGTCTCGCCGGCACCCGAGCGCGAGTCGAGGAGCCCGCGAAGGCCGGCTGAGTCTGCCGCTACCTGCCTTGACCGCCAGCCGCCCTGAAGGGCGGTTGGCGGTCTCGCCTCGCCTTCGTGGTGCTCCCGTCAGGTGCTTCCCGTCCGGCCAGCGCGGCCGCCGCGGTGTGTCAATGGGCCTCAAGCGTCGAGTACGGCGGCTACGGCCTCGATCTCGACGAGCTGGTCCTTGTAGCCGAGCACGGTGACGCCCATCAAGGTGCTGGGGACGTCATGGTCAGCGAACGAGTCCCGGACTACCTCCCAGGCAGCCACCAGATCCTCCCGCCGGGCCGATGCGACGAGAACCCTGGTACTGATGACATCCTGGAGTGACGCGCCGGAGGCGGTGAGAGCAGCCCGCATGTTCTCGACTGCCTTCCCTGCCTGACCCGCGTAGTCTCCGATCGCTGCCGTCGAGCCGTCGTCGTTGAGGGGACACGCCCCTGCGAGGAAGATCAGGCGGGAGTCGGCGGGCGCCGTGGCTGCATAGGCATACTCGGCGATGTCGGACAGGGAGGCGGAGCGGATCAGCGTGATGGCACGAGCCACGGTCGTCGGGTCCTTTCCCATCGGGAGTTGAGCGCGGACATCCTGTCAACAACCCGTTGGCACCCGCCTTCCATTTTTCTCGCCACCCCCTCGGCAATGCCGTCGTTTCCGGTCGACACGTGTGGATCGGGTGATCACCAGCGGACTCCGGAACCCGTCGAGGAACGCTTTTGCTGGTGTTCGGCTGCGGGGCCGGGCTGCAACAGCAGGAACTCGGCCGCCTGCGCGTCCCGCGCTGGAGGAGCCCGTGAACCGGGCGAGTTCACCCCGCCCCGTGCCCGGAGCAACCATCGGGGCACGCGGCAGTCACCTGATCGGACGGACAAGCCGCGGCAGACGTGCATGGTGCCTCGCCGGTGCGTTCGCCCTCAGGCTCGTTCTGGTCATCGGGCACCTCGTCGTGGTCGGTGCCCCGGTAGTGGTAGGCGTCAGCCCACCATTCGTCGTCCGGCCATTCGTCATCCAGCCATTCGTCGTCCTCGTCGCCGCCCTCGCCGAGTCCGACGTCGGCGCCCCGCCACCTGCTGTGGTCGCCGATGCTCCGGAGGATGTGGAACCGCTGCTGGTCGTCCAGCGCCGCGAGGGACGGATGCGGGTCGGCGAGGCTCCGGTCCCCCAGCGGATCCACGCAGGCCGTGCGGGCGCGGACCGCCTGACGGGCGTCGTCGGCGAACCAGAGCGCGGTCAGGCCGGCTGCGGCCGCAGCGGCGGCGGCCCATTCCCGGACGCCGTGCGGGCGCGCCATGACCAGCAGCACGGCCGCCAGGGCCCAGAAACTCACCAGCATGACGGTGCCCATACAGGCACAGCAGGCCAGCAGCCGCCGCCCGTCGCCGTCCGGCATGCGCGGAATGCCGGGCAGCAGGGCGTCCCGCTCCCTTCGGTGCGCGATGCGCCGCGACTGGTACTCCACGTCGCACCAGTCGATCCAGCCGAACGACACCGGCTCGGGATCGTGGCGGCGTACGGCCTCGAGCAGGGCGGCGGGCAGCGGATGGGTGGGCATCCGGTCGGGGTCGCGGCCCGTCTCGGTCAGGAGCACCGCTCCTTCCTCGTCGATGTCGAGGTACCCGCCGAGCAGCAGTTCGGCGGCGGCCGCCTCGGTCTCCCGGGACTGCATCGCGGCTGCGTGGTACGGCTCGAGGTCCAGGGCGGCGACCAGACCGAGGATCTCCCGCCGGATCCGTGCCAGGCGCCGCCATTGAAGGCCGATGGCCCCGTACACGGCGACGGCCACGGCGAACACGGATATGGCTAGGACGAGTTGGAGCACGCCCCGAGGCTACGTCCGCGGGCGTAGCAACCGACGTGGAATTTCGTTCGTGTGGCTCCGCGCCGGCGTGCCCGGCGGCTTCCCGGGTACCCGCACCGCACCGGAAGCGGCCCTCAGGCGGGGAAGGTTCATGAACGTATCGAGGGGTGGGCGGGGTACGGGCAAGACGCGGGAGGCGCGCGGCGAAGCCTCCCGGCGGGCGTCGACGACACCGGAGGGGACCGGGCGCCGAAGACCGGGCCGGCTGCTCCGGGCTCTGTCGGCGCTTGTCGCCCTCGCGGGCATGGTGGTGTTCGCGGTGGTTCTGGCGCGGCTCACGCTGAACGCGTCACCGGAGTCGGTGCCCCTCACCCACGTCAACCTGAGGCCAGGCAGGTCGATCCGTGCCTACCTGGAACAGCCGGCGTTCGTGGAGACGGTCAAGCAGTTGGGCGGCAACGTGGTGCTGGGCGTGCCGTTCGGCATCCTGCTGCCTCTGCTGGCACGGAGGACACGCGGTCTGGTGCGGGTGGGTCTGGTCACGGTGGTCACGATGCTGATCGTCGAACTGATCCAGGGCGCTCTCATCACGGGGCGGGCCTTCGACATCGACGACGTCCTGCTCAACATCAGCGGAGCCCTGATCGGCTATCTGCTCAGCGGGCGGCGACTCGGTCGCGCGGTGCATCCGCGGACGCGGCGGCGCCGATCGTGGCCGCGGAGTCGCGTCCGTACGGCCCGGTAGGACGCCGTCGTGGGCGCGCGCCGGGGCGGCGCACGGGGAAGGGCGCAGTCATGCCCTCTGGCTCAGCATCAACTTGCCCATTCCGTCCGGCACTTGGGTATGGCGGCGGGCGCCACGGGCAACAGGATCGCATGGGAGAAGACGCGAAGGACGCAGAAGACGCGGAAGACGCACCTCCGCGCTCAGCCGCGAGCCGCGAGCGCGCGCCCCGCCGATGGCCCGCCCTCGTCGCCGTACTGCTGGCCCTGTCGCTGGCCTGGCTCCTGGTGGCGCGCCTCGACTGGCTGCCTGGTCTCGGCGAGGTGTTCGGGGTGGATACGAAGGACCGCTCCGGTCCTGTGCTGCTGAAGTCGATCCAGGACATGCACCGGTACGAGGGCGCCGCCGGCAACTTCCAGGTGGTGGTCGACCTGGAGAAGGACGCCCGGTTCCTGCCGGACTCGATCCGGGGGACCCGTACCCTCTTCGTGGCCGGCGGCAGCGTGGGCGCCTACGTCGAGCTCGGCGGCATCGGCCAGGACGCCGTGTCCGTGAACGAGGAACGCACCTCGGCCACCTTGCGCCTGCCGCACGCGCGGCTGGCCGAACCCGCCCTGAATCCGGAACGGTCCTACGCCGTCTCCAAGCAGCGCGGCCTGCTCGACCGGCTCGGCGACCTGTTCTCGGACAACCCGGCGGACGAGCGGGCCGTCCACATGCTCGCCGCCGAACGCATCGGCGATGCGGCCCGGGAGAGCGACCTGACGCTGCGGGCGGAGCGGAACACCACGTCGATGCTGCTGGGACTGCTTCGCGCACTGGGCTTCGAACAGGTGACGGTGGCGTACGTCTGACACGCTCGTCGGAGCCGGGCGCGCCGAACGGGCGGGGACCGGGCGGGGAAACGGTGGCGTCGTAAGACGCCGGCCAGGTTCCGTTCCGATCCGTTCATCCGGGCCTCCTCGCGTGACCAGAGCCGGCGACCGACCTGACGAACTCGGTCACGCAGCGGATGCGTGCGAGAGCACAGGGCTACGATGGGTGTGTGGCGCCGCCCCAAGTGGCGGTGCTGCTTCTGGGCCCCCGGCTTCCCCCGTGCCGGGGGTCCCGTCATTTGCCCCGGGCCGTGCCCGGATTCGTCGCCCAGCCCGGCGCCCAGGTCCCGGCGGCGTCGTGGCCGGCGGTCGTGGCGGCGAGGTGAGTGCGGAGGGTGGTCAGCGCCGGGTGGGGGTTGTCGCGGTGCCAGAGGAGCGAGTGCGGGTAGACGGGCGTCGGGTCGGTCACCGGGATGCGGCGCAGGCCGTGGTCGGTGGGCCAGACGAGGCGGGTCTGCTCGCCCATGAAGGTGGCCAGGGCGGGGGTGTCGGCGATGGTGTCGAGGAGGGCGTCGGAGCCGAAGTTGGGGCCGGTCGCCTCGATGGTGAGGCCGAACTCGGCGACCAGGTCGTCGTAGTAAGCGGCCCACTCGGTACCGGGCACGATGCCGGGCATCCAGATCCGGTGACCGGCGAGCTGAGCCAGAGGCACCGACCGGGCGCCCGCCAGCGCGTGGGCGGGGCCGGTGAGGAGCTGGAGCGGCTCGTCGACCACCCGGGCGGCACCGATGCCCTCGGGAAGGGGCCGGCCGGGCGCGGCGACGGCACGGAAGGACGCGTCGATCGCACCGGACCGCAGGGCGGCGACGGCCGTCTCGATGTCGAACAGTGTCACCACGTCGAGTTCGATCTCGGGGTGCGCGCGGTGGAAGCCGCGCATCAGGCCCGACGCCGCGCCGCGCAAGTTGATCACGTCGACACGCAGCGGACGCCTGCCGGTGCGCACGGATGCGACCGCACGCTCGGCGATGCGCAGCAGTTCGCGCGCGTGGGGCAGGAAGGCCTGCCCGTCGATGGTGAGCCGGGCGCCTCGCGCGGTGCGGGTGAACAGCCGCACGCCGAGGTCGCGCTCCAGCGCGGCGATGCGCTTGGAGACGGCCTGCTGGGTGACCGCCAGCTCGGCGGCGGCCTCCTGGAACTGCCCCGCGTCGGCGGCGACGACGAAGGTCCGGACGGTATCGAGGTCCACGCCGCAACCCTATGGTCACAACCACTGGTTGTGGCCAGCGGCACCGGGGTTGTTTGACCCGTGAGTACGGTGCTCGCTTTGATGCTTCCGATCGCGGGTCGGTTGTACGAGTGGGCGGCGAGGGGTGTCGGGCATGAGCGGCGAGCACAAGCGGCGGCCTCGGCTCGGTCCTCGGCTCGGTCCTCTGCTAGAGCCTCTGCTCGGGCCTCTGCCCCGACGTCGGCTGAGACGTCGGCCGGGGCCCCGGTTCGGGTGGCTCTGGGCCGCGTACGGGACCAGCGCGCTCGGTACGTGGCTCGCCTTCGGTGCGTTCCCGCTGATCGCCGTCCGGGTGCTGGACGCCGGACCGGCCGAGGTCGCCGCGCTCTCCTCAGCGGGGGCCGCGGCGGGCGCGGTCGTGGCGGTGCCGCTCGGTCCGTGGGTGGAGTTCCGCGGCAAGCGGCCGGTGCTGATCGCGATGGACCTGGTGCGGTGCGCGGCGCTGCTGACGATCCCCGCCGCGTACGCGCTCGGCGTGCTCGGCCTCCTTCAGCTCCTGCTCGTCTCGGTGGTCGTCGCGGCGGCCGACATCGGCTTCCGCGCCGCCTCGGGCGCGTACCTGAAGACGCTGCTGCCGGCCGAGGACCTGCTTGTCGCCAACGCCCGGTTCGAGTCCACCGCCTGGGCGACCACGATCGTCGGACCGCCCCTGGGCGGCGCGATGATCGGGCTGCTCGGTCCGGTGGCGACGGTGGTGGCCGACGCGGTCAGCTACCTGCTCTCCGCCCTGGGCATCCGCGCGATGGGCGGTGACGAGCCGCGGCCCGAGCGCCGGGAGGCCGCGCGGATGCGGGTCGGGGACCTGCTCGACGGCTGGCGGTACATCGTCGCCGACACGACGCTGCGTCCGCTGTTCTTCAACACGGCCTTGTTCAACGGCCTGGTGATGGCCGCCCAGCCGCTGCTCGCCGTCCGGATGCTCGGCCGGCTCGGGTTCACACCGTGGCAGTACGGCCTCGCCTTCGCCGCGCCCTCGGTCGGCGGGCTGCTCGGCGCACGCCTGGCCCGGCCGCTCGTCACCCGGTTCGGACAGCACCGGGTCTTGCTCGTGGCCGGGGCGCTGCGTGTGATCTGGCCTGTCGGCCTGGCCTTCGTGGGGCCGGGCACCGGAGGGCTGCTGCTGGTGATGGGCGTCCAGCTCGGGCTCGTCTTCTGCTGCGGGGTCTTCAACCCCGTCTACGCCACCCACCGCCTCGGGCGCACCGCGACCGAACGGGTCGCCCGCACGCTGTCCGCCTGGGCGGTGACGACCAAGGCCTCGACCGCGCTCCTGACGGCCGTCTGGGGTTTGCTGGGCGCTCTGCTCGGCCCGCGTACGGCCATCGGCCTGGCCGGCGTGCTCCTGCTGGCGACCCCCCTGCTGCTGCCCCGCCGCGCGGCAGCGCATCGCCCCGAGCGGGTCAGCCGTGCTGCGAGGGCGGGGCGGTGAGGCGCCTGACCGCTTCCACGACGGCTGCCCGGTGCGCGGCCCGCCGTTGCTCGCTCCAGGGGGATCCGTCCGGTGCGAGGGCGGGGTCGCCCGCTGCGGCGAACCAGGCCTGGGAGAGGGCGAGGACGAAGGTCAGGATGTCGGACGGTTCGAAGGCGGCGTCGATCTGTCCGGCGTGCTGGGCGGCGGCCAGCGCGTCGGTCTTCGCGGCGTACGCGGTCCGCTGTTCGGGCGTGGCCGCCGGGCGTTCCAGCTGCTTCCAGGCCACGAGGCGGATCAGTTCGGGCCGGCCGGTGAGGTGGTCGAAGATGGCCCCCGCGTATCCGGGGAGGTCGGCGGTGTCGAACGGCACGGACTCGGCCCCGGCTTCCAGGGCGCGCTGCATGACGTGGTCGAAGAGCTGTTCCTTGTTGCCGAAGTAGACGTAGATGAGCCGTTTGTTCGCTTCGGCCGCCTCGGCGATGCGGTCGACGCGGGCGCCGGCGATCCCGTGGGCGGCGAACTCGCTCAGGGCCGCGTCGAGGAGCCGTGCCTTGGTTGCGCTGGAGTCCCGTGCCATGGGCTCACCCTACAAGTAACTATCTGGTTATTGACAAGCGGGACGCTCGCGGCTCATGATGGAACTATCCAGTTAGTTACTTCTTTGGAGTGGAGTGAAGGACATGCAGGAGCGCGCACTGGGCAGCCAGGGTCTGAAGGTCGGCGCGGAAGGACTCGGCTGCATGGGCATGAGCGCCTTCTACGGCGCCACCGACGAGACCGAGGCCCTCGCCACGATCGACCGGGCCCTGGAGCTCGGCATCACCATGCTGGACACCGCCGAGGGCTACGGCCCCTTCCTCAACGAACGACTCATCGGCAAGGCGCTGGCCGGTCGCCGGGAGAAGGCCGTGATCGCCACCAAGACCGGCGTCGAGTTCACCGACAACGGGGAGATGGTCGGCCACAACGGCACGCCGGACTACATCCGCCGCGCCGCCGACCGCTCGCTACGGCACCTGGGCACCGACCACATCGACCTCTACTACCTGCACCGCGTCGACCCCGACGTGCCCATCGAGGAGAGTGTCGGCGCCATGGCGGAACTCGTGACCGCGGGCAAGGTCCGCTACCTCGGCATCAGCGAGGCCGCCGCCGGGACCATTCGGCGGGCCCACGGGGTGCATCCCCTCACCGCGGTGCAGAGCGAGTACTCCCTCTTCGAGCGGGGCCTCGAAAGCGACGGCGTACGGGCCACCCTGGAAGAGCTCGGCATCGGCCTGGTCGCGTACTCGCCGCTCGGCCGCGGCTTCCTCTCCGGCGCGATCACCTCACCCGACGACTTCGCCGCCGACGACTTCCGTCGCACCGATCCGCGCTTCCAGGGCGACAACTTCGCGCGCAATCTCGCCGTCGTCGACCAGGTGCGCCGCATCGCCGAGGAGAAGTCGGTCACCCCGTCCCAGCTCGCGCTGGCCTGGGTGCTCAGCCAGGGAGCCGTACCGATCCCCGGGACCAAGCGCCGCCGCCTCCTGGAGGAGAACGCCGCGGCCACGACCGTGACGATCACCGCGGAAGACCTCGCGGCCATCGAGGCCGTCGCCCCGCGCGGCGTCGCCTCCGGCGACCGCTACGCCCCCGAGCTCATGAGCTCCCTGAACGGCTGACCGGCACAGCGAACATCAGGCCCGCGTCGGCGGCGCTGATCATTGTGATCACGCACGCACTGCGCCACGCGTTCCCGTCCGGGCATGCAACCACCGCGGCAATGGCCGCAGGCAGGCCTGCTCGTCGTCGCCCTGCTCATCCGGCGCCCACGAGCCCACCGGCCGTGGACGTGGTCGCGCTGTGCTGAGTGGCGGTCGCGCTGTGCTGGGCGGCCGTGGCGGGAGCCAGTCGCGTGTGCTCGGAGTGCGGGCCATGGTGGTCACGGCGGTCTGACTCCGAGCATGTGGAGTGCCGCTCAGGTCAGGACGTGGGACCAGAAGCGCGCCTTGTAGAACCTCGCGCCGGAGCGGACGCAGTCCGCTCGGCCGGAGGGGCGGCGCGACCGCCGGTGCCGGCGGAGCCGTTCGCGCAGCACACCAGCACCTCGTCCCAGTTGGCGGTGACACGCCGCTTGGCGTCGGACAGGTACCTCCAGGTTTCGTCCGCGGGAGCGGTCCAGCACCAGCCGGGGCTGCCGTTCCCGTCAGTCGTACCGCTACCGAAGCGCTGGATCTGGTTGGCAGCCTGCTCGACGACCACGCGAAGGCAGGCCGAACCGGCGGCAGCCGGCCGTGCCGTGACCGCGCTGCCCACCGCGGTCAGTCCCACCGTGACCGCTCCCCGCAGCAGCGTTCTCCGTCTCAACTCTCCCGCCCCTTCTGTTGCTTCAGATGAAGCTGCACTCGGCTGGGCCACCACCACGGGAATGGACATGGCCGGCCACAGAGGGGGCGCGTTCCTTGCCGGCTCGACGTGCCCGTCCGCGTGTCAGGGCAGGTGTGACAGCAGCAGCTTGGTGAGGCGTTCGGCCGTACGGAGTGGCAGGTAGTGGTCCGCGTCCGGGATCGTCTCGCCGCAGGCGCCGGGGATGTCGCTGACAAGTCGTTCGGCGATCACCGCGATCTCCGGGTGGTCGTGCTCGCCGTGGATGACCAGCGTGGGCGCGGAGATGTCCCCGAGGTGTGGTTCGGCATCACGGCCGGGGGAGACAACGCAGTACCGTTCGCTCACGATTCGCCGCTCGGCGTTCGAGGCGACCATCGTCTCGATGAGCTCTCCTCCGGGAGCGGTACGGCCCATGGCCGCCCAGATCGACAGCTCCAGCTCGGCCAGGGTGGCCGTCTCACGCTCGCGCCGGGCTGCGGCATAGGCCGACAACTCGGGACTCTGCGGACAGACGTGGCCGCTGACCGAGGCACCGACCAGGGCCAGTGCGGTGACGCGCTCCGGGTGGGCGAGGGCGAAGTCCAGCGCGGTCTCCCCGCCCATGCTCAACCCGACCGCCTGGCCGGATGAAGGACCCCGGCTGACCGCGCCGGAGTCCACCCCACCGGCACACCTCGGCGCCATTCTCCTGGACGCCCCGGAGGGGCCCCGCGACCGCAATCGATCCAGATGTAGGGAGGCGCACCGCACCCTGGGCCCCGGCAACGGGACATGGGCCCACCCCGTGATGTATGCCTTTCCTATGGATGCCCGTCGGCCAGGATTCGTCCCCCGCGTTTCTCGGGCCGGCGGACGGCTGCTGCTCGCCGTGCCCTTCGCACTGATCGCGGCGGTCACCGTGGTGGACGTCCTGGTTCCCCCCGACGTGCATCTCGGGCCGTTCCTCATCGCCGCGCCCGCGATGACGGCCTCGTTCGCCGGACCCCGTATGACGGCCTTCGTGGGTGCGGTAGCGGTGCTCGCCCAGTCCACGGTGGCGTTGGCGAGAACGAGCCTCACCGACCTCAACCACACCTATCAGATCGTCGCGCTGATCCTGATCTCGATCATCGCGACCTTCTTCGCCTACCTGCGCGAGCGGGACGAGAGCAGGGTGACACGTCTGCGTTCCATCGCCCACGCCGCCCAGAGCGTCGTCCTGCGCCCGCTGCCCCACCGCGCGGGGCCCCTGCACATCGCCTCCGTCTACTTGGCCGCAGAGGAGGAGGCGCAGATGGGTGGCGACCTGTACGCGGCGGCCCGTACGGCGCACGGCACCCGGCTGCTGATCGGGGACGCCCGGGGCAAGGGGCTCGACGCCATCAGCGAGGCTTCGCTCGTCCTGGGCGCCTTCCGGGTCACGGCCCGCCGCGAGCAGGACCTGCCGGAACTGGTCGGGCACCTGGAGGCGGGTGTCGGCTCGGCGGAGGACACGAACGGCGTGCCGGGGGAGGGGCCCGGCGCCGACGAGACGGCGGACAGCACGGACGAGGCTTTCGTCACCGCGGTGGTGCTCGACATCCCCGATCACGAGCCGGTCGTGCGGCTCGTGAACTGCGGGCACCCGCCGCCTCTGCTCCTCAGAACGGGACAGGTGATCCCCCTCGACACGGCCGACGCGAGCCCGCCGCTGGGGCTGTCGGACGTCCTCGCCCCCGACGTGACGGTGGAGACCTTCCCCTTCGACGTCGGCGACGTGCTGCTGCTCTACACCGACGGAGTCCTCGAGGCCCGCGACGACTCGCGCGCCTTCTACCCGCTGGCGGAGCGGCTCACGGCCTGGGTCGGGTACGACCCGCCGACCCTGCTCGGCCGGCTGCGGGCCGACCTGCAGGCGTACGCCGGTGGCCACCTCGGCGACGACGCGGCCCTCGTCGCGGTCGAGCGGCTCGCCCCGGCTCCATAACCGGTCGTGACCAACGGGTGGCGTACGGCTCGGCGGGCGGTGCCGAGTCTGCGGAGTTGCTGCCGTGCGAGGACGGCCGCACCGACCTGACCGGTCTGGAGCACCGCACAGGACGGCCCCTGCCAGGGCGTGGCATTCAGGCCTTCAGCGGCGGGAGGACCGAATGACCGTGCCCGTACCGGTCGAGCATTCGTCAGCAGTCCCGAACGGGCCCAGCGCGAAGCCCCCAACCACGACGGCTACGGCGGGACGGCGTTCGCACCCGGTGTCGCGGTCGGCGACACGCGGGGTGACGACTCCGACGCCACGCACCGATACCGGCGCCGACGTTTCGCGCTGCGGCGGAGGGGTCGTACTCAGACAGCCCCGGGGCGAAGAGGCCGTGTCCAGTCGATGACGGCGGCGCCGGCCTCGCTGGGACGACACGCGTCGGCCGCCGCCGAAGGCTCCGGCGTACGCGGCGCAGTAGGCGGGAGTCCCGGCGAATGGGCACGACTGGAACCGTACCTGCCGAGGAACGCGGGCCGGCGTGGACGACGCTGGCAACGCCACCGGCAGCCGGGCCCGGTGACGTGGCAGAGTGGTCGTATGTGCGGCCGCTATGCCTCCACCCGCAGCCCCCAGGACCTGACCCGGCTCTTCCAGGTCACTGAATGGAACCCCGACGAGACGCTGGCGCCCAGCTGGAACGTCGCTCCCACCGACGATGTCTACGCGGTTCTCGAGCGCGCCGGGCGTGAGGACGGCGACGACGTACGTCGGGAGCTGCGGGCGCTCAAATGGGGGCTGGTCCCTTCGTGGGCGAAGGACGCGAAGGCCGGCTCGCGGATGATCAACGCCCGGGTCGAGACGGTGCACGAGAAGCCCGCTTACCGGCGTGCCTTCGCCCGACGTCGCTGCCTGCTGCCTGCCGACGGCTTCTACGAATGGGATCCGCTCAAGGACGAGGGAACGGGCCAGACCCGTAAGCAGCCGTACTTCATCCACCCATCCGACGGGCAGGTGATGGCGCTGGCAGGCCTGTACGAGTACTGGCGCAACCCGGACATCGACAACAGCGAGGACCCGGACGCCTGGCTGATCACCTGCACGATCATCACGACCGAAGCCACCGACGTGGCCGGACGAGTACACCCCCGCATGCCGCTCGCCCTCACCCCGGATCACTACGACACCTGGCTCGACCCGCGCCACCAGAACACCGATGACCTTCGTGCCCTGCTCACCCAGCCCGCAGGCGGCCGGCTCGACGCCCGGCCTGTCTCCACGGCCGTGAACAGCGTCCGCAACAACGGCCCCCACCTCCTGGACGAGGTCGCCTGACCCCGCCGTCCGCCCGACGGTGATGGGGATGCCTGAACATGGCTGTCCCGATATTTCGTGACGTCCGCTGTCGCACCATGCTGGTCAGCGGGGCGGGAAGGACGCCAGAGCAAGATCCCACTGCTCAGCGGCGTGAAGCAGGGCGTCGGTATCCGCCCGTACCTCCACGGCGTACTGGTAAACGCCCGTGCTTTCGGCACCCTGCTGCCATGCGGGTGCAGCCTCCAAGGACAGGTGAACGCGGATCACCGCCACGCCCTCGCTTCGGCCGGCGAGGCTGAAGCCCAGGACCGGCTCGACGAACCAGGTGTCCGGAGACAACTGACCTTCGGCATCCCGACCAGTCGCGGGCACTGTCTCAGCTGCCACCGCGCGCAGCCAGGCGGTCACCTCACGGGCCTCGTCGATCAGCAGACACGGATCAGCGAACGACCAACTGCCCTCGGGAGTTGTCACCTTTCCACCGATGACCAGCCAGTTGTCGTCGTATGAGTCTCCCGCGGCGGTAGGGAACTGGTAGCGCAGGGGCCAGAGCTCGACGCTGCTCGCATGATCACTGAAGAGCACCACCGCAGGATGTCACATGCAGCCAGGCAACCCCGGATCAGGAGAGTGCCCCTGTCATGGAGGCTGAGCGAAAATCACGTCCCGGCTCGTCCGCACCGGCAGGTAACCGGCGAGCAGGGCACCAGCCCGACCGCCGACGGCCGGCCCGATCGCCTGCGCCATCCGGGCCAGGGCCGTCGTCCGGCACCGGTACCGCGCGGTCGAGCTCGTACCTGTTCGGCACAACGAGCCGCGCTTAGGCCGTCGGCGGGGCCGCCCGCTCGCGGAGTGTGCGGACCGCGTCGAGTCATCAAGTACACCTTCTGCGGCGCTACGCGCTGGGAGATGGCGGCCCGGGCCCCGAGTCAGTCGTCACGATGGCCGGTCGGTCCGTCTTGGCTGGCGGGTGACGAGGATGATTCCGTCGGGATGGGCGGCGGTGGCCAGTCCTGCGGCGCGGAGGACGGAGGTGAGGGCGGTGTCGAGCGCGGTGCGGATGCCGGTGATCGCGGCAGTGGTGTCGAGGTCGGGATCTGCGGCGTGGGCGGTGATCGTGGGTCGGAGGAGACGGTCCGCGTGCCAGCGCACGATGACTGCGTCACCGTGGCTGTGCATGGTCAGACCGCCGGCAGGGCCGAATCCGGCCTGGGCGAGGATGGTCTCGACCTCATGTACGAGCGTGTGGCTCATCAGGCGCCTCCCAGGGCCGGCGGCCTCGGCTGTCAGACCGTGATTCCGAAGAGGTGGGAGGTCCGAGTCATCTCCAGCAGGCGGAGCACCCGGGGGCTGGCCGCTGTGATGATGAGCGCGCGGTGTTCGCTGAGAGCCCGGTTGCGTGCGCGCAGGAGTACGTTGAGGCCCACGGAGTCGCAGAATGAGACCTCCGACAGGTCCAGGTGGACCGCGGCACCGTCGGGACAGGCTGCGATGGCGCGCAGGAGCGCCATGCGCAGGTCGCCGGCATTGTCCATGTCTACTTCTCCGTGGACGCTGACCACGGTGCTGCTCGCAGTCGGCCTCACGGTGATGGCGACACCTGCGGCGTCCGCCAGGGCCGGTCGTGATACGGCCCAGCTACCTTCGGGGACGAGGGGAGTCATGGCGACCTCCAAGGGCAGGGAGGCTTCTTGCGCAATTGTCACCTGTCGACCGATATGCGTCAATAATTGCGTGTAATTTTCTGCGGGTGATTGCCCCGCTCGTCGTGCGGGTGCACCATGCACAGTATGAAGAAGAAGGGGCATAGTCACTCAGAGTGGACGTTCCTCACGAGTCATGCCCGGGTACTGCTGGCGATCTCCCGGGACCCCGGTGTCCGCCTGCGAGAGGTCGCGCTGAGCTGCGGCGTGACTGAACGGACCGTGCAGGGGATCGTCGCCGATCTGGAAGAAGCGGGGTACCTCACTCGCAGCCGCGCGGAAGACGGCCGTCGCAACCACTACGTGATCGTGCCGAGTGCTCCCTTCCGCCACCCCGCCGAAGCCGGCCACGAGATCGCGGGCCTCCTCGCTCTCCTCGCCGAACGCCACCACCCCGAGAGACCGGACAGGGGTTGACCACGGCAGAACCTGGCTCCCATGCGTACCGGCCGGGACCGCCCGTCTGCGAAGCCCTCACGAGAACGGGAGGCACCTGGCGGCGTCCGCCGACCTCTCGAGGGCGAGCCGTGTGCGCTCGCCCACGGGACGGTCCCTCACCAGAGCGACGTGACGGCCGGACCTTCGTGTCCGATGGCGCCCCTTCCGTACGCCACCCCCTTACCGCACCTCCACCCGCGTCGGGTCGAACGGCCCGGATGCGCGCGGCCGCGACTCAGGGCCTGGCGGCTACGGCCCCGACCTCGAAGAGCACGTCAGGCGTGGCCAGGCTCGCGACACCGATGAGGGTTTGCGTGGGCGGTCTCGTGCCCCAGCTCTCCCGTACGGCCCCGGCGACCGGCCCGAGCCTGCTCACATCGTGGTTCACCACATACGTCCTGAGCTGGACCACGTGGCTCAGGTCGAGCCCATGGGCGGCAAGAGCGACGCCGACGTTACGGAACGCCTGCTCCACCTGCTCGCTGAAGTCGGTCGAGACGACCGCGCCGTCCGGGCCCGATCCGTACTGGCCCGCGATCAGCACCAGTTCCGTCCCCGCGGGGACGGTGGCGGTGTGGCTGTAGCCGAACGGGGCAGGGTCGTGCAACCGTCCGGATTGACGATGGCGTGTGCCATGGGGGTCACCTCTCGTGTGCGATGGGCGGTGTCGTGCTGAAGCCTTCCAACGCATCACGACATCCTGTGTCATGTATTCCGGAAGCGTCTTCGGGTGCGCGCCGATCGGTTGGTCTCTCTGGTGCTGCTGCGGCAGCACGGCCGGTTGCCCGCGGCCACATTGGCCCGCGAGCTTGAGGTGTCCACCCACCGTGCTGCGTGACATCGATGCGCTGTCCGCAGCAGGTGTCCCGGTCTACGCCGAGCGCGGCCGGCACGGCGGATTCGCGTTGCTGCCCGGTTTCAGGACCGAGCTCACCGGACTCAACCACGACGAGGCACTGGCGCCCTGCTGGTCGCCGGATCACGGCGCGGCGCGCAGCGTTCGGCCTCGGCTCTGCACTCGCTTCCGCGATGCTCAAGGTGGTGGACGCGTTGCCCGAGAGCTATCGGGACACCGCGGCCGGCGCGGCTCGGCGATTGCTCATGGACCCGGAGACGGACCTTTTGTCGCGCCGGCTGCTTGCCGAGGAGGTGCCTGACACCATCGTGGCCGAGGTCCTGCGCGCGGTGTTCGCCGGACACAAGCTGCGAATCCACTACGAGGCCGTGGACCAGACCCCGAAGTGGCGCACGCTGGACCCGATCGGCCTGGTCACCGTGCGCGACCAGGGCTATTTGCTGGCCACGAGGTCAGGCGCGGACCGCACTTACCGACTGTCCCGGATCCTGGCTGCCGAGGAACTCGCTGAACCGGCAGAGCGACCGGAGCGGGTCGATCTGGACCGCGCCTGGCGGGAACGCAGCACAAGATTTCGGGCCGGCGGTGACCAAGTCACCGTGCTGGTGCGGGTGGACCCGTCGCGACGGGAGGACCTGGTGGGCACCGCATTGGCCGTCCTCGCCGAAGAAACCGCCCCGGACGGCTGGTTGCGACCGGAGGTGACCTTCCAGGATCCGAGGCACGCCGAATGGGCGCTGTGGCACCTCGGCACGTACGCGGAAGCCCTGGCCCCGCAGTGGTTGCGCGGCTCCCTGCGCAACCGCGCCGCCGCGATCGCCACCCGCTACGGAGCCTCGTCCTGAGCGACAGTCGCCTGTTGCGGGACGCCGCCGAAGCCGACAAGCGCCGACCGGGCCCGCCGGGGTTCGACCCCACCCAGCGGCACCGGTGATCGGTCGTCTGACCATCCAACCGTTCATGCTGTTACCCAACATTCCCGGGCCTGGCACAGGAAACCGCTGAGGTCACGGCAACGTTCGCGAGGGGCGCGAACAACATCTTCGATACAGGGCAGTCGAGCCAGAGACGACGTCCACAAAGTCAGGGCAGCTGTTTTCCATCGCGGCCGGCCAGTCAGCCGAGCGGGCCGGTGCCGGCGGCGTTCTTCTTCACGCACGCGTCATCGAAGGCCACCAGGGTAATCACGCCGCCCGTCGCCGTGATGCGGTACTCCGCGGCCATGGTCCAGCCACGCTGCTTGAGGACCGCCGACACCACTCCGATCACGCCGTCCGCGTCCTTGCGCTCCCGGCGGTCCCCGGATTGCCGCCAGTCGCGTTCACGCAGCTCGCCCACCAACCCGTCATAGTGGGCGAGGTCGACCGGTGTGCTCTCCGTGCCGAAGCCTTTGTAGGTGACGCTGCATGACAGCCTCGAGCCGGCCGGGGCGCGGTCGGGCGTACGGGCGTAGTACGGATCGTTCGCCGGGACGCCCGAGTCCGCGACCGAGGTGTCGAGGTCCGCGCGCACGACGTCCTTCGTGAGCGGTCCGGTGCCCTGGGGCCGGGGTGACGGCGGGGCCGTGGTGGCGGCCACCCCGATGCCGGTGTCGCTGGTGCCGCAGCCCACGGTCCCGAGCGCGATGACCGCTATCGCCGCGGCGGCCCACTTCGTTCTGCGCACAGTCGTCCCCTCCCCGTTCACGGGGCCACGCGCCCCGTGAACAAGGAAGGAGTGTGCCATGGCGCACGGACACCACTGCCTCCGACTACCCCAGATGTCTTGCCCCTACGACGGCAGCGGGCATCCGGTGCGGCAGGAGGGGGCGCTCGTGCCGTGCTGATACCAGACAGCGTCGATGCTCCTCCCAGAGGAAAGCACGTGGCGGGCCGGACCCTCGCGGGGGACGAAGCCTGTGTCGCTCAGGGGCCCGGGGCAGTGGTATTGGACTTCTCGGTAAGGCTGCCGGCGGCGGGCGCGCAGCGCGCCTTGTCGGCAGTGATGGGCTCGTTGTTGCCGCCGGCCATCCGGCAGTCCCGGGCACGGATGCTGCCAGGGATCGACCGGCTGCCCGGCGGAGGTAGGAGACGCCCCAGGCCGGGGCGTCCGGCAGCGGGCGACGCGAGGGCAGCTCCACCTGCTGTTCGGCCACGACCTTTCGGACGCGGGCCAGGGCGACCGTCAGATAGGTCTCATCGGCCCGTAAGCGGGTGAGGTCGGGGCGACGGTGGGACGCGGTCTCACGACCCTGGTGGATCTCCCGGCGCGCGTCTCGGCGTCGGGGCAGGTAGCCGCAGGTGAACGAGGCACGCACCGCCAGCCCACGTTCTTACGGAAGTTACACAGCGCTACACGCCACCTGGCGGTAGCTGTACGAAAACAGAGCCGAGGCGCCGAAAGGTGCCTTTGACCTTCCCTGTGAGCCGGGAGACACGACGAAGCGGCCGCAAGCAGAATCGAATGTACTGCGTGTCCGACTCGTTGATGTGGACATGGGGCGGGGTGATCTCACGGAGGCCGAGTGGGAACGGCTGTGACCTGCCCGAACGGTTCGGGCCGTGGCGGACGGTCTATAACGCCATCGGTTGTGGTCGGCGGACGGGACCTGGGAGCGTCTGCTCCAGCAGGTTCAGGCGGCGGCGGAATCCCGCGCGCGAGATCGACGGGGATGTCTCGGTCGATTACACCATCGTCGGTGCGCACCAGCACGCTGCCGGGGCCCGCCCCTGCTTCAAAGGGGGCCGAACGGCACGAACATCAGGGCGAGACGCCGTGGCAAAGTCTCGTCGCCCGCCTGGTGGAGGTGGTGCGGGAGGCGAGGGCCTGGGCCGCTCATGTGGCGGGTTCACCACCAAGCTTCACCTGGGTGCGGAGGGCCGGTGCCGCCCCCTGTCCTTGGTCGTCACGCCGGGTCAGCGGGCGGACTGCCCGCAGTTCATCCTGGTCCTGGAGGCATCCGCGTCCCGCGGAACGGGCCGGGCAGGCCTCGCAAGATGCCCGGCAGCGTCGCGGCCGACAAGGCATACAGCAACGGGCCCTGTCGCCAGTACCTGCGGCGCCGGGGCATACGGCACTCCATCCCGGAGAAGGCGGACAGCCAGGCCGCCCGCTTGCGCCGAGGCTCACGTGGCGGACGGCCACCGGGCTTCGACGAAGAGCGGTACAAGAAGCGGAACACCGTTGGACGGGCGATCAACCGGCTCAAGCAACACCGCCACCGTGGCCACCCGATACGACAAGCGCCGATACGTCTACCTCGGCACCGCCATTGCTGCGGCACTGGTCATCTGGCTCCGCTCGTGAGGGTCAGGGTCAGGGTCAGGGGCAGTCGTCATTCGTCGTTCGGCAGGTGGTAGTAGACGGTCCCCGACCGCCAGGGGCCGTGTTCGGTCGTCTCTGACGAGATCACCACGTCTTGGATCTCAACAGGTCCCAACGCGTCGATGGTGTCGGCCAGCCGTCGCAAGAGAGCGGGGACGCTATCGCAGCCCGGGCCAGCGGGGTTGGCCTGCGAGAAATGGCGCACGGTCCAGTGCTCCGGAGTATCAATCATGGGCCGATCGTAAAACCTGCCATGGTCAGCAGATCGACCGCTGGGCCGGGCGACTCACATCCTGGGGCAGCCGAGACCGTGATCGACCGGACAAGTCCCAGGAGATGATCCCCGGCGTGACAAACGATGGGGGGCAGTGCTTGGGCTCGGGCGACGATGATGCCCGTGCCTGGAGCGCCCGGTTGGGGTGGGCATTTGGTCTCATGGCAGATGATTCTGCTGTCCGAGCAGTGGCTCTTGCACACCAGGATCAGGCTAGGAAGAACACCTGGGATGCTCTTGATCGGTCCGACGAGTTGTGGCAGTTGCCGTTGCCGCTGGGAACGGAGGATCAGTACCGGGAGCCGGCCTTCTGGCCTGGCCGGGTTCTCCCTACGTGCTGCCCGCCAAGGCTTGGGAAACAAGCAGGCTCATATCCGCAGCGTGGCTGTCCCCGACCACAACGAGACGGTCAGGGCGAACTCGCTCGCCTCGTCGGAATCGTCATCCGTCGCGCCTACCGCTGCAAGGATCGCGAATACGTTCGCGTTGCGCGAGCAGTCGACGGCGAGGACTTGCGCCGAAGGCTCGGTAAGGCGGGCCATCCGGACAGTCCTTGGGCTCGGCTGCACGCAAGTTACCTTCTCTGGCTCCTCGATCGTCCCGAGGTACCGAACACACGCCATGTCTGGCGTACGTGGCTGGCATCAGGATCGGGAGAGCAGCCGGCCCGGTCGCTCCGCGACGGTAGTTCAGAGAACCGGCCCAGGCGGCCGCGCTCCAGCGCTACGGACTCCACACGGTCGGCGCGCTCGCCGCGATGGACTACGCCAGCAAGGAGATCCTCCTCATCACCGTCGCCGTCCTCAGCGCCCTGGTCCTGGCGACCTTCCTCGTACAGGCCTTCGTGATCCCGTCCGGTTCGATGGAGCAGACGATCCGCATCGACGACCGGGAGCTCGTCGGCAAGCTGACGCCCTGGTTCGGCGCGAAGCCGCAGCGCGGCCGGGGTCCAAGGCTCAGGTCACTGGCCGGCGACCGGTACGTCCCAGGACCGGGGGCGGGTGAGGGCCTGCCACTCCTCTCGGAGCAGGGCCAGCACCGCGACGTCGTAGCGCCGGCCCCGGTGCAGGCAGGCGGAGCGGCGCACTCCCTCCTGGACGAATCCGGCCCTGGCGAGGACATCGAGGGCTGCGGTGTTGGTGGTATGGGTGACGGCCTGGACGCGGTGCATGGGCAGTTCGCCGAAGGCGAGGTCGACCAGCGCGTCCACTGCGTCCGCACCGTGCCCCCGGCCCCGGTGGTCGGAGTCGAGCACCAGCATGATTTCGGCCGTGCCGTCGACCAGGTCCTGATCGAACAGGGCGATATGGCCGATCGGCGTGCCGTTGGGGAGCAGGACGAGGAAGTCGTCGCGGTCGTGGTCGTCGCGGTCGCGCTCGATGCGGTCGCGCACGGCGGAGAGGGAACGCGGCCACATGCCGATCTCGTGGGAGGCCACGGGGTCAGCGCGCCAGGTATGGATCAGCTCGGCGTCATCGACGTCGAGGGGTGCGAAGCCGACACCCGATCCGCGCCAGCACACTTCACGGGGCGATCCCGTGTTCTCTGCTTCGGGATTCTCCCCGGTAATGCGCTCCGCCACAGCTTCTGCCACGTCCTCGACCATGTGCGGATGCTACGGGCCGCTGGGACCGCGCGGCCAGCCAATTCCGCTCCCAGCGCCGCCCGTTAGGGGGCGGGACCCGAGTGTCCTGAGCCGGCGGCGCTTGGCTTATCGAAGCCTGTCGGCCCGTCCGGCTCCCGGCGACTCACCACCGCACCCACACCGTCACCCGTTGCCACGGCTGCTGCTTCCGCAGCGAGCAGGGCGTCCGCTGGGGAGGACGCCCTGCTCGTCGTGGCCTGGTGACGCCCCGGTGACTGACGCTGCCTGCGGGCGGTGCTGCCTGCGGGCGGTGCTGCCCGTGGGCTCGGCTCAGCCTTGTTCCCCGCCGCTGACCGCGGCTTCGTACGCGAGCAAGGTGTCGACGAACAGTTGTCGCTGATCCGGCGTCAGCGGGGCCAGCGCCTTGCGCCACGCGGCCGCGCCCGGGGCGAGCCAGGCAGCGATGGTGGGTTGCTGGTCTTCGGCGATGCCGATGATCCGACGACGCCGGTCCGCCTCGTCTTCGCGCCGCTCCAGGATTCCCTTGCGGCTCAGGTCGCCTACCAACAGGCTCACTGTCGTCGGCGCGACCTGCAGTCGGCCCGCCAGCTCGTTCACGGTCATCGGCCCGTCGAGGAGCAGGTAGGCGAGCAGCGACAGGTGGCGCGGGGCCAGCGCCATGGACTGCAGCACCTCGGGCACGGGGATCTTCTTGGCGCGGCCCACCATCCGGGGCATGAGCAGGAGCAGGGCCCTTACGGCGTCGTCGACTCCGTTGTCGCCGCCTTCTGCGGCGTCGCGCGTCGAGGGCCTTGACATCGCACACCCCTCCTCATTTATCTTTGTCTTCAAAGGTATTTTGCCTCCAAAGCTAGCTCCCATCGTACGTACCTACGTGAACGGAGTTGCCACCCATGCCGCACTTCAGCGTGCACATCCGCGAAGAATCCCTCGACGGGACGGTAGAACCGAAGCTGATCAGGGCCCTGGCCGACGCGCTCGGTGCCGTCTACGGCGACGAGTTCCGCCGGCTCGTCGGGGTGGACGTCATCGGCATCCCGCAGAGCCGCCGGGGCATCGGCGGTGAACCGACCGACAACGATGCACCTCTCGTCACCCTCAGCATGCGCGAGGCCGCGTATCACCTACCTGAGGTCGCGGACGCACCCGCCCGCCTGGTTGCCACCACCACCGACGCACTGGTCGGCGTGCTCGGCGAGGCCGTGCGCAAGCAGGTCATCGTGACGATCGTCGGCGTCCCCGACGGTCGCACCGGAGTCGCCGGCACAGTGGCCTGACGCACGGGCGCAAGCCGGGGCGCCCCGCTTCCGGCCTGCGCCCGCGCCGACCCCGTCAAGCCCAACCAGCCAAAGACACCGAGTTCGACGGCCGGGCCGGCGCAGGTCGGAGAGGCGGATCAAGGTGGCCGGCTTCCCCCGGGAGAAGTCCCTGCGGACCTTCGATTTCGATGCAGCCGAGTAACCCCATTGCCCGCTAAGGGCGTGTCGATCCTCTCTGCATCGACGAACTCGGCCAGAGCGTGTCTTCCAGGTCTGACTGCGAGTTCGTCAGCAGTGGCCGCATCGAGTCCGTTGCCGGTGGACAACTCGCGCGGCAGGTCTGGGGAGGCCATGGCCCGTAGCACGGGGCCGGGTCGAGCGGACCGGCATCCCGCGCGACGGTGCGGTCGCACCAGTCGCACAGCACTGTCGCGTGGGCACCCGCAGCCTCAAGGACCTCGGCCGCGTCTTGGGCGGCTTCGAGCCAGTCGGGTTCCGTGACCGCTACCGGCGCACTGTCCAGCAGAAGCTGGCTTTTCCAGAGGCTGAGGCCTGTGACCGTCCGGATCGCACGGACCGCCTCCGTTTTCCGGTCTCCTGCCCCCGTCAGCAGAACACGGAATCCTGGCTCTTCCACGAACCCTCCCCGGCGGCATCAAGCTGTCCGGCAAGTGAACCATCCCGCAAGCAGCCCAGCGCCAAGGCCAGAGGTCGGCGTACTCCAGAACGTGCTCAGTGCCGTACGGACGAACGTACTCGGCGAGATGACCCGCCTGGACGAGATCACCTTGGGTTGCGACGATGCCTTCCGCCTCGCTTGGCGACTGTTCGAGGGGGGTCAGCTCAGTCGTGCTGCGCAGAGAAGCCCGGAGCCACCGAGGCGGTCGGGCCCACCCCGCTCGCGTCGACGTGATGCCGTCGAGTTCGACGTGCGCGCAGCGGTGTCCGGCCGAGGGCCGGGACTACGGAACGCGTGCGGGATCCGGAACGCGCGCGGGCTGCGGCAGGTTTTCGGGCTCTGCCCCATGGCTCTCCGGGGAGCCGAACCACGCCACCGCCACCGCGCCCGTGACGGCCAGCACGAAGCCGAGGACGGCCAGCCAGGCGAAGCCCGGGCGGGAGGCGTCACCCAGCCACCACACACCGATCATCCCCGGCAGCACGGTCTCGCCGACCACGAGCGCCGCCGTCGCGCCGTTCACCGAGCCGATCTGCAGCGCGACCGTGTGCAGGTACATGCCGCCGGCGCCGGCCACGAGGATCGCGTACAGGGCCGGGTCCGCCAGGACCGCGCCAGGGTCGAAGGGGTCGATGCCGTTCAGGATCCGTACGCCGACCCCGAGCGCGCCGAAGCCGAGACCCGACAGGAGGCCCGCGAGGATCGCGGCCCGGGCGCCGAGCACGCGTACGAGGACCGTACCGCCGACCATCAGCAGCAGCGAGACCGCCAGCAGCCACCAGTGCGTTGCGATCGGGGTGCGTCCGCTGCCCTCCGGGCCCGCCGCGCTCGCCAGCAGCACCAGGGCCGAGCAGACCACACCGATCGAGGTCCACTCCGCGCGGGTCAGCCGGATGCCGAGCAGTCTCACGCTGAGGACGGCCGTGATGACCAGGTTGGCGCTGATCACGGTCTGGGAGAGGAACAGCGGGAGCATGCGGGCGGCGAGCGCGCCGAGACCGAAGCCGACGAAGTCCAGGATCGTGCCCACGATGAACTCCCAGGTCATCGCGGCCTTCGCGGTCGACGACAGGCTCGGCCCGCCGTGCTGGGTGATCTGCCCCGCCGCGGCCGCCTCCCGCCGGGCGGACTTGCGGGAGCCGACCGCCTGCAATACGGATCCCGTGCCGTAACAGATTGAGGCGGCGACGGCGGTCAGTAGTCCTATGAGCACCAGCAGGCTCCCTTCACACGGCGGGGTCGGTCCGCCCGGTTCGTTCTCCGCTTGGCAGACGTCGGATCGGGCGCCCGCGTTGCCTCCGACCTCCGACTCCGACCTCCGACTCCGACCTCCGACTCCGACCTCCGACTCCGACCGCAGGTGGCGACAGGCGGCGCTGCCGCCGGGCGTCCCGGGTGCTGAGGTCGGGTCCGGGGCAGACACAGCGATGGGGCCCTTCGCCGATGCCGCGAGCCGGCAGGCCCTGACCGAGCCGTTGAGTTGAGGGGGCTGGGGGGGGGAGGTGCGAGCGGCAGCCTGGCGTTGCCGGCTGGTGCTCCTGGAGGCCAATGGGAACGCCGGCGGCCCCGGGCTCAGGACTCTCCCCAGCAATTGAGCGGCGCCGTCACCCTCTGCGGCCGCTCTCCAAGATCTGTGCCAGAACCTGGATCTCGCCCTATGAAGTCACGGAGTCCGTCGGCCCGTGTGCGGGCGACCGAGGAAGCCCGTATCCCGCCTCAGTCACGCAGCGAGAGACGGCGGCGCTCCGCATCCCCGACCGCCTCGGCGACACGGTCGGCCAGGTCCTCCCACGGACGCGGACTGACGACCGGCACGCCGGCCGCCCGCGCCCGTGCGGCGAGCCACCGGCCGTACAGCACGCTGACGCGTGCGCGATGGCGCTGCGGTCCGGCCTCCGGCTCCCGGCGCAGGTAGTTGGCCGTCACCTGCGCCTCGTCGTCCTCGTGGAGGAAGACGGCACGGACCGGACCTCCGGGCGCCGCCGGTGCGGGCAGGACGTAGTCCCCTTCAAGGATCACCGGGGTGTCGGTGCCCACATGGTTGGACACCACCGCCTCGACCGCCGGCGCCAGCGCCTCGGCGATCGCGATCTGCCGCTCGACAACCGACTCGGGCGCCTCGCGGGCGGCCTCCGGGTGGGTACGCCAGAAGTGGACGTCCGGCAGGTGCTCGGGCAGGGTCACCGCGAGGAGGGCCTCGACGATGTCGTCGACCTCCGCTACGGGGACGTCGTACCGCCGTGCCAATGCCCGGCCGACACCGGTCTTCCCCATCCCCGAGGCACCCCCGACGACGAGCACCCGCCAGTCGGGAAGACCCCGCACCTCATCCATACCGTTCACACGGGCAGAGTAACGGGGGTCGATCCCGAGCCGGGGCAGCGGTGCCCGGTGGGCCGCCGCTCGGTCCCGGCGAACAGGGAGTGCGCCCGGGACAGCATGCTCACCGTCGCAGCGAAAGACCTTGGTGAGTCGTGCGTGGCGCCACCCCGTCCGTCGCGCGAACCGACCGGGCAGTCGAGGTGACGGCGTACGGCAGGCCCGACGAATGCATCGCGCAGTACACCGTGAACCAGCGGCCGCGCATCCATCGCACGGGTATTCGCCGCCGTGGTGCGTCCAGCCCCGCCAGGCGTGGGGCTTCAGTCGTTGCTCTGGATGCCGTGGTCGGGTGCGCTCATGTCTCCTGTGGCGGGTGTGCCGTCGGCGAGCGCGTAACGCAGGTACACGGTCCCCTTCGGGCTGGCTGCCGGGGGTGCGAGGAGTGTGACGTTGGTGGGCACCGCGCCGTCGTCGAACACCTTCTTCCCGATGCCGAGCACGATGGGGTGCAGCCAGAGGTCGAGGCGGTCGAAGAGTTTCTCCCTCAGAAGCGTCTGCACGAGGTTGAGGCTCCCGACGACCTTCACGTGTTCGTGCCGGTCACGGATCTCGCGCACCGCGGCGGCCAGATCCGGACCGAGCTGCGTGGAGCCGGCCCACGACAGGTCGGGCTTGCCGCGCGAGGCCACGTATTTCGGGACCCTGTTGAAGAGCTGGGCGAACTCGTTGTGCTCGCCGCCCTCCTGGTGGGGCCAGTAGGCGGCGAAGATGTCGTACGTCCGCCGACCGAGGAGAAGGGCGTCCGTGCCCTCGTACGCGGCATCGACCTGCGCCCCGGCCACCTCGTCCAGCAAGGGCGCCTGCCAGCCGCCGAACGGGAACCCCGCCGGATCCTCGTCGGGGCCGCCGGGCGCCTGCCCGACGAGGTCGAGGGTCGCGAACATCTCGATGTGAATGAGGCCCATGGCTTGCTCCCGAAGCGTCGGTTGTCTCTCTCAAGAGATAGACCTGCGGGCGCCCGCAGACTCATCGCCACGCGGAACCCGGCTTCACCCGGTCGGGACGCCACCCGGAAGCAGGCCCGGGAAGTGCCGGGTGCACGGCGGCCTCCCGCCGGGTCGAACCGCAGCACCTGGTCGCCTCCGGAGACCTCTGGTACCTGCTTGCCCATGACGCGGACCGGGACGACTGGCGAGTCCTCCGCCTTGACCGCACCACCCGCCCCACACCGACGGGCCGTCGCGTGCCGTCCCGCCCCTTCCCGGGTGACGTCGCACCCGCGGACTCCGTGGCCGCACGCCTCGCGTCGGCCCCCACCCGCCACCGGGGCCGTCGCCACCGTCCGGGCCTCCGCGCAGGAGCCCCGTGCCCGGACCCTTGGCCTGGGCACCCGCCTACGCCCGGTCGACACCACCGCCTGCAGGGTGGACGCATCGGACGTCTCGCTGGTCCGCATCGCCCAGACGCTGACGATGCTCCCGGCCGCGTACACCGTGGACGCGGACGACGCCGTCCTGACCCACCTACGGGCCGTGGCTCAGCGCCTCGCCCTGGCCACATCGTGGGACAGCGCTTCGCGTCACGACCGACCACCTCCCGAGCCGGGAGCGAGGGCGTAGTCGGCCGGCCGGCCACTCCGTGACCACGAACCGCCGCGTCCGCACCCTCCAGAGCGACCTCCGGGCTCTCTGGTACCGGGGTCGCGGACGTCCATGGCTCGGCTCTCGCCGGGCCGGGCCGGCGGGTCCCAGCACCGCACGCGCGCCGTCGGCCTGTAGCCGGGACGCGAGGACCGTCGACGGCGTCTCCGGCATGTCGTCCGTGCCCGGTGGGGCGAGTGGCGGACGTGCAAGGTTCCTGAAAGGCGGCCGCGCTGCTGTACCGCCTCACGCCTCACGCCTCACGCTTCGCGAAGAGTGGCCGCGGAGGACCCTGACTTGAACCTGTTCAAACTCCGTGCCCAAGGTACGGCGTGCGTTCTTGAGCCCAGCGGTCGCGCACGCGGCCTGCGGAACCCCCCAGGGGTGGAGTGTGTTGCGTTCCTGTCGTACTGCGCTGATCGTGCTCGCCATGGGCCTCGGACTGACGGCCTGCGGCAGGTTCACCGTCATGCCGCCGCCCGAGGGCGAACCGGTCGTTCTGAAGCCGGCCGAACTTGCGACCACGTGGACCGATGCCGAAGGCGGCACCCTCACGCTGAAGCAGGACGGGACGTTCATCGCCGATAAGGTCTGCGTCTCCGTCGGCTGGTACGACGATTTGGCCTGGTCCGGAACGGGCACCTGGGAGCAGGGCTCCAACAAGAAGCAAAGCTTCGTCGGTGTGACCTTCGACGCCGATCACCCCGAAACGGATGGGCGGCAGGCCGACGCCTACGCCGCCTTGAGGCAAGGCAGGGTCCTGAAGCTCTGGGTCTCCATCGGCGATCCGGACAACGACTATCCGAACTGCGTCCTGACCAGCCCGGCGAGTTGACCCGGCCCTGTCCAGGGAGCCCGAAGCGGAGCGGCGGAAGCACCTGCGGGGCGCACCGACCCAGGCTCACCGCCTTGACCTCCTACACCACGACAGGGGACGCGATCGCGCGCCTGCCCCGGGTCGCCGCGCTCATCGACCGCGATGGGCGGCCGGGGGCGCGAAATGGCTCCTCATCCTGGACAACGTCTGCCGCCTCGCGGACATCGCCTCGCTTCAGGCTCGCGCGCCCAAGGGCCGCTTCCTCATCACCAGCAGACTCGCCACCGTGTGGCACGACGCCACTGCCGTCATCCGGCTCGACGCCCTGCAACCGGCCGAATCACTGGCCCTGCTCACTCCGCGCGGAATCGGAACGCATCAGAACGACCGGAGCAGACGATCTCCCAGTTCGAAGCGATCCTTCGCGACATGGAAAGGGTGCTGGGCGCGGCCCACCCCGACACCATCGTCACCCAACTGGATCTGGCAGGCGTCTACCAGGCCGTGGGGGCACGGCGAAAGGCCCGCCGCCGTTACAAGCGGACCCTGTCCACGCGCCTGAGAAGCCTCGGCGAGACCCATCCGTTGACGCGAAGTGCACATGAGCGCCTCAAGTCCGCCAAGACCGGAGGCTGACGCACGGCTACAGCGGTACGGAGGAGGCACCCGGGAGGTCGTGCCCTACCGCCGTGGACTGGGAACGAGGCGCAGGAGTCCGTGGAGGATGGCGTCGATGGTGTCCTGCGCCGGCTCGTCGCTCACGTGCGTGAGCAGGCGGGCCAGGGCGTTCAGCAAGTGAGGCGAGGCCATCACGCGGGGATGGAGGACCGGCCGGAAGCCGTAACGGGAGAAGAGCAGATCACCGGCGAGGTTGCCGAGCCGGTAGTAACGCCCCCACAGGCGCTGGATCTCGACCGGGTACTGCCGCAGCGCGTGCTCCCGTCGCGGCCCGGCCGGCCGGGCCAGCGCCAGCGCGATGATCTCGGCCGCCACCCCGGCGGCCTCCATCGCCTGGGCGATGCCCTCACCGCTCCACGGACTGACCATGCCGGCGCTGTCTCCCACGAGCAGGACGCCCCGCCGGTACTGCGGGCGCCGGTTCAGGCCCATCGGCAGCGGCGCGCTGCGCAGGCCGGAGTCGGCGTTCTCCTCGTTCAGCCCCCACTCCGCGGGCAGCCGCGGCAGCCAGTGCTCGAGTGCCTCCCGCAGATCCACCGGCCGGCGCCGCCGCTGCTGGGGCAGGGTGCCGAGCCCCACGTTGACACGCCCGTCGCCCATGGGGAACACCCATCCGTATCCGGGCAGGTCCAGGCCGGTGCGGGGGCAGCGCAGGTCGGCCCACAGCTCCAGATAGGGGTCGTGGGTGCGGGCCTCGCTGCGGTAGTAACGGCGGGCAGCCACCGCGACGGGTCGCTTGGTGTCACGTACGAGCCCCAGGCCCAGAGCCGTACGTGCCGAGGCGCCGTCGGCCGCGACGACCAGCGGTGCCCGGTAGGTGACCGGCTCCTGCCCCGGTCCGCGGGAGGCGGTCACGCCGGTGACGTGTCCCGCACGGTCGGTCAGGGTCCCCGTCACCTTCACCTGGGTGCGCAGGCGCGCTCCGGTGGCGCGGGCGTGCGTCGCGAGCAGGTCGTCGAAGTCGTGCCGGCTGCGGGTGAGCCCGAAATCGGGAAGGGCACCCAGGCGCGGCCAGTCGAGCTCGGCCTGGTGGCCGCCGCAGACCCAGCGCATGCCCTTGTTGCGCACCCAGCCGGGTGCGTCGATGTCGATGCCCATCCGCACCAGCTGGTACACGCTCCGAGGTGTCAGACCGTCACCGCACACCTTCTCGCGGGGGAAGCCGCTCTTCTCCAGGAGCAGCACATCCACACCCGCTCGCGCCAGGTGCACCGCGGCGCTCGATCCTGCCGGGCCGGCGCCCACCACGATGACCTGCGCGTCCTCGTCACCGGTGTCTTCAGGCCCCCAAGGGCCGCCGCGGCCACCGTCGGCATCGTCACTCTTTGCGATCACTTCACTACTATGCCCCGCAGTGCGCAGGCCGAACGTGCGGCGTGGCCGTGGAGCGGGCACGGGCCGGCTCGCGCGAGGGCGTCCCGAAACCCCACGCTCCGGTGGCGGGGGAGCGGAGCGGGCGCTGCTGAAATTTTTCATTCAAGGCCTTGATGCGTGTTGAAGCGTATGCCAGATTCGGTCCGCCACCACCACGAACGACGACGCGATCACCGCGCGACATGAAGGCAACGCTGTGGGAAGGGGACACCAACATGCCGGTCCAGCACGCCCCCAGGGAACGACCTGTGATCGAGAAGCGCACCATCGAGGTCATCCCGGACGCCGAGCGACACGGGACGCCGCGTAGCCAGTTCACCCTGTGGTTCGGCGCGAACATGCAGATCACCGCGATCGTCGACGGCGCGCTGGCGGTCGTCTTCGGCGCCGACGCGCTGTGGGCGATACCCGCACTGTTGATCGGGAACGTGCTCGGCGGCATCGTGATGGCCGCGCATTCCGCGCAGGGGCCGCACCTCGGCGTACCGCAGATGATCTCCAGTCGCGCGCAGTTCGGCGTCCACGGCGCCGTCCTGCCGCTGCTGCTTGTGATCCTCATGTACCTCGGTTTCGCCGCGACCGGCAGCGTACTGGCCGGCCAGGCGGTGTCCGAGATGCTGCACTTGGACAACACGGACGCCGGCATCCTCCTCTTCGGCGCCCTGACCGCCGTGGTCGCCGTCGCCGGATACCGGCTCATCCACATCGCCGGGCGCATCGCGACCGCCGTCGGGGCGCTCGGTCTCGGCTACCTGACGGTGCGGGTGTTCACGCAGTACGACGTCGGCGCCCACGTCGGCGACAAGGGCTTCGAGGCAGCGACGTTCCTGCTCGCCGTGGGGCTGGGCGCCGGATGGCAGCTGACCTTCGGCCCGTACGTCGCCGACTACTCGCGCTACCTCCCACGGGACACCGGCACGCGTGTGACGTTCTGGTCCACGTTCACCGGCTCCGTCGTCGGCTCCCAATGGGCCATGTCACTGGGCGCGCTCACCGCCGCCGTGGCCGGCAAGGACTTCCTGTCCGACCAGGTCGGCTTTCTCGGTGACCTGGCCGGCCCCGCCTTCCTCGCTCTCCTCATCTATCTGGTGATCGTGGTCGGCAAGCTGACCGTCAACTGTCTCAACGCGTACGGCGGTTTCATGTCGATCCTGACCACCGTGACCGCGTTCGACGGCCGTTCACGCATCTCGGCCGGCGCACGTGCCGCCTCCATCATCGGCTTCATCGCGGTGTCGATGGCCATCGCGCTCGCTGCCAGCGACGACTTCCTGAGCAACTTCAAGAACTTCGTGCTCCTGCTCCTGATGGTGTTCACCCCGTGGAGCGCGATCAACCTGGTCGACTACTACCTGATCTCCCGCGAGCGCGTCGACATCCCCGCTTTGTACGACCCGGACGGCCGCTACGGCCGCTGGAACGCCACCGCGCTGACCTGCTACGTGGTCGGCATCGCCGTACAGATCCCGTTCCTGGCGACCAAGCTCTACACCGGTGCGATCACCAAGAGGCTCGACGGCGCGGACATCTCGTGGATCATCGGGCTCGTGGTCACCTCGGCCCTGTACTGGCTGTGGGCACGGCGCTCCGCCAACCCACCCGTCGAGACCATCCACCCGGCCACCGGGGATCGCGGCGACCGGGTGACGGCTCCGCTCGGCTGACCTGCCGTCAGTCCACCCGAGCGACATCTGCCCAGAGGGCCGCGGCGTCGGGCGAGAGCGGTGTGACCGACTCGCCCGACACGTCTTCGCCTCCTGACCACCACACGCCCTGGCCGGACCTGAGGAAACGCCCGCCGGCACCCGCCTGCCAGCGGCCGCGCAGCACGTAGAGCACCCCGGCGTGCCCGACGGCCGGCGCGACGGGGCCGTCGACCCGGTCCACCCGGGCCGTCCAGTGACCGCGTCGCACCATGATGTTGAGCACCCGGCAGGACCCGCCCGGCAGTTCCGCGGTCAGCGCGAGGTCGCCGGAAAAGCGGACAGGCTCGCCCACGCGTGCCGCCAACCGGTCGATCTCACCCGGGCAGGACAACACGACACCGTCGCCCGCCAGCAGCGTGAGTGTCCGGTCGACGCCGGGGAACGGCGAGAACGGCCCGTCCCTGTCGATGTCGGCGATGCTCGCACGCCACCCGAAGTCATCGGTGCCCGCAGCCTGCGAGGCGATCTCCCTGGTCGTGCCGCCACCGTTGCGCCATCGACTCGCTGCCAGCGTCTCGATGTCGAAGTAGCTGTGCATAGGGAAGCTCCTGAGCTGCGTGCGCTGTGAATCCGTCCTCGCGGGACCCTCGTCAGAGGCACCCGATCCGCCGTAAGTATGCGGCCGGTTCGCCCCGGCCGTGTGTCACCGCGTGGAGCGAGGGGATGGCGGACGGGCTTTGGGCTTCGCGCGTTCGAGCCATTGAGCTCTCATCGGCCGCTCTCCATGTCCACGTCGACAAAATGGTTTGAGCCCTGGTGGCAGTACCGGCAGGATCGGGGGAGACCGATGAGTTCTTTCCGGCGCCGCAGTCTGTCCATGTGACCTGCCACGTGCGGAGGACACTCACATGACGGAAGGCACCATGCTCGCACCACACGCAACGCCCACCCTCTCGCCTGCCCGCGTCACCGCCGTGCTGCGGATCCTCGTGCTGTCCACCTTCGTCGTCCTCCTCAATGAGACGATCATGGTCAACGCGATCCCGCGGCTCATGCGCGAGTTCGAGGTGACCGCGGCACTCGCCGGGTGGCTGTCCACGGCCTTCATGCTCACCATGGCCGTCGTCATCCCGGTGACGGGATGGTTCCTCCAGCGCGTGACGACTCGGACCGCCTTCGGCCTGGCCATGGCGCTGTTCCTCGCCGGAACGGCTCTCGCCGCGGCCGCGCCCGCCTTCCCCGTGCTGCTGGCCGCCCGCGTCATCCAGGCCGGCGGCACCGCCGTCATGATGCCGCTGCTCATGACGACGCTCATGACCCTCGTGCCCCCGCAGGACCGCGGCCGAGTCATGGGCCACATCACCCTCGTCATCTCCGTCGCACCCGCCCTCGGCCCAGCGGTCTCCGGTGTGCTGCTGCAGCTGGGGACTTGGCGACTGCTGTTCCTGGCCGTGCTGCCCATCGCCGGAGCCATGGCCGTATTCGGTCGGCGCAATCTGGTCAACATCGGCGAGCCGCAGGCCGGCCCGATCGACTGGCTGTCCGTCCCCCTGTCGGCAGCGGGCTTCGGCGCGCTGGTCTACGGCCTGAGCGGGCTCGGCGCCGAGGACGCGGCCCAGGCCGCCGTTCCCCCGGAAGCCACCACCCTCGTCGGCGCCGTCCTGGTAGGCCTGTTCGTGTGGCGACAGCTGGCACTGCAGCGCTCGTCCACACCGCTGCTGGACCTGCGCACCCTGACCTTCCGGCACTTCTCCGTGGCACTCGGTCTGATGTGCCTGTCCTTCATGGCTCTCATGGGCGCGTTCATCCTGCTGCCGATCTACCTGCAGGTGGTGTGCGGCCTGACCTCGTTGCAGACCGGGCTGCTCCTCATCCCCGGCGGCCTGACCATGGGCCTGCTCGGACCACAGGTCGGCAAGCTCTACGACCGACTCGGCGCACCACGCCTGGTCGTACCCGGAGCCGTACTCACAGCGCTCTGCCTCGCACTGTTCGCCCTCGCAGGTGAACAGACCTCGCCGTGGCTGGTACTCGCCCTTCACATGGCCCTCAGCGCCGGCATGGCGTTCGTCTTCACCCCCGTCTTCACCTCTGGCCTGTCCGTACTGCCGCCACACCTGTACCCCCACGGCTCCGCCATCCTGGGCTCGCTCCAACAGATCGCGGCCGCCGCCGGCACTGCCCTCGTCATCAGCGTCATGTCGGGACACGCCGCCACGGCAGCAGCCGATGGCGCCGACCCCACCGGCGCCCTGGCCACGGGCATCCGGTGGGGATTCGGCATCGGCGCCCTTCTCGGCGGACTGGCCGTACTGGTGGCGCTGCTGGTCCGCACCCCGCCCGCTCCGCCAGAGCCCGCTGCGCCGGAGGGCCAGGAAGAAGAAGGCACCGCGACGAGCGAAACCGCCCAGACAACCACCTGACGCCCCGGGCGATCGGCCCGGTAGTCGCCTGCCCGGCTGCGGCGCCTCGTCCCTCGGGCGTACGAGTGCGGTGCGGAGCGAGTACGCGTACTCACTCCGCACCCGGTAGCGGCACCCATCCGCCACACATCCCCGCTCGCATACTGTCCTCGCGTGCCCGACGAGACCGTGCCAAGCGCCGCCACCCCCGACTCGACCGAGCGCAGGGACACTTCTTCCGGCCTCGTCGCCCTGGGGTGCGGGGGTGCCGCGCTCGTCGGCGTACTCGTTCTGGTCGTGACGCTCGCGTGGGGCTCATGGGGGGCGACGGACTTCCCCCGCGTCGCGCCCGAGGAGATGGCGGGGCGGGCCTTCCAGCGTTCCCAGGAGGCCCACGAGATCATGGGTTCAAGCGGACGATAGAACCCGGATTCGAGGACATCGGCGTCAGCACGGAGAACACCTTCGGCTCCAAGAAAGGCGACGTCGGCTCCGCCGGGGACGACCTTCGGCCGCCCGCCTTCGGGCCCGCACAGCGGGACTGACGTGCACGCGGCCCCCGACGCCGATTCACGACCTGAAACCTGCACCGTCACACCGACCGTGCGGACGCCCCTCGACCTCCCGCCCGGCTCTTACCGGTTCGGGCCCCGGAAGCGGGCGAGCGTCTTCGTGAGGGATTTCAGCGGCGAGGCGTCCTGCTTGGCCGCCGCCGGTGCGGGCGTCCCGGTCGCGTCGCCGCCGCTGGTCGCCTCGGCGAGCGCGGCGAGCGCCGATTCGGCCGCCTCCCGGTACAGGTCGCAGGATGCCGTCATGGCTTCAAGCGCCTTCGCGTACTTGGTGACCATGGCCCGTGCGTGGACCAGCTCCTCGTCCGGAGTGAGCAGGTGCCAGCCTTGGCGCAGCCGTGTCAGGACCTGCTCGGCGTCGGCCGGAAGCGGCTGCGGCAGCGAGGCGAACTCCACGATCTTCTCGATGAGTTCGGTCGGCTCCGTGCCGTCCAGGAAGACATCGCGTACGGTGAAGCGCTCCGCGTCGTAGCCCGGCACCTGCGGTGTCGGGGGCAGGACGACGGCACCGCCCCGCGGCAGTCCCACGCCCAGCTCACGCTTCATCGCGAAGTCGGCGATCAGCGCCTGCTCCGGCGTGGCCCGGTGCTCGACCACCCGGTGCTTGAGGCTCGGTGCCAGGAACGCCGTGATCGGCCGCCGCCCCGGCGTGTCCGGCGTCATCGCCTCGTGAACCACGACATGGACGAACCAGCTCTGCCGGGTGCAGTCCCGCAGCAGGCGCCGCAACTCGCCGTCGTCCTTCGGCAGGTGGTTCGTCGTCCGCAGACGCACGCCCGGCACCGTCTCGTGATCCCAGGCGACCTGGTCGCTGTCGGGCCAGAACACGGTGGCGGGTGAGGGCCAGCTTCCCTCCCACGCCCGCTCCGCCTCGGCGGCGAGCACCCAGGTGACGCCCTCGTGCTCCGTGCGGCGGGACTCGGGCTCGTACGTGGTCAGTTGAGCGCGCACCGTGACGCCGTCGGCCACGCCCCAACGGGCCTCGAAGACGCGGCGGGCAGAGGGGCCTGGGTCGGCGGACTCGTCCCGAGGGAACAGGTCGGTGGAGCGAGCTGCCTCGATGGGGTCGAGGTCCAGGAAGCCGTCGATCACCCCGGCCGCCTTGAGGGCGATCAGGTTGCGCCGGACGTCCCGCTCGGCCTCGGGCCCGAGATGCCGCCCTCGCCCGAGCCACGCGGTGTCGGGGACAGTGGTCGATGAGGTGCTGTTCTTAGCCATGGAACCGTCCAGTGAGTGATCAGGGCCCGACCAGTATGGTCCGCGGCCCGGGACGCGGACTCGGTCAGGCCCTACTCCCTGCCTCAGACGGAGAGCAGGTCCACCACGAAGACCAGGGTCGAGCCCGCCGGGATCAACGGCGAGGGCGACTGCTTGCCGTAGCCGAGACGCGGGGGAACGATGATCTCGCGCCGACCGCCGACCTTCATCCCCCTCACCCCCCGGTCCCAGCCCTTGATGACCCGGCCACCGCCCACGGCGAACTTGAACGGCTGGCCCCGGTCCCAGGAGGCGTCGAACTCCTTCCCGGACTCGAAGGTGACCCCGACATAGTGAACCCTGACCACCATGCCCGGCTTCGCCTCAGGCCCGTCCCCGACGACCAGGTCCCGGATGGTCAGCTCGGTGGGAGCGTCACCCTCCGGAACGTGGACCTCGGGCTTCGTCAGTTCACTCATCACAGCCCCATCACTCTTCGCCGGAAGCCCCCGCACGGACCAGCCGGACACATGGACACTCCATGCAGCAGATGATCAGGCTACCGAGACGCCGATCCTCGGAGCATCACGTCCGTGGTGAGGCGACCGGGAGACACCTCACGGGCAAATCCCCTGTGCGGCTCGCCTGCGTCACGCTGCTCCTGGCGTCGTTCCTCTCATCAGGGTGCGTCGGTGGGTGCGTCGGCGCATGGTTCCGCGTTGCGGCAGACGACGGAGGCGGGCGAGGGCCGGAGCGGGATGCCATTGGTGCGCAGGACTTCCCGTACGTCGAGGATGAGTGGGAAGACCTCCTGGTTCCAGTCCGCCCCTTGCTCGTCCCAGGCCCGTTGCTCGGCTTCGACGGCCATTCTGTCCTGGGCGAAGACGCGTTCGGTGAAACGTCGGATCAGCGGCCAGGCCAGGTGGAGGGCGCCGGGGATGGACGGTTTGGCGATCACGAGGAGCCCGAAGACGTGGCTGACGCGCTGCTCGGCGTCTTGCGGTACGTAGGCGGCCCAGAGGGAGAACGCGGCCATGGCGGACGACTCGGGGACGGCTCGCAGGGTCTGGTACGGGTATTCGGTGCGGATGGTGACGACGTCGGGCGTCGAAGCGCCGCCCACGCCTTCGGCGGACAGCAGGCCCGCGCCTCGGTCCTTCTTGCCACCGGAGGGGACGAAGAGGTAGCGGGCCTCCACGGAACGCGGGCCTGTGTCGTATCCGAGGAGCTCGGGGTGGATCCTGCCCAGCACGCCCCTGTGCAGGAACTGGTGGTTCATGTCGAGCAGGTTCTCGTGCAGGAAGGAGTAGTGGCAGCGCACGGTGCGCGAGAACATCATCGTCCGGTGCCGGGCCGAGTCCGCTTCGGGGAGCACGGGCAGGGGCGTGCCCTCCGCTCGTGCGGGGTCGCCGGGGAAGACGAAGATCAGCCCGTAGCGTTCGCGGACGGGGTACGAGCGCACCCCGCGGGGCGGCCGTTCGGCACCTTTGGGCAGGTACGGGATCTGCGAGATACGCCCGTTCCCGCGGTAGGTCCATGCGTGGTAGGCGCAGCGGAGGGTCTCGCCGTCCACCACCCCCAGGCTCAGCGGCACCTGGCGGTGGGCGCAGCGATCCTCCAGGGCGTACGCGGTCCCGCTGTCGCTGCGGTAGAGCGCGATGCGCTGCCCCGCGAAGGCGGCCGCGCGGACCTTGTTCCGGCGCACGTCCGCAGACCGGGCGACGGGGTACCAGAAGTCCGGAGCGATCCCGACGCGCCGCAGATCGACCGCGCCCGTCTCGCGGCCGCCGGCCTGCGGAACGTACCCGCCGCCTGCGCCTGTGCGGTGAGCCTCCTCGGTCATCGGTATCCCTCTCGCCAGGACCTTCCCCTTCCGGGCATACGTGGACAAGCGCAACACGTTCCGTTCGAGAGCGCGATTCGTCAGGCGTCCGACCGGTCTCCCATGGTTCACCCGGTCGGCTCTGTGTGCCCGCCGCTGGGCAGGGGCGCCATACCCGGCGCGGCCGTGATCCTCCCGGGGCGCTCCGGTGTGAACTGCCACCGAGGGAGGCGGCTCGCCTGCGAGCGGTACACGGTCCGGGGGAGCCGTTCGGGCGGGCTTTTCGGCGGCTGTGTCGGCGGCGAAGACCAGCAGCGACAGGACCAGGTGGCCGGTCGCATCCCGGGCCGCGTCGCCGTGGGGGTCCTCGTCCTCGTCGAGTACGTGCAGACAGGTGACCACGTAGGAGTCGGATTGAACCCGGTGAATGAGGCTGTGCGTCCAGGACGGCTCCGACGCCGTGATCACACCAGTCATGCTGTGATCACTTCGCGGCGCTCGCACCAACTCGTCTCAGGCAGGCTGCCTCGGCGCGGGCCTGCCGATCCGGTTCGACCGGCGGCCTACTCGCCGACCGCTCCGTCGATCGCTTCGCGTAGCAGATCAGCGTGGCCGTTGTGACGTGCGTACTCCTCGATCATGTGTGTAAGAACGTAGCGCAGCGAGATGGTCTCCCCCCGGAACTCCACCGTCTCATCGAGTGACTCGAAGGCGTCCGTGACAGCGCGGGACTGCTCACATGCCTCACGCCAGAACGTAAACGCCTCATCCACGTCGGCGTCCTCCACATGGAACTCGCCGAAGACGCCGCTGACGGCGGGCCACAGGGCCGTACCCCGCTCGCCACTCAGCACCGTACGGAACCAACTGCGCTCCACCTCGGCCGCATGCCTGACAAGGCCAAGCAGGGACAGGCCCGAAGTCGGCACTGCCGTCTCCTTCAGTTGCTCCCCGGTCAGCCCCCGGCACTTCATAGCCAAGGTGGCGCGCTGATAGTCGAGGAACGAAGTCAGCGACACACGGTCGCCAGCCACCTTGGAAGGTGCCATGCGCTGGTCATCACTCACCCGGCGATCATGACAAGGGACAGGTCCACCAGGCCACCTCAGTCCGGAGGGCGGACATGGCCCGAGGCGTTGGAGGCGCTACGGGCATTGCGGGACAACGCTTAGACCACCTGTGCGATGAGGTACGCGAGGGCTGCCGCTGCGCCCAGACAGCCGAGGACGAACAGCCAAGAGAAGGTCCCCCGCGCGCGAAGGACGGGGACGCGTGGGACGCGGATGTCCTCCGGCGCGGCTTGGGCCGGCGGCCGGGCAGATCCGCCGCTGAGAGGACCTGAAGGCGGCCCCTGCGGCCGGCGGGCCTCGGAGGGCTCGAAGGGTCGATCACTGCCGACGCCCGTGCTCCCTGTGTCCGTACGGGGCCCTCGGTACGGTTCGACGAGCGGAGTCACGGGCGTGCCCCACTGCGGACGGGCGCCGTACGGCGAAATCCGCTCGCGCAGTGTCCCCGCGGCGGTGCGCCGCCAGGTGCGGCCCGCGACGTCGGTGAACTCCACGGCCATCTGCGCGGGATCGAGTTCACTGCCCGGGTCCTCTGAATCGTGGACAAAGGTCAAGAAGCCGCCCGGCATCAGCAGCCGAGCGCCGTCCGGCTTCAAAGAAGCGTCGTCTGCCAGGACACGGACGTCGCTGGCAGGCTGGCTGCTGCCGTTGTACACCCTGGCGCGCCGGCCGCCGGCTTCGACGTGGACCGAGATCCAGCTCGCCTGGCGGATCCGCTCTGTCCGATCGGCGTGCTCCTCGCGGCGTTTCCGGTCTTTCTCTTCCCGCTCGTCGCGCATCTGCTGAGCTCGCTCGGCGCGCTGCTCGTGTCGGTAGCCGACAACTGCGGTCGCCACCGACACGAGCAAGCCGAGGATCGCAATCACGGTGCCGATCATGTCTCCACCATGCAACCTGCTACCCCGTCGGTCCGGTAGCAGCGCCGAGGTTCCCGGAATTGCTTCAGTCGCCGTTCTCTTGGAGCAGGTCAGTGCCGCTGGCCTGCGCCGAATGGCTTGACGCCGGTCTCCGGGGGCGGAAATCGGGATACGGCAGGGCGCACGCGGGCGGCGCGCCCGAGTGCGGAGTCAGCTCAGCACGGCAGCCGCTCGAGGCTGGCCGTGGCGCTCCCGATGCGAGTGCATCGCGCAGCCAACGTCACTGTCAGACGGTTCCCCAGCCGAGATCCACGGGAGTGCTCGGGCCGAGCCCGCCGCCGGTCGTGCCGGGGTAGAGGTGGGCGCTGCCGTCATTCCACACGGCGAGCACATCGGGCAGGCCGTCGCCGGTGAGGTCACCGGCACCGGTCATCGTGCGGACCACGCCCCAACCGGTGGAGAGCTGGACACGTGGCCCGAGCCCGCTCTGCACCCCCTGGTAGAGCCACAACACGCCCTGGCCGTCGACCGCGAGGACATCAGGCCGGGAGTCCCCGTTGAGGTCGCCCGCCCCGGTGTAGAGGGACATCGTGTTCCAACTCGTACCGATCTTGACGCTGGCGCCGAGGCCGCCGCCGGACTTGCCCGGATAGAGGTAGGCATCCCCGATGTTCCACACCGCCATGAGGTCCGGCAGGCCGTCGCCGGTGAGGTCACCGACGCCGGACATGGACGAGACGACACCCCAACCGGCAGAGAGCTGGACGCGGGCGTTGAGCCCGTTCTGCATGCCGGGGTAGCGCCACAGGTCCCCGTTGCCGTCGACGGCGAGGAAGTCCGGCCACGCGTCACCGTCCAGCCGGCCGACCCCCGTCAGCAGACGCATCGGGTCCCAGCTCGTGCCGATGGACTTCCGGGCTCCGACACCGCCCTGGGCCCCGGGGTAGAGAACCAGGTTGCCGTTACCCGCGCCGCTGCCCGTCCCGGCGTTCGGCCGCATGGCGAGCAGGTCGGGCACGCCGTCACCAGTCAGGTCGCCCCAGGCGCCCGACAGGGACCGCACCGGCACGGCCGGCTTCGGCCACGCGACGTGGAAGACCGTACGGTCGCCGGGCTTCTCGTTCAGGGTCCACATCTCGTCCGTGGCAGGCCAGTACATGACGTTCTCGCCGTAGATCCCCGTCCGGGTCCACAGCCGCACCGGCTCACCGGGCCACGCGTGGTAGAGGCAGCTCGGGATCTCCGTCTTCCCCTCGATGTACTCGGGGCAGGGGGCCGAGACCACGACCCGGCCTCGGTTCATGGCGACTCCCTGGGCGCCACTGACCGTAGAGGTGTAGGCCGTCTCGGGCCGGGAAACGCCGTCCGTCCCCGTGGCCAGAAGGCCGGTCGTCGGGTCCAGCGGCCAGCGCACGATCGCGCCGACGGTGTTGAAGGACTGCTGCTGGCCGGCGGGGACCCCGGCGACCTCGGCGGTCACGAGCGCCGGGCGCGCGCCGCTGTCGTCGAGCGAGATGCCCGCGAAGCACGGCGGCGGGTTGTGCGCCTGCTGGGTGCCGCAGCTCTTGGGGTCGTCCTGCGGCGACTTGTCGGGGTTGTCGAACGCGTGCTGGTAGCGGTTCACCTGCGGCAGCGCGTACTTGTGCCATGCCGCCCCGTACACGCCGTTCGACGCGCCGACGCTCCCGGCGCTCTCGTCCATGAGCCAGACGCGGTTCAGGTCGAACACGGCGAGACCGGCGCCGGTGGAAACGTACAGATAGTTGCGGTACCAGGTCACGGAATCGGCGTGGCCCCGCAGCGGCGCGTAGCCCGTGGCGGTGGGCGTCACCAGCAGGGCGTGACGGTAGCGGACCCGAGCGGGGTCGGTGACGTCCGTGAACGCGACCCGCATGAGCTGGTTGGGCTGATCGGGATACGAAGGGTGCGTCAGCCAGTTGGACCAGCTGGCCACCACGACGCGGCGGCCGTTGACGACCTGCTGGTTGGCCGTGGACTCGCCCGATCCGGCGATGCCCTGCGGCACCCACTGCGTCCCCGTGTCGTCACCGTAGGTGTCGTTCCAGCAGAACCCCTGGGCACCGGCCGCGTTGGTCGGATGGCACAGCGGGCGGGCCGTCCCGTTGAGGTCGCCCAGCACGTCCGTGACGGTCCGCCGCGGGATGCCGCCCGCTTCCGCCTGGTCGGCGTGGGTCGCCAGCGCCGTGCGGTGGATGTCCCCGACCGCGGTCGTCTCCGTGGAGGCCAGGGTCCAGTGGGCCTCGGGCGTCTTCGCGGTGATGGTCGCGGCGACAACAGACCCGTTCGGCACCTCGGCGGCCTGGGCCGGTTGCGGCAGCAGCCCCACCGCCAGCAGAGCCGAGGCCACTGCCCCGGCCCACCACCCATGCCTTCTCTTCCTCATGGATATCATCTGATTCCCCTCCCGTGTCGCAGAAAACAAGAGGTCAGACTACGAATGGCACCACAGGCGTCCTGGCGTCGGGGTGACTGATCAGTTCGGCCCCGGTGTCATCTGGCTTGTCTCCCGGCGGCGGCACCACCGTCGGACGATGCTTCGCCGCCTCCCGTTCCGACTCAGCCACGCCTCGCCCCCTCTGCCGGCCTGCGCGCATCCGGGGCCGAGTTGGAGCCGCCCCTCGGCCGTGGCGGGACGAGCATCGCCGGGTGGCGGGCGCGTCCGGTGTCTCCATACCTCCGTGGTGGCCGGCCAGCGGTGCGCGGCCACCACGACCGGGCCGACGACCAGGACGGCCGCCCGGACATCGACCGAGGACCCACGCAGGCGCTGCTGCGGCACGCCGAAGAGGCCGACCGCAACCGGGACGAACTGGCCTCCCAGGGCCGTCTCGGCGAAGCGCTCGGGTACGCCCAGGAGGCCGTCGAGCATTGGTTCGTGTCCGCCGACATCGCCCGCGTCCTCACCGCCGAACCCGGCCTCCCCGGCCCGCCGCCCGCCCCAAGGGCCGTTTCGTTCGGATCTTGCGAGGCTTGTCATACTTCCCGAGTGGAGATGCAAGCCGAGGAGGCAGCGCGGCGCTGGCCGGCCGCTCAGGGTGTCAGCCAGGTGCGCGACGGGTGGGTGAGCGACGAGAAGCCGGACGCGTTGCTCACGGCCAACCAGGTGGCGCACTCCTGGGCCGGTGATGTGTTCGCCGAAGACCTGGAGGCAGCCGACCAGGTGCGGTTGGCTTTCGGGCTGCTGGACCTCCTCGACGAGTACTGGGTCACGTGCGAGATCCGGTTCGCGAACGAAGGATGCGGAGGGTCCCCTGCCGGCCAACGCGCAACGGCTACCGCCAGCGGCTGGAGGCGGACCGGGACGCCGGGGCCGTCACCTACTCGCTGTGGGTGGACTGGTTCGAGGACCATGTCACTTCCGCGAGGGCCTTCGCCGAGGTTCTCGGTAACGACATCGACCGGGTGGTGGCCGAGCGGTCGGAAGCCCTGCTCCGCCGAGCCCGTCGGGTACTGGAGTGTTCGGGACCGGTGCGCTGGACGGTGAGGGAGCTGACATACCGCACCGCCATGCGGCTTCCTGCCCTGCACTCGGCCGTCTTCCGCGGCCTCTTGGCGAGCTTCCACGACGTCTACGGCGACCTGGAGCCGGCTGCCGCACTTACCTTCCTCGGCCGGCTGGACCTCCCCAAGAACACCCAGCATCTTGGCGAACTGCGCCACGTACTCTCCGCCGGGCACAAGAACCACTACCGCAGCCCTGGTGCCTGGGACGAGGCGCTTCGCTCCTGCTCCTGAGCCGTTGGCCTGGCAGACCAAAGAAGGATGCCGGCGACGTACAGTCCCGCCAGCTAGATGGTTGCGGTCTTCTCGTAGCGGGTGGCGATGCCCCGCCACTGCTGGAAGCGGTTGATGCAGGGTTCGACGGTGTTGCGCCGCTTGTATGCCTCGCGGTCGAAGGCGGGTGGCCTGCCGCCTCGGCTGCCGCGCCGCAGCCGGTGGCCGCGGTGATGGGCCGGAGCGGGGATGACCGCGATACGACAAGCTAGCGGTCCGCTATGAGGCAACCGTCCTCATAGCGGCCATCGGGGAATGGCTGTCACCAGCACACATCAAGCGCGTCCAAAACCAGCCCGCAAGGCATGGAGGTGCTCTCACTCCACGGCAGCATTGAGGAGAATCTGCGCCAGCTCGCGCGGCTGGGAGAACATCGGCCAATGGCCGGTGTCCATCTTGACCAGCCGCCAGCGCTTGCTGTTCAGCAGCTCAGCCACATTTTCGTCGGGCTCGGCGTCGTCAGGCTCGGTCCCCGGCATCACGCACAGGATGTATGTCGCCGGAAGTTCACCGAGCGGCCCCGCCAGCACAGCGGGCTCGGTCAGCGTGGCACCTGGGTGAGGCGTCGAGCCACGCACGAGGCGTGCGATCTGCTCATCGGTGAGACCCTCGCCGTCGTAATGAGCAGCTGGCGCGAGCGGCCAAAACCCTCCGCTCTCGGCGATCGATGCCTCCACTGCCGCCCCGCCGTCCGGCCAGGCGGAGGCAAACGACTCGCCGTCAGTTGGAACACTTGAGTCGACGAATACCACGCGGGCCAGCCGGTCACCGATCCGCTCTGCGGCCTGACCTACGGGGATGCCCGAGTAGCTGTGACCCACCAGGACTACGTCACGCAGACCCAGGCGTTCTACCTCTGCAACGATGTCCTGGACATGAGTCGCTTGCCCCGCCGGTACACCCTGCTTGTCAGCAAGACCGGACAGCGTCAACGGATAGACGCCGTGGCCAGCCGCGCGCAGATACGGCACCACCTCGCCCCACGCCCACGCCCCGAGCCGTGCACCGGCAACCAGCACGAAATTCACCATGCCCGCACCGTATCCGGGCAGCCTGACGATCTCCTAGAAAAATACTTTCGATACACGCCCTGGCTGTGTCCACTGCGGTGGTTCGGATGCCGGTGTGGGCGGCGAAGCGAGTCCCAAGACCGGTCAGGATTCGAGAAGCCCGGGTCGTCGTTGAGCTCCTAGCGTGTTGGTCATGGCAACCACACTTTCCACCGCAACCAACACGTCCCTCGCGGCCGTCACTCTTGAGGTGGCCGACATCGAGGCCGCCGGCCGTTTCCACAGTGCCTTCGGTGTGGACGCGTACATCCGTCTGCGGGCGTCTGACGCGCATTCCACCGGGTTTCGGGGCTTCACTCTGGCGCTCACGGTGTCCGGGCCGGCGACCGTCGACAGCTTCGTCGGGGCTGCCGTGGAGGCCGGCGCCACGGTGCTGAAGCCCGCCGCGAAGTCGCTGTGGGGCTATGGCGGCGTTGTTCAGGCCCCGGACGGTACGGCCTGGAAGATCGCGACGTCGGCGAAGAAGGACACCGGGCCCGCCACCCGCGAGATCGACGAGGTCGTCCTGCTGCTCGGTGTCGAGGACGTGAAGGCCACCAAGCAGTTCTACGTCGGCCGGGGCCTCACCGTGGCCAAGAGCTTCGGAGGCAGGTACGCCGAGTTCGCCCCCGGCCAGTCCAGTCCCGTCAAGCTGGCGCTGTACAAGCGCCGTGCCCTTGCCAAGGACCTCGGCGTCCCCGCCGACGGCACCGGCGCGCACCGCATCGTCCTGGGCAGCACCAGCGGTGCCTTCACCGACCCGGACGGGTTCGCCTGGGAGGCTGCCGCGCCGAGCGCCCCGACCACCCTGTCTTGACCCCGGGCCCGCCCGTCCGATGTCCGGGCGGAGGACACGCATCGGTCTTCGCCGAGCTCGAGAGCGAGGAGACTCACGTCGTCGCCACGTCACAAACCGGGGCGGATTTCCCCGGGAGAGGGTGGCTGACCCACCATGTCCGCGTTCGTGACCAGTGCCGAATCGCCGGCGGACGGCGACGTATCCGAAAGACCCGTCCGGCTGACTCACCCACCGCGCACAAGTCCCGTGCCCCACCGCTATCACGGCGCGCTCCTCACTCCAGCGGCGGCGTGGTCGCCACCGCCCTCGCCGAAGTGCGGCCCGACCTGGTGACCGCGCTCGCGCTCGTGAACACCGGCCCCAGCCTGGACGCCTTCATCGCACCGGAGCCCACCGCGACCGGCCCCTCGCAGTGGCCGCCGACCGACGAGCAGCTCCGGAGCTTCGCCAACACCGGTTTCAGCCGCGCGGGCTACCAGATCCCGGAGGAGCTGCTGGACGACGTGCGCAGCATGACCCACCACACGTTCACCGCGACGATGCGTGCCGCCCGCTCCTACCTGGAGCGGCGGGCACTGCCGGATCGGCTGGCGGTCCTGGGCAAGCCGCTCCGGGTGATCTTCGGCGAGGACGACCGCCGATGGCGGTCCTCGTCCGCTGCCGACTACCTCACCGTCCCCGGCGGACGGGTCGAGTTGCTGCCGGGACTCGGGCACTCGCCCCTGCTCGAGGACCCGGTGCGAACCGCGACCAGCCTGCTGGCCTTCACCACGGCGGTCCACGCGTACGGGCGGACTGAATGAAGAAGACGGATGCCATGCGGATTCTCGTCTCCGGTACCGGCGTCGCCGGCCCGGTTCTGGCCTACTGGCTCACCAGGCACGGATTCGGCGTCACCGTCGTCGAGCGCGCGCCGGCTTCGCGCGGAACCGGAGGCCACGCCGTCGACCTGTTCCGGCCCGCGATGCTCGTCTCAGAGAAGATGGGCACGCTCCCGCGCATCGAGGAGCGGGCCACAGGTATCCGCCGGACGGCCATCCACCGGGAGGGCGCACGGGTACCCGTCCGGGCGGCCTCTCCCGGATCTTCGGCGCCGCATCCGACCGGCACGTCGAGATCATGCGTGACGAGCTGAGCGAGATCTACCAGGACGCCGCCCGAGACGACGTCGAGTACGTCTTCGGCGACTCGATCACGGCGATCGCGCCGGATGGCGAGGTGACGTTCGAAAACGCCGCGCCGCGCCGGTTCGACCTCGTCGTCGGCGCGGACGGGCTGCACTCCAACGTGCGCCGCCTCGTCTTCGGCGAGGAGTCCCGCTTCAGCAGCTTCATCGGCGCCTACTTCGGCGTGCTCACCCTTCCGAACCTCCCTGGCCTCGACGGCGAGCTCCTCATGCACGTGGGCGTCGGCCGCACCGCGGGCATGTACGGCGCGCGGCACCTCGGCGATGCGCGGGCCCTGTTCCTGTTCAGGAGCGAGCAAGAGCTCGACTGCCACCACCGTGACGTGTCTCGGCGGAAGGAGCTGTTGCGCGGAGCCTTCGCCGGCATGCACGCCCATGTGGACCGCTGGCTGGACGAGCTCGACCGTACCCCGGCGTTCTACTTCGACTCGATCACCCAGCTCCGCATGGACAGCTGGTCGCGCGGGAGGGTGACGCTCGTCGGCGACGCGGGTTACTGCCCTGGTCCGGTCGTCGGGGGAAGCACCAGCCTGGCCGTCGTCGGCGCGTACGTCCTCGCCGGGGAGCTGGCTCGGGCGGGTGGCGACCACGAGCGCGCCTTCCCCGCCTACGAGCGCGCGATGGCGGAGCACGTACACGGCAGCCGCGCGGGCGCACTGAGCGCGGCGAGGACCCTGATCCCCACCTCCCGCCTCGGCGTGTGGGGACTGGCCCAGGGCGCCCGCCTGATCTCCACCCTGTCCGCCCGCCCCGGTCGCGCCCTCCTGCGCCTCACCACCAGGAGCGCGCGCCTCTACGACTCCCTGACCGTCGACGACCACCCGTCGTCGACCGCCGCACCAGGAGGCTGCCGGCACGCGTTCGACGACCGCGAACCTGGAACGCCTCGGCCTCGGACGTACACCGGCTCTCCCGGAGGCACAGCTCCAGGACGTCCCGCTCCCTCCACCGCTCCTCGTCGCGCAAGCCCGTAAAGGTGCGCGCGGAAAGGCGGCGGGGCACGAGCACACCCACACACCCATCAAAGTCATCGAAGTACTAGGTCTACCCCCGGACTTCGCGGGTCGCCGCTTCAGGGCTTGCTGGGCGCTTCAGTTGCCCAGTGAGCTTCGGTTTTGGCCAACTGGGCACCAATATGCGGGCGGTCAGTCACGGCACTCGGTCACAGGTCCGGCAAGAGGAGCCAGACTTCGGAGAAGGCAAGGCCGTGCTTGTGGGTCACCGCCCCGCACGGGCAGCCCAGCGTGATCAGACGCCAGTCGCAGGTCACCGTCCACGGGCCGGCCTTACCCCCGCATGCCGGGCAGCCGATGGTCTCGGCTGTCCACACCCCGAAAGAGGGTCTGCCGTAACGACGGAAGCGGCCGGCGTACCGGACCTGCCAGGGCTCGACCGGGGGCGTGAGCGGGACGGTCCCGGGTGGGCTCGCCGAGGCCAGCGCGGCGAACAGTGCGATCAGATCGGGAAGCAGGGCCTCGCCCGCCTCTGTCGGTGGCACGGCCGGGCCGTCCGCCGTGCCCGCCGGGGTCCCGTACCTCGGGGCCGCCGCTGCGGGCGGTGGGTTCGGGGCAGTGTGCCAAGGCAGGAAGGCCCGGGCGGCGGCGGCCAGGAGGGCGGCTGCGGGCGGGCTGACTGCGCCCGCGTCGAGGTGGTGGAGGGTGGTCCGTAGGATGCGTTGGAGGCGCCGGTCCCGGTCCGTGGCCAGCGTCCGTGCGGTCGCTGCCCGCCGGGTCGGGAGCGGGGCCGTGAGGCGGGCCAGGACCCGCGCTGCTGCTTCGGAGTCCGCCGCGGCAGGGCGCCACTCGCCGGCGGCCAGGAGCTGCCGTGCCCGCCCGGCCTCACGGATCAGGGCGCGCGTCTGCAACGGCTGCGGGCCGGAAGCTGCCGCGAGGGTCTGGTGCCCGCTCGTCATGGCCCCCTCTCCTCTTTCCCTTGTTCGTTGCCGCGACGTATCCCCGCCCTCTGCGAGCGTTGGTGGACATCCCATCACACAGGCGGATCGGGCCCGAAGCCGCTGAGGTTCGCGTCACTGCGAGGTCCTCTGCAGTGGCCGGACTGGCCAGCTAAGACACTTAGTCACAGGTCTGTGGCCAGCGGGTCTGTCCGACGTCGGTGTCGAGTAGGTAGAGGAGGTGGAGTTGGACGCCGCGGGTGATCGGGACGGTGGGCGGGTCGGTGACGTGGCCGGTCCGCAGGGTGAGTGCGCCGAGGTGGTAGAAGATCATGTGGCTGGTGGGGCGGACACGGCGCTTGTCGGGGTAGAGGCCGCTCAAGGTCTGCTCGGGGCCGAGTGCCCGAGCTGGGGATACGGCAGGGCGCACACCGGTCGCACTTCCGACAGGCTGTCGTGGGCGTTCCCTCAGCGGCCGTGGTCCAACCGGGCGGCTGCCCGGTGAGCGGATTGCCCGGCTGCACAGCTCACTGAGTGGACCAACACCGGCCACCCGGCGCCTCTGCTGATCACACGAGACGGCCGCGCCCGAACACCCGCGCACTCCTGCCAGTCTGCTCCTACCTCGAACCCGGCGTGACCCCGACTCCGCCGCCATGCCGCGGCTCTGGCCCCCACAGCCTTCGAGGCCTCTGCGAACGGCTCCTCGAAGCCGTTCGCCCGCCGGACAACGCCGGCCAACGACGTCTGGGAGGCGTGGATGCGGCATGGACCCGGCCAACGGGCTGACGGATACTGGCCGTTGACCGTTGTGCCCCGACACCCCTGGAGACGACGACGTGCGCACCCGCCTTGCTGTCGCCCTCGGTTCTGCCACCCTTACGTGCGGTGCCCTGCTGGCTGCCTCACCAGCCGGTGCTGTCGACTATCCGGTCAGCAGCTTCGATGTCACCTACGGTCAGACGTACACACGGGGCACCATCACCTGGTATGGGCGGTCGGTGGTGGTGGCGGGTGAGCACAAGTCGGTCGACGTGAACAGCTGCCGTGGCACTACGGCGTTCACGCTCGACTCGCAGAATCATCAGATGGGCGTCGGGTTGTCCGGCAACGTGTGCGGGGCGAGCGACACGTTCTCCTTCCTCGTGCCGGCGGATGCTCCGGGTGGAGCCGCGGTGGTGCGGGTGTGTCTGGACAACGGAGCGGACGGCCCGGAGGTCGTGTACCTGAAGTGCGTGAGGTACGGCCACCCGTAACAAGCGGGCCAGGTCGGCCGACCCTTGTGGGAGTATTCCGGCCGCGGGGGCGTTTCTGCTGCCCGCACGTCGACGCAGCACAGCGGGCATGCAAGGCCCCCGGAAGACAGGTAGACGGTGGCCATGACTGCCGATTGGTACGTCCTCATCGAAGAGGACGCGCGAACCACTGAACGGGCCGACGGCGTGGAGCTGAAGCTGCACCGATGGATGCTCGCAGGCACGCACCGCATCGGGCAGGACGAGGCGGAGGCAGCCGCGGCGGCCGAGGATGCGGCGCTGCACTACGTGCCGGGCGTACTGGCCCGGCACGCCAGACCGGGAGACCAGCCTGCCCGGCACGCCCTGCTCACTCGAGACGGTGCATGGATCGTGATCGTGAGGCAGCGTCACCGCGAGTGCCACATACGGGTGACCACGGCCCGGCTCGTTCACTCGCGGGAAGAGAAGGAGGCACAACCGAAGGGCCTGAAGGAACGGTTCCGTAGCGCCCTCGACGGCCCGCCGCCTGCTGCGAACCCCTGGACCTGGACGCCGCAAGGCAAAGCCGATCAAGTCTGACCCACGCGCCGGTTCGCTCCCTGGGCGCGGGTAGCGAAGACCCGCGGGCGGGCCGGCGCGTTCTCACGTACCCGCGCGGCGTCGACATCAGGCCGACTAGTGGGCTGGTGCCCGCTTTCGACGCAGGGGCGTACCAGCGGCGCGGCTCAGTCGACATACGGCTCAGTCGACAATGGCTCAGTCGACGTGCGGCTCAGTCGACGCACCGCTCAGTCGACGCACACTGGCGCCGCCTGCGCCCTGAGCGCCGTGTCTCAGAGCGCCCTCAGGGCTGCGAGGAAGTCCAGCCTGGTTTCGAGGCGGGTCAGGTCGGTGCCGGTGAGCTGTTCGATGCGGGCGACGCGGTGGCGCAGCGAGTTGACGTGCAGGTGGAGTCGTGCGGCGGTACGGGACCAGGACGCGTCGCAGCCGAGGAACGCCTCCAGGGTGTGCAGCAGGTCCGTCCGGTGGCGGTGGTCGTGGTCGCGTAGGGGGCCCAGGTGGCGGTCGGCGAAGGCACGGCGGGCTTCGGCGGGGACGAGGGGCAGCAGCGACAGGACGTGGGCGGTGAGGTCCTCGGGTCCCCGCACGGTCACCCGGTCCGGAGCGGCGTGGGCGATCCGCAGCGCGTTGCGGGCCTCGTCGAGGGCTCGGCGGGCGTCGCCGGGGTCCGCCACAGGAGAGCTGACGCCTACGGAGACGCTGTCCGTCGGGCCGAGCCAGCGTGTGAGCGCCGCGGAGAGCCTCCGCTGGAGGGCGGCGTGGCCCAGGTCGAGGGCCGGCTCCGGCAGCAGGACGAGGAGCAGAGCCTGATCGCCGTCGACGGTGGCGGCAATGTCCTGCTGCGTCACCGGCACGGGGCCGTCCTCCTGGATCAGGGCCTCCTCCAGCAGAAGGCGCAGGGCCGTGGCGGGGATTCGCCTTCCCTGCCACTCGCCCTCGGCGACCACGAACTGGTTGCGGGGCCAGGTGTCGACCCCGCTGACGACGGCCTGCGCGGTGCTGCGGAGCCGGACGGGGATCTCCTCGGCCGGGACGCTGCTGCGCATGAGTTCGAGGGCCCGGTGGGCCAGGTCGCGGAGGGCCGTCTTCGCCAGTTCGTGTGCGGACCGTGCGTCGGCGAGGAGTTCGACGATCCGGTCCACGAGTTCGACGTCCGTCGCGGGCCAGCCTGCGGTGTCGGCCTCCACCACCACCAGCCAGTCGCCCAGCTCGGCGGCTGGCCCCGTGGCGCCGGGGACCGGTACGAGGGAGTAGAGGCGGTTCCCGATGGTGACCCGGTGGGGAGCCGCTTCGCACGCGCGGCGGGCGGCGAGGTACCGCGCGGCAAGTGCCGCCGCGGTCTTGGCGTGCAGGGGAGGATGTGCCCCGGCGATCTGGCGCCCGGTCGCGGACAGGACGCGCACGTCGAGGCCGAGGCTGAGCCGCAGGAGCTCCAGTACGGAGTCCGGGGCGGCCCGGTCGGCCAGGAGCAGCCGGTGGCGTTCGACCACGGCGGCGAGGCTGCCGACGTCCCGGCGGTGCAGACGACGCAGGACGTGTTCGGTGATCGCGGCGAACGAGGTCTCCGGCCTCACGGCGACAAGCGGGAGACCGTGGCGGCGGCAGGCGCGTACGACGTCGTCCGGGACGCGTCCGTGTTCCACCTCGCCGGCGGCCAGCGCCGTGACACCCACCCGCGCGAGGACCTGTACGAACGGCTCGGCGTCCCCGTCCTGCCGCCACCAGGCGAGCCCGGTGAGGACGAGCTCCCCGCCGGCGAGGAAGCGGCCCGGGTTGGCCAGGTCGATGGTCGGAACGGCACGGATGGCTCGATCGAGCCGGCCGTCGTCGGTGTCCGGCCCCACGAGCAGCTGCAGCCCGAGCTCGTCGGTGTCCAGGAGTTCGTGTAGCCGCATGATCATCACCCTCTCATGTGGCGATCCTTGCCGTACATGGATCACCACAGCTCACCGGCGCGTGGAGGTGAGAATGCACGGTTGTCCACAGGCGGCGGAGAAGCCGGTTCTGAGTGATCGGTGACTGCCTCGCGCCCGGCGGCGCTGTGTCTACTTCTGTGCATGCGGCCGACAGCGATTTCGGCCACGCGGAGCCGGATGCCTCGGACGGGGGTCGAGGCACCGGCACGTCACGAATAGAGAGGCGGTCGGAAACATGGCCGGCACCACCAGCGGAATCCCTGCCGACGTCACCCAGGGATCCCGGACCAGAGGCGGCATCGGCGAGTCGACGCTTCGCCCGGACGGCACTCTGAAAGTCACCGGCGAGTTCGCCTACTCCTCGGACATGTGGCACGAGGACATGCTCTGGGGCCAGACCCTGCGCTCCACCGTCGCGCATGCCGAGATCGTCTCCATCGACATCTCCGAGGCCCTGACCGTTCCCGGCGTACACGCGGTCATGACGTACGACGACCTGCCCGCCCTCACGAAGTACTACGGCATGGAGTTCCAGGACACGCCGGTCCTGGCCCACGGCAAGGTCCGTCACCACGGTGAGCCGGTCGCCCTCGTGGCCGCTGACCACCCCGAGACCGCCCGCCGCGCGGCCGCCAAGATCAAGATCGAGTACAAGGAGCTGCCCGTCGTCACCGACGAGGCATCAGCGCTCGCTCCGGACGCGCCGCTCGTCCACGAGAACCGCGACGACCACCACGCCGCCTACGTCCCCCACCCCAACATCGTGCACCGCCAGCCGATCATCCGCGGGGACGTGGCGGAGGCCCGCAAGCGGGCCGACGTGATCGTCGAGGGCGAGTACGTCTTCGGCATGCAGGACCAGGCCTTCCTCGGCCCGGAGTCCGGCCTCGCCGTACCCGCCGAGGACGGCGGTGTCGACCTCTACGTCGCCACCCAGTGGCTGCACTCGGACCTCAAGCAGATCGCCCCCGTCCTCGGCCTGCCCGAGGAGAAGGTCCGCATGACGATGGCCGGCGTCGGCGGTGCCTTCGGCGGCCGCGAGGACATCTCGATGCAGATCCACGCCAGCCTCCTGGCGCTGCGCACCGGCAAGCCGGTCAAGATCGTCTACAACCGCTTCGAGTCCTTCTTCGGCCACGTCCACCGCCACCCGGCGAAGCTGTACTACGAGCACGGCGCCACCCGAGAGGGCAAGCTGACGCACATGAAGGCGCGGATCGTGCTCGACGGCGGCGCGTACGCTTCCTCCACGGCCTCTGTCGTCGGCAACGCCGCGTCCCTCTCAGTGGGGCCGTACGTCATCGACGACGTGGACATCGAAGCGATCGGCCTCTACACCAACAACCCTCCCTGCGGTGCGATGCGCGGCTTCGGCGCGGTCCAGGCCTGCTTCGCGTACGAGGCCCAGATGGACAGGCTCGCGGCGGAACTGGGCATGGACCCGGTCGAGTTCCGGCAGCTCAACGCGATGGAAGAGGGCACGACCATGCCTACCGGACAGAGGGTCGACCACCCCGCGCCGGTCGTGGAACTGCTTCGCATGGTCAAGGACCGACCGCTGCCGCCGCTGCGGCAGTGGGAGACCGCCGGCGGCGCGGCCGACCTGCGTGCGCTGCCGGGCGGTCTGTCGAACACCACGCACGGCGAAGGCATCGTCCGAGGCGTCGGCTATGCGGTCGGCATCAAGAACGTCGCCTTCTCCGAGGGGTTCGACGACTACTCGACGGCCAGGGTGCGCCTGGAGGTCATCAACGGCGAGCCGGTCGCGATGGTGCACACGGCCATGGCGGAGGTCGGCCAGGGCGGTGTCACCATCCACGCGCAAATCGCCCGCACCGAGCTCGGCGTCCAGCAGGTCACCATCCATCCCGCCGACACCCAGGTGGGCTCGGCCGGTTCGACCTCCGCCGGCCGCCAGACGTACATGACCGGCGGCTCCGTCAAGAACTCCTGCGAGCTCGTCCGCGAGAGGGTCCTGGAGATCGGCCGGCGCCGGTTCGGCTCCCATCACCCGGCGTGGACCGACGCCGTCCTGCACCTGGAGGGCGGCAAGGTCGTCACCGCCGACGGCGAGGTCCTCGCCACCATCGTGGAGGTCCTGGAGGACGAGTCCGTGGAGGTCGAGGCGGAGTGGCGGCACTTCCCCACCGAGCCCTTCGACCGGGTCACCGGCCAGGGCAAGGGCCACGTCCAGTACGCCTTCGCCGCGCACCGCGCGGTGGTGGAGGTCGACACCGAGCTCGGCCTGGTCAAGGTCGTCGAGCTGGCGGTCGCCCAGGACGTGGGCAAGGCACTCAACCCGCTGTCCGTCGTCGGCCAGATCCAGGGCGGCACCGTCCAGGGGCTCGGCGTCGCGGTGATGGAGGAGATCATCGTGGACCCCGACACCGCGAAGGTGCGCAACCCCTCCTTCACGGACTACCTGCTCCCGACGATCCTCGACACCCCGACGATCCCGGTCGACTACATCGAACTGGCCGACCCGAACGCACCGTACGGGGTACGCGGCATCGGCGAGGCCCCGACCCTGTCGTCCACGCCGGCGGTCCTCGCGGCGATCCGGAACGCGACGGGCCTGCAGCTCAACAAGACGCCGGTCCGCCCGGAGCACCTCACGGGACTCTGACCAGCGCGGCGCCGCCCTGGAGCGTTCAGGCGCTCAGGGCGGCGCCGGCTCGTCGAGGTCCAGGCGCTTGCCTGGAGGGCACAGGATTCCGGAAACCGTCAGGTTCACGACTCCTGACCCTGCCTCCGGGACCGCCACCGCCGAATGCCGTGCCCCACGGTCACCGACGATGTCGAGTGCGTAGAAGGCCTTCTCGGCATGGCCGGCCGGGTTGCCGAGCGCCGCATGCAGCCATGCGAACTCCGTCCGCCTTCTGCCCGACCCGCAGCCGGACCCCAACCGAAACGGCCAGGTCAGCTCAGCTCAGCGTCTTCACCGCAGCCGCGTCGTACGGCTTCAGCTCGTCGGTCCGGCCCGCGAGGACCTTCGCCGCCCACTCCGGGTCCTGGAGCAGCGCACGGCCGACGGCGACCATGTCGAACTCGTCGCGCTCCAGGCGGTCGAGGAGGTCGTCGATGCCCTGCACCGGCGAGCCTTCGCCCGCGAGCGCGTGGATGAAGTCGCCGTCGAGGCCGACCGAGCCGACGGTGATCGTGGGCCTGCCGGTGAGCTTCTTGGTCCAGCCCGCCAGGTTCAGGTCCGAGCCGTCGAACTCGGGGATCCAGTGGCGGCGGGTGGAGGCGTGGAACGCGTCGACGCCGGCCGCGGCCAGCGGGGTCAGGATCGCCTCCAGCTCCTCCGGGGTCTCGGCGAGCCGCGCGTCGTAGGCGTCCTGCTTCCACTGCGAGTAGCGGAAGATCACCGGGAAGTCGGGTGAGACGCTCGCGCGGACCGCGGCCACGATCTCGGCCGCGAACTTCGTACGGGCCACCGGGTCGCCGCCGTACGCGTCGGTACGGCGGTTCGTACCCGCCCACAGGAACTGGTCGAGGAGGTAGCCGTGGGCGCCGTGCAGTTCGATGCCGTCGAAGCCGATGCGCTCGGCGGCTGCGGCGGCCTCGGCGAACGCGCCGATGACGTCGTCCAGGTCGCTCTGGGTCATCGCCTTGCCAGTGCCCTCGGTGCCGTCGGGGCGGATGCCGGAGGGGCCCATGGCCGGGGCTTCGGCATAGGGCGCCTGGCCCTGCTTGCGCACCATGCCGATGTGCCACAGCTGCGGCACGATGGTGCCGCCCGCAGCGTGCACGTCCTCGGCGACCTTTGCCCACCCCGCCAGCTGCTCCTCACCGTGGAACCGCGGCACACGGTCGCTCTGTCCCGCCGACTCGTGGCCGACGTAGGTGCCCTCGGTGACGATCAGGCCCACGCCGGCGGCGGCGCGGCGGGCGTAGTACGACCGCACGTCCTCGCCGGGAACGCCGCCGGGGGAGAACATACGCGTCATCGGCGCCATCGCGATGCGGTTCGGGACGGTCAGGCCGTTCAGGGCGACGGGCCGGGACAGGATCTCGGCCGCGCGGGAGGTGGGGGACGCGGTGTCGGTCACGGGGGCGCTCCTCATTGCTTTTACTTGTCAACCTTGATGCTTGAGAACTTCATGCAATGGGAGGAAGTTAGAGGTAGTTATTTGAGATAGTCAAGTTTTTCGCGATAGACTCGCTCCCATGACAGAAGCTCCGCGTGCAGCAGCGCCCGTCGACACGGCCCAGCTCATGGAGCTGCTCTCGGTGTCGCTCGGCGTCTACTACGGCGACTTCACCGTCGCGGCGGCGAGTGAGAACCTCACGGCGAGCCAGGGCAAGGCGCTGACCGTCTTGCGCCGGGGGCCGGCCGCGATGCGAGCCCTGGCCGAGACCATGACCTGCGACGCGTCCAACATGACCGGGATCATCGACCGCCTGGAGAAGCGCGGCCTCGTACGCCGCGAAGCCGACGCGTCCGACCGGCGCGTCAAGAACGTCATCCTCACCGCTGAGGGTGAGCGCGTCACCGACGCGATCCGCGCGAAGATGCGCACCACGCAGGAGGGCCTGGACGGACTCGGCGACGAGGACCGGGACTCCCTTTACGCCCTGCTGGACCGGGTCTTCGTGTCCCGGCCCCCTGCCTGACCGGGTGACCCGCGACGGTCACCGGCCCCGCTGGGCAAGCGCCACGAAGTCGTTCGCGCCCGTGAGTCGGCGTGACGGAGTGGCTGGGGCCAGGCGGAAGGATCCACTTCCCGTCAGCAGGTCGACGAGGGTCCCCTTGGTCACCTGGGCCACTTTCCATCGCCCCCCGGCGAGCGGCCCCGGCCGAAGACCGGCAGGGGCTGCCCTGCCTGTGATCGCTACGCGGATGCCGCCTCTCGGCGTCCCGTCGCCGTCGGTGGGGCGGCGGCTCCGTTCAGGCGGCACGCACGGCTGGCGTATCGGTACGTCGGAGGGCGCCGCCGGGTTGAAGGCGATGCGCGCTCGCCCTTGGGTGACAAGCCCTCGCTCCTGACCGGCAAAGCGGGGCTCGGCGCTGGCCGGAGGGCCGCCGCCCAGCCTCCGACCTACCCAGTCCCCTTGCCTCACCTATCGAGATTCGATAGATTCCCATCGTAGCTCGATGGAAGGATGGGTCATGGGGAAGCTGACAGTGGGCGCGCTGCGCGCCGTGCTCGTGGTGGTGCTCACCGGCGCCGCGTTCGTACAGGCATTGATGGTGTGGGCGCTGGTCAGCGGGAATGACCCGGAGGACGGGTCGCTCCCGCTGACCCCGCTGCGCGTGATCACGATCCTGGGCATCGGGACGGCCCAGGTCGCCCTGGTCTGTGTATGGCGACTGGTGACGATGGTGCGACGGGGAACCGTGTTCTCCCCCGCCGCCTTCCGGTACGTGGACGTCATCATCGGCGCGATCGTTGCGGCCGCTCTCGTGTGGTTCGCGGTCACGGCCCTGAATGCCCCCGGCCAGCGGGAGGACCCGGGCGTCACCCTCATCATGGGCGGGATCGGCGTAGCCATCCTCGGAGTCGCGCTCATCGTGCTCGTGCTGCGGATGCTGCTCGCCCAAGCCGTCGCCCGCGACGTCGAAGCGGCGCAGATGCAGGCCGAGTTGGACGAGGTGATCTGATGCCGATCGCCGTCGACATCGACGTGATGCTGGCCAGGCGGAAGATGTCCGTGGGCGACCTCGCAGACCGCGTAGGGATCACGCCCGCCAACCTGGCGGTACTCAAGAACGGCCGCGCCAAGGCGGTGCGCTTCGCGACGCTCGCCGCGCTCTGCGAGGTGCTCGAGTGCCAGCCAGGCGACCTGCTTCGGTGGGAGGCCGAGGACACCGCGGGTGCATGAACCGACCCTGCTGGAGCGTCTGACCGAGGTACCCGACCCTCGCGATCCATGCGGCGTACGGCACACGTGCTCTGGACGTCATGCTGCCGCTGACCGCGTGCGCGGAGCTGGCCGGAGCGGCCTCCCTGCCGGCGGTGGGTGAGTGGATCACCGACGCCCCCCGTCCGTCCTAGAGGGACTCGGCACACGGCTCGGTTTCGTCGTCTGTGGGTTCGTCGAAGTGGACGGTGCCGTCCTCGTCGAGGCGGGGGTGGAGGGGCTGGGGAGCGTGGGTGTTGATGTCGGACGGGCGAGGGCCTTCCGGTCCGTCGGGGCCCCAGCGCAACACGCGCCGGGCACGGGCGATCCGGGAAACGGTGCCGTGGACCTCGATCTCGTTGACCCGGCCGGCGCGGAGCCGGTCCGCAGCCGCGGCGAACGCCGCGAGCTCCGCGACGGCCGGACTGGTGTTCTCGGCGACGACGGTGCGTGCGTCGACGTCCGGCGCGGCGTCGTAGGGGATCAGGCCGCGTGTACGTGGTTGCATCCAGGTCAGTGAGAAGGCCAAGGTCCGGCGTGCGTCGTGGGCGGTGGCCTGCAGGCGGCTGCCCGGCGACCAAGGCCCGGCACCGGACCGCTCGACGATGAGAAACGCCGCCGGCATGAGCATCACGTCAGGGTGGGACTCCAGAGCCCGCGCGGAGTCGCGCACTACCGGGTCGGGGAACCTGCTTCCGGAATAGGCCAGGGAGCGCAAGGCCAGCCGCTCTGCCGCCTGGAGCGGGGTAAGGGGGGCGTCCGGGTCCAGGACGAGGCCGTCGTCGACTCTCGGGCTGCGGGCGCCGGAGCCGGGGCTCCAGTCGGGGGTGAGGGGTTCGGGGTCGGTGGGCCGCGGCGTCTCGATGTCGCCGTGCGCGTCGACGGCCGCGTACTCCTCGGCCCGCACCACGCGGTAGCGGGTGTCGAGCACGGTGAGCTCGTCGACGCACTCGCCCTCCAGCCGGGCGACCGCCGCCAGCAGCGCACGCCGCTCCTCCCTGCTCTTCGCCTCGTCCTTCGCCCGGAACCAGAGCAGGGAGTTCAGTGCGTCTCGTGCCTGCTGGGGACAGCCGTGGGTGACCTCGACGACCACCCGCCACCGCAGCCCGTCGTCCTCGCCCTGCGAGGCCACCCCGAACAGCGGACCCCGTACCGCCACAGCGATGTGGCGCGCCGCCGCATCGACGGCATCGGCCTCCATCGCGGCCTCGACCGGCTCTACCGGAACCCTCACCACCACCGGCCAGTCGCCCGGCCCCGTACCTTCTTCGCTCATGCCGCCATCTTGGCGGCAGCCGTGCGTCCGCATCGCGGTTTCACCGGATCGCCCCTGCGGAGCCACCCTCCGGGGCCGGAGACGACGAGGTCGTCTTCACCGCGCGTCGTCACAGCTTCGGGGCGGAGGGCAGGGTGGTCCGGCAACCGGCCTTCGCCGCCGCGCGCACGGCCGCCTCGCGGGCCAAAGCAGGCAGCACCCCCGGCTCGCCGCGTGTCGCGGCTTCGAACTCGGTGCCGGCGGTCACCCGCAGCGCGGTCACTCCGGCCGATCGGGCCGGATCGGCGCACTTCGCGGTCACCGTGACTGACCGGGCAGTGAAGTCGAAGCGGCTCTCGCCCGGTTCGGCGTCCTTGGACGCGACCACCCACAGCGAGAAGAAGTCGTCCATCCGGTCCTCGCCCTCGAAGGTCACCTGCCGGCTGAGCAGGCACACGCGGTCCCCCGGGGACTCGGCTTCCACCTTCCTCCCGCCGCCGGCGAAGCGCAGCAATGCGCCCGGGTCCACAAGCCCCTCGCAGGCCTCGGTGATCGCCGCCCGGCTCTGCGAGCGGCTGCTGAACCGGTCGTACAGGAACCAGCCGCTCACCGCCGCGGCGGCCAGCACGACCACCAGCCCGGCCGTACCGATCCGTGTGACCCTCAACCCGGCCATCCCTACCCCGCCCCCCCGTCAGCGTCCCGCCGCCGTCGCCGGTACGGGCTTCCTTCCGGGAAGGGACGATCCCCCGCCCGGGAACGGTTCCTGGCGGAGGCTCGCAGAACACCTGGGGAAACCGGCTGCGAACGGCCCCTGGGCCGAGCTGAGAAAGCAGACCTGGGAAATGGCACGCCGGCACGAGACCGACCCCGCGCGCCCGAGACCAGCGGAGATACTGGGGCTGAGGCCTTCCTCCACGGCCATGCCCGGCTCTTCGCGGCCATCGCCGCCATCGACACGACGAACGACGGCCACGACGACCAGCTCCACGACGAAGCCGAGGTCGAAGCCCGATGACCGTGATGGACGCCGCCCTGCGGGAGTCACTCAAGGCCCTGCGATCACCGTCAGGCGATCAACGGGATCCTGCACCGGGTGCGGACCGGGGTGCGGCCCCAGAACGACGGGTCAGGGCCCGATCAGCCGGGGGCGTGACACCCACGCCGACTGCAGCGCTCGACGCACTACCGCCGACCATGCACGAGCTCGTCGACGCGGATTGAGCTACCCCGGACGACGGCGAGAGCACACATTGTCCCATCCCGGCGTTCCAGGTCTCGCGTGTCAGCGCTGTTCAGAGACCGTTCTCGCGTTCCAGCGTCCCGTACTGACCGCCGCGCATGGCGCCCCGGGCGATCCGTTCCGCAGACTCAGGCCGTCCCGGCGGCCACCGTGCGGTCGGCCGCACAGCTACCTTCTGCGTCACTGAGAGGCCTGGCACAACTGTGATTCTCCGGATAGCGCTCACCGCTGAACCGATTCCCTCACACGTCTCCGCATTGGATTACGTCATCCGCCCGGCCCGCGGCCAGGGACACCGCGTCGTGCTCTACGGCCCCCAGATGTTCCGGCGGGCAGCTCTGCGGCGAGGGATGGAGTTCCACAGAGCTGGAACGAGCTGGACCTGTGATCCCGCTGTCCAGCGGGCCGCGAGCGAGACGTGGACGCGGTCCGGCAATGCCTCCTTCAACCGGTACGTCTTCGCCCACCTCTGGCCGCAGATGGCCGAGACCAAGGCCGAACACCTGCTCGCCGCGTGGACGCGGAAGCGCCCCGACTTGGTGATCGCGGAATGCAGCGACCTCGGCGCGCACCTGGCGGCCCGCATCCTGGATCTGCCGCTGGTCGCGGCGGACAACGGTCTGGGGCCGGTGCTCCTCGACCTCTGGGACACCGATGTCGCACCCGCGCTGGCTCCGCTCTACAAGCAGTACGAGCAGGCACCGCCGACTCTTCCGCCCATGCTCACCCCCGCCCCGGTCCCGTGGTTCTACGGCACTTTCCCGTCCGGCATGCGCACGGTCCCACGTACGCTCGCGGAACACCGGACCGCCGGCGTCCCGGCCGGAACGGGCCGCTCTTTGTCCGGCCGCCCACTCGTCTACGTGAGCCTCGGCACCCTGACCACCGCGATGCCCGGCCTGCGTACCGTGGTCGAGGGCCTGTACGGGGAGATCCTGGCAGCCCTGTCGGGCATCGACTGCGAAGTGACCGTGTCAGCCGGTGCCCTGGCGGAACGCTTACGGAACGCGCACCCCCGCGTCACAGTTGCCGAGCACGTCCCGCAGCCGGCACTCCTGCGCCGAGCCGATCTGTTCGTGACGCACGGAGGCAGGGCCTCCCTCCTGGACGCAGTCCAGGGGGCAACCCCGGTTCTGGCCATGGGCGTTCTCGCCGACCAGCCCTACAACGCTGCGGCGTTCGCGCGCCGTGGTCTCGGCCGGTCCCTGGGCCTGTCGGCGACGCGACACGAGATCGCCGAGGGCCTGACGGACGTCCTCGGCAGTCCGCGCTATCGCACGGCGATGACCGCCGCAGGTGAGGAGCTGTCACGGCTGCCGCCGTTCGACCTCGTGGAGCTGTGGAATTCGGTACGACTCTCGGATCACAACGACGTCCCTCGCGCGCCCGAAACCCCGGTGAACCCGTACGAGTAGCCGCACCGTCGACAGTGCCCCTGCGCGAACTGGACGACTCGGTCCGTCGCACGCACAGGGTCACACGGGCCGCCCGCTGTCCCGCACCACCACGCTTCACTCCGCCAGATGCGGCACGACGCTACTGAACAAACCCGACCAGGCAGCGCGGTGGCCACCCGCTACGACAAGCTCGCAGGTCGCTACGCAGCGACCGTCCTCATAGCGGCCACCGACGAGTGGCTCTGATCAGCACGCGTCGCTAGAGCTCGCAATCCTGGGCCAGTTCGGTCCAGCGCATGTTGTGAAGCGCAAGGCCAGCACCCCCGCCTGACCAGGCACACGGGACGGGCGGGAACCAGACCAAGGTGCACGCGGAGCACTGGAGCACCGGTTAGAGCGCGGGAGCGACAGCCGCCAAGCGGAGGACACCGATGCAAGCCACGGAAGGCAGCACCTCAACAGGGCCGAAGGTGCTGGCGGTCTGGTCTGGGTACTCCCGGAGGGGCGGAACAGATGGGCCGGCGCAGGTCGAGGACTCCGCAGCTCGGTGAGCTCGATCGAACGACAAGATGGGAGGACCACGTGACTCGGCTACGTATCGGCACCTTATGCGCGTGATCCATTTCCTGGACTCCCTAGTACCAAGGGCGGGAGTCATGCGTGGGGAGCGGACGCAGCGTCGACCAGCGTTCGAGCAGGCGCTCGGCCAAGGAGGAGCTGAGGCGGCCGACGGCGTGCAGGTGATCGTGGTCGCGGGTCATGTCGGCGACCACGCCCAGGCGGTGGACAAGCCGCTCACGGGCGGAGACGTAGCCCCACTCGAAGTCCTCGGTGGGCACCCGGGCGAGCTGGTCGACCGTCCCGCGGTGGGCTCGTTCGACGAGCGCGTCGCCCTGGATCAGCCAGCCTGCACACGCGTCGGCGAGGTCACCCGGCACGTCCTTCCCCGTGAGGCCGCGCCAGGTGGTCCGGTAGACGTCCTCGACCTCCGCGAGCGGGGCCGCGGTGACCGACATGGCACACCAGCAGGTGGGGAAACCGATTCGGAAGTAGGCGAGTTCGATCAGGCCGTTGCCGAGCGAGGCCCGCTCGAAGTCGACGAAGCGGACGCCGTCGGCGGTGCGCAGATCATTACCGGGGCAGGGGTCGCCGTGCAGCAGCGCATGGTGCGGGGTGGGGTCCAACCGCTCCAGGAGACCGGCGAGTTCCTCGGGAACCGCGGACGGTACGGGCACGTCGAGCGCCCTGGCCAGGGTGAGGAAGGACTCCGCGTCGGCGGCCGTGGGCCCTGACCAGACCGGTAGCGCCCCCGCGTCGGCGGGCCCGGTCAGGGCGTGCAGCCGGGCGAGCGACTCGGCGTACCCCGGCATCCAGTCGTCCGTCTTGCCGAGGTCGTCCAAGTACTCGAGGACCATCACCCGCGAGGGCAGGTCCGTGGCGAGCAATGCAGGAGCCACGGCGGGCCCCGAGCCCCGCCCGGCCAGGCGCAGCCCGGCGACCTCCCGCGCGAAGCGCGTGCTCGCGTCGGCGCCGGTGTCCCCGCTGTCGGTGATCTGCTTGACGATCACCAGCCGTCGGTCGGCCAGCTGCACCCGCCACACCCGTGACCGTGGACTGCTGTCCAGGAGTTTGGCCTGCTTAGGGGTGCCCACGGTGGAGAGCAGCGCCTCATTGAACGGAACATGGCTCGGCATGCCGACGAGCCTAGCCTTGGCTTCGCACGCGCGAGCGAGCACCCTGGCCCCGCCGAAGGCCTGAGCGCGACAGGTCGAGTGTTGGTGCCCGGGCAGCGGCCGGTGCCGGCTGTGTCGTCGTCGTGTCCGGGGCCGCGTACAGCGACGTGTCCGGCGTCGCGGCAGGCGGTGGGGGAGCCTGGTGTTCCGTCAGGTCGATTGCTTGCTGAGGGCCCGCATGTCGGTGTCGGCTCGCCCGGCACGTTGAGGATGGCGGGCGGTGTCATGTTCTTCACCGCCGCCGAGAAGGTGCCCGTCGCCTCACCGGTGCGGATCCGGCCCCGACGGAAGGCCGTGGCCCCGGCTCGTACCTACACCTTGATCCGGTCCTCACCGGCCTGTTCGGGGTCCATGATGTCGGACTTGGCGAAGGTGGACAACGTTCTCGGACTCGATGATGAGGATGTTGCCCGGAATGATTCTGCCGTCTCGGGTATGGCGCTCGTAGGGCACGGTGGCGCCGTATTTCGACGGCTCGTTCCGCCAGAGAACCGAGATCGTTGTGATGGCCTTTGATGAGATTCTCGGTCATGTCTCAGCGTGAATCCGGGCCTGCCTCCGCGCCAACGGTGGGCTGTTGCTGTGGTGTTGCGTGACACAAGCGGCATCCGGCGCGGCGGTGGCACGTCATGGAATCGGCCTGCATCCGGCAGGGTGGAGCGCCGGTGACGGGCAACCGGGAGTCGAATTCCTCGTACGCGCCATCACACCATGCTCCACGGCGCGAACCCCGCACTAACCCCCGGCACCGAGAAGAGATAGGTCAGTGGGGTATCCGCCGTCACATCCCCCTCACGGGAACCACGCCCCTGCCTGCGGGCTCGGATGCCACCGCCGGGCAGTGAAAGGGCCGTGGCCCACCTCGCCGGCTGTCGCCGACACGCACCGCTGCTACGCACGCAAGGCCGATGACGTCCTTGCGTTCACCGACATCGCCTGCGCCCTCGTCTGCTCCTAACTCCCGGCGAGGTCGATCGCCGATACGGTGTTGTCGCCGCTGTTGGCGACATAGACGCGACCGCTGTGGGGCTCGAAGGCCAGGCCCTGGGGCCGGGCGCCCACCGGGATGGTGGCGCTGACGGTGTGGGACGTGGCATCGATCACGCTCACCGTGCCGCCGGATTGGGTGACGTAGGCGTTGCCTTGGGAGTCGACCGTCACATCGTTGGGTCCTGGTGCGACGGTGATGTCGGATACGCCGCCGGTGGCGATATCGATTACGGACACGGTGGAGAAGCCTGAATCGGCGACATAGGCACGACGCCTTGGGGCGTCCACCGTGATGCCGGCGGGGTGCTGCCCTACCGGGATGGTCGCCAGGACCCCGTGGGTTCCGGGGTCGATCACCGACACCTTGTTCAGACCGGGTTGCGTGACGTAGACGCGGTGACTTGCCGGATCGACCGCTACGCCGAGGGGACCGGGAACATCGATGAAGTCGTGGAAGGGGGGAGGCTCGTTGCCGATGTGGATGATCGCCACCCTGTTGCTGCCGCGGTGGGTCACGTAGGCGCGACTGAGAAGGTGATCGACCGCCACCCTCATCGTGCCGGGCGGCGGGTTGAAGGGGCCTTCGACGCCGACGGTGGCGACGACGGCATTGAATCTGTCGACCAGTGACACGGTGCTGTTGCCGGCGTTGGCCACACAGAAGCCGAATTGAGGATCGGTTGCCACGCCCTCCGGGTGCAAGCCGACGGTGATGGTGGCGCTCACGGTGTTGGTCGAGGAATTGATGACCGACACGGTGTTGGCGCCGCTGTTGGTGACGAAGACGTGGTCGTGGACATCCACCGCCACACCGGCTGGCTTCGGTCCCACCGGGATAGCGGCTACGACACGCAGCTGTTCCGTGTTGGATGTGTTCATTACTGCATGACCTTCGTGATCGAGTGACCCGCGGGAAGGGCGCCGTGGTCGGCCGGTCTGCCGGGAGGCGTCGCTTTCGGAGGTTTCGGTAGCGGGCGGTGGCACGTCCCGTGTTGCCCCCGGCCAGCCGCGGGCCGGGTCGGCTGCGTGCTGGGCTGCGGGCTGGAAAGCGCAGCGGGCCACGGGACACGCCGCCCTGCCGCCGTCGGGTTGCGCTGCGGCGGCGTACCACGCAAGGGGACGCCGGGGCGGCAGAGGGGAGTTTCGCCCGCCCGCGCGCCCACGCCTGTCGCAGACCCCGAACCGCACCATCCGCGGTGCCGGTGACCTGCATCGGACTCTGCTTCAAGTATGGGCGCCAGGCTTGCGCCCTGCGACTCGGATCGCCGCAGCGAGGTCCCGGCTCCCACGGCCGGAGCGGGTACCGGAAGGGGATCGTGATCGGTGAATGACCACGGTGCACGGCCCGGTGGCTTTGTTCACGACTCTCGGTTCTGGCACGACTTCCGTGAAGCGGCCACGCTGAGTGACGGCTGAGCTTCTCCGGGCAGTAGGCGAAGTCGCCCGAAAATGAGCCGTGGTCAGGGCGGTTGGGATGACAGTTCGGGGCAGTGGAAGAGATCGTGCTCCGGTTGAACGAGCTGTTGTTCCCGTCGATCGCGGACGTTGCGGTGCTGTCGGTGGACGTGAGCATCGCGATAGTGCGGGTCGACGTGGAATCCACTGCGAGCGGTGCCGCTTGCCAGGCGTTCGGGATCTGGTCGAACCGGGTTCATGGCTCCTACCTGCGGTTTCCCGCTGATGTGCCCAGCGCAGGACTAAGCGTTGTTCTTCAGCTGAGGGTCCGCCGGTTCACCTGCGGGAACTCGGGATGTACCCGCCGTACCTTCGCCGAGCAGATACCCGGCCTGACCCGTCGGCACGGTCAGCGGACCGAGCGGCTGCGCGCGACGCTGGCTGCGGTCGGTCTCGCCCTGGCTGGCCGGGCCGGCGCTCGTCTGACGCGCTCGGGGTCTGTGTCAGCCGGAGCACCGTTCTGCGCCTGGTCGACGCCCTTCCCGGCGTGTGGTCGGCGTTGACGAGTACGCCACCCGCAAGGGGCGCCACTACGGCACCGTTCTTGTCGACGTCGAGGCCCGCCGCCCTGTCGACCTGCTGCCCGACCGGGAGGCATCGAGCCTGGCGGCATGGCTCGCCGATCGGCCCGGCATCGAGGTCGTATGCCGGGACCGGGCACCGTTCTTCGCCGAGGGCGCCACCGCCGGTGCACCGCAGGCCGTCCAGGTCGCGGACCGGTGGCATCTCTGGCACAACCTCAGCGAGGCCGCTGAGCGGAGCGTCGCCCAGCACCGTCGCCGCCTCCGCACTCTGGTCCCCACGGTCCCCGAACCCGCCCCCGGTCCCGGTCCCGAACCCGAGGCTGTGCCGGCGGCGGACTCGTCCGGTTCTCCTTGGCCACGCGGGCACCGATCCGCCGATCGGACCCGGCATGCCGCCGTCCACGCACTGCTGACGGCGGGACACAGCAAGGCGCTCGGTCCAGCGTCAGCTCGGGAGGACCTACCGCACCGTCAAGCAGCTCGCCGACGCCACGACGCCGGAAGAGCTGTTTACCGGTCAGTGGCAGAACCGGCCCTCCGTCCTCGACGACTACAAGCTCTCTCTGGACGACCGCTGGAGCGAGGCTGCACCAACGCCTGGAAGCAGTGGGAGGAGATCGTGCCACTCGGCTACAAGGGCAGCTACCAGCGCGTTCGCGCCTACCTACACGATAAGCGGCGCACCTCACCGCAGCCGGTGACCGCTCGGCCGCCCTCGCCCCGGACCGTCGCCGGATGGATCCTCCGCCGTCCGGACACCCTCACCGAGACCGAGCAACTTCAGCTCAAGGCCGTTCGGATGCACTGCTCCGAACTCGACGCCCTCACCGGGCACGTCCGCTCCTTCGCAACCATGCTCACCGAGCGCCAGGGCGAGCGGCTGCCCGACTGGCTCGACGCCGTCCGGCAGGACGACCTGCCCAGCCTCCACACCCTCTCGCCGCCAGCGTCGACCGCGACCGCGACCGCGACGCCGTCATCGCCGGCTTGACCCTGCCCTGGAGCTCGGGCGTCGTCGAAGGCCATGTCAACCGGATCAAATGCTCAAGCGCCAGGTGTTTGGCCGTGTTGGCTTCTCGCTGCTGCGTAAGCGAGTTCTCCTCGCTTCGTGAGGGACGCTGCTGCTGTCAGAGACCTCGACGATTCTCGGCTCTACGGATGGTCACCACGGACAAAAACGGGTCGGTAGGTGGCACCAGCTCCCTGGAGGAGACCTCTACGAGGTGCGCCGGAGCATCGCCGTGTTGCAAGGCGGTCACGTACTCGATGATCTGAGCGTGGGAGAGCACTGGCACTTTTTGGCGAAGGGTGTGCATGGCATGAACCCTTCCACGAGCGCCTGCCACCGCCCGGACCTCATCGTGCAGATCGTCCACTGCGGTCCGCGTGACCTGCCTTCGAATGCGGACTCGGTAGTCGGCCTCCCACGCGTCCGTTACTGCGGAGACGACACCGATCTGGTGCAGGCTTCCGTCGACGCGGTCAACAAGGTACGGCCCATTCCCGGCCAGCGCGAAGCCCGGGTTTCGGGTGCGCAGATACTCCTCAGATGTCCATGAAACGATCCATACCAGCTCATGCTGCTCTACATGTGACACAGCCATGCGTATCGGCTCAAGCCCGAGCGACAGCTCTCGCTGGTAGTCGCGTTCCAGCTCTTCCTCAACGATCTGAACCGCGGCGTCTCGTTCAATGACTTTGGCAGCATCTCGTACTGCCTGGATGGCTACCACCAAGTTTCCTGCTCGCTTCACGTCTTGGCAGACCACAGCGGACGCACGTGAACGGCACCAACAGGCGCTGCTGATTCCCCGAGCGATGGGGTACCCGACGATTACTTACGGTGACCCGTCACAGAAGTTGAGCCAGAACCCGATCTCGTGAACAGCGCCAGTATGAGGAGATCCCACGGACGAACCGTGGGCGGTGCGCGAGCCGCGGTTGCCATAAGGGGACGAGGCGGCGCGTCGCTCGCATGACCCGGCGGGCGGCAGCCGGTCGACAGCACACGGCTACGGATCCCGACAGGGGCACTCCCCGGCGGGAGGCCACCGGCCAGCGGATCCTCACCGCTCCACGGCATGGCCGCCGCGCAGGGGGCACCGCCTGAGGCCGGCGCAACGGGACCGCCGTGCTGCCCGCCCCCCCCGGGCCGTCGTCACTGCGGGCACCCCACGCATCCTTGCCGGGGCCCAGCGCCGTGCACCGGGGCACGCGCGTTCGGTTAATGTGGCCATGCTGGCGAGCATGGCGGGAGAGCACGGCCGCAAACCCCCGGGGCTGACCGGGCTCCGCGTCAGGTTCGGGTAGCGGCAGCGGCCACGGCGCAAACGCAGGCAGGGACAGAGAACCGGCAGAGGCAGACCACAGGTGAGACATGCAGACCAGGCGTGTACCCGTCGCGGGCCCGCTGGGACGGGTCAGAGAGAACAGGTGACGGACGGAGCGGGCCTGGGCCCGACGCCGAGGGCGAGGCGGCGTGGATAGGGTCGTGCTCACGGCCGCCGCCTTGTATGTCATCGTTTTGCTGCGCGCCGGAGGGACGTTCGCCGTCGGTTGGCTCGCCGGTGCCGGTGCCAGGCGGAGCAGGCTCGCCGGGCGGATCTCCTCGGCCAGGTTCCTGCGCGCGGAACGGGCGATTCAGCGGTGGGGCGCTCCGGTGGTGGCCGTCTCCTTCCTGACCGTCGGTTTCCAGACCGCCGCCAACTTCCTGGCAGGCAGCATGCGTATGCCCTTGCCGCGCTACCTTCTGGCCCTGTTCGTCGGGGGAGCGTGCTGGGCGTTGGTCTACGCCACCGCCGGGCTCGGGGCGCTCGAGGTGCTGGTCCGACTGTTCTCCGGGCGGACGGCACTCGGTGTGGCCGTGGTGGCCGCCTTCCTTCTCGCGGTCGCAGGTGCGGCGGCGTACCGGCGAAGAAGAGCGACTGTGTCCCCCCGCGATGGTGCGTCCGAAGAATCCTGAAAACCTGCTCCGCGCCTTGGACACCGGGCACGAGCGCTGGCGTCCGGCAGCCAGCCCCAGTCGTCGGTCGGCGCCGGCTCCGGCACCGCCACCCCTCGCGAGCGTCGCCGCCTCCTACGCTTCGCTAGCCCGTGACCTATGGCCGTGGACCTGTGGCCTGTCCGCGTGCTCGGCATTGCGGGTCTGTGGGGCCGGCTCCGTCTTTCGCGGGTCCCGGTTTGGCGCTATCGAGCCGTAGTGAAGTCACTCGTCGAAGAGTCCGGCAGGCGCCCTGTTCCACAGAACGGTGATGCCGACGAGGGAGGGGCGATGTCGACAAGTTCGGGTTCTGGCCCAACTCCTATGGTGTTGGGCCCCGTGGGCCGGCACCGTCTCGGCACAAGCCGCCGACCTGTAGACCTCCTTGCTCGACGGCCGCGATCGGCTGAGCGACCGGTCCAGACCACAGAAGTTGAGCCGGAGCCCGAATCGGGAGGCATCAGGGTTCTTGCCGGTGCGGCATCGGGATGTTCCTGGTGAAAGGGAGCTGTTACCCCCCTCGCCGGCACCCGGTGGGAGGAGCGCCCCCGCTGACATGTCGGCGCGCACGGATACACACACGGCCGGCGCACGCCGCCACCCGCAGGGGTGGTTGTGCGCAGGCCTCAGGTAGGGGGTCGGCTCGGTCTCGGGATGCGGGGCGCGACGCTTCAGTTGACATGGAGTGCACTCCAACTCCTAGCGTCCCGATCTGAAGACTTTCCCGAGCTCAGGAGGCAGCAGCATGACGACCATCCCCACCCGGCACCTGGGCAGCCTGCCGGTCTCCGCGCAGGGCCTGGGATGCATGGGCATGAGCCACGGATACGGTGCCTCGGACGACGCGCAGTCCATCGCGACGCTGCACCACGCTCTCGACCTCGGGGTGACCTTGCTGGACACCGCCGACTTCTACGGTGCCGGGCACAACGAGCAACTGATCGGACGAGCCGTCGCCGGGCGCCGCGACGAGGTGGTGCTGGCCACGAAGTTCGGCTTCGCCAACCGTCTCGGCGAGCCGACCCGGGTACGCGGGGACGCCGCCTACGTGCGGCAGGCGTGCGAGGCGTCGCTGCGCCGGCTCGGGGTCGACCACATCGACCTCTACTACCAGCACCGGGTCGATCCGCAGGTGCCGATCGAGGAGACCGTCGGCGCCATGGCCGAACTCGTGCAGGCCGGGAAGGTCCGCCACCTCGGACTGTCCGAGGCCGGGGCGGGCACTATCCGGCGGGCGCACGCGGTGCACCCGATCGCCGCGCTGCAAAGCGAGTGGTCACTGTGGACCCGCGACCTCGAGACGCAGATCGCCCCGGTCTGCCGCGAGCTGGGGATCGGCCTGGTCCCGTTCTCTCCGCTTGGGCGCGGCTTCCTGACGGGCCGCTACAGCTCGGTCGACGCCCTGGCCGAGAGCGATGTGCGGCGCAGCCAGCCGCGTTTCGCCGACGGCAACCTCGAGCGGAACCTGGCGATCGTCGCGAAGCTCGACGAGCTCGCGGCAGCCAAGGCAGTCACCACCGGCCAGCTGGCCCTGGCCTGGGTACAGCACCGGGGCGAGGACGTGGTGCCGATCCCCGGCACGCGGCGGCAGCGCTACCTGGAGGAGAACCTCGCGGCCCTGGCCCTGGAACTGTCCGCCGAGGACCTCGCCGCGATCGAGGCCGCCGCTCCGCGCGAGCAGATCGCGGGCACCCGCTACGACGCCACCAGCATCACCTTCGTCGACAACTGAACCGCCACTGCCCCCCCGGCTACCCAGTCGGCCCGGTCGAAGCGCTTCGGAAACGCTCGTTGCCAAGCGACGAGACCACCCGCTTCAACACGCGAACGCCGCCGCCGAGTTCCGCCAACACGGTGGACGCCCGGTGCGCTTCAGGACCGCCGGCGTGCTGCTCATGCTGGTGTGCGTAGCGGGCCGGGGCCCTGTGCGAGTACGGCTGTCTCGGCGGGCTGTCGCCCGTCGCCGCTGTGCCGCAGCCGCAGCCGCAGCCGCAGCCGCAGCCGCAGCCGCAGCTGCAGTCGCAGCCGTAGCTGCAGTCGAGGCGGCGTGGTGTTGGCCTGTGGTTCTCGGTGGAAGGTGGCGGATCGTCAGCGTGTAGCCGAGCCGGTCACCTAGACGAGTAGGTTCGATGTCTTCGTCGGTGGTCGTAGGTGATGAGTGATCGTGTGCTGGCTGTGTTGTTGGCTCGGTTGTGCCGGATCGCTGTGGTCAGGGTGGGGATGCGTTGTCCGACGCGGGTCAGGACTCCGGTTGGGGTTGTGGCTCGGTGGTGTTCGAGGTTCGGCTGGCCTTTGAGGGTGTCGTTGACCGGCTCGATCGGCTGCCGGATCGGCTTGAGCAGTGTTCGCCGGGCCGGGGTTTCTTGTTGCGGTAGCTCGGCCGCAGCAGGGTCAGGCCGTGGTCGGCCATGAGGTGTTTGGAGACGTGGCCTTTGTCGCGGATGCCGGTCTGTCCGGGGTGGGTGGTCGGCGGATCGGCGTCCTGGGTGAGTATGTCGGCCAGGACTTCCTGCTCGTCCGCCTTCGGGTTGGCTGGCTGTGTCACTCTCCAGGGATGTCGTTTCGGGGCGGGTTCGGGAGTCACTCGCGCCGTTCTTCCGTGATCAATGTCGATGAGAATCGATGTCACTGGGGCAGCAAGACGCAGGCGCTCGGATGGGTGCGGCGTCAACAAAGCTGTCGCGGTGCCCTTGATCATTCTGATACGACATGGGGATGGTTACTGAAGCGCTGGATCCCACAGACCGTCTCTTTGCCGAGCGAGCGTGCGAACGCCTCATCGTCGAGTTTGTCCACAAGCTCGACCTCGGTGATCCGGGCGACGTGGCCGATCTCTTCACGGATGTCGGGGTTTGGGAGTGGGCGGAAGGCGACCGCCGGATTGAGGGCCGTGACGCACTTCGATCGTATTTCGCTGGTCGGCCCGCGGACCGGCTCTCGCGTCGGATATGCACGAACATCCTGGTCACCGTCACATCGGCGTCGACGGCCACCGCGACCACCTACTTCACGACGTACCGTGTCGACGGACATGCCGGTGGTTTCGTGCCCCCGCGGGCCCCGACGCAGGTCGGTCACTACGAGGACACGTTCCTCAAGGTCGAGGGCCGTTGGCTTCTCAGTTCTCGGTCCTTGTATCTGGCTTTTGCCGGACCGACCGAGCGCCTTGAAGCAACCGCCGAGCAGTGAGGCCGCCATGGTGTGAGGCACCGGGTGAGCGTCATAGGCGGGGACTCTGAAGGGAGCTGTGTTGCGGCAGCCCGTCGGGGCTGCCGCAGCGCGAGGGGGGACTGGCGTGCGGACGGCCGGGGCCGCCCGCCTGCTCATGATGAGAGCCGGCACGTCCCGTCGAGGGCGCTTCCGGCGTCGCCTGCGGCGATGACCTTCGGTCACCCTTGACCGGCCATACCGGCTCTGGGTTTCGGCTGGCTGTCGGGCGGCCCCTCCCGTGTGGGGCCCGGTTCAGCTGGTGGCGGCCTGCTCGGCCAGGGCTTTGGAGTGGGCGAGGCGGTAGGACTCGGTGCCGGTCTGGATGATCGCGCCGTTGAAGGTGAGCCGGTCGGCGATGGCCGCGCAGAGCCGGGGGTCAGTGAAGGTCTTCGTCCAGCCGCTGAAGGACTCGTTGGAGGCGATGGCGACGCTGTTCTTCTCCTCACGTTCGGTCAGGACCTGGAACAGCAGTTCAGCGCCTCGGCGGTCGAGTTCCATCTATCGGAGTTCGTCGATGCAGAGGAGGCCGACGCGGCCGTAGCGGGCGATTGTCTTGGACAGCTGCTTCTCGTCGGGCACGTCGGCGGCCTCGACCAGCTCGTTGACGAGTTTGGTGGCCAGTACGTAGCGGACGCGGAAGACCTGCATGGCGGCCTCGGTGCCCAGGGCGATCAGCAGGTGGGACTTGCCCGTGCCGCAGTCGCCGATCAGGCAGAGCGGTCGCCCTTCTTGACCCACTCGCAGGTCGCGAGCGGGTTGACGGTGGCCGGGTCGACGTTGGGGTTGGCGTCGAAGTCGAAGGCCCGCAGGCTCTTCTCGCGGGGGAAGGCCGCGGCCCGGATGCGGCGTTCGGACCGGCGCCGGGCCCGGTCGTCGCACTCGGCCATCAGCAGTTCGGCGAGGAAGGGCCCGGTAGGACATCTGCTCGCGGGCAGCGCTGTCGGCCTGGTCCTTGAACTGCTGGTGGATGGTGGGCAGCCGCAGCATGCGGCATGCCTGGTCGATGGAAGTGGTGGCGGCTTCTTTCGTTAGCTCGCGCTTGCGCGTCATGATCCTTCTTTCTCGCCGGCCGTGCGGCCAGGCCGTTGCAGGAGCTGGTCGTAGTGGGCCACCGAGGGAAGCGGCCGGGTGTCGGGCGGGAGGTGAGACAGACGCCAGTCGGCGAGGAAGGTCACCGACGCGGTCGGCCCCTCGTTCTTCGTCGCCGCCCGCGCTGTCCCGGGGCGGGCCGGCGGCGCCGGTTCCGCGTCCGATTCGGCGAGTTTGCGGGCTTCCAGGGCGACCGCATCGGTGGTCAGGGCCCCCGCCCGGTGGGCGGCTGCCAGCCCGGCGACGACCTGCTCGTGGTCCATGTGCCGGGCCAGCAGCAGCACGTCGATCAACGCCCGGGTACCGGCGGCGTCGCCGGGGGCGGCCTTCGCCGCGGACCACCACTTGTCGTGGACAGGGGTGAAGCGACCCGCGGAACGGGCCCTGCTCCAGCGCGGTCGAACCGGGGAGGGCACCCGGCTTGCGCAACAACGCTTCCTGATAGTGGTCCAGGACCAGGCGGGAGCCGTTCCGGCCGCCGAGACGCTCGTGCGGGGTGACCATGTTGCGGCCGTCATAGACGATCAGGTCGTTGGCGTGCAGCAGCACCCGCAGCTGGCGGCCGATGAAGGGGGCCGGCACTGAGTAGACATTGCCGGCGGACGCTGATCTGGCTGAACCGGTCGACCCTCGGGGTGAACCAGCGCCCCGTCTCGAACGGCTCGGTCGGCAAGGGCGCCAGCAGGTGCTGTTCGGCCGCGAAGTAGTCGCCGATGGTGCGGGTGCGGTCTCGCAGCCGTCGTGCCTCGTCGTCCTGGTCCCACCGGTCGACCATCTCGTTCAGCTCGGTGAGCGAGGCGACCTCAGGAACGGGAACGAAGTGGTTGCGGCGGAAGTAGCCGATCTGCCCCTCGACACCGCTCTTCTCGTGGGCGCCCTCGATACCAGGCCGGCAGTAGAACGCCTCAACGCCCCAGTGCGAGCGGAACGCCGTGCAACGGTCTGCCTCCACCCGGCCCCGGTAGAAGCCCAGCACCCGCTCGACCGCAGCCCGCAGGTTGTCGTAGCGGATGTGCCTGCGCGGAATGCCGCCCATGACCCGAAACGCATGCACGTGACCTTCGAAGAAGGCTTCCTGACCTGCGGTGGCGAACACCCGGTGCACTGCCTTGCCGGAGTACGACAGTCTCAGCGAGAACAGGTAGAGCCGGGTCGTCTCACCGGCCAGGACCACATGGACCTCACCGAAGTGGACCTCGGCCTCAGCCCCCGGCAGGTGGGTCTGCGGCACGAACATCGCCTGCGGACCGATCCCCGCGTCCCGCCTGACCTGCGGTCGACGGTCCTTCACATAGGTTCGGACCATGGGGTACGAGATGTCATCTGCACCGTGCTCGTCCACGAGACGATCGAAGATCCGTTGGGTGGTGTGCCGCTGCTTGGACGGCGCGTCCAAGTCCGCTCGAAGGATCTCGTCGATCAGCGGCTTGTAAGGATCCAGCCGGGACTCCCGGCGTCGATGCTGCCTGCGAGGCTCCGGCCACTGACCGTCGAGCGCCCGCCGCGCCGTCCGCCAGGTGACGTGCTTGCGCTGCAAAGCCCGCTGCGACATGCCACCGCGGTGGTCACGGCGGATCGCTGCGTACAGATCGACCTTCGACTGCGACGTCCCCATAAGGCCCCCAGGGGCAGAAGCACACCCCACCGTCCGACCGCAAGCCCCTCGGTGACTTCAAAACAAGGTTCTGGCACAGATCTTGGGGAGCGATCACGGATTGCGACGATGCAAGAAGTGCCGATGTCAGCGGGTCCACGTAGCTTTCGGTTGACCGCCCGGCCGGGTGGCGAGGAGGGAGTGAGACATGGAGTGGGTCAGGGACGCGCGGCTGGCAGCTGGGCCTGAGGCCACCTGGTACTTGGAGGCGGCTTTCACGCCCGGTGCTCACCTTGGGACGGTGTACGACGATCCGATGACGCCGGTAGTCGTGACGGGCATCGAGGAGCTGACGACGATCCGCGTACCGAGCGGCCGGCTTGTCGTCGATGCGCCATGGCCCGACGACCAGGTCTGGGAGTACCAGAGGGGGCTGCCGACCAAGCCCCCGCGGGAGCTGGCGGTGCGCATTCCCCCGGGCGTCTACCGGGTAGTGATCGCGTGGACGGCAGGCCCGTACGAGTTCATGGGCGAGCACGTCGACGGTGTTGAGTGCGCCGCGACGCGCCTGTGCATCAGCGACGACCCTGTCGTCGGATGGGAGATGGGCCTGAGTGTCGAGGACGACATCGCCCGGCTTCAGCCGGGCGAGGAGCCCCGCTTCTTCTCCGATGCTAATGTCGGCTGCTTCGCCGATGCAGGCGCGTGGACGACCTTGTCTGCACCGTTTCGCACGTTCATAGACGGGGTCCCTGCCCCGCGCGATTCTGAGCAGCTGGCCGACGGGTGCGAACGGGTACGCGATGAGTCGCAGCAAGCCGATCTGGTCACGTTCGGGGCTGAGTCGGGCGGCGTCGTCTGGTTGGGCCGCACGAAGACCGGCGACGTGGCGGCGATCGTCGTCACCAGCGGCATGCCCGATGCCAAAGCATGACATCGCTGCCGCCTCTCCCTGTCCTGCAAGTCGCGCAGCCGGACGTGGCTGCCCGCTTTCACTGGGAGGAACAGCCTGAGGAAAGGTACCGGGAGTCGCACCTCGAATAGCCACTGCGAGGCACTACTGCAGCAGGATCATCTTCCGGAGCAGGTGGAAGCTGGCTCGGCCGTAGAGCTGTCTCTTGATCTTCTTGATGCGGTTCACGGCTCCCTCGACGCTGCCCGAGCTCCAGTCCAAGGTGAGGCCAGCGATCACGGCGTCGAGGTCTCGCCGCAGGTGGAGCGCGAAGCCAGTGAGCCCGGGCAGCCGGCTGGCTTCGACTGCGTCGATCCAGGCAGGGAGCGTGGCGCCGAGGCGGTCGGTGAGCATCTCGCCGAAGTCGCGGACATGTCCGGCAGCCGTGTCCAGTTCCGGACAACGGGTCAAAAGGTCCTTGAGGCCGATGCGGTCCTCCTCATTCAGGGTGGCGGGGTGGCGGGTGAGCCAGCCGGTCACCTGCCGTACGGTCGCTGGCCGTGGCGGTGCGGCGGACGGGTCCCTGCGCAACGTGGCGATGTGGCTCGGACCATGCCGTAGGTGACGGGAGCCTGCTCGGCGACCAGTTCGCCGTGGAGTTGGGTGACGCTGGTGCATCCCTCGGTGAATCGTCGTTCGAGGTAGGGCTTGTAGGATCGAGTCTGCTGGGCCGGGGCCGGTTCTCGCGGATGGTGTCCTGCCAGCGTGAGGCGTTCGCGTACCGGAGGACGGTGTTGAGGCCCCAGCCCAGGTGCCGGGCGATCGCCCGGCGTGAGTGGCCTTGGGCGAGCATCTCGTGGACGAGAGCGTGTGCTGCCTTCTTTCGCTCAGCCCGTCGGCCGACGGGCTCCGAGTCGTCCTGCGGCCGATCGGAAGCTGGTGGGTTGTCCTGCGGCAGCACGCCGCTGGGTGTCGGGGTACGCAGGCAGTCGCGGTGAGCGGCGACGCAGGTCTCTACCGCCCGGCCGAGGCCCTGCCACAGATGGAACCGGTCAACGACCTGCAGAGCATCGGGGGCTCCTCGTCGGGCGCCCTCGGCGTGGGCGCCTGCCCGATCCCGACAGATGATCTCCACGCCGGGGTGGCGGTCCAGCCAGTCGGCCAGTGGCCCGGATTCTCGCGTTGGGAGAACATCGACCACGCGGCGGTCTTCGACGCTGGTCAGCACGGTGGAGTAGGTCTGGCCGCGACGGAGCGCGAAGTCGTCCACGCCCAGTACCCGCGGAGTGCTGAACCGCGGGTCGGCCAGTGCCATGACCCTGCGTAACAAGGCCATCCGTCCCGCACCGAAGCCCAGCTGGGCCGCCAGCCGAGCGCCAGCCCGCCCCGCCAGGGCGAGCCCCACCCGTTCCAGGGCCCGGTTGAGCCGCGAGGTGAACCGTGAGTGAGGGACAGTCAGCCGGGGGAACGGCTCGGCGAACGTCCGGCGTGGGCAGTCGCCCGACCCGCAGATGAAGCGCCTGACCGTCAGCCGGATCACAAGGCCCTGGTCAGCCAGAGGAAGGTCCCTCAGCCTGCGCTGGTAACGGTCGTGGACTCGGTCCGAGAAGCGGCCGCAGCCCGGGCATGAAGCGCCGCCTGCGTGACCTCTCGCCACTACTTCGATCGTGCCGAAGGCGGCCGTAACCGCTTCGACCTCCACATCGGCGATCTCCTCGAACACCAGCGGGCTCCAGAGCCGTGCGTTGGTCTGCATGACCAGCACCATCACCGTCCACTGCCAACCACAGCGGCGAACGAGAGGAACCTGAGGGAGCGTCACTTCCGGCTGTCAGCGACATGGCGCACGCCGTCTCGCACGAGCCGGCTCCTCACAATCGAACACCGAGGTAACGCTCCGCGACTGCTCCCCAAGATCTGTGCCAGAACCGAGAAATGACGGCACGGTCGCGTCTGGGACGTGTCACGGCCGGCACTCATCACCGGGATGGGGTTCGTCAGTGAGGGGGGCCATGTCCGTGCTGCGGCCGGGAGGGGGGATCTTTATGGCGTCATGTCACGCAGGTCAGGGCGGTTCCTGGGCAGTCCGAAGCCAGCCATCTGCTTCTCCTCGTAGGACAGGAAGCCAAGGCTCCGGTAGAACGCGTGATTGCGCTTGCCTTCCGGTGACAACTCGTGGTCTGTGGAGAGGAGGAAGAAGCGGCAGTGCGAGTAGCGCTGCATGAGGTGCTCGACTAGGGCCCGGCCGACGCCCTGCCGGTGATGCGCCGGGTTGACCACGACGTCCTGGACGTAGCAGATGTGCTCGTCGTCGGAGACCGTCCGGGCCAGCCCGAGGAGCGTTCCTGAACCGTCTCGTGCGGCGATGACGAGGTGAGAGTTCCGCAGGCCGCGGCAGAGCTTGTCGACGTCGGCGGTGTAGCCCTCCCAGCCGACCGAGTCGTAGAGGCTCAGCATCTCATCAGGATCGAAAACGCCCTCTTCCGCGATGAACACGCCAAACCCCCTGCGGCTGTGCCGCTTGTCGATGCCGATCTCTCACCGCATCTGACTTCACGCTCGTCAGCCACGTCAAGATCGACAACAGTCGGCCTCAGCCAGTCTTGGCGGGTTCCTCAGCTCGGGCTCGGGCTGGCGAGGCGGTAGGAGTCGGTGCCGGTCGCGATGATGGTGCCGTTGAAGGTCAGCCGGTCGACGATGGCCGCGCAGAGCCGGGGGTCGGTGAACGTCTTGGTCCAGCCTCCGAACGACTCGTTGGAGGCGATGGCGACGCTGTTCTTCTCCTCGCGTTCGGTCAGGACCTGGAAGAGGAGTTCGGCGCCGTGGCGGTCGAGTTCCATGTAGCCGAGTTCGTCGATGCAGAGGAGATCGACGCGGCCGTAGCGGGCGATGGTCTTGTTCAGCTGCTTCTCGTCCGCAGCCTCCACCCGCTCGTTGACCAGCTTCGTGGCGAGCGTGTAGCGGACGCGGTAGCCCTTCATCGCGGCCTCGGTGCCCAGCGCGATGAGCATGTGAGACTTGCCGGTGCCAGAGTCGCCGATTAGGCAGAGCGGCTGGCTCTTCTTGATCCATTCGCAGCTGGCGAGGGTGTGGATGGTGGCCGGGTCGATGTTCGGAGTTCTCCGACATCGCCGACCGGGCGATCTAGGACCAGATGACCTACCGCGGCTTCCTCGCCGAACTGCTGATGGCCGAGTGCGATGACCGGGCCCGCCGCAGGTCGGAGAGGCGGATCAAGGCAGCGGGCTTCCCACGAGAGAAGTCCCTGCGGTCCTTCGACTTCGACGACCCGCCAGACCGAGAAGCTCTCGGCCACCGACCAGATCACCACCTCGTTCGGCTACGACGCGAACGGCAACCGCACGCGCCTCACCGACGGCCGCGGCAACACCACCACCTACTCCTTCAACGCGTGGAACCTGCCCGAATCCACCACCGAACCCATCACGCCGCAGCACCCGGCGCTGGGCGACCGCACCTGGACCACCACATACGACGCCGCCGGACAGGAAGTCACTGAACTGCTCCCTGGCAACGTCACGCGCCAGCGCACCTACGACGGCCTTGGCAACCTCACCGCCGAAACCGGCACCGGCGCCGCAGCCGCGACTGAGCCCCGCAGTCTGACGTACGACCTGGACGGACGCCTCACCAGCGCCGCCACCACCAGCGGCAAGGCCCCCAACACCTACACCTACAACGCCCGCGGCCAGCTCCTGCACGCCCAGGGGCCCTCCGGCGAGACTCAGTACACCTACGACGCCGACGGCGCCATGACCGCGCGCACCGACGCCGCCGGCCGCACCGCCTACACCTACGACCCGGCCGGGCGCCTCGATGCCGCCAACGACCCTCTCACCGGCACGCAGGTCCGCTACGAATTCGACGCTGCCGGCCGGCCGACCCTCGAGCGGTACGCCCGGCCTGGTGCAGACGGACAGTTCAGCGTCGGCGCGCAGCGCAGCTACGGCTACGACGACCTCGGCCGCCTGACCTCCGACACCGTCACCAACACCGGAACGGGCGCGCCGGTCACCGGCATCACCTACAGCTATGACGACGCCGACCACCAGACGAAGAAGACCACCACCGGCACCGCAGGCGCCTCAACCAACACCTACACATACGACCTCGCCGGCCGTATGGACTCCTGGACCAACGGCACTAGCACCATCCCCTACGTCTGGGACAAGGCCGGCAACCTTATCCAGCAAGGCACCACCAGCGCGGTCTATGACGCCCGCAACCGCCTGGAGACCTGGGGTACCGACAGCTACACCTACACAGCCCGCGGCACCACCGACTCCGTCACCACAAACGGCACCACTCGAACCGTCACCTCCGACGCCTTCGAATGCACCATCACCAACGGACCCAACACCTACACCTACGGCTCCCTCGACCGCGTCCTCACCGCAGGCGGCACCGCCTTCACTTACGACGGCGGCTCCAACAACCTCACCACCGACAACACCACCACCTACACACGCACTCCTGGCGGTGCACTTCTCGCCAGCACACCCAAGACGAACACGGCCCTCGCACAGCTCGCGGTTACCGACCAGCACACCGACCTCATCGCCAGCCTGAGCTCCGACGGCACCACCGTCCAGGCATCCCGCGCCTACGACCCCTTCGGCAAGACCACCGCGACCACCGGCACCAACCCCGCCCTCGGCTATCAGTCCGGCTGGACTGACGACGCCACCGGCGAGGTCAACATGGCCGCCCGCTGGTACCAGCCCGGCACCGGCAACTTCACCTCCCGCGACACCTGGCAGCTCGAACCGACCCCCTCAGCGCAGACGAATCGATATGGCTACGGGTCGGCCAACCCGCTCAGCAACGTGGACCCCACCGGGCACATGAGCCTGGGAACCAAGACTCGGACCGTATTCAAGAGGAAGGGTTCTGGTCAGGTACACACGTCGGCTCGGGGCGTCAGTACACGTGGAGGCTGGGGGTTCGCGAGGTCTCTCTTCTCGCGTGTTAGCTGGGCATCGGCCATCGTTGACGTATTTGTAGCTGATCCGGTGCTTGTCGTCGCTTGGGCGCCGAGGTATCCGGCTAGCTTGATCTTTAACTTGTGCGGCGTGGGCGAGGAGAAGTGGACTTCTTCGCTTTCGGTTTCGTGATGCCCGTTTTGCGGACTGTGTGGACGTCGTGGCGTGGGGTCGGCCGGGTGTTCTTGCGTCCGGGTGGTCGTCCGGGACCGGGGCGGGAGGATTTCGGTGCTCCGGCGGGACAGGCGGTCTTCGGTCGGAGGTGCCGGAAGTCGCGGCGGACTCGGGCAGGGGTGAGTCTGTCGGTCGGGGGCCGGTTTCTCCCACGGCCGGCGAAGGTCGGCGGCGAGCGGGCGGGCGAGCCGGAGCTGGGTGAAGGCCGCGAGGATCAGCCAGGTCCAGCGGTCGGCGGCCTCCGGGGTTCGGATCTTCGGACAGGTCCAGCCCAGGGTCTGCTTGAACAGGCGGAAGGTGTGCTCGATGTCGAAGCGCCGTAGGAAGGCTTGCCAGAGCAGGTCGACCTGGGCGGCGGTGGCGTCGGTGCCCGACCACCACAGCCATACCGGCTTGGGGGTGGCGCCGATGGGCAGGCGCTCGACCTTCAGGAGGATCACGGTGCCCTCGATCACCGGCAGCGCACCCAGCTGGGCGGTCCAGGCGGAGCGATGGGTCAGCCTCGGGTGGAGCCGGTCCCAGGCCCGGGCGGCTGCGACACCGTAGAGGCGGGTCTCCGTCACGGTCGCCGCGTCAGGGGTGTTCCAGGTGGCGGGGTCGCCGAACACGAACTCGCCACCGTGGCGGGGCGGACGGCCCCGGGTGCCGGGCTCACGGGGTGGTGCCACCCGGCGCAGGACGCGGTCCGAGCGCATCCGGCCCAGCACCTGCACCGGCAGATCCCTGAGCAGGAAGGCCAGGCGGGGCACGTCGTAACCGGCGTCCACCACGATCAGGATGTCCGGGTCGCCGCCTCGCCACTGCCCGGCGCTGACGAGCCGCTCGAGCAGTTCACGCATCTGCCCAGCGGTGACCGTGGCGGCGTCGTCACCCGGTGCGAGACGCAGTGCATCCAACGGAGCGGTCCACGAGCTGCGGCCCGTCTCCAGCGCGCAGATCACCGAGTACGGCCAGCCGGGGACGGGAATGTGCTGGTCCTTGCCGCGTCCGTAGGTGTGGCACAGGATCCGTTGTGGTGAGGTGTGCGCGTCGGGCCGCAGCCAGCAGGTGATGTCGGCGGCCAGCACCAGCCGCCCGTCCGCCGCCCGTGGCAAAGGCACTGTGGCCAGTGCCCGACGCAGCCGGGCCACCTCCACCCGGCCGGCGGCCAAGGCGTCGTAGAGCCCGCCATGCCCACGACGGTGTTCGCCCACCAGCGACAGCTCCACCAGCGACCGGACCGGGCCGTCCGCACACAGCACGGCGTCGGCCAGCTCGAACAGAGCGTCCGCACGTCTGGTCAGGCAGGAGTAGAACTCGCCCCGGAAGCGTGACAGTTCCTCGAACGGATCCTGCCGGCCAGCTTGATGCAGCAGACTCATCCCCACGGCCTTCGTGCTGAGCGTGTGTGTTCCTTGGTCGGAGCACATGCTCAGCCGAAGGCCGCCTGCACGTACGGCAGTTACCAGACCGGGTGATCAAGTACGAGAGGCCGTTCGACGCCCGAGGTTAAAGATCAAGCTAGCAGTCCTCCTTCGGCCGGTGACCGTGGGCGAGGCGGAGGCCAGCAATGCAGGACCAACTGCAGCAAGGGGAAGCCGAAGGGTCCTGGAGGTTCGGCTGGCACCTCCAGCTCCGGTAGCGGCGGCGGTAGCGGCGGTGGCACTCGGTCGATTGAAAAGCCGCAAGTGCCTCAGAACGTCAACGGTGGAAAGAATCCCAAGCCTGCACCAGAACGGGAAGCGCCCAAGCCTGAATTCAAGGACGGCAAGTGGGAAATCGGGGACGGCTGGGAAGTCATTTTCGCCGCCCAGTGCCTCCTGTCTCTTCTTAATGGTGAGCAGGAGGAATTCTCCCCGGAAGAAGTCTGTTCCGGAGGTCTTCTGGGGTTTCAGTGCACAGCAGGTGGAAATCTCCTCGATCCCGAGACGGGCGTCACATACTGCAATCCTGCCGGTGGGTAAGGAGTTGGAAACACCTGTGTGCCCCTTTCTGATGTGCTGCCGTCAAGTTCTGGAAACCTGAGGCTTGTAACCCTTCAAGACCTTGCGAATCGTGCTAAAGCGCTCGCTGATGAGATCCATGGAAAGATCCCTTGGTTCAAGGTGAGGGAGTGGTTCAAGGTGACAGCGGTGACCTTTGCTGCGAGACGGGATGGGTCAGTGGTGGCAGTTGTCTCGGGGTCTGGAAGGGGTCTGGAGTCTGCGTCAGTGGAGCATGTCCAATCCCTGACCACGCACGATGAGTTCGGCCGGCCTAATATGGTTCTTGCGACAAACATCCCAGATACTCACGCGGAGAGGAACGCGGTCATCTATATGGCGGAGAATGATCTGCGGCCACTCGCTGGAGCTGCCTATCTAAATGCCTGTTCGCCAGAGGGGTGCAATGAACTCGTCCAGAAGGTGGGTGCTACGATGTACGGCCCGATTACTATTGCGACGAAGAAGAAGATCCCAGGCCAAGCTCAGTACTTCTGGGGCGACTATCAGGCGTGGTCAAGGTACGTAGAGCACGGGGAGTAGAGGGAGAGCGTACAGATGGATTGGGCGCGAGACGAGCTGCTGGTCCAGCAGGTAGGCGAAATGGGGCAGTCTCAGAGGTATGAGGCTGCAGCCATTGCCTTGCGGCGGCTTCAGGCTCCACTGCTTCATATCCCGATGCCTGCGGAGTGGGGTATCCCTCCCCAGGCTGTGGAATCAATCGTCCAGTGCGGGCAAGTTGAGCTAGGTGCGGTAGATACCCAGGGGCTCCATGCCGCAATTTCTGAGGTAGCTGAAGCGCCGTTCTTCGGGGACGAACTCTCGCCGAATTTCTGCGAGGAAATCCAACTGGACACTCTCACGGCTTGGATGGCACTCGAGGAAGTCCTGAGTGAAATGGATGAATCGACTGTGTTCGAGATCATCCGTACGGTCAGGGGGGTGGCCAAGTACGTCGATGAATGGATGACCAATCCGAAGTTGGAATTCGATGGAGAATCTGCAAGGCAGGCGTACCTTTCGGCTATGTCTGACGATCTCCGTGCCTTTGGTCTAGGGTATTTCGGCTCCCGTAACATTGACCTTGAGCGGCAATGTCATGAGATGATTCGGGGGATCTCTGGAAATGAGAGTGTGTTCGAGCTGAAGGAAGGGCGAGACCTCTTGGAGAAGTGTGACGAGTACTCGAGTGAGGTCAGCTCTGTTCTTCTCCGTTACCGACTTGAGAGCGGAGCATGAAGGCGTACCTGGGGGAGTTCGCGAAGGGCTGGCGCACGCCGATCTGGTGGTAGTCCCAGCTCTCGTAGGGGCTTGTGCGCGAGGGTGGGGCGCGTCGACGAGGAGCGCGGACGGCGGCTCTGTGCGCTGTGTCCGACAAGCTCGTCGTGCCCGGTCCGACAGGCCTGTCCCGCGCCACTTCAGGCGGGCCATTTTCCGACAGGGAGAGCGCGGCGCTGCTGGCTGGCGCGGACGGGACGAGTAGTCCCGCCTCCACTCCCACTGGTGACAGCGGGGGCGGGGACACCGTGAGCTCGGCGTCGGCGAGCCGCGTGGGGGCCACGCCCCCAAGGGCTTCCGGTGAGCACAGGGCGAGCTGTTCGTGGTCCGGTCACGACGCCACCCCCTTGTGGGAGGGGAAGCTTGGCGGGAGGCCCGTCGATGGGGAACGGACCGTACGGGGCTTCATCATCCTGACCTCGAACAAGACCTTCAGCGAGTGGGGCCAGGTGTTCGGCGACGAGGTCCTTGCCACCGCCATCCTCGACCGCCTCCTCCACCACTGCGACGTCATCTCCATCAACGGCCCCAGCTACCGGCTGAAGAACCGCCTCATGGCCATCGATCGAGACGACGACGTTGCCTGATCCGGGCCGGCGATCCCGCGAGAAGCACGCGTCCGCCGGTAGGAGACGATGCAGCCCACACCAGCGCACGAAAGCGAGCAACTTCATGACGGAACCCGCTCCGATGGACCTGATCCACCTCGCCGATCCGGACGGGAATCGCTGCGTCGTGCGCGTCACGGGACGGTCCCAGCCGGGCGCGCTGACCGGCCACGACATCCTGCACGCGGACGTACTCGCCTCCGCGAGCTTCGTGGACGCCCGGCTCGACCTTTACCTCTTCCAGCACGACCTGGACTCCTGGGAGCAGGAGCTGTCCAACCTAGGACCGGGCCAAACAGCCAGCATCGGCGGAGACCGCGGCCTGTGCCTTGACATCCACGTGCACGAAGACGGCTGGCTGTCGATCCAGGTCAGCGACCCGGACCGCCTTACGGCGGTCCTGGGAACCCGACCCCAGGGAGACTGGATCGCGGAGCACCGCGGGCGCCTGGAACAGGTCCGGCAGACCTGGCCCCGCGAAGTCATCGAGACGGCACCAGGAACCTACGAGTGGAGCTCCAACCGCAAGCGGTGACCACCTGATCCCAGCAACCGACATGACGCATTCAAGTTCAGTAGTCACGGTCTGGGCCCCTATGACCAAGAGCCCACCACCCTCAGGTAACCCCGGACGTGGCAACCAGCCGTCCAGGACGAACTGCGGCAGCGGAAAGCCGAAGGGCCCCGGAGGTTCCGCTGGCAGCTCCAGTGGCGGTGGTGGCGGTGGTACTCGGTCGATTGAAAAGCCGCAAGTACCCCAGAACGTCAATGGCGGAAAGAATCCCCAGCCCGCACCTGACAAGCCGGCACCCCAGCGCGAGTTTGAGGACGGGAAGTGGAAATTCGTGAGCGTTTTCAGCGTTGCCGCTCCAGGGTGAGGACGGCTTTGGTGATGACGGTCATGCGGTTGGGGCTGATGCGGGATCTGCGGAAGATCTGCCACGACTTCAGTCGCGCCATGCCGCGTTCGACCGGTGCCCGGGCTGCGGCCAGGGCCCGGTTGACGGTGCGCTGGGTGAGGGTGAGTTCACCGCCCGGTGGGCGTTTGAGTCCGGTGGTGACCCAGGGGCCGGCGCCTTGGTAGGCGCGGTCGGCGAGGACGGGAACGCCCTGACGCTCGCAGATCCGGATGATGCGGTGGGTGCGGGCTGCGGTCAGGTCGTGGGTGCGGCCGGGCAGTGCGGGCGAGATCCACAGCACCTCACCGGCGGGATCGGTGACGACCTGGACGTTCACGCCGTGCCGGCGGTGCTTGGCCGAGTAGTCGGCCCGGCTGTCGCCGACGCGGTCGCACTCGGCGAGTGTCCCGTCCAGCAGGACGAACTCCGGATCACGCTCGCGCAGTGTCTTGAGCAAGCCCGGCGCCCGTTCAGCGAGCAGGCCGGTCACGGCGGTGACATACGCGTGTACGGTGCCGACCGATATCCCGAAACCGGCCGCGATCCGGGCGAGGGTGTCGTGGCGACGTAGGTACACCAGAGCGACGAGCGCCCGCTGGTGCGGCGGGAGTTTGCACCGCCGGTCACCCTCACGGGTGACGATGAGCATCGTGACCCACTCGACCAGCCGGTGCGGGAGGTCGAGTACGGCAGGATAGGGAACCAACAGGGCTCCTACGCTGATGGGTTGAGACTTCGAACACCTCCCCCAACGGCACGGGAGCCTTGTGCGTTGCGGCCCTCATCTCGGTCTCGTCGGCCTCACCTGATCGGTGGCCTCGTTGAAAACGCTCGGTGATAACTGGGATGTAATCTACGCAGCCGAGTACCTTCTGGCCCTTCTGAACAGCGAGCAGGGAGAGTTCACCCCGGAGGAGGTTTGCTCTGGAGGGCTTCCGGGGTTCCAGTGCACAGCTAGTGGAAATCTCCTTGACCCAGAAACCGGCGTTACCTACTGCAACCCAGCTGGGGGGCAGGGAACGGGAAATACCTGCGTTCCATTCTGGGAGGCGCTTGGTTCCAAGGTTGGTGGTAGTTCTGGATTCGCGAACTGCAAGACAACGGAATGCACTCCGGAGCAGCTCGCTGTCATGGCTAAGCTCCTTGCCGACGAGATCCACGACAAGATCACAGGCTATTGGAAGATCAAGACCATCTGGACAACAACAGCCGTAACGATGGCGTCGCGGCAGGATGGCTCGATTGTTGCAGTGGTGTCTGGTGCGGGTAAGAGGGGACTGACAGCCGAACAGTTGGAGTACGTGGAATCTATTACCACCACTGATGAGCAAGGTCGCCCCAACATGGTGGCGCTATCGCCATGGATGAAGGAGGCTCATGCCGAGACAACCGCGGTACACTACATTGCGTCCAACGGGCTAACCCCGATTGCTGGCGCGACTAACCGTAACGCCCGCCCTGCTCCCATGGGGTGTGAAGACTTCCTGCCGCAGGTTGGCGCAGTCCAAACAGGGCCAGTGACAGCGGGGTCAAAGCAAAAAGTTCCAGGCCAGGCCATCTGTATTTGGCGAGATTATGGCACCTGGAATGAATTCCTTGGGGCTCAGGGCTATCGGTAATTGGCGGTCAAATTGGTGGACTGGTACAACGATGAGCGTCTTGCTGGTGAAGTAAGAAGCATGACGCCCGTGCAACGCCGAAAAGCGGCCATCCTGGCTCTGCGGCGTCTTCAGCAGCCGTTGACTGGATTAGCCATGCCACAAGAGTGGGGGGTCGACAGTCAGGTCCTGAAAGCAGTCCTGCGGGCAGGTGAATCGGCTCTGAAGAACGCCTATGATGGCTCGCTGCATGCTGCCGTCGAGGAGATTTTGAGGGCCCCAATCTTTGCAGATGAGGAGGATGATCTTTACGCAGAGGGAAACCAAGAGCTTCAACTGGAGGTTCTGGCTGCCTGGATCAACCTGTGCGAAGTTTGGGAGGAGATGCGCGAGGGTGCAACCAAGAGCCTTCTCATGAAGGTGCGGCAGTTGACGATTGGTGAGGATGCGGGCGTCCAACAATCTCTTTCGGTGATCTCAGGTGAGGCTGAACGTCAGGCTTATCTGGATGGCGTCGACAGAACACTTGCCGAGTATGGGCTTGGATATTTTGGCACTCGGAATATCGAAATCGAGCGAAGATGTAATGACGTGATCCTGGGGTCCTCGGACGACATGGAGCTCTGGGCAAGCAGGGACGGGCGAGAAGTTCAGCAACTCTGCGACGAATTCAGTAGCGAGATCTTGTCGGTCCTGCAAGACAGCTCCTCGTTCTGATCTCGACGCCCTTGCTCTTCTTCTGGCCGTCGCGCCCGGCAGGCAGCGCGGAACCGGAAGGCGGCCGCGACTGCGCATGCTGCCGCCCTGACCAGGACCTGGGACACGGGCGACATCATGCCCCTCGCCCCGGACGCCCTGGTCTGTCGGATCTCGGGCCGGCGGTAACGCTGGGAGGGGGGTTTGTTGGTAGACGGGGTGGTGGCTGTCCTGGGGTGTTGCTGGTTTGCTGAGAGGTGGAATTGACGGCTTGAGCAGGTTGGTCGAGGTGTGTGGGCTGGGGTTATGCGTTCTGTGTTGAGTGGGGCGGGGTTTGTTGTAGGTAGTTCTAGTGTGTAAAGGCCCGGCTGGTGTTTGTACTGGTCAGAGCTGTTCTGCCTGCCTGGCAGGTGGGCCTATCGGCCTCGGCGGGGGCGGTGGTGGGTTTCGGCGAGGTGGTCGAGTCGTACCGCGTCGAGGGCCGCTTTGGTGATTCTTTCGGTGCCGTCGCAGATGGCGGCTTGGCGGATGAGCTTGTTAGGCTTCCGATACGGCCGGCGGTGCGCTGGTGGAGGTAGGGGGCGTGCCGGGGGAGTTGGAGGTCGAGGGCGTTTTCGATGTCGGTGATGACATCGCGAAATGGTTCGTTCTGTCCATGGCGGGCGGGGAGGGGGCCGCAGTGGACGAGGGTGGCGCGTCCGGCGAGTTGGGCGCCTCGCACGCCGGTGAACAGGGGTGTGTCGGTGACGTTGATGCCTGCGTAGACGAACGTGGCGGGGAGGCGCTCGCTGAGGTCTTTGATCAGGTCGGCGGTTTGGGCGCCGGTGGTGGTGCGGGGGTTGAGGCGGTGGATCTCGTCGATCATCACCAGCTGTACACCGGCTTGGGTGTAGGTGTGTGGCAGACGGCGTCGGTGATCTGGGTCTGGGTCATGCGGGCTGTGACGGGGATGCCGAGGTAGCGGGCGAATTCGGTGACGAGGGTTTTCACGGTCGCACCCGGGCGGGACCAGGACATACGCGACGGGTACCGCGGCGTGCGCTGATCCGGGCGGTGCGGGGTTTTTGAGGGTGTGGGCGAGGTGGCAGGTGCGGCCGACGTTGAGGAGCGCGGTCGTTTTCCCTGCTGCGGCGGGTCCGGTGACGATCAGTGAGGGCCGGGCGGTGGTCTGCTGGTGGCGGCCGAGGATCATCAGGGTGCGGACCTGGGTGGCGAGGGTACGGATGGTGACGAACGCGGAGTGGTAGGCCAGGCGTTCCTCTGTGCTGCGGGGCGGGTCGCCAGGGCGGAGGGGGGGGCGGGTCGGTGGTGGCGAAGCGGTCCCAGCCTTGCCAGGTGGTCAGGGGCCAGGACAGCTCGGCCTCGCCGCTGTCGTCGGTGCCGCCTTGTGTGCTGTCCGTGCTTGTCTGGCTCGGGTTCACCATGTGGCAGCTTCCTCGTGTGCGTTGTAGAGCCCGAATCCGGCGGCCGGGGCGGGGCTGACGTGGTTGTCGGGCAGGTCGTCGAGGTCGTCGATGCTGTCGTCGTTGCCTTCGGCGTCTTGCTGCGCAGGGCTGTCGGTGGGTGCTTCGGTGTCGTGGTTCCGATCGCGGGCTGGGGGGAGCGGGATGTGGGCGGTGCGGGCCATGATGGCCTGCTCCGTTTTGGTGGCGTGGCCGCCGTGGACGCGGCGCATGAGCTGGTCGAGGGCGTCGGCGAGGCCGGCTTCGTACTGCTCGGTGTCACCGTGGTTGCTGTCAGCGGCCTGGGTGCGGATGTGCTGCCAGGTGCGTTCGTCGAAGGGCCAGTGGACGTGGTCGCGGTGGATCCACGGGATCTCGGTGAGTTCGCCGTCGGGAAGCCGGACCCAGATCTGGCGTACGTCGTGGGGGTTGTAGTGGATCTCCCATTTCCCGCTGCGGCCGGCGACCGGCCACCTGTGATGTGCCGGGTGGGTGTCAGTGGGTGGGTGTCAGTGACGGTATGTCAGGTCGGGGTGTTTTCGCTGGCTGGGGGAGGGGAGTGGGCGGG
>NZ_JBITTJ010000022.1:0-98026 GCF_044541845.1 Streptomyces sp. NPDC085481
CACCTGCTGGACCTCGTGCCCTCGACCGTGCACCGTGTCCTGACCCGCTTCGGCCTGGCCCGCCTCGCACACCTGGACCGCGCCACCGGCCGGAACATACGCCGCTACGAACGCGACCGGCCCGGCGAACTCGTCCACGTCGACATCAAGAAACTCGGCAACATCCCCGACGGCGGCGGCCACAAGGCCCTCGGCCGACCTGTCGGCCGCAAGAACCGCAAGAACGCCGGCTACAGCTACATCCACACCGCCGTCGACGACCACTCCCGCCTCGCCTACTCAGAGATCCTCACCGACGAGAAGAAGGAGACCGCGACCGGCTTCTGGACCCGAGCCCAGACGTTCTTCGCCTCGTACGGGATCACCGTCGAGCGGATCCTGACCGACAACGGCGCCTGCTACAAGTCCCACACCTGGCGCGACGCACTGGCAGCGGCCGGGATCACCCACAAGCGAACCCGGCCCTACCGGCCCCAGACCAACGGCAAGGTCGAACGGCTGAACCGGACCCTGCTGGAGGAGTGGGCCTACGCCCGCCCCTACCGATCAGAGCAGGAACGACGCGACGCCTTCCCCGACTGGCTGCACACCTACAATCACCACCGCGGACACACCGCACTCGCAGGCAAACCACCCGCCAGCCGCGTCCCCAACCTCACTGGGCAATACACCTAGGGCGTCCCCTAGGCCTTGTCCGGCCGCGTCCCCGACCCCGCTCCCGCGGCCGACCCCGCTCCCGCGGCCTTGGCCGTCAGCAGGAGGAACAGGCCGCAGGCCGTCACCAGGAGCCAGCCGGGGCGGGAGGCCTGGGGGAGGTCGGGCGCGCCGGTGGCGGTGGTGAGGGCGACGGCTATGGCGATGCCGACGGCCGAGCCGAGTTGGCGGGCGGTGGAGGTGATGGCGCCGGCCACGCCCGCCCGGGACGGGGGGAGGCCGGCGACGGCGGTGGTGGTGAGCGGGGCGTTGGCGAAGCCGAAACCGATGCCGATGAGCAGGTAGGCCGTCAGGAGCAGCGCGACACCGGTGTCCGGGCCGAGGTTCACCAGGCACAGGCCGCCCACCGCGGTGAAACCGCCGGCGAGGAGGAGCGGGCGGCGGGGGCCGATGCGGCCGACGAGCCGGCCGGACCAGGGGGCGCAGAGCGTGGCGCCGAGCGCCATGGGCAGGGTTGCCGCGCCCGCCGCGAGGGGGGTCCAGCCGCGGGTGTGCTGGAGGTAGAGCGTGTTGAGCAGGAGGGTCGTGTTCAGGGCCGTGAAGACCGCGACCGCCCCGAGCACCGCCGTCGCGAAGCGGGGTCTGCGGAAGAGGGCGAGGTCCATCAGGGGTTCCGGGCGGCGCAGTTCGACGAGGACGAATCCGGCTGTCGCCGCTGCCGCCAGGACGTAGCCGGTCAGGGCCGCCGGTGAGGTCCAGCCGATGCGGGGGCCTTCGATGAGGACGCCTACGGACAAGGCCAGGGCCGCCATGAGGAGGAGCTGGCCGGGCGGATCGAGCCGCCGGGTGCGCTGCCCGTACGACTCCGGTACGAAGGCGGCGACCAGCAGTAGGGCGGCCGCGACGACCGGCACGTTGACCCAGAACACCGAGCGCCACCCGAACGCGGCGATCAGCGCCCCGCCGGTGACCGGGCCGGCCGCCATGCTCAGGCCGAACACCGAGGCCCAGATGCCGATCGCCCGCGCACGCTCCCGCGGGTCGGGCATGGCGCTCACCACGATCGCCAGCGCCACCGGGCTCAGCATCGACGCCCCGACGCCCTGCAGCGCCCGTGCCGCGACCAGGACTCCCAGGGACGGCGCCAGCGCGCAGGCCAGGGACGCCAGGCCGAAGACCACGAGGCCGCAGCGGAAAACGCGGCGCCGGCCGAAGCGGTCGGCCAGCGCACCGGAGACGACGAGCAGGCCGGCGAGGACGATGGTGTACGCGTCCACGACCCACGCGAGGCTGCGGGGGCCCGCGTCCAGGCCCTCGCCGATCGCGGGCAGGCCCACGTTGACGATGGTGGTGTCGAGGCCGACGAGGAACATGCTCAGCGCGCAGACGGCGAGCACCGTCCAGCGCCGGCGCGCGCTCAGCGCGACGGGGGGAGTCGTGGGGGATGTCGTGGTCGTCATGGGCCCGCCTTCTGCCGGAGAGGCGCCGCGGAAACGGCTTGCGGCCCATGCTCGGAGCGGGTGCTCCCCCGCGCCCAGCGATGTTGCGGAAACCGCAAAATCCTTCTCAGTCCGGGGCCTCGGATGGCTCGTGTTCCTTCAGGACCGGGAAGCGGCGCGGGGCGATGGTGAGCAGGACGAGGAGGGCGAGGGCCGCAGCCCCGGCCGCCCCCAGGTAGACGTAGTCGACGGCGGTGTCCACCGCCCGGCGCAGGAAGTCCGCGGTCGGCTCGGGCAGTGCGCCGGGCGTCTCCAGGGCGCGGACGAGGCCGTCCAGGTCGCCGGTGCCCGCGTCGCTGCCGGTGCCGGTGCCGGTGCCGGTCTCCGCGCCCGTGCTCCCGCTCTGGGCGATCCGTGCCGCCAGGACCCCGTTGGCGATGGCGCCGAACAGGGCCGCGCCCACGCTCTGCCCGACCTGGCGCACGAACAGCACCGACGCGGTGGTCGTCCCGCGTTCCTCGTAGGGGACGGTCGACTGGACCCCGACGATCAGCGGGAGCTGGAAGAAGCCGAGCGCGCCGCCGAGCAGCAGCATGAGCAGCGCGGGCTGCCAGGGCTCGCCGGGGAAGGGCAGGAGGGGGAAGGCGAGCAGGACCAGGAGGGCGAGGGTCATGCCCAGGACGGCGGTGCGGCGGAAGCCGATGCGGGTGTAGACCCGGTTCGACAGCGCCGCCGTGACGGGCCAGCTCAGCGTCATCGCGGAGAGCACGAAACCGGCGGCGATCGGGCCGAGGCCGAGGACCGCCTGGGCGTACGTGGGCAGGAACACGGTCGGGGCGACCATGAGCAGGCCGAGCGCGCCGAGGGCCAGGTTGACGGCGGCTATGGTGCGGCGGCGCCAGACCCAGCCGGGGATGATCGGTTCCGCGGCCCGGCGTTCGATGAGAACGGTCAGCGCGGCGAGCGCCGCCGCCCCGCCGAACAGCCCGAGCGACGGCGGCGACAGCCACGGCCAGGCCACCCCACCCTGCACGAGCGCGGTCAGCAGCAGGGTGCCGGTCGCGAAGATGGCGAGCGCCCCGGCCCAGTCCACGGAGACCCGCGGGCGCGCCGTCCGTCGCCCCGCCGTGTGCCCCGCCGCGCGCCGTGCCAGGGCCCCGTCCCGTACGGCCCCGGCCTCATCCCGTACGGCCCCGGCCTCATCCCGTACGGCCCCGGCCTCATCCCGTACGGCCCCGGCCTCATCCCGTACCGCCCCGGCCCCGTCCCGTACGGCTGCTCCGGCGCAGCCCCCTACGGGCTCCGCCCCGTCCCGTAGGGGTTCCCCGAGCCCCAGCCCCCGCCCCGGCTCCACCAGATACCGCGCGATCAGCCACAACGCCGCCGCGCCCACCGGCAGGTTGACCAGGAAGATCCAGCGCCAGTCCGCGTACCCGGCGAGCAGGCCGCCCGCCGTCGGGCCCGCGACCGCCGAGGTGGCCCACACGGTGGAGAGGCGGGCCTGGATCCTGGGGCGTTCCTTCAGCGGGTACAGGTCCGCCGCGATCGTCTGGACCGTGCCCTGGAGCGCGCCGCCGCCCAGGCCCTGGACGACGCGGAAGGCGATGAGCGAGCCCATGTTCCAGGCCGAGGCGCACAGCACCGAGCCCACCAGGAACAGCACGATGCCCGCGATCAGGACGGGCTTGCGGCCGAAGGTGTCGCTGAGCTTGCCGTACACCGGCAGGGTCACCGTCACGGCGAGCAGATAGCCGGAGAACAGCCAGGAGAAGACGGAGAGCCCGCCGAGGTCGCCGACGATCTGCGGCACCGCCGTGGACACGACCGTGCCGTCGAGCGCGGCGAGCGCCATGCCCAGCATCAGCGCGGCGACGACGGGACCGCGCCGCGGGGAGCCGGCCTTCGCGGTCGCCGGCGCGGCCACCGGCTCACTCCTCGTCGCGTCGGACGCCCCGTCCGAGACCCTGTCGGACACCCCGGACCCACCCCTTCCTCCGGATGCTTCATACAGCTAAATGCGCCCGGCCCACACCCTCTCACTCGATCCATCGATGGAGAACCCCTAAGGGCTCCTCCCCCATGCAGCCCAGGGACCGTTCGTCCCGGCGGAGGAGGAGCCGGGACCCCTCCCGTCCTTAACTTGGTCCTACGGAAAACCGCAGGGCGAAGAGTGCGTCGGGCACCAGTGCCGCGGCCCCCGCCCCCGGACCAGACTCGAACGCGCCATCACACGCGTACGAACACATAGGAGACATACCGTGACTTCGGCTGTGACCATCCCCAGGCACGGGGGTACCGGAGGGCGGACGGCCGTCGCCGCGCGGGCGCGACAGGTCGTCAAGGCCTACGGCTCCGGGGAGACCCGGGTCGTCGCGCTCGACCACGTCGACGTGGACATCGCCCGCGGTCGGTTCACCGCCATCATGGGGCCCTCCGGCTCCGGCAAGTCCACGCTCATGCACTGCCTCGCCGGTCTCGACACCGTCAGCAGCGGCCAGATCTTCCTCGACGAGACCGAGATCACCGGCCTGAAGGACAAGAAGCTCACCCGACTGCGGCGCGACCGCATCGGGTTCATCTTCCAGGCCTTCAACCTGCTGCCCACGCTCAACGCGCTCGAGAACATCACGCTCCCCATGGACATCGCCGGCCGCAAGCCCGACCAGGCCTGGCTGACCCGGGTCGTCGACACCGTCGGCCTCGCCGAGCGCCTCAAGCACCGGCCCAACCAGCTGTCCGGCGGCCAGCAGCAGCGCGTCGCCGTGGCCCGCGCGCTCGCCGCCCGGCCCGAGATCATCTTCGGTGACGAGCCGACCGGAAACCTCGACTCGCGCGCCGGCGCCGAAGTCCTCGGCTTCCTGCGGCAGTCGGTCGACGAGCTCGGCCAGACCATCGTCATGGTCACCCACGACCCCGTCGCCGCCTCCTACGCCGACCGCGTCCTCTACCTCGCCGACGGCCGCATCGTCGACGAGATGCTGCGGCCCACCGCCGACGCCGTACTCGACCGGATGAAGGACTTCGACGCGCGCGGGCGGACCTCATGACCGTGCTCAAGACCTCGCTGCGCAGCTTCCTCGCGCACAAGGGCCGCATGGCGCTCTCCGCCGTCGCCGTCCTCCTCTCCGTCGCCTTCGTCAGCGGCACCCTGGTGTTCAGCGACACCATGAACACCACCTTCGACAAGCTCTTCGCCTCCACCGCGTCCGATGTCACCGTCACGCCCAAGCCCGCCGCCGAGGACGACGAGATCCCGCAGAACGGCCGCCCCGAGACCCTGCCCGCCGCCCTCGTCGCCCGGGTCGGGAGCGCCGAGGGCGTCAAGGCCGCCCAGGGCCAGGTCGTCTCCACGAGCATCACCGTCGTCGACTCCCGCAACGACAACGTCGGCCCCACCTCCGGCGCGCCCACCATCGCCGCCAACTGGTCCGCCAACGAACTCCGTTCGATGGAGATCGCCTCCGGTCACGAGCCGCGCGGCCCCACCGAGGTCATGGTCGACGGCGGCACCGCCGGGAAGCACCACCTGAAGATCGGCGACGAGCTGCGCACCATCGCCGTCACCGGCGACTTCACCGCGAAGATCTCCGGCATCGTCGACTTCAAGGTCACCAACCCCGGCGCCACCCTCGTCTACTTCGACACCGCCACCGCCCAGCGCGAACTCCTCGGCAAGGAAGGCCTGTTCACGCACGTCACCGCCGACGCAGCACCCGGCGTCAGCGACGACACCCTCAAGAGGAACATCGCCACCACGCTGGGTGACGGCTACAAGCTGCAGACCGCCGCCGAGGCCGCCGACGCCGGCCGCGAGGACGTCGCCGGCTTCCTCGACATCATGAAGTACGCGATGCTCGGCTTCGCCGGGATCGCCTTCCTCGTCGGCATCTTCCTCATCGTCAACACCTTCTCCATGCTGGTCGCCCAGCGCACCCGCGAGATCGGCCTCATGCGGGCCATCGGCTCCAGCCGCCGCCAGGTCAACCGCTCCGTCCTCGTCGAGGCCCTCCTCCTCGGCGTCGTCGGCTCGGTCGCCGGCGTCGCGGCGGGCGTCGGCCTCGCCGTCGGCCTGATGCAGCTCATGTCGTCCATCGGCATGGACCTGTCCACCCAGGACCTCACCGTCCGCTGGACCACCCCCGCCGTCGGCCTCGCCCTCGGCATCGTCGTCACCGTCCTCGCCGCCTTCGTCCCCGCCCGCCGGGCCTCGAAGGTCTCCCCGATGGCCGCCCTGCGCGACGCCGGCACCCCCGCCGACGGCAAGGCCGGCACCGTACGCGGCGTCCTCGGCCTGCTCCTGACCGCCGCCGGCGCCGGCGCGCTGTGGACCGCGACCCAGGCCGAGAAGGCCGGCGCGGGATCCCTCTGGCTCGGCCTCGGCGTCGTCCTGTCGCTGCTCGGCTTCATCGTCATCGGCCCGCTGCTGTCCGGCGCCGTCGTCCGCGCCCTCGGCGTCGTCGTCCTGCGGGTCTTCGGTCCCGTCGGCCGCATGGCCGAACGCAACGCGCTGCGCAACCCGCGCCGTACCGGAGCCACCGGCGCCGCCCTGATGATCGGCCTCGCACTCGTCGCCTGCCTGTCGGTGGTCGGCTCGTCGATGGTCGCCTCCGCGACCGAGGAGCTCGACCGGTCCGTCGGCGCCGACTTCATCATCCAGTCCACCAACGGCCAGCCCGTCGTCCCGCATGCCCAGACAGCCGTCGAGAAGACCCCCGGCCTGGACCACGTCACCGAGTACAAGTGGGTCGACGCCACCGTCACCGACCCGCACGGCAAGGCCGACAAGACCGGCCTGGTCGCCGCCGACCCCACGTACGCCGAGGACGTCCGCCGCGACACCACCGCCGGCACCCTGACCGACGCCTACGGGCCGGACGCCATGTCCGTGGGCAGCCGCTACGCCACCGAGCACGGCGTGAAGGTCGGCGACAAGCTCACCGTCGCCTTCACCGGCGGCAAGAAGGCCACCCTGCGGGTCGCCGCGATCACCTCCGACGACAACAACATCGACAAGGGCGTCATGTACACCGGCCTCACCACGGCCGCCCGGTACCTGCCCGCCGAGAAGATGCCCAAGAGCGTGATCGTCTTCGCCACCGCCAAGGAAGGCCAGGAGACCGCCGCGTACGAGGCCCTCAAGGACGCCCTCGCCCCGTACCCGCAGTACAAGGTCGCCGACCAGGCCGACTACAAGAAGCAGCTCCAGGACCAGGTCGGCCAGCTCCTCAACATCGTCTACGGGCTGCTCGCCCTCGCGATCGTCGTCGCCGTCCTCGGCGTCGTGAACACCCTCGCCCTCTCGGTCGTCGAGCGCACCCGCGAGATCGGCCTCATGCGCGCCATCGGCCTCTCCCGCCGCCAGCTGCGCCGCATGATCCGCCTGGAGTCCGTGGTCATCGCCCTCTTCGGCGCCCTCCTCGGCCTCGGCCTGGGCATGGGCTGGGGCACCGCCGCCCAGAAGCTCCTCGCCCTGGAGGGCCTGGGCGTCCTGGAGATCCCCTGGCCGACGATCGTGGCGGTCTTCGTCGGCTCGGCCTTCGTGGGCCTCTTCGCGGCGCTGGTCCCGGCCTTCCGGGCGGGGCGGATGAACGTGCTGAACGCGATCGCGAGCGAGTAGGGGGGCGGAACGGGGGTGGCCGGGCCCGGTGAAACTCACTCACGCTCCAAGCCGAGCACGGCGCGGACTTCATCGTGCGGTACGCCGGCGAAGGTCCCGTTCGCCTTTTCGGCGCGGTAGCGTGCCACCGCCAGCTGTTCTTCCAGCTCCAGGACGCGCGATTCCAGCTCGTCCAGCTCCCTCGGGTTGATGAAGACGGCCGCGGCCTGGCCGTGGTCAGTGATGGTGATCCGTTCGCGGGCGTGCGCGGTCCGGCGAACCAGGGAGCCGAACTGAGCGCGGGCCTCGGTGATGGGAAACGTGTCACTCATGTGCTCGACTGCACGGTTGAGTACACGTCGCGTCGATCCCACGAACGAGTCACTGTCACCGCGTCGTCGTAGGCTGGAGACCCCGGCCCGTGAGACGTGTCGGGCCGTTCGCGTTGCCCACCTTCGCCGGGATGGACCCTCCATGAGCCTGCACGGTCTGCTGGACGTCGTCGTCAAGGACGCCGCACTCACCGAGGCGGTCAAGGCCGCCACGGACGGCAATCGCCACCACGTCGACCTGGTCGGCCCGCCCGCCGCGCGCCCCTTCGCCGTCGCCGCGCTCGCCCGCGAGGCCGGCCGGCCCGTGCTCGCGGTCACCGCCACCGGGCGCGAGGCCGAGGACCTGGCCGCCGCCCTGCGCTCCCTGCTCGACCCCGACACGGTCGTCGACTACCCCTCTTGGGAGACCCTGCCGCACGAGCGGCTCTCGCCCCGCTCCGACACCGTCGGCCGCCGCCTCGCCGTCCTGCGCCGGCTCGCCCACCCGCGGGACGACGACCCCACCGCCGGGCCCGTCAGCGTCGTCGTCGCCCCCGTCCGCTCCGTACTCCAGCCGCAGGTCAAAGGCCTCGGCGACCTGGAACCCGTCAGCCTGCGGACCGGGCAGCAGGCCGACCTCGGCGAGGTCGTCGCCGGCCTCGCGGCCGCCGCGTACGCACGGGTGGAGCTCGTCGAGAAGCGCGGCGAGTTCGCCGTACGCGGCGGCATCCTCGACGTCTTCCCGCCCACCGAGGAACACCCCCTCCGCATCGAGTTCTGGGGCGACGACGTCGAGGAGATCCGCTACTTCAAGGTCGCCGACCAGCGGTCCCTGGAAGTCGCCGAACACGGCCTGTGGGCGCCGCCCTGCCGCGAACTGCTCCTGACCGACTCCGTACGGGAACGGGCGGCGGCCCTCGCCGAGGCCCACCCCGAGCTCGGCGAACTCCTCGGCAAGATCGCCGAGGGCATCGCCGTCGAGGGCATGGAGTCGCTGGCCCCGGTCCTCGTCGACGACATGGAACTGCTGCTCGACGTCCTGCCCAAGGGCTCGATGGCCGTCGTCTGCGACCCCGAGCGGGTACGGACGAGGGCGGCGGACCTGGTGGCGACCTCGCAGGAGTTCCTGCAGGCGTCCTGGGCGGCGACCGCCGGCGGCGGCGAGGCCCCCATCGACGTCGGCGCGGCCTCCCTGTGGGGGATCGCGGACGTACGGGACCGGGCGCGCGAGCTCGGCATGATGTGGTGGTCGGTGTCGCCGTTCGCCGCCGACGAGACGCTCGACGCGGACACCCTGAAACTCGGCATGCACGCCCCCGAGACGTACCGCGGCGACACCGCCCGCGCACTCGCCGACACCAAGGGCTGGCTCGCCGACGGCTGGCGCACCGTGTACGTCACGGAGGCGCACGGCCCCGCCTCCCGCACCGTCGAGGTGCTCGGCGGCGAAGGCATCGCCGCCCGCCTCGACGCCGACCTCGCCGAGATCACCCCGTCCGTCGTCCACGTGGCGACCGGCTCCATCGACTACGGCTTCGTCGACCCCGCCCTCAAGCTCGCCGTCCTCACCGAGACCGACCTGTCCGGGCAGAAGGCCGCCGGCAAGGACGGCCAGCGCATGCCCGCCAAGCGGCGCAAGACCATCGACCCGCTGACCCTGGAAGCCGGCGACTACATCGTCCACGAACAGCACGGCGTCGGCCGCTACATCGAGATGGTCCAGCGCACCGTCCAGGGCGCCACCCGCGAGTACCTCCTCGTCGAGTACGCCCCCGCCAAGCGCGGCCAGCCAGGCGACCGCCTCTACATCCCCACCGACCAGCTGGAACAGGTCACCAAATACGTCGGCGGCGAGGCACCCACCCTGCACCGGCTCGGCGGCGCCGACTGGACCAAGACCAAGGCCCGCGCCAAGAAGGCGGTCAAGGAGATCGCCGCCGACCTCATCAAGCTCTACTCCGCGCGCATGGCCGCCCCCGGCCACGCCTTCGCCCCCGACACCCCCTGGCAGCGGGAGCTGGAGGACGCCTTCCCGTACGCCGAGACGCCCGACCAGCTGTCCACCATCGCCGAGGTGAAGGAGGACATGGAGAAGACCGTCCCCATGGACCGCCTGATCTGCGGCGACGTCGGCTACGGCAAGACGGAGATCGCCGTACGCGCCGCCTTCAAGGCCGTCCAGGACGGCAAGCAGGTCGCCGTCCTCGTCCCCACCACCCTGCTCGTGCAGCAGCACTTCGGCACCTTCTCCGAGCGCTACTCCCAGTTCCCCGTCGTCACCCGCGCGCTCTCGCGCTTCCAGACGGACACCGAGTCGAAGGCGACCATGGAGGGCCTGCGGGACGGCTCCGTCGACATCGTCATCGGCACCCACCGCCTGTTCTCCGCCGAGACCAAGTTCAAGGACCTCGGCCTGGTCATCGTCGACGAGGAGCAGCGCTTCGGCGTCGAGCACAAGGAGCAGCTGAAGAAGCTCCGCGCCAACGTCGACGTCCTGACCATGTCCGCCACGCCCATCCCCCGCACCCTCGAGATGGCGGTCACCGGCATCCGCGAGATGTCCACGATCACCACCCCGCCGGAGGAACGCCACCCGGTCCTCACCTTCGTCGGCCCGTACGAGGAGAAGCAGATCGGCGCCGCCATCCGCCGCGAACTGCTGCGCGAGGGCCAGGTCTTCTACATCCACAACCGGGTCGAGTCCATCGACCGGGCGGCCGCGCGGCTGCGCGACATCGTCCCGGAGGCGCGGATCGCCACCGCCCACGGCCAGATGAGCGAGAGCGCCCTCGAACAGGTCGTCGTCGACTTCTGGGAGAAGAAGTTCGACGTCCTCGTCTCCACGACGATCGTCGAGTCCGGCATCGACATCTCCAACGCCAACACGCTCATCGTCGAACGCGGTGACAACTTCGGCCTGTCGCAGCTGCACCAGCTGCGCGGCCGGGTCGGCCGCGGCCGCGAGCGCGGATACGCGTACTTCCTGTACCCGCCGGAGAAGCCGCTGACCGAGACCGCCCACGAGCGGCTCGCGACCATCGCCCAGCACACCGAGATGGGCGCCGGCATGTACGTGGCCATGAAGGACCTGGAGATCCGCGGTGCGGGCAACCTCCTCGGCGGCGAGCAGTCCGGCCACATCGCGGGCGTCGGCTTCGACCTGTACGTCCGCATGGTCGGCGAGGCCGTCGCCGACTACCGGGCCTCCCTGGAAGGCGGCGTCGAGGAGGAGCCGCCCCTGGAGGTCAAGATCGAGCTCCCGGTCGACGCCCACGTCCCGCACGACTACGCCCCCGGCGAGCGCCTGCGCCTCCAGGCCTACCGCGCCATCGCCTCCGCCAACTCGGAGGAGGACGTCAAGGCCGTACGCGAGGAACTCACCGACCGCTACGGCAAGCTGCCCGAGCCCGTCGAGAACCTCCTGCTCGTCGCCGGCCTGCGCATGCTCGCCCGGGCCTGCGGTGTCGGCGAGATCGTCCTCCAGGGCCCCAACATCCGCTTCGCCCCGGTCGAGCTGCGCGAATCGCAGGAGCTGAGGCTGAAGCGCCTCTACCCGCGCACGGTCATCAAGCCGGCCGTCCACCAGATCCTGGTACCGCGCCCGACGACCGGGAAGATCGGCGGGAAGCCGGTGGTGGGCCGCGAACTGCTCGCGTGGACCGGGGAGTTCCTGGCGGAGATCCTGGGGTCGTGAGGGTGGTGCGGCACCCCGCGGCCTCACGCCGGGGGTGCCGCACCGCTCAGCGGTCTTACCTGCTTCCCTGCTTCCCTACAGCTCGTCGAGGTCGAGCGCCTGCGCCATCGCGCGGTAGCCCGCGTCGCCCGGGTGGAGGTGGTCGCCGCTGTCGTACGCGGGGAGCACCCGGTCCGGGTCGGACGGGTCGGCGACCGCGCGGTCGAAGTCGACCACCGCGTCGTACGCGCCGGACGTGCGGACCCAGTCGTTGAACGCGTCGCGCTTCGCCTCGTTCTCCGGGGTGTCGTAGAACGAGCCCTTGATCGGGGTGAGGGTCGCCCCGACCACCTTGAGGCCGTGGGCGTGGGCCTGGCGTATGAGGGTGCGGTGGCCCGCGATGAGGCGGTCGACGGAGACCTCGGGGGTCGGGCCGCCCGGGAAGGCCGGGCCGCTGCCGCCGAAGTCGTTGATGCCTTCGAGGAGGATGACCGTGCCCACGCCCTTCTCGGTGAGCACGTCCTTCTTGAAGCGGGCGATGCCCTTCTCGCCGGCCCAGGTGGTGTCGTTGGTGACCTCGTTGCCGCCGATGCCGTGGTTGAGGACGGCGCGCGGGGTGCCGGCGGCGGCGAGGCGTTCGGCCAGCTCGTCGGGGTAGCGGTTGTCCGCGTCGGCGGTGGAGCCCACGCCGTCGGTGATGGAGTCGCCGAAGGCGACGATGCCGTCGCGGCGGGCCGTGCGGGGGCCGCCGGAGACCTCGACGCCGGACAGGTAGTACCAGGACGTGCTGGTCTCGGTGAAGGCCTTGCCGGACAGGTCGGCCCGGTGGTCGCCGGCGGCGCGGTAGCTGGTGGCGGCGGCGAAGTTGTGGAAGGTGGCGGGGCCGGTGGGGCCCGCCAGGTACAGGGTGACGGTGACCGACTCGAACGCGCCGACCTTGAACGGCACGCCGTCGCTCAGGAGCGTCCCGCCGGCCGGGACGGTGACGGAGGTGCGCCCGCCGAAGGTGAGCGGCCGCACCGAACCGGGCCGCACCGCGCCGCCGTCGGCGGTGCGGGCGACGGTCGCGCCGGTGATCCGCAGCGGGGTGGAGCCGTAACGGTTGGTCAGCTCGATGCGGGCCTTGGTGCCGCCGGCGGTGACGCGGACGCTCTGGCGCACGGTCTGGTTGTCGAAGCCCTGCTGCGACCAGTTGGGGCCGAGGGGCGCGGAGGCGGCCTGCGGCGACGCGGCCCAGGCGCCGTGCCAGGTGGCGCCGGTGGTGCCGGCGGCGCCGGTGGTGCTGCCGGTGCCCCGGTCGTGCGCCGTGGCGGCGACGGTGGGGAACGCGGTGAGGGTGGTGGCGGCGAGCAGGGCGATGCCTGCGCGTCGAAGGGTGCTGCTGGTGTTCATGAATTTCCGCCCGTTGTCGTGTGCTGTGGTCGAACGCGTGCACGCATCAGGCGACAAGTCTTGATCGGCTTCGGCTATTCCCGCTCGTCGTCGGCGAGTTGAGCGGAGGGGAGCAGTCCGGTCAGCGAGCGGAAGACCTCGCCCGGGTCCCGCCCGCCGAGCGGGGCGTCCAGGTTGTGGGTGAGGAGCAGGGTCGCGAAGCCGTGGGCGAGGGACCAGGCGGCGACGCCGGTGTCGCGGGGGGTGTGGGGGGCGTGGGGCTCGGTGGTGGTGGTCGTGAGGGTGGCCACGCCCGCGCGGAGTTCGGCGGAGGCGCGCTCCTTGGCGGCGAGCAGCTCCGGGTCGTCGGCGCGATGCAGGCCCGGCTGGAACATCACCTGGAAGTGGGCCGGGTGGGCGGCCGCGAAGCGTACGTAGCGCACCCCGCGCTCGCGCAGGTCGGGGGCGCCGGCGAGGGCCTCGGCGAGGAGGTCGTACCCCTGGGCGGCGATCGCGGTGAGCAGGCCGGTGCGGTCCTTGAAGTGGTGCGCGGGGGCCGCGTGCGAGACGCCCGCGCGGCGGGCGAGGTCGCGCAGGCTGAGCGCGGCGGGGCCCTCGGTGGCGATCACGTCGAGGGCGGCCGTCAGGACGGCCTGCCGCAGGTCGCCGTGGTGATAGGTGCGCCGACTGGTCATGGCAGCAGCGTACGCGGAATCTAGTCATTGACAAGTTCGGTCGGCGGGAGCAATCTTGTCAGTGACAAGATGAATGGACGGCACGGCTTCGAGACGAGCGAGGGACGACGACATGACCGCGCAGACCCAGCCCCAGGACCAGGACCAGGCTCAGGCTCAGGCTCAGGCCGTGGACCCCGGCCGCGTCCGCCAGATGTGGCACCTGCTCGAACCCCTGCACGCCGTGCTCTACTACGCCCCCGAGGCCTTCGACGAGGCCGCCGCCCTCGGCTACGGCGTGGACGAGCGCTGGCCCAGCTACTTCGCCTGGCGCGCCGCACCCCTCGGCGCCGCCGGCGCCACCCGGGTCGCCTCGGCCTTCTACAGCTTCGACCCCGCCATGGTCGCCCGGTACACCCCCGCCGCCTGGGACGTCGCCGCCCCCGCCGACGTGCTCGCCGCCCGCCTCCGCGCCGTCGACCGGACCTACCGCACCCTCCTGGGCGACGACGTGATCGACGGCCCCGAACTCGCCGAGGCCGCCGCGCTCGCCCGCCGCGCCGCCGGGGCCGCCGGGGCCGCGGGGCGGCCGCTGGCCGCCGCCAACGCCGAGCAGGCCTGGCCCGACGCCCCGCACCTCGTCCTGTGGCAGGCCGCCACGATCCTGCGCGAGCACCGTGGTGACGGCCACCTCGCCGCGCTCCTCGCCGCCGGCCTCGACCCCGTCGAGGCGCTGGTCTCCTTCGCCGCGGTCGGCGCCGCACCCGAGGCGACCTTCGCGAGCCGCGGCTGGAGCGCGGAGGCGTGGGCCGCCGCCCGCGACCGCCTCGCCGCCCGTGGGCTCCTCGGTCCCGACGGCGCCGCCACCGAGGCGGGGCGCGCCCTGCGGGACGAGGTCGAGCGGCGGACGGACGAACTGGCCGCCGGGCCCTGGGTCGCCCTCGGCCCGGAGGCCACCGCCCGACTCTCCGACCTCCTCGGCGGCCCCTGGCTCGCGGTCATCGGATCCGGTCTGCTGCCGGCCGAGAACACCCTGGGGATCGGCAAGATCTGAAATCGGATCAGGGGTGAGGGGGCGGGGCCGAGGGATCCGGGATCCGGAATCCGGGATCCGGATATTGGATCCGGGATATTGGATCCAACACCCGGCCCCGTCGGGCCCGGTGTGGATCCTCGGGCGAGGAAAACCGTTTCTCCTGCCGAGCTACCCGCCGTTAACCTGCGCCTCATGGACCTGCACATCACGACCCTCGCCGAACGCCCCGAACTCGCGGGGCCGATGTGGCAGATGAAGGACCTCTGGCCGGAGTTCATGATGTACGACCCGGTCGGCTGGGCCAACGTCGGCCGGATCGTGAGCGAGTTCCCCGAGTTCGTGCTCGTCGCCACCGACGGCCCCACCGAACCGGCGACCGACGACGTCAACCCCACCGGGAAGATCGTCGCCAGGGCGCTCAGCGTGCCGTTCCGGCTCCAGGAGGCGGACCGCCGCGAACTGCCCGACACCGGCTGGGACCAGGTCCTGCTCTGGGCGTTCTCCGACCTGCGGCACGGCCGCACCCCGGACACCGTGAGCGCCATCGAGGTCACGGTGGAGAAGAGTGCGCTCGGCCAGGGGCTCTCCGGGACCATGCTGGCCGAGATGCGCGCCAACGCCGCCCGCCTCGGTTTCTCCGAGGTGGTCGCCCCGGTGCGCCCCAACGCCAAGCACCTGGAGCCCGAGGCCTCCATCCACGAGTACGCCTTCCGCACCCGCGAGTCGGACGGGCTGCCGCACGACCCGTGGCTGCGCGTCCACGTCCGCGCGGGCGGCACGATCGAGAAGGTCGCCCCGGCGTCCATGACGGTCGGCGGGTCCGTCGAGCAGTGGCGCAAGTGGACCCGCAAGCCGTTCGACACCGACGGCCCCGTCGAGGTCGACGGCGCGCTGGTCCCGGTCCACTGCGAGGCCTCCCGCGGCTACGCGGTGTACGTCGAACCCAACGTCTGGGTCCGCCACCGTGTCTGAGCGCGTCCGTGACCCGCGCAAAGGCGTGAAGGCCGCTCCCCCGCAGCGGCCTTCACACCTTTTCCGCTTCCGGGGCCGTCCGCGGTTCCGTCAGCCGTACTTCTTCTCGTCCACCACGTCCTTCGCCGGCGGCGCCTTCGCCTCGACCGGCTTGCCGTAGTCGGAGAAGGAGATCGAGCCGGGCTCCTTGCCGCCCACCGTCACGATCCTCAGCAGGTACGGCTTGCCCTCGGTGGCCACGTAGAGGGTGGTCTTCTCGTCGCCGAGGGTCTCGGTGAGCGTCAGCGCCTTCCTGCCTCCGACCGTCGCCTCCTCGCCCTTCACCGCGAGGCCGGCGCCTTGCTCGAACTCGCCGAGCAGCGCCTTCAGTTCGCACAGTTCGAGGCTGTCCTTCGCCTCCGGGTCCTTGGCGTCGGTCTTCATCCAGCGGCCCTCGAGCTCCTTGAGCACGGCCTCCTGGACCTCGGCGGACTCGCCCTTGGACTGCTCGCGCAGGAACGCCTCGTCGAAGCGGAGGTAGGCGGTCTTGTCGTCGGGCTTGATCAGCTCGGCCGAGCCCGTCGGGCCGACCGTCAGCGTGCCGGCGCACCGGCCCTTCACGTCGGTCGCGAGGTATGCCTTGACCGGGCCGTCGGTGGTCTTCAGGTCGATGTCCAGGGTGAGCGACTTCGCCGTCTTCGTGGCGCCGATCGCCTTGTTGACGATCTGCTGTCCGCTCAGGTCCCCGAAGGGGCCGGCGGTCTCGGCGGCGTCGCTCGTGTCGCTCTTGGACGGGGCGGTGGGGTCGAGGGCGCCGCACGCGGTCGCACCGAGCGCGACCGTGGCGCACAGGACGGAGGCGAGGGCGACGCGGCGGGGGCGGACGCTGGTGGGCATGGTGCTTCTCCGGAAGGGGATGGGCGTTACGGGGGAGGGGGAGGGGGAGGGGAAGGTCAGCCGACCTTCAGCTCCCACTGCGAGGCGTTGTAGTCCAGGCCGGGGGTGACCTCGACCGTGAGGTCCTTGGCCGTGGCCGGGGCGTCGAAGGCGAAGGTGGCGGTGGCCTTCTTGCCGGGCAGGACCGAGCCGCTGAAGCCGCTGCCGACCTTGTCGTCGAAGATCTGCTCGGCCGTGACGCCGTCCTTGCCGGCGCGGGCCTCCAGGGTCACCAGGGCGGTGTCGACCTTCTTCTTGCCGCCGTTCTCGATGGTGACGGTGACCTGGTACGCCTTGTTGCCCTCGGTGTGGCCGGCGGCGAACTCACTCGGGGAGTACTTCTTCGCCTCCGTGACGGTGACCTTCAGGTCGTCGTCGTAGACGACGGTGTCGCCGGCCGCGAGGGCCTCGGTCTTGTCGGCCTTGCCGGCCGCGCCGCCCTTGCCGGCGGGGGCCTTCGACGCCGGGTCCTTCGGGGCGGCGTCCTTCACCGCCTTGTCGATCTCCTCGACCGCGTCGCTGACGGCCGTGAAGGTGATGACCGCGCCGACCACGGAGAGGATCAGGGCCGCGAGGCCCAGGATCGCGCCGGTCAGGGCGACGCCCTTGTTGTCGGCCTCACCGCGCTTGACTCTCCCCCTGCCGACCAGGCCGAGGACCAGCGCGATCAGGCCGAGGATGCCGGCCAGCCAGAAGAACAGCGGGATCAGCCCGGACACGGCGCCGATGATGCCGAGGATCAGGGCCGCGGTGCCGAGCCCGTTGCGCATCGCCGCAGGCGCCGGGGCGTGCGGGAGCTGCGTGTCGTACGACATGGGTGTGTCCTCCCGGACAGAGAAGTTGTCTGGCGCGATGGGTCAATCACAGCAGAGCCTGTGAACCGAGTCAACACGATTTACGGGAAACGGATCGGCTCACGGTGTGAAGTGGTGTGGCCGGCATTCGTCAGTAAGATCGGCGTCACACACGTGGCATGAGGGAGTTGAGGCAGGTGCCCGACAGCGCAGCAGAGGTGACCGCCGCGGGCATCGCCCGCCTCGCGGGGGTCGGCCGGGCCGCCGTCAGCAACTGGCGCCGCCGCCACGCCGACTTCCCCAAGCCCGTCGGCGGCACCGAGACCAGCCCCTCCTTCGCCCTCCCCGACATCGAGGCCTGGCTGCGCGCCCAGGGCAAGCTCGCCGAGGTCCCCCCGCGCGAACGCGTCTGGCAGCTGATCGCCGGCCACCCCGCCGGCGCCGCCACCGCCCTCGTCCACGCGGGCTGCGCCCTCCTCCTCGTACGCGACCGCCCGGCGGCCTGGCCGGCGCTCGCCGCCGTAGCCGACGAGCGGCTCGCGGCGGTGCTCCCCGTCCCCCTGGAGGAGACGCTCACCGAACGCCTCGGCGCCGAGCGCGCCGTCCGCACCCCCACGGCCGCCGCACTCGCCCCGTCCGTCCCCCTCGTGCGCGGAGCCGCGGAGCTCGCCGCCGAGACGGGGCCCCGCGACGCGTTCGAGTTCCTGCTCGGCCGTCATCTCGACGCCAACCCGCGCCAGTACACGCTCACCCCGCCCGGCCCCGCCGCCCTCATGGCCGCGCTCGCCGGCCCCGCGGCCACCGTCCTGGACCCCGCCTGCGGCACCGGCGCCCTGCTCGGCGCCGCCGCCGGACCGCCGACCGCGCTCCACGGCCAGGACGCCGACCCCGACCTGGCCGCGCTGACCGCCCTGCGCCTCGCGCTCGCCACCGACGCCGACATCCGCGTCCACGCCGGCGACACCCTGCGCGCCGACGCCCACCCGGCCCTCACCGCCGACGCCGTCCTGTGCCACCCGCCGTTCAACGAGCGCAACTGGGGCCACGACGAACTGGCCTACGACCCGCGCTGGGAGTACGGCTTCCCGGCCCGTACGGAATCCGAACTCGCCTGGGTCCAGCACGCCCTGGCCCGGCTGCGCCCCGGCGGCACCGCCGTCCTGCTCATGCCGCCCGCCGCCGCCTCCCGCCGCTCCGGCCGCCGCATCCGCGCCGACCTGCTGCGCCGCGGCGCCCTGCGGGCCGTCGTCGCCCTGCCGGCCGGCGCGGCACCGCCGTACGGCATCCCGCTCCACCTGTGGGTGCTGCGCAGGCCCGTCCCCGGCGAGCGGCCCGCCGCCGAGCTGCTGCTCGTCGACACCGCCTCGGAGGCCGCCGCCACCGGCCGCGACCGGCTCGACTGGCCCGCCGTCCAGAGCGCCGTCCTCGACGCCTGGCGGCCCTTCGACCGCGACGGCACCCTCGCCGAGACACCCGGAGCGAGCCGAGCCGTCCCCGTCATCGAACTCCTCGACGACGACGTCGACCTGGCCCCCGCCCGTCACCTGCCGCCGCCCGCCGCCGCCGAGGGCGCCGCACAGCTCGCCGGGGTGCGCGAGCGGCTGACCGAGACCCTGGCCCGTACCCGCGAGCTGACCCCGCCGCCCGCCGCCGACACCGGATCCGGCGCCGTCCGCTGGCCCGCGACGACGGTCGGCGAACTCGCCCGCGCCGGCGCCCTGACCCTGCGCGCCGGAGGCGCCGGCACCACAGGCACAGGCACAGGCACAGGCACAGGCGCAGGCGCAGGCGCAGGCGCAGTCACAGGCCAAGGCGCGGGCACCCACGCGGCTCCCGTCGCCGTCCTCACCGACACCGACGTCCTCGCCGGCCAGCCGCCCTCCGGCACCCTGCCCGACGCCCCCGCCGACGGCCCGGCCGAGGAGCCGGTGCTCCTCGCCGCCGGTGACGTCGTCGTCCCCGTCCTGGGCGGCGGCTCGGTCGCCCGGGTCGTCGACGCCGCCACCGCGGGCGCCGCCCTCGGCCGCAACGTCCACCTCCTGCGCCCCGACCCGGCCGCCCTCGACCCCTGGTTCCTGGCCGGCTTCCTGCGTGCCACCGCCAACAGCCGGCAGGCCAGTTCGTACGCCTCCACCGCCACCCGGCTCGACGTCCGCCGCCTCCAGCTGCCCCGCCTGCCGCTCGCCGAACAGCGGCGGTACGGAGAGCGGTTCCGCGCCCTCGCCGCCTTCGAGGAGGCGCTGCGGCTCGCGGGCCGGCTGGGCGAACAGCTGGTGCAGGGGATGCACGACGGTCTCGCGGACGGCACCGTGGAGCCCTGACCGTCTCGGTCCGTACAACCCTGAGGTGGCTGTCGCGGTCGGTGTATACGCTCATCCCCGACAGACCCACCGCAGGACCGATCCGGGAGCAGGAATGTACGGCCACGGCCATCAGCAGCCCACGCCACCGCCGCGCGGCGTCCCGGCGAACGTCATCGTGCTGCGGGTGCTGTTCGCCGCGCTCCCCCTGCTCAGCTGCGGGCTCCTGGCCTGGGCGACGGCACTGCGCATCGGTCTGCTGACCCGCCGGGTGGCCGACTGGATCCTGCTCGGGGTCTCGGTGGCGGTCGTGATCGGCGGCATCATCCTGATGCCGGACGACCCCGACACGCCCCAGGCCGACTGGGCCGTGGGGATCATCCTGCTGAACGCGGTGGCGTTCACGGCGTACTTCCTGGTCGTGGACATCCGCCACGACCGCACGCCCGTACGCGGCCAGGTGCCGCCGCCGTACAACCCGTACGCGGCGACGATGCCGCAGCACCAGCCGCCCGCCTACGGCTACCCGCAGCCCCGGCCCGTCGCCCCGCGGCCCCAGCCCCAGCCCCAGCCCGTAACCCAGCCGCAGCCCGTCACCCCGCCGCCCCCGCAGCCCCCGGCGGCCGGTCCCCGCATCGACCAGGTCCGCGCCGAGCTCGACGAGCTCAGCGACCTGCTGCGTCAGGACCCCCGGGAAGGCGGGCGGTGAACGGCCGGGTCATCGGAGGCCGTTACGAGCTGTCCACGCTCATCGGGCAGGGCGGCATGGGCCAGGTCTGGACGGCGTACGACGGCCGGCTCGACCGGCGCGTCGCCGTCAAACTGCTCAGTCCCGTCACCATCAGCGGCCCGGCCACGGCCGCGGAGGAGCTCAGGCGCCGGTTCGTGCGCGAGTGCCGGGTGACGGCGCAGGTCGCCCACCCCGGGCTCGTCACCGTCCACGACGCGGGCAGCGACGGCGACGACCTGTACCTCGTCATGCAGTACGTGGAGGGTTCGGACCTCGCCGACCACCTCGCCGAGCACGACCCGTACCCCTGGCCGTGGGCCGTCTCGGTCGCCGCGCAGCTGTGCGCGGTGCTCGCGGCCGTGCACGCGGTGCCGATCGTGCACCGGGACCTCAAGCCGCGCAACGTGATGGTCCTCCCCGACGGCACCGTGACCGTGCTCGACCTGGGCATCGCGTCCGTCCTCGACTCCGACACCACCCGCCTCACCCACACCGGCTCCCCCATAGGCACCCCCGCGTACATGGCGCCCGAGCAGGCGATGGGCGGCGCCGTCGGCCCGTACACCGACCTCTACGCGCTCGGCGTGCTGCTCCACGAACTCCTCAGCGGCAATGTGCCGTTCGCCGGCTCGACCGCCCTCGGGGTGCTCCACCGGCACCTCTACGAGCCGCCCGTGCCCGTGCGCCGGCTGCGGCCCGAGGTGCCGGAGGCCCTCGAGGCGCTGGTGCTCCGGCTGCTCGCGAAGGACCCGCAGGCACGGCCCTCGGGCGCGCAGGAGGTGTACGAGCACCTGCTGCCGCTCCTGCCGCCGCGCGGCGCGCCCGGCCCGTCGGGGCCGCTCGACCCGACCCGGCCCTTCCGCCGCCCGCACGCCCCCTGGCCCGACCGGGCGGTGCAGCCGCCGCCGGTGCCGCCGATGCCGTCCGCGCCACCGGCCGCGTCGCGGCCGGACGTGGCCGCGGCCGTCGACGAGGTGAAGCGGCTGCTCGGGGAGGGCTCGATCACGCGGGCCGTGGACATCCTCGGCGGGATCCTCCCGGCGGCCGCCGCGGAGCACGGCGAGCACTCGCCGGTCGTCCGCATCCTGCGCAAGCAGTACGCGACGACGCTGATGGACGACGGCCAGTACCGCCGCGCCCTGCCGGAGCTGCGCCGCCTCGCCGAGGACCGCGCGGCGGAGGCGGGCCCGGCCGACCCGCAGACCCTTCAATTCCGTTATGACGCGGCCTTGTGCCTGGAGCAGCTGGGCAACCCCTCGGCCGCGCTCGCCGAGTACCGCGCGCTCCTGCCGTACTACGAGCACGGTGCCGACCCCGCGCAGCAGGCCCGGGTCTTCGACATCCGCCACCGGATCGGGCTGCTGCTGCTCGCCATGGGCGACCACACGGCGGGGCAGTCGCAGTTGCGGGGGCTGCTGTTCGACGCGGAGCGGGTGTACGGGCCCTATCACCCGCTTTCGGGGGATCTGCGGCGGGCGTTGGAGCGGCAGCAGCAGGTGGGACGGCGTCCTGATCCGCGTCTGTGACGGATGTCTGACGGGGCGGCAGGATCACGACTCCGTATCTGATTGGGAAACGAGTGAGACAGGTCCGATTTGGTCGTTTCGCGCTGTGTAACGTGCGCGTTCGATCATGTCCACGCCGTCCAAGGATCCTTCATGACCACGCCTCCGCCGTCCGACCCGTTCACCACCCCCGAGCAGCAGCCTGCTGCGGCGCCCGCGAAGAAGGGCGGCGCGCTGCTGAAGAAGATCGGCGGCTTCGTCGTGCTGCTGGTGATCGCGGGCGCGGTCAAGTTCGGCCTGCCGCACCTCACCGGTGACGCGCCGGTGCACGCCGAGGTCGGCGACTGCGTCACCGTCTCGGGCGAGGAGAACGACCCCAAGGTGGACACCCAGGACTGCTCCTCGGGCAAGCCCGACCTGTTCAAGGTCGCGCAGGTCCACACGGGCACCTTCGACCTGAACAAGTGCGACGAGACCAAGTTCTCCGCGCTCGCGCAGCAGCTGGGCTCGGACAAGTTCGTGCTCTGCCTCGAAGAGGTCGCCAAGAAGTAACGCGCGCGGCGCGACGTGCGCGTGTGGAGGAGGGGCCGGCCACGGGGGCCGGCCCCTCCTCGCGTCAGGGGCTGCTAGAAGCCCTTCACCGCCCAGTCCTGGACGTCCGGCGTCGGGCCGGTGGCCTTCGTCCAGAGGGTGAGGACCGTGCCGTTCGTCAGGGAGTCGGCCTTCGGGGTGATCGCCTTGCCGTAGGGGTTGGCGAGCGCGCCGGCGGCGTCAGGGGCGAACTTCTGGACGTCGCTCGCGGGGTTGCACGTCCACAGGGTCAGCACCGCCCCGTCGACGTCCGCGCCGTTGGCCTTCGGGGTCAGGCACTTGCCGCTCGCCTGGTGGACGAGGAATCCGTTCGTCGCGTCGTACATCCAACGTTGGATATTGGATCCAGTACACGACCAGACGGTGACGACCGTGCCGTTCGCCGTCGCGTTGCCCTGCGGCGTCGCACACACGGCGCCCGGGCGGTGGGAATTGGCCAGCCACGACCAGCCGTCCACCTCCCGGCCCGCCGCCGGGTCGACGGAGAAGACGACACGGCGCCCGCCGCTCGCGTTCTCCAGCGCCTCGTTGACCCCCCAGAGCCGGCCCGCGAGCGGGTCGTACGAAAGCCCCTGCGACAGGTAAGGCGCCTGGGTGAGCACCCGCGTGGCCTCGCCCGCGCGGGCCGCGTGGACGCAGCCGTAGCCGGCCGGCGAGCCGGTCGGGCAGGTGCCGCTCATGTAGAAGGTGTCGCCGCCCTTGGCGATGCCCTGGATGCCGACCACCGGACTCGTGTACGCCGTGCCGTACGCGGCCACCTGCGGCGGCGTCCCCGTCTCCAGGTCCGCGAGCGGCCAGCGCACCACCCGGGCGCCGCCCTGGGAGCGGTGCTCCGTCGACAGCAGCGCCGGGCCGGCCGGGTCGGAGAGGTCGACGCTGAGGCTGCTCAGGCACAGCTCGTCGAGGTTCTCGGCCGCGGGCCCGCAGGCGCGCGGGGTGCCCCGCAGGAAGGCCGTCGTGGGGTCGTCGGTCCTGGCGGTGCTGAGGGTGCTGTAGCGGGCCACGAGGGGCAGCGCCCAGCGGTGGTGCCGGGCCGAGCTCCTGCCGCCGGTCAGGCCGGTGCCGCTGCTCGTGGTGTCGGTCATCCGCCACAGGTGGTTCAGGTCGTACACCTGGAGCTCGACGCCGTTGGCGACGAACAGCCGGTCCTTGTACCAGGCGAGGCCGTCCGCGTGCGACGGGAACACGGGCTTCGTGAAGTCGCCGCCCGCCAACGGCTCGACGAGCCCGATGTGCCCGTACGAGACCGGAGCGCCGCCGCCGGCCGACTCGGCGATCGAGACGCGGGTGTACTCCTCCGGCCGGCCCATGGTCCCGAAGTACCACGACGCGGCGACCAGGGCCCGCCCCTGGTAGGTGCCGTCCGCCGTCCCCGACGCGTGCGCCCCGGCGAAGCCCTGCGGCATCCACCCGCCGCCCGCGTCCGTGTACCCGGTCCTGTCGTCCTGGTCGTCCCAGCAGAAACCGTCGGGGCGCAGGGCGCCGTTGAGCCCGGTCGCGTGGCACAGCCCGGGCCTGCCGGTCCGGGAGCCCAGCACCTCGCTCACCGGCGCCGTCGAGACCCCCGCGGCCTCGACGGCACCGATGAGATCGGTCTTGACGCCGTCCACGCGGGTGAGCGTGAAGTGCGCGTCGAACGGGTCCAAGCCCCCGGCGGCCTGGGCGGGTTGGGCGGGCAGGAGGAGGGCGGAGGCGGCCAGAGCCGCCCCCACCACGAGTCTGGTCATTCGCATCCCGGCAGCTTAAGCACCGGACCGTGTGATCCACTCGCGCTAGTGTGCGGGAGTGAGCCTTCATGTCGTTCTGGGATTCGGGCCCGCCGGGGCCGCCACCGCTCGCCTGCTGGCCGGGCAGGGCCATGCCGTACGGGTCGTCACGAGGTCGGGACGCAGCCCCGAACCGGGCATCGAGCACGTCGCGTTGGACGCGGCGGACGGCGAGCGCCTGGCCGAGGCGACGAAGGGCGCCGCCGCCGTCTACGGCTGCGCCGCCCCGCCGTACCACCGCTGGACGAGCGACTGCCCGCCCCTGGCCGCGTCGCTGTTCGCGGCGGCCGAGGCTTCCGGCGCCGTCCTGGTGATGCTGGGCAACCTGTACGGCTACGGCCCGGTGGACGGCCCCATGACCGAGGACCTCCCGCTCGCCGCCACCGGCCCCAAGGGCGCGCTTCGCGCCGGCATCTGGGAGCGGGCGCGCGCCCTGCACGAACAGGGCCGCGTCAGGGCCGTCGAGCTGCGCGCCTCCGACTTCTTCGGCCCCGGCGTCACCGACGGCGGTCACCTGGCCGGCCGGGTCGTGCCGCGCCTGCTGAACGGCAAGTCCGTCTCCACCCTCGGCGACCCCGACGCCCCGCACAGCTGGAGTTACGTCCCCGACGTCGCCCGCGCCCTCGCCGAGCTCGCGGGCGAGGAGAGGGCCTGGGGCCGCGCCTGGCACGTCCCGACCGAGCCCGCCCGGTCCGTGCGCGAGATGGTCGGCCTGCTCGCCGCGCAGGCGGGGACGGGCCCGGTCGCCGTACGCGGGCTCCCGGCCCCCGTCCTCGGTGTCGCCTCGCTCTTCTCCCCGCTGCTCCGCGAACTCAAGGAGATCCGCTACCAGTTCGACCGCCCGTTCGTGATCGACGCGAGCGCGTACGAGACCGGGTTCGCCGTACGGGCCACGCCCCTCGCCGAGCAGGTCGCGGCGACGGTCGCCTGGTGGCGCGAGCGCCCCGCTGCGTGACCGCCGACGCGAACACGGCCCAGGTGGTCGCCTCGAGGCCGACTACGCCCCCAGCAGCCCGAGGAGCCGCCCCACCGCGTCCACCACGGGTTGCCCCACGGCCCCCACGGCGGCGGCGATCTGGGCCACGGCCGCCAGCGTGAGCCCCCGCCGGCTCAGAGCGGCCCGGTCCGGGGTGAGCGCGGGCAGCGCCTCCTCGATGGCGCGGGCCTGCTCCGGGGCCACCTGACCCTGCAGCTCGCGCAGCAGTCGGGTCAGCTCCTCGACGGCGGCGCGGAGTTCGGCGTCCTGGGCGGCGCCGGCGGAGCCGTACTTGACGATGCCGGTGACGTGGGTGCCGCCGCTGATGACGACCTTGTCGCCGCCGACGTCGTCGCCGTGGTGATGTGTCGCGTCGCTCATTTCCTGATCCCCGTGATGTTGTTGCCGCCGAGCACGACGACCTTGTCCCCGTTGTTGTTGTCGCCGTTGTGCACGTACTGCACGAAGGTGCTGAATTCAGCCTCGGGGTTGTCGATGGCGTAGGCGATGCGGCCGACGAGCCGCCGCAGCTCCTCCGCGTCCGGCAGGGTCACGAGCATCATCGAGCCGCTGGCCGTCTCGATGGCCAGCACGGGCGTCGACGGTCGGGACAGCTCCCTCACGAGGACGAAGAGCAGGACGAGCACGGTGATGACGGCCGCCGGGGCGCCGCTGTCGCCGATGGACGCGGTGCCGCGGGCGACGTTGAACAGGACGTAGACCACGGCGACGAGGACGAACCACTTGAGGAACCGCAGGAAGGCGGCCCAGCGGTCGGGCTTGAGCATGAAGGTGTCGACGCGGGTGATGTTGTGCAGCGGAAAGGCCGCGGTGCCCACCCACAGCATCCGGCGGCTGATGCGGAGCGGGACGCCGTCCCTGGTGGCGGCCGGCGGTGCCGGCGGCCGTTGCGGAGGCTCGGACGGTTGTGCGCCGGCACGTGTCCTGTCGTCCATGCGTCCCCCTGCGCGATCGGCGGCACCCGCGTAGCGCGGGGCACCATTAAGCGCTCACGAGCTCCCGCGAGACAGGCGAGATCGGGCCAACTCCGCTTTTTCTGCGGCGCATCGTGGACAGCGTCCACAGGGCGGCGAGCCCGAGCGCCGCCACCCCGCCCACTGCCGGCCCGAGCCGCAGCCCCGGCGGCCGGAAGGCGCAGGAGACCGTTGTCTCGCCGTCGACGGGGACGGCGACGAGTCCGCCGTACGCCTTCGCGGGGCGGCCCTGGCACTGCCAGCCGGCGATGCGGGGGGAGGACAGGACGAGGGTGCCGCGGGTGCCGGGGCGCAGGGTGGCGCGTACGCCGGAGTCGGTGACCTGGATCGAGGTGGGGGCGGTCGCGCGGAGCGCCGCCAGGGCGGTACGGAGCCGGGTGTGGTCCAGGCAGGCGAGCTCGCCCTTGCGCGGCAGCTCGGGGCGCAGCCCCTCGGTCTCCTGGACGCCCAGCGAGGTCAGGGTGGCCCGCCACTTCTGCAGCTGCCCGCGGAGCTTGACCGTGCGGTCGCCGAAGCGGACCGTGCCGGTGTGGTCGGGGGACCAGAAGAACACCTCGGTGCCGACGCGGCAGGCCCCGTGCGCCGTCGGCGGCTCGTAGACGCGGGCGCCGAGCAGGAGTTCCTGGTTGCGGAAGGGGGAGGCGCCGTAGACGGGGGCCGGGCCCGGGGGCCGTACGGTCACGAGCGGCAGCGGCGGTTCCGTACGCACCACCTTGCCGTCCCGCCAGCGGGCGCCGACCGCGAACAGTGCGTCGGTCACCGGGTTGTCCAGGCTCTGGAGGTTGCGGCCGCGCGAGGTCCAGCCGGCGCCGAGGGCGGCCATGGTGCGGGTGAGGACGTCGGGGGTGAGGCTGCTGTAGTAGGCGCCGCCCTGGCCGCCGAGGAGCATGGGTTCGTTGGCGGTGGTCTGGGGGCGGCCGGAGTCGGTGCGGTAGGCGGGCCAGCCGTCGGCGTCGGCGAGGGCGGCGGCGCGGCGGGTGTCGGCGGCGCTCCAGGCGGGGTAGTCGTCGAGGCGGGCGAGCCGTTCCTTGTCGCCCCAGGCGGTGGTCGCCGCGGCCTGCGCGACGAGCACCGCGGCCACCAGGGCGGCCGCGAGCCGCCGGTGCCGGAGCAGGACGAAGACGAGTGCCGCCCCGAGGCCCGCCGCGAACAGTGCCCAGCCGGCGGGGGTGGCCTCGCCGCTGCCCAGTGCCGCGAGCGCGAGCACGCCCACGACGGCGGTGCCGCCGAGGACCGAGCGCCGGTCCGGCAGCCCGTCGGCGACGGCCGTCCAGGCGGCGAGCACGAGCACGCCGGTGAGGACGAAGGTCTGCCGGTAGGGGCTGCCGTTGGGGGTCGCGAAGATGTGCCACACCAGGTGCGTCGGGCCCCACTGGAGGGACAGCGCGACACCCGCGACGACGGCCGGCCACAGCGGGCGGCGCCGGAACAGCAGCGAGGCGGCGAGCACCGGCACGGCGGTGAAGACGAAGAGCGCGGGGGTGGAGAAGCCGTAGGTGGCGGGCATCAGGCGGGCGGCGAGGTCCGCCCCGCCGGCCGGCCCGAACTCCCGGACGACGCCGGGGTAGGCGTGCTTCGTGCCGAGGAAGACCGGCGCCAGGACCGGCGCGGCGAGGCCCACGCCGAGCAGCACGGTCAGCGCGCCGCGCAGGATCACCCGCCAGTGCGGTGCGGTCACGACCAGCACGAGCGCGGCGCCCAGCGTGGCCATGTAGGCGGTGTAGAAGTTGGCGGTCCAGCACACGGTGACGACCAGCGGCCCGAGCACCGGGCGCCGCCCCTCCCGTACCCATACGCCCACCAGGCACAGGAGGGGGAAGGCGATCAGACCGTCCATCCACATCGGGTTGTAGACCGCCTCCAGGACGGCCCAGCCGCACAGCCCGTACGCGGCGCCGAGCAGCCCCGCTCCCCACCACAGGCGCGGATCGGCGGCAGGCCGCAGCCGGGGCAGCAGGAAGGCCATCGCGGCGGCGGCGGCCGCCATCTTCAGGACGGTGATCGCGTACAGCGCGTACGCCAGGTCGGCGCGGGGCGCGAGGGCGACGAGCGGTGCGAACGGGCTGGTGACGTAGGTGCCGAGGTCGGGCACGAAGCTGGTGCCCCAGCCGGACTGCCAGTTCAGCAGCAGTCCGCCGTCGGTCCGGCCGTGCAGCAGGTCCCAGAGGTGCGCGTGGAAGGGCAGGAACTGGTTGCCCAGGTCGTTGACGCTGCGGCGGTGGTGGCCGAAGGGGAAGGTGGTGGCGACGGCGTCGCCCGCGCACACGGCGACGGCGGTGAGGAGGGCGGCCAGAAGGGGGGCCCGTCCGGCGGCACGCGGCATACGGATCTTCATGGTGCTTCGAATATGACAGCGATAATGCGTGAAATCGCCCCCAGCGCCGGGTCGTTCATTCAATGGTCGCCTGACCGTCACCGGTGGAATCCGCCTGCGACATCCGTCTCCGTTGTCGTGGCGTGCGTGCTGCTCTCGATCGTGGTCCCGTGCTTCAACGAAGAAGAGATCATCGGTCGCTTCCACGACCATGTGACCGCAGAACTCTCCCGTTTCGACGGAGAATTCGAGCTGGTCTATGTGGACGACGGAAGCCATGACCGAACCCTGCCGCTCCTGGAGGGGATCGCCGCCGGCGATCCCCGGGCGCGCTATGTCTCCTTCAGTCGCAACTTCGGCAAGGAGGCGGCGATGCTGGCCGGCCTCCAGCACGCGAAGGGCGACGCCGTCGTGATCATGGACGCCGACCTCCAGCACCCGCCGGAGCTCGTGCACCGCATGGTGACCCTGCACGCCGAGGGATACGACCAGGTCATCGCCCGTCGCACCCGCACCGGCGACCGCGTCACCCGCACGCTGACCGCCCGCGTCTACTACTGGGCGATCAACCGCCTGGTGGACGTCGAGCTCGTGGACGGCGTCGGCGACTTCCGGCTGCTTTCCCGCCGTACGGTCGACTCGATTCTGGAACTGACCGAATACAACCGTTTCTCCAAGGGTCTGTTCGCCTGGGTCGGGTTCCGGTCGACGACGTTCGAGTACGAGAATGCGGTGCGTGAGGAGGGACGTTCGAAATGGACGTTCGGAAAGCTCCTCAACTACGGTCTCGACGGCCTTCTCTCCTTCAACAACAAGCCGCTGCGGGCCGCCGTCTATCTCGGAATGATCCTGGTCGGAGTGGCTTTCGCGTACGCCGCCTGGATCGTCGGTGTCGCGCTGGTGAACGGCGTGGACACACCCGGTTATGTCACCCTGCTCGTCACGGTCACGGCGCTCGCGGGGGTGCAGATGGTGATGCTGGGGCTTGTCGGCGAGTACGTGGGCCGCATCTACTACGAGGTGAAGCGTCGCCCGCACTATCTGGTGAAGGCGACCAACGCGAGCGTCCCGCGCCCGCGCCCGCGAGACGAGACGGGTGACGAGACGCGTGACGAGAGGCGCGCCGAGACGGGCGCCGAGACGCGTGACGAGACGCGTGACGAGGAGCTGCTGCGCCGATGACCCGTACCGCCGTGGCGGGGCAGGTGTTCCGCTTCGCCCTGGTCGGCGTCGTGAACACCGGCACGTACTACGGGCTCTACCTGCTCTTCGGGCTGTGGCTGCCGTACATCGCCGCGCACGTCGTCGCCTTCGCGCTGTCCATGGTCGGCTCCTTCTTCCTCACCTCGTACTTCACCTACCGCACCCGCCCGACCTGGCGGAAGTTCCTCCTCTTCCCGCTCACCAACGCGGCGAACTTCGTCATCACCACGGTCGGCGTCTACGTCCTGGTCGACCTCCTGTCCGTCGACAGCCGCTACGCCCCGCTGCTCGCCGCCGCGGCCGCGATCCCGGTGACCTTCGTGCTCTCCCGGACGATCATGCTGCGACCCGACACCACCCGAACACGTGAGTCGTTGACCGAAACAGTCGCTGCCAAGTAGTGGTCCACGCCACCGCGACTGCCTAACATCGATCACCGCACGGTCGTCCCACTGACGCACGACCCACGCCGGGAGGCTCCTTTGCACCGCCGCACCGCGCTCTCCGTCTCCGCCGCCGCGCTGCTCGCCGCGGCTCCGCTGCTCACCGCCTGCGGCAGTGATGCCCACCCGGGGGCGGCGGCCGTCGTCGGCGGGCAGCGGATCGAGGTCTCCAGCCTGCAGGCGCAGGTCAAGGACGTACGGGCGGCCCAGCAGGCCTCGCCGCAGTCCGCGCAGCTGATCAAGGAGACCGGCGACCTCAGCCGGCAGAAGCTGCACACCATGATCTTCGACCGGGTGGTCGACAAGGTCGCCGAGGACAACGGGATCAGCGCGAGCCGCGGCGAGATCCAGAAGACCCGCGCCGACTTCGCCCGCGAGAGCGGCGGCGAGAAGCAGATGGCGGACGTACTGCTCCAGCAGCAGGGCGTGGCGCCGGGCCGGATCGACGACGTCGCCCGGCGGGCCGTCCTCATGAACAAGATCGCCGCGAAGCTGGGCGTCACCAACACCCCCGAGGGCCAGAAGAAGCTCACCGAGACCTTCAGCCAGGCCTCCAAGGCGCTGAAGATCGACGTGAACCCGCGCTTCGGCACCTGGGACGACGAGAAGATCCAGCTCGCCACCTACACCGCGCCCTGGGTGCGGCAGATCAGCAAGGCGCCCGAGCAGTCGCTGTGACCGTGGGCCGGGGTAGGTTCGAGGGGTGAACGCGCAGAATCCCGACCCCGGCCGCATCGTCCTGCTCACCGCCAGTCACCGGGTGGCGCCCGGACTGCTGTCCTGGCCCGCCTGGCAGGCGCTGCACGGAGCCGACCGGGTGCTGTGCCCCGACGGTGACCACCCGCAACTGCCGTACCTGCGGGAGGCCGGCGTCGCCGTCGAGCACCTGCGGCCCTCCGCCGAGGAGCTGGTCGAGGCGTGCGCCGGGGGCCGGACCGTCCTCGTGCTGCCGTCCGGCGAGGGGGACCGGGCGCTGACCGACGGGCTCGCGCGGATGGCCGGCTCCGGGCGGGTCGCCATGCCCGACCTGGAGCTGCTGCCCGGCTCGTACGACCTGCCGGGGGCGCGGCTGCTCGACCTGGTGCAGGTCATGGACCGGATCAGGCGCGAATGCCCGTGGTCCTCGCAGCAGACCCACAAGGGGCTCGCCAAGTACGGCATCGAGGAGTCCTACGAGCTCGTCGAGGCCATCGAGGACGGCGACCGCGAGGCGCTGCGCGAGGAGCTCGGCGACGTACTGCTGCAGGTCGTCTTCCACGCCCGGATCGCCGAGGAGGACGGCGAGGAGCCGTTCTCCATCGACGACGTGGCCGGGACGATCGTCGAGAAGCTCGTCCACCGCCATCCGCACGTCTTCGGCGACGCGACCGCCGAGACGCCGGAGGAGGTCAAGGCGCACTGGCTGCGGACCAAGGCCGTGGAGAAGCAGCGGGAGTCGGTGACGGACGGGGTGCCGCTGGGGCAGCCGGGGCTCGCGCTCGCCGCGAAGCTCGCGGGGCGGGTGCGCACCGCCGGTCTCGACGTCGCGCCGCCGGCCGGGGACGGCATCGGCTACGAGCTGCTCGCCCTGGCCGTACGGGCGGAGGCCGCCGGGGTCGACCCGGAGGCGGCCCTGCGGGCGGCGGGCCGGCTCTACCGGGACGCGATCCGCGCGGCGGAGGGCCTCGGGGACGAGGCGTAGCGGCGCTCACGGCTCCTGTGGCGTGCGGCGGGGGTGCTCGCGGCCACCGTCCCGTGGTGCCCGCGGCTCACCGCTCCCGTGGTGCCCGCGCCTCCGGGTTGTGCCAGTGGAGTTGTGGGGGTTCGATCAGCCATTCCGCGCGGGTGCTCGGGCGGGTGGTGAAGCGGCCCACGGCCGGCAGGGTGTCGTGGAAGACGCGGCACGGGTCGGTGCCCAGGTCCTCCAGTTCCTCGGCGACCTCCGTCAGGAAGCCCGGCGGGCCCGCCAGGTAGACGTCGTGGGCGGGCCAGTTGACGGACGCGCGGAGCGCCTGGACGAGGCGCTCGGTGGCCTGGTCGCGGGGGCGTAACGGCGCGGCGGTGATGTACGTGACGTGGAGGCCCGGTATGAGCTCCCGGAAGCGCTCGGCGTCCGCCTTCCCGTACAGGTACTCCTTGGCGCGGGCGACGACGAACAGCCGCCCCTCCAGCGCCGGTTCGTCCGCGGCGGCCTCCTCCAGGAGTGCCCTCACCGGGGCCCAGCCCGTTCCCGCCGCTATGTAGGTGCGGGGTTTGCCCGGCGGGGTCCGGGCGGTGAGCGCGCCGCCGGGGGTGCTCAGGCGCAGGGTCTCGCCGACCCGGAGCCGCTCGGTGAGCGTGGGGCTCATCAGGCCGCCGAGGACCCGGCTGACGTGCAGGTCGAGGGTGCCGTCCGGGCGGGGCGCGTTGGCGAGCGAGTAGGTGCGCCAGACCCGGGGCACGTGCAGCGAGCTGACGCTGACGTACTGGCCGGCCAGGTACGGGTAGGGCTGCCGGGGCCGCAGGGTCAGCAGGGCCAGGTCCTCACCGAACCGCTCGTGCCGTACGACGTCGGCGTCCCACCAGGCGGGCTGGCCCTCCGCCACGGACGCCTCGGCGCCGGCCTTCATCAGGTCGGCGACGAGCCCGTACGCCTCCGTCCACGCCTTCTCCGCGGCCACCGTCCAGGCCGCGCCGGCCGCGTGCGCGAAGGCGGCGAGGAGGCTGGCGCCGACGGCGCTGTAAAGGGCGGGCGTGGCCAGGAACTTGCGGTGGTCCCGGCCCAGCGCGCCCAGGTAGTCGGCGAGTCCGGGCTCGTCCAGGTGGGTCACGACATGGGTGAGGGCGGCGAAGATGCGGTCCCGCTGCGGGGCCATGTCCTCGGGGAACAGTGCGCGCATGCCCGGGTTGTTCCAGAAGAGGTGCGAGTAGAAGAACGTGACGGCGTGCTCCGCCCGCCTCTCGACGACCGCGAACGTGTGACGTAGCAACTGGGCATCCACGGGGTGAATCTAGGCCACCGCGCGTCACGTGACGATCACAACTCCATGGCCGGGGAGTGGAATCCGCGCGTCCCGCCGGAGGGGCCCTCTAGTTTCTCGATCATGCTTCGACTGAAAACCCGGTCAGGATCCCGGTCAGGATCCCGATTCGGATCCCGATGCGGATCCCGGCCCGTCACCCTCCTCGCCTCCCTCGCCGTCCTCGTCCCGCTCGTGCCCGCGCTCGGTCTCGCGGCCGCCGCCCCGGCCGCGGCGAGCGGCACCCAGACGTCCGCCGACGGCAAACTCGGCGACCAGCAGGTGCTGTTCCGCTCCGGCACCGCCGGCTACGGCTGTTTCCGCATACCCACGCTCGTGCGTACGGCGAAGGGCACGCTGCTCGCCTTCGCCGAGGGCCGGACCTCGCCCTCGTGCGCGGACCGCGGCCCCATCGACATCGTGGTGCGCCGCTCCACCAACGACGGGCGCACCTGGTCCCCGATGCGGGTCGTGCTGTCCGGCACCGACGGCGACCCGGACGCCCTGCACGTGCGGGGCAACCCGTCGCCGGTCGCGGAGAAGGACGGCGCGGTCTTCCTGCTGTCCAACTCGGAGAACGCCACCCCCGCCAGCACCCGCCTGTCGTGGGTGCAGCAGTCCGACGACGACGGCCTCACCTTCGGCGCGCCCCGCGCCATCCCGCGTCTCACCACCGGCACGGGCTGGTTCGGTACGGGCCCCGCGCACGGCATCCAGCTCCAGGAGGGCCCGCACGAGGGGCGGCTGGTCGTCGGCGCGTACGAGACGGTCAGCCTGAAGGCGGGCGCGGAGGACCAGCGCGCCGGCGTCCTGTACAGCGACGACAAGGGCCGGACCTGGAAGGCGAGTGCCAACGAGAACACCTTCCTGCGGGCCGGCGACCTGCCCGCCCTGCCGCCCGGCGCCCAGCCGGAGGACCCCGTCCTGAAGCCCGGCGAGCCGGTGGTGGCCGAGCTGCCCGGCGGTCAGGTGTACGTGAGTGCGCGCAGCCCGTACGACGTGCGGGTCAGCGCGACGGATCCGGCGCAGATCGAGGGCCACCGCGGCCACGCCGTCGGCGCCGACCTGCCCGACGGCGGCTACCAGGTGCCGAAGTTCCAGCTGACGAAGGGCTGGAAGGGCGCCGACGTCCAGGTCGGGCTCCTCGCCCCGCGCCAGACGTACCGCTCCCGGCCGGGCGACCTGCTCCTGATGTCGACCCCGTCGCACATGAAGAACCGCCAGGATCTGCGGATCCGCTACTCCGACAACGGCGGCACCACCTGGCTCGACGCCCCCGGCGGGCAGGTCGCCAAGGTGCTCGGCGACCGGGCCGGCTACTCCGACCTGGCCGAGCTGACCGCCGGCGACATCGGCATGGTCCACGAGGGCGGCCAGTCCTTCTCGGCCCAGCACATCTACTTCACCCGCTTCACGGTGGACAGCCTCGGCATCCCGGGCACCTTCGCCAAGAGGGGCTCGGCCTTCCCTCAGGCCGCCCAGCCCGCGGGCCGGACCTCGCCCGACACGACCGTGGAGGCGAACGACGCCTACCTCGGCACGGGCGCCGCTCTCGGCGCGGGCGCGGAGTTCGGCCAGCGGCGGTTCGGGCAGGGCCTGACGCTCAGCGGCGGCGTCGACGGCACGGCCGGTTCGGCCGACCTGCCGTACACCCCGTCGCTCGACCCGGGTGCGGGAGACGTCACGTACTCCCTCTTCTTCAGGTACGACGCCACTGCCGCCAGCCCGCAGCAGACGCTGCTGTGGGCGTACGGCGTGGGCGACCCCAAGCCGCAGGTGTGGGTCCGTGTGCAGCCGGCCGGCAACCAGGTCATGGCGCGCGTGGAGGGCGACAGCGGGCAGCATGTGACGCTGACCGTCAAGGCGCCGGAGAACACCACCGCGAAGGCGTTCGGCGACGGCCTGTGGCACCACCTGGTCCTCACCCGCAAGGGGGCCGAGGCCACGCTGCGGGTCGACGACCTCGTCTCGGCCCCGGTGCCGGCGCCCGACGCCGGCCGGCTCGCGCCGCAGCGCAAGGACAACCCGGCGGGCATCCGGCTCGGCGACAAGCTCGGCACCGACCCCACCGACGGGTTCACCGGCACCCTCGACGAGTTCCGTCTGTACGGCACGGTCCTGTCCGACGCCGACCGGGCAGCCCTGCGCGGCGCGGAGCCCGAGAAGGTCGCCCCGGCCGCGCTGAAGGCCCACCTGCCCTTCGAGGTCGTCGACACCGCCGACCCCACGGCGCTCGCGAACGTCAGGATCCAGGACGACGTCTCCGGCCACTGCGCCGACGGCACCCTGCTCGGCACCGCGAGCACGGAGGACTCCAAGGTGCTCGTGAAGGGGCGCATCGGGCAGGGCGCGCTCGGCGTCTCGCCGGCCCTCCCGGGCGTGGAGGTGCCGTACGTGCCGGCCGTGGACAACGGCGACGGGGACTTCACCTTCGCCCTCTGGTTCCGCTACGACTCCACGGTGAACACCCACGACGCGGCGCTGCTGTGGGCGTACGGCTCGACCTCGGGCAAGCCGTCGCTGTGGGTGCGCGCCAAGCCGTCCACCGACCGGCTGACGGCGCGCGTGGAGACCGGCCAGGTCTCGGTCGCGATCGACCTGCCCGACACGAAGACCGACCGGGTCGCCTTCGGCGACAACGCCTGGCACCTGCTGACGCTGACCCGTAGGAAGGAGACCGGGACCCCGCAGGAGTCCACGGTCACGCTGCGCGTCGACAACGACCCCGCGTACACCAAGGACGCCGCGAACGTCACCGGCTCCTTCACGGACGGGATCGTCGCCCCCGAGGGCTTCCGGATCGGCTCCAAGCCCGGCGACCTCGACATCCTCACCGGCGAGCTCGACGACTTCCGCTACTACAAGCGGGCCCTGTCGGCGGCCGAGGAGACCGCCATCGCCGGCACGGCCGTCGGTGGTTCGGCCGCTCCCCGCGACCCGGTCGTCTGGTGGACGATGGAGGGCGGTCACACGGAGCAGCACCTCGTGGCCCGGGCCGCCGACGACCCGGCCGCGCGCGCCACCCCCGACGCCTCGCGGCACTGCGGTCACGGATACCTGCGGGGTGGCGCGTCGCCCACCGACACGGGCGCGAAGTTCGGCCGCAGCCTCGACCTCGACGGCGTCGACGACGGCGTGGAACTCACCTACGGCAAGGACAGGGCGCTCGGCTCCGGCGACTTCACGCTGGCGACCTGGGTGCGCTTCCAGCAGGCCGAGAACACGACCCCGGTGCTCGTCTGGGCGTACGGGGTCGGTACCGCGGAGCGCCAGCTGTGGATCCGTGCCGTGACCGACGAGAACAAGATCGTGGCCCACTTCCAGACGGACGCCGGGATCACCAGCCTGGAGGCCAGGGCGCCCGCGGGCACGGTGTTCGGCGACGGCACCTGGCGGCACGTGGTGCTGCGCCGGGCCGGCGGGCAGCTGACCCTGTCGGTCGGCGACGGCACCGCCCTGCAGGCGGTCGCGACCGGTGCGGTCGCCGGCTCGGTGACCTACCAGGACGGCTTCGACGTCCGGGGCCTGCAGCTGGGCGCGCGCCCCGGCGGCACGGCCAAGGACCGCCTGAAGGGGGCGCTGGACGAGTTCACGCTGATCCGCAGGGCGCTGCCGGACGCCGAGATCACGACGGTGGGCGCGCCGTTCCCGGTGGACAACGCCACCGTGGCGCGGCTGCCCTTCGACCAGCTGACGGCGAAGGGCGTGTACGCCCGGATGTGACCCGTATACAAGGATGCGCGCCCTGTGTGACGGCACGGGGCGCGTGCCCGCAGAGGCGGGGGGTTAGTGTCGGGAGCATGCCCGACCAGCCCCCCGCCTCTTCCGTTCCGCCGCTCGCCGCCTCCCTTCCCGCCCCCGCGCCCGAGCTCTTCACCTGGGAGTTCGCCACCGATCCTTACCCGGCGTACGCCTGGCTGCGCGAGCACGCGCCCGTGCACCGGGCGAAGCTGCCGAGCGGGGTGGAGGCCTGGCTGGTCACGCGGTACGCGGACGCGCGGCAGGCGCTCGCGGACCAGCGGCTGTCGAAGAATCCGGCGCACCACGACGAGCCGGCGCACGCCAAGGGCAAGACGGGCATTCCGGGCGAGCGCAAGGCCGAGCTGATGACCCACCTCCTGAACATCGACCCGCCGGACCACACCCGGCTGCGGCGGCTGGTGTCGAAGGCGTTCACGCCCCGGCGGGTGGCGGAGTTCGCACCGCGGGTGCAGGAGCTGACGGACCGGCTGATCGACGGGTTCGCGGAGCGGGGGAGCGCGGACCTGATCCACGAGTTCGCCTTCCCGCTGCCCATCTACGCGATCTGCGACCTGCTCGGCGTGCCGGCGGAGGACCAGGACGACTTCCGGGACTGGGCCGGGATGATGATCCGGCACGGCGGCGGGCCGCGCGGCGGGGTGGCGCGGTCGGTGAAGAAGATGCGCGGCTATCTGGCGGAGCTGATCCACAGGAAGCGCGAAGAGCCGGGCGACGACCTGATCTCCGGGCTCATCAAGGCCTCCGACCACGGCGAGCACCTCACCGAGAACGAGGCCGCGGCGATGGCCTTCATCCTGCTCTTCGCCGGTTTCGAGACCACGGTCAACCTCATCGGCAACGGGGTGTACGCGCTGCTGCGCAACCCGGAGCAGCGCTCCCGTCTCCAGGAGTCGATCGCGGCGGGGGAGCGGGGGCTCCTGGAGACGGGGGTCGAGGAGCTGCTGCGGTACGACGGGCCGGTGGAGCTGGCGACCTGGCGGTTCGCCACGCAGGCGCTGACGATCGGCGGGCAGGAGATCCCGGCCGGCGATCCGGTCCTGGTGGTGCTCGCGGCCGCGGACCGGGATCCGGCGCGCTTCGGGGAACCGGACACGCTCGACCTGGCACGGCGCGACAACCAGCACCTCGGGTACGGGCACGGCATCCACTACTGCCTGGGGGCGCCGCTGGCCCGGCTGGAGGGGCAGACGGCGCTCGCGACGCTGCTGACTCGCCTGCCGGACCTGCGACTTGGGGCCGATCCGGCGGAACTGCGGTGGCGCGGCGGGCTCATCATGCGTGGCCTGCGCACGCTTCCGGTGGAGTTCAGCGCTTCCCACAAGTGAGCCCCGGAACTGACGGAGCGTCAAGAATGTGATCTTCGCGTGATCTCCGCTGCATCGACTTGTGACTCACGTTCGAATGCCGCTACGTTCACCCGCAGTCTCAGCAGTCACGCGAAAGGCACCCCGTATGCGCTCCGGGAACGGACGTCACCGCAGACCCCGCCAGGCCCCCGCACTCGTCGTCGCCGCCGGTGTCACCGGCTCGGCCATGGCACTGCCGCTGCTCGCCACCGGCTCCGCCTCCGCCGCCGACGCCCCGACCTGGGACCGGGTCGCCGAGTGTGAGTCGGGCGGCGCCTGGAGCGCCAACTTCGGCAACGGGCTCTACGGCGGGCTGCAGTTCAGCCAGGAGAGCTGGGAGCGCCACGGCGGCCTCGCGTACGCGCCGAGCGCCGACCTCGCCAGCCGCGCCCAGCAGATCACGATCGCCGACAAGGCGCTCGCCGCGGGCGACGCCCAGTGGGCCACCTGCGCCCCGATCGCGGGCCTGACCAACGACGGCAAGGCGCCGGCCGTCGACCCGGGCCCGGGCGTCCCGGCCAAGGAGGCCACCGGCCCGCTCCCCGAGTCGAACCGGACCGACGGCCTGCCGGCGGGCTCCGGCACGGCCGACGGCAAGACCGACGGCGAGGCCGGCGGCAAGCACGCGGGCCCGGTCGCCCCCTCGACCTCGCCGTCGACGTCCACCCCCGGCGCGTCCGCGCCCTCAACGGACCCGGCGAACCCCACCTACCCGGTGACCCCGGGCGGGCCCTCGACCTCGCCCGCCACCCCCGTGACCCCCGGCACGCCCGATGCGTCCCTTACGCCGGGTACGACGGTTACGCCCGGTACGCCGGGTGCGTCCGGTACGGCCTCTCCCGGCACCGGCAAGCACCGGGGTGACGCCGCGTCCGAGGATTCGGGCAAGAAGGACGACACGTCCGAATCCGGACGCCATGCGGCCCCGGCTGACGGGTCGAAGGGTGACGCGACCGACGGTACGGCGGCGGATAATTCGGTCAGCTCGGACAAGCTGGACGAATACACCGTCAAGCCGGGTGACAGTCTGTCGGACATTGCGCAGGAGAACGCCCTCCCCGGAGGCTGGACCGCGCTGTACGACGCCAACAAGGGGACGGTGGGTGCCGATCCGGATCTCATCCTCCCTGGTCAGAGCCTTGAGCTGACGCTCGAATCCCTCGCATCCAAGGGGTAGTTCGCGGGCTGATGTCCGTTCTGTCCAAGTGAGACATGGGTCTCTCTTGCCGAACTGGCGTGTCGCGTCCGCAAACTTTGCTCGTGTCGCCCCTCACCTGCGCAAACACCCCTTTTGGGGGAGCAAGTAGGGGCGATATTTCCGGGTTGATGGACTTTGAACTTCCGCCGGGTCTATGTCTACGGTCGTCACCGCTCGCCACCGCGGGCCCCGTCGACCGGTACGCCGAATCCTGCCGCCGACCGACGGGAACAGTCGTCGCGCAAGCGCCGAAGGCAGGACCGGGGGACCCAAGGTAAGTGCCGGCCCCGGCCGTTGAGACAGACGGCCGGCGATCGGCTTGGGGTGGAGCCGCGTGCAGGTCACGCGGCCGGGCAACTCATCAGGCCCGAACCCGACAGCTCACCTCGTAGGCGTCGGTGAGGAGAACTTCCATGCTGCTTTCCGGTAAGGGCAAGCACCGCCGTCCCTCCAAGGCCACCCGCGCCGTCGCGCTCGTCGGTGTCGCCGGCGTCGCCGTCGCGGCCCCGCTCATGACCGCCGGCACCGCCTCGGCCGCCACCACCGCCGAGTGGGACACCGTCGCCCAGTGCGAGTCCGGCGGCAACTGGTCCATCAACACCGGCAACGGCTACTACGGCGGCCTGCAGTTCTCGGCCTCCACCTGGGCCGCGTACGGCGGCACCGCCTACGCCGCGACCGCCGACCAGGCCTCGAAGGCGCAGCAGATAGCCATCGCCGAGAAGGTCCTGGCCGGCCAGGGCAAGGGCGCGTGGCCGAGCTGTGGCGTGGGCCTGTCCAACGCCGCCAACGACACCGCCGCCGCCCCGTCGAAGCCCGCGGCTCCGGCGAAGCCCGCGGCCCCGTCGAAGCCCGCCGCCTCGACCCAGCGCTCCGCCGAGCAGCCGGCCACGCGCAGCGAGAAGCGCCCGGCGCCGAAGAAGGCCGAGTCCAAGAAGACCGTCACCACGCCGACCGGCAAGAAGGTCAAGAAGGGTGACGGCGAGTACATGGTCGTCGCCGGCGACACCCTCAGCAAGATCGCCCAGGCGCACGGCGTCAAGGGCGGCTGGGCCAAGCTCTTCGAGCTGAACAAGGACATCGTCCAGGACGCCGACCTGATCTACCCGGGCCAGCAGCTCCACCTCAAGTGAGCCTGACGACCTTCCCCCCGCGGTGACCACCCCGGCCCGGAGTGCCCTTCCCCCGTGCGCTCCGGGCCGGGGTTTCCCCATTACCCCTGAGTAGTACGGGGCCTTTCGTCCCGAGATGCATGCCCCCGGGTCCTTTTTCGTCCCAGCGGGCGGGCGCCGGGCAGGCCGGAGCGCCTGAGCCGGTTAGGCTCTTGCCGCAAGGCGAAACGAGTCCTTGCCGCATGCGTCACACCCAGCGTCACATCCCAGAAGGAGATGCTCGTGCCGTCCATCGACGTCGTCGTAGCCCGGGAAATCCTGGACTCCCGAGGCAACCCCACGGTCGAGGTCGAGGTCGGCCTCGACGACGGCAGCACCGGCCGTGCTGCCGTCCCGTCCGGTGCCTCCACCGGTGCGTTCGAGGCCCTTGAGCTCCGCGACGGTGACCCCAACCGTTACCAGGGCAAGGGCGTCGAGAAGGCCGTCCTCGCCGTCATCGAGCAGATCGGCCCCGAGCTGGTCGGCTACGACGCCACCGAGCAGCGCCTGATCGACCAGGCGATGTTCGACCTGGACGCCACCCCGGACAAGTCCTCGCTCGGCGCCAACGCCATCCTCGGCGTCTCCCTCGCCGTCGCGCACGCCGCCTCCGAGGCCTCCGACCTGCCGCTCTTCCGCTACCTCGGCGGCCCGAACGCGCACCTGCTGCCCGTTCCGATGATGAACATCCTGAACGGCGGCTCGCACGCCGACTCCAACGTGGACATCCAGGAGTTCATGATCGCGCCGATCGGCGCGGAGTCCTTCTCCGAGGCCCTGCGCTGGGGCACCGAGGTCTACCACACCCTCAAGAAGGTCCTGAAGGACAAGGGCCTGTCCACCGGCCTCGGCGACGAGGGCGGCTTCGCCCCGAACCTGGGCTCCAACCGCGAGGCCCTCGACCTCATCCTCGAGGCCGTCAAGCAGGCCGGCTACGTGCCCGGCAAGGACATCGCGCTCGCGCTCGACGTCGCCGCCTCCGAGTTCTACAAGGACGGCTCGTACGAGTTCGAGGGCAAGTCCCGCTCGGCCGCCGAGATGACCGAGTACTACGAGGAGCTCGTCGCCGCGTACCCGCTGGTCTCCATCGAGGACCCGCTGTTCGAGGACGACTGGGCCGGCTGGAAGGTCATCACCGACAAGCTCGGCACCAAGGTGCAGCTGGTCGGCGACGACCTGTTCGTCACCAACCCGGAGCGCCTGGCCCGCGGCATCGAGGAGGGCACCGCGAACGCCCTCCTGGTCAAGGTCAACCAGATCGGCTCGCTGACCGAGACCCTGGACGCCGTCGAGCTGGCCCAGCGCAGCGGCTTCAAGTGCATGATGTCGCACCGCTCCGGCGAGACCGAGGACGTCACCATCGCCGACCTGGCCGTCGCCACCAACTGCGGCCAGATCAAGACCGGTGCCCCGGCCCGCTCCGAGCGCGTCGCCAAGTACAACCAGCTCCTGCGCATCGAGGAGATCCTCGACGACGCCGCGGTCTACGCCGGCCGCAGCGCCTTCCCGCGGTTTCGCACGGCGAACTGATTAAGCGGGGCCAGGGCTGACACCTGCTCCGATCCGTACGTCCCCGCACTCGGTCCCGTACCGTGTGCGGGGACGTGCGTGTGAACAGGGCCGGCAGCAAAAGGGGAGGCGTACGACATGGCCGTGAAGGACCGGGACCGGTTCTCGACCGCGACCCGGATCAGGCTGCTCGGCGAGCAGACCGCCGCCCGTGTCTACCGCTCCCAGACCCGCCGACAGGCCCGCCGCTCCCGGCTCACCGGCCGCGCGGCCTTCCTCGCCCTGGTCGTCTGCTCGCTCGTGGTGGCGCTCGCCTACCCGATGCGGCAGTACGTCTCCCAGCAGGGCGAGATCGCCGACCAGCAGCGCAAGGCGGCCGAGGCCGCCCAGCGGGTCGAGGAGCTCCGGGACGAGAAGGCCCGCCTCCAGGACCCCGCCTACGTGCGCCGGCTGGCCCGCGAACACCTGCACTACGTGATGCCCGGCGAGACCGGCTTCACCGTGAACGACCCGGACGCGGAGCACCGGCCCCGCACCGACCAGGGCGCGACGGACCGCCCCTGGTACGACAACCTGTGGGACGGCGTGGACAACGCCGACCGCCACTGACCCAACCCAGGATCGATGATGGAAACGCCCCCTCCGCAGACCGAACGCACCGAGCCCACCGACGCGGACGTCGCCGCGTTCGAGGCCCAGCTCGGCCGGCCGCCCCGCGGCCTGCGTGCCATCGCGCACCGCTGCCCGTGCGGCAACCCGGACGTCGTCGAGACCGCGCCGCGGCTGCCCGACGGCACCCCGTTCCCGACCACGTACTACCTGACCTGCCCCCGGGCGGCCTCGGCCATCGGGACCCTGGAGGCCAACGGGGTCATGAAGGAGATGCAGGCCCGGCTCGCCACCGACCCGGAGCTCGCCGCCGCCTACCGGGCCGCGCACGAGGACTACCTCGCGCGCCGGGACGCCATCGAGGTCCTGGAGGGCTTCCCGAGCGCCGGCGGCATGCCGGACCGGGTCAAGTGCCTGCACGTGCTCGTCGGCCACTCGCTGGTCGCCGGGCCGGGCGTGAACCCGTTCGGCGACGAGGCGATCGCGATGCTGCCGGAGTGGTGGGCGAAGGGCCCCTGCGTCGACCCGTGCGCGGGCAAGGACGCCGGCAAGGACGCCAAGGACGCCGGCGAGGGCGCCGGCAACGGTGAGCAGGAGTCCGCGCGATGACCCGGGTCGCCGGAATCGACTGCGGGACGAACTCCATCCGCCTGCTGGTCGCCGACGTCCATCCGGAGACGGGCGAGCTCATCGAGCTGGACCGGCGGATGACGATCGTCCGGCTCGGCCAGGGCGTCGACCGCACCGGCCGGCTCGCCCCCGAAGCGCTGGAGCGGACCTTCGCCGCCTGCCGTGCGTACGCGGCGGTGATCGAGGAGCTCGGGGCGGAGAAGGTGCGCTTCGTGGCCACCTCCGCCTCCCGCGACGCCGAGAACCGGGCCGACTTCGTCGACGGCGTGATGGCGATCCTGGGCGTCGAGCCCGAGGTCATCACCGGTGACCAGGAGGCGGAGTTCTCCTTCACCGGCGCCACCGGCGAGCTGCACGGCGACGACCGGCGCCTGGTCGTGGACATCGGCGGCGGCTCGACCGAGTTCGTGGTGGGCAACAAGCACGTCGAGGCGGCCCGTTCGGTCGACATCGGCTGCGTACGCCTGACCGAGCGGCATGTGCGGCACGACCCGCCTGCCGCCGAGGAGATCGCCGCGATCCGCGCCGACGTACGGGCCGCGCTCGACCTCGCCGCCGAGACCGTGCCGATCGGAGCGGCCGAGACCCTGGTGGGCCTGGCCGGCTCGGTCACGACGGTGGCCGCCATCGCGCTCGGGCTCCCCGAGTACGACTCCACGAAGATCCACCACGCGCGGATCTCCCGTACCCGGGTCGCCGAGGTCGTGGAGCGGCTGCTCGGCTCCACCCACGACGAGCGGGCCGCGATCCCGGTCATCCACCCCGGCCGGGTCGACGTGATCATCGCGGGAGCGCTCGTCCTGCTGGAGATCATGGAGCGCACGGGCGCCGCCGAGGTCGTCGTCAGCGAGCACGACATCCTCGATGGGATCGCCCTATCCGTCGCATAGCGGGCAGCTATCGAGGGCTCCGGCGCCCCTCTGGCGACGCCGCGTCGGAAAGCTTCGTGAAGTTCTTCACAAGAGAAAGGGCCCTGACGGGCCCCAAGGAGGGTCTTCGGTCCCTCCGAGGGGCTTCTCAGGGCCCTTTCGCAGGCGCGGGGCCCACTTCGCTCGTTGTTTCCATCGTGTGAACGCACCCCTTGGTTCAGCGTTAAGGAAGGCTCTCCGGGCCAGTTCACAAGGGGTGAACAACGTCCGCCGTTACACCCTGGTTCCTTTGCTGGACCATGACCTGGGTCACGTGGGCGGCGGAGTGTAGCAGAGGTCTCCCAGAAGCTTGTGAAGGGGCGCACGAGCGACCCCCCAGTGGGAGGTGGATACTCGATGGCATGAGCACCACGGAGCGTCCCAGGATCCTCGTAGTAGGCGGTGGGTACGTAGGCCTGTACGCGGCTCGGCGCATTCTCAAGAAGATGCGCTACGCCGAGGCGACCGTCACGGTCGTCGACCCGCGGTCGTACATGACCTACCAGCCCTTCCTCCCCGAAGCCGCCGCCGGCAGCATCTCGCCGCGCCACGTCGTCGTCCCGCTGCGACGCGTCGTGCGCGGAGCCGAGGTGCTCACCGGTCGGGTCACCACCATCGACCAGGACCGCAAGGTCGCCACGATCGCGCCGCTCGTCGGCGAGGCGTACGAGCTGCCGTTCGACTACCTGGTCATCGCGATGGGTGCCGTCTCCCGCACCTTCCCGATCCCCGGCCTCGCCGAGCAGGGCATCGGCATGAAGGGCATCGAGGAGGCCATCGGCCTGCGCAACCACGTCCTCGAGCAGCTGGACAAGGCCGACTCGACGACCGACGAGGAGGTCCGCCGCAAGGCGCTGACCTTCGTCTTCGTGGGCGGCGGCTTCGCCGGCGCAGAGACCATCGGCGAGGTCGAGGACATGGCCCGCGACGCGGCGAAGTACTACCAGAACGTCAAGCGCGAGGACATGCGCTTCGTCCTGGTCGACGCCGCCGACAAGATCCTTCCCGAGGTCGGCCCGAAGCTCGGCCAGTACGGCAAGGAGCACCTCGAGAGCCGCGGCATCGAGATCTACCTGCAGACCTCCATGGACTCCTGCGTCGACGGCCACGTCGTGCTGAAGAACGGCCTCGAGGTCGACTCCAACACGATCGTGTGGACCGCCGGCGTGAAGCCGAACCCGGCGCTCGCCCGCTTCGGTCTGCCGCTCGGCCCCCGCGGCCACGTGGACTGCAACGAGAAGCTCCAGGTCAACGGTCTCGACCACGTGTGGGCCGCGGGCGACAACGCCCAGGTCCCGGACATGGCCTCGCGCCGTGCCGGTGTCGAGAACGCCTGGTGCCCGCCGAACGCCCAGCACGCCCTGCGGCAGGCCAGGGTCCTCGGCGACAACGTCGTGGCCGGCATGCGCGGCTTCCCGCAGAAGGAGTACGCGCACTCCAACAAGGGCGCGGTCGCGGGTCTCGGCCTCCACAAGGGCGTCGCGATGATCGTCATGGGCAAGATGAAGATCAAGCTCAAGGGCCGTCTCGCCTGGTACATGCACCGTGGCTACCACGGCATGGCGATGCCGACCTGGAACCGCAAGATCCGCGTCTTCGCCGACTGGACCCTGGCGATGTTCCTCAAGCGCGAGGTCGTCTCCCTGGGTGCCATGGAGACGCCGCGCGAGGAGTTCTACGAGGCGGCCAAGCCCGCCCCGGCGCCGGCCGCCCCGGTGCAGGAGAAGGCCAAGGCCTCGTAACCTCCGCAGCACCCCAGCAGTACCCCCGTAAGGGCCGTCCGCCATCCGTGGTGCGGGCGGCCCTTCGCGTGTTTTTTCCCGGTGTTGACGCGCGAATGGGATGAGAACGCCTACGGACGGTGTTCCCTTGGTGACGAGCATGTCTGGGGCACGAGACCACGGAGGTGTTGCACCATGGCCGACGCCGCGTCGCGGCTGACCGCCCTTGCCGAGGATGTGCTGGGAGCTCCGCTCCCGGTGCGACTGCGGGCGTGGGACGGCAGTGAAGCTGGTCCTGCGGACGGCCCCGTGCTGGTCGTCCGCGAGCGCCGCGCGCTGCGCAGGCTGCTGTGGAAGCCGGGCGAGCTGGGGCTCGCCCGCGCCTGGGTGGCCGGCGAGATCGACGTCGAGGGGGACCTGTACGCGGTCCTGGACCGGCTCGCCGGGTTCCTCTGGGAGCGCGGGGACGAGTCTCGGGGCGCGCTGGAGACCGTGCGGGACCCGAAGGTGCGGGCCGCCGCCGCCACGCTCCTGAAGCTGGCCGGGCCCTTCCCGCCACCGAAGCCGCCGGTGGAGGAGATGCGGGGCCGCAGCGGAGTGCGGCACAGCAAGCGCCGGGACAAGCAGGCGATCAGCCATCACTACGACGTGGGCAACGACTTCTACGAGCTGGTGCTCGGACCGTCGATGGTCTACTCGTGCGCGTACTGGCCCGATGACGTCGCCGGCAGCACCCTGGAGGACGCCCAGCGCGACAAGCTGGACCTGATCGCCCGCAAGCTCCACCTGAAGGAGGGCGACCGGCTGCTGGACGTCGGCTGCGGCTGGGGCTCCATGGCCATCCACGCGGCGCGTGAGTACGGGGCCCGGGTCGTCGGCGTCACCCTCTCGCGCGAGCAGGCCGCGTACGCCCGCAAGCGGATCGCGGAGGAGGGCCTGACCGACCGGATCGAGATCCGTGTGCAGGACTACCGGGACGTCACCGACGGGCCGTTCGACGCGATCTCCTCGATCGGCATGGCCGAGCACGTGGGCGCGGTGCGCTACCGGGAGTACGCGGACACGCTGTACGGGCTCCTGAAGCCCGGCGGGCGGCTGCTCAACCACCAGATCGCGCGCCGCCCCGAGCCGGACGAGGAGGCCTATGAGGTGGACGCGTTCATCGACGCGTACGTCTTCCCCGACGGCGAACTCGCCCCGATGGGGCGGACCCTGACGACGCTTGAGGACGCGGGCTTCGAAGTGCGGGACGTCGAGGCGATCCGCGAGCACTACGCGCTCACGCTGCGCCGCTGGGTGGCCAATCTGGAGGCGGCCTGGGACCGGGCGGTGCGGCTGACGTCGCCCGGCCGTGCGCGGATCTGGCGGCTGTACATGGCGGCGTCGGCGGTGTCCTTCGAGCGGAACCGGATCGGGGTGAACCAGTTCCTCGCCGTGAAGACGCCGGTCTCGGGCGGCTCGGGGATGCCGCTCAGGCCGAGGGTGTGGAGTGAGTCCGAAGGACGTTGATACGTTCGGAACTTCGGACTCCGGACAAGGCGGGACGCCGGTGCGAGCCGGCGACCCGCCTTTTTGACGTCCGAATTGTCATGTCTACGCCACTTCGAGGGGGAACGTCTTGACTCGTCCCACCACCCGTCTGCTGCTCACCCTGGCCGCCGCCGCGGGTCTGCTCGGGCTGTCCACGATCCCGGGCAGCGCCGCCCCGGCCGCCACCCCGACCGTCGCCCCCGCCGTCGCCCCGGCCGCCGCGACGGCCGCCGTGACCACCACGGCCACCTTCAACGACCCGTCGGGCGACGCCGCCGCGCAGAACCGGGTCCGCGACCACATCGTCGACCTCATCGGCCAGGCCCCCGCCGGCTCCACCATCACCGCCGGCCTCTACACCTTCACCGACGACTCCGTCACCGACGCGCTCGGCGCCGCCAAGACCCGGGGCGTCAACGTCAAGGTCATCGTCGACCACACCTCCGTCACCATGGAGGGCGGCGAGTACGACCACCTGGTCACGGCCCTCGGCACCGACCGCACCCAGGCCTCCTGGGTCTTCGCCTGCCCCGCCGGCCGCGGCTGCATCGGCTCCCGGGCGCTGCCCGGCGACGCCGACGGCGCCATCAACCACAACAAGTTCTGGCTGTTCTCGAACACCGGCGGCGCCGACGACGTCGTCGTGCAGACCTCGGCCAACATGACCGGCGTCCAGCGCACCGACCTGTTCAACAACGCCGTCACGATCGTCGACACCGGCCTCTACGGCATCTACCAGTCCTACTTCGCCGACCTGCTCTCCTACGGCAGCACCGGCGCCGGCCTGAGCCACTACTACAAGACCCCGGCCAGCGGCCCCTACAAGGCGTACTTCTTCCCGCGCAAGGAGGCCACGGGCACCACGTACGACAAGGACGCCTCCACCGACACCGTCAAGCTGATCCTCGACAACGTCAGCTGCACCGGCGGCACCCAGATCCGCATGGCCGCCAACCTCTTCACCCGTGACGAGGTGGCGAGCAAGCTCGTCGCCCTGAAGAACGCCGGCTGCTCCGTGATCCTCGCCCACGACGGCGCGCCCGGCTCCATGAGCGCGGGCGTCGAGTCGGTGATCTCCGGCAAGCTCACCCAGCGCGTCCAGTGCTACGAGGACCGCGGCACCGGCGTCGCCAAGGCGGGCCTGCACTCCAAGTACCTGCTCGTGGAGGGCACGTACGACGGCGTGGCCGGCCGGAAGCTCGTGTGGACCGGCAGCCACAACTACACCTACCCGGCGCTGCGGGCCAACGACGAGACGCTGCTGAAGATAGACAACGCCGCTCTCTACGACCAGTACAAGGCCAACCACCAGTACCTGATGACGTACTGCGCGGGCAGCTGACCCCGTAGACGGACCGAAGGGCCGGGCTCCCACGGGAACCCGGCCCTTCCTGTCGTACGGAGCCCTACTCGGCCTTGATGGCGGAGAGCATGTTCAGCTTCGCCGCGCTGCGGGCCGGCCACAGGGAGGCGAGCACGCCGACCAGTCCGGCCAGGAGCAGGAAGATTCCGATCCGGCCCCACGGGAGGACCAGCGCGTAGCCGGGCAGGCTGCTCTTCATCGTCTCGCCGATCGCCCAGCCGAGGAACGAACCGAGGCCGATGCCGACCACCGCGCCGAACATCGAGATGACCACGGCCTCCAGACGCACCATCCGCTTCACCCGGCGCCGGTCGAGACCGATCGCCCGCAGCATGCCGATCTCCTGCTGGCGCTCGAAGACCGACATCGCCAGCGTGTTGACGACTCCGAGCACCGCGATGATCAGGGCCATCGCCAGCAGGCCGTACATGATGTTCAGCATCATGTTGATGACGCCGCCGAACGTGTCGCGGATGTCCTTCTGGTCCATGACCGTCATGGCCGGGTTGTCGCCGAGCGCCTTCATCACGGCCTTCTCGGCCGCGTCCGACGGGCCGCCGTCCATCTTGACGAAGATCTGCGGGATGTACGGCTTGGGGTCGTGCAGGTTGAGGATCTTCGCGTCCAGGACGAGCGGCGAGACGAACTCGCTTTCCTCGTAGACCGCGCCGACCTTCAGCTCGCCCTTCTTCTTGTCGGAGTACTCCACCGGCAGGGTCGAGCCGACCTTCCAGCCCTGCTTCTCCGCGGTCTTGTCGGCGACCGCGACCTGGCCGTCGGCGAGCGAGCCGAGCGAGCCGTCGACGACCTTGAGGTTGAGCACCTTCTCGACGTCGCCCGGGGTGACACCGGAGACCGACTTGAAGTCGCCCTTCACCTGGAGGTAGCCCGCCTGCTGGGGCGAGACCGCCGTGGCGCCCGCGGTCTTCTCCACGGCGTCGAGCGCGGCCTGGTTGAGGCCGTCCCCGCTGGCCATGGAGATCATGTAGTCGGCCTTGATCTGGTCGGTCGTCATCCGGTCCACGGCCGAGCCGACCGTGGCGCCGAGCACCGACAGACCGGTGACCAGGGTGAGACCGATGGCGAGCGCGGAGGCCGTGGCGCCGGTGCGGCGCGGGTTGCGGACCGCGTTCTGCCCGGCCAGGGAACCGGCCACGCCGAAGGCCTTCAGGACCGGCCGGGCCAGCGCGATCACCGGGCGGGACAGCAGCGGGATCAGCACGATCACACCGATGAGGGCGAGGAACGCGCCTCCACCGATCAGCATCCGGCCGTCGTCGCCGCCCTTGCCGGCGCCGAGGACGATGGCGCCGACACCGGCGGCGGTGATGAGCGCGCCGATGGTGTTGCGCACGACCAGGGACTTCGTGGTGGCGACCGCGTGGACGCTGCTCATGGCGGCGACCGGCGGGATCTTCGCGGCCCGGCGGCCGGGCAGCCAGGCGGCCAGCATGGTGACCAGGACGCCGACGGCGAGCGCGGAGACCAGCGGGGTGACGCCGACCACCAGGTCGCCGGCCGGCACCTTCAGACCGAAGGCGTTCATACCGGCGCGCAGCGCGACCGCGAGACCGATGCCGAGCCCGAAGCCGATCACGGAGGCGACCACGCCGACCAGACCGGCCTCCGCGAGCACGGAGCGGGTGATCTGCTTGCGCGAGGCGCCGACGGCGCGCATCAGCGCGAGTTCCTTGGTGCGCTGGGCGACCAGCATCGTGAAGGTGTTGGAGATCAGGAAGACGCCGACGAACAGCGCGATGGCGGCGAAGGCGAGCAGCATGTTGTTGAGCGCGCCGAGGCCGGCCTCGATGTCCTTGGCCTGCCGGTCGGCGAGGGCCTGACCGGTCTCGATGTCGGCGGTGTCGCCGACCACCGGCTTCACGGCGGCCAGGATCCTGTCGTCGTCCACGCCGGGCTTGCCGGTGACGGTGATGTCCAGGAAGTGGCCCGGCTTCAGGTAGAGCTTCTGGGCGACCGCGGTGTCGAACAGCACGAGGCTGCCGCCGGCGTTCACGGCGCCGTCCTCGGTGGTGAAGACGCCGGAGAGCGTGTAGGTCTCGACGGGGCCGTTGGTCGCGACGCGGACGCGGTCGCCGACCTTGTACGCGCCCTTGTCGGCGGTGTCCTGGTCGAGGGCGATCTGGTCGCCCCGCACCGGGCCCTCACCGGTGGTGAAGGTGTACGCCGGGTCCTTGCCGTCCTGGCCGGGCGCGAAGTTGGTGCCCTTGTTGGACCAGCCGGCGCCGATCAGCTTGCCGTCCTTGTCCGGCACGCCGGCGAAGCCGTTCACGCGGCCGGTGGCCCTGGCGACGCCGTCGAGCGAGGCGATCTTCTGCCGGGTCTGCTCGGAGAGGCCCGGCGTCTGGTTCGGGTCCTTCTGGTTCGGGGCGGCGCTGATGGCCACGGCGACGTCGTCGTAGCTCTTGGCGGACTGGTTGCGGAAGGCGTTGGAGAGCGTGTCGGTGAAGACGAGGGTGCCGGAGACGAAGGCCACGCCGAGCATCACGGCGAGCACGGTCATCAGCAGCCTGGCCTTGTGCGCGAGCACATTGCGCAGGGCGGTACGGAACATGGGGTGTCCTGAACGGAAGGTGGGACGGCGGACGGAAGACGGGGGGCGCGGGCGGTGAGGCCGCGTCAGCTCGTGCGGCCCTTGGCGTCGAAGGCCTTCATGCGGTCGAGCACGCCGTCCGCCGTCGGGTGGAGCATCTCGTCGACGATCCGGCCGTCCGCGAGGAAGATCACGCGGTCGGCGTAGGAGGCGGCGACCGGGTCGTGGGTGACCATCACGACGGTCTGGCCGAGCTCGCGCACCGAGTTGCGCAGGAAGCCGAGCACCTCCGCGCCGGAGCGCGAGTCCAGGTTTCCGGTCGGCTCGTCACCGAAGATGATCTCGGGCTTGGAGGCCAGCGCGCGGGCCACGGCCACGCGCTGCTGCTGGCCGCCGGAGAGCTGCGCGGGGCGGTGGCTGAGCCGGCCGGAGAGGCCGATCATGTCGATGACCTGCTGCACCCACTGCTTGTCGGGCTTGCGGCCCGCGATGTCCATCGGCAGCGTGATGTTCTCCAGGGCGGTCAGCGTCGGCAGCAGGTTGAACGCCTGGAAGATGAAGCCGATCTTGTCCCGGCGCAGCTGGGTGAGCTGCTTGTCCTTCAGAGAGCCGAGCTCGGTCTCGCCGATCCGGACGGAGCCGGCGCTGAAGGAGTCGAGACCGGCGACGCAGTGCATCAGGGTCGACTTGCCGGAGCCGGAGGGGCCCATGATCGCGGTGAACTCGCCCTGCCGGAAGTCCACGCTGACCCGGTCGAGGGCGACCACCTGGGTCTCGCCCTGTCCGTAGACCTTCGACAGGTCGGTGGCGCGGGCGGCCACCGCCGTCGCGGTGGAGCGGGGCACGGTGGGGGTGGTGGTCACGACGGCGACTCCTGTCACAGCGGATGTTCGGGAACCACTCCATCGTGTCGAGCGTTCAGGGCCGTGGCGTCCGTCCACGTGCCCGTTCCTTGGGCAGCCTCGAGTCGGACCGCCCGGGCCCGCCCTCCTCCTGAGGTATGACGGCGACCCCGAGGCGGGGGGACGGGGGCGGGGCGCGGGGGAGGCGGCGGAGGTGACGGACTCCGGCGGCGAGTTTTCGTCAATCCGGCCCCCGGGTCTTTGCTGGTGCGACCCCTGTCACACTTCGCCCGAAGGGCCCCCACCTGCACTGACACACCCTCAGGTGTCAATAAAATAAGACAACATCGAGTGGCCGTTCCGCTGAACGAGCGATGCGCCCCGATAGGCTCCTGTGCCAACGCGGAGCCCCGCGTCACGCCCGGATGGTGGAATGCAGACACGGCGAGCTTAAACCTCGCTGGCCTACAGGCCGTACCGGTTCGAATCCGGTTCCGGGCACTCCTCGACACGATCGTGATAAAGATCCTCCCCCAGCACGAGGGAGTTTCTTTTGCCTTCGCATTACTCTTGTGCCAAGGCCGCGCAGTGCGGCCATGGAGGAGTGAGATGAGGAGCAGCAACCCGGTCTTCTCGCGACGGGGGTTCAGCCGCGACAACGGCACCGCGGGCTTCAACGCGCAGCAGCCGCAGGCCGGGGGCCCCGCCGTAGGAACCAACCCGTACGCCACCGGCAACCCGTACGCCGAGGGCGCGGCGAACCCGTACGCGACCAACCCGTACGCCCCGCAGGACGCGCAGCTGGGCGCGCCGCAGCAGGTCCGCGGCAACGTGATGACGATCGACGACGTGGTGAGCCGCACGGCCATCACGCTCGGTACGGTCGTGCTCACCGCCGTCCTGGCCTGGCTGCTGCTGCCGGTCGACCCGGCGAACCTGGGCAAGTCCTACGGCATCGGCATCGGCGCCGCCCTGGTGGCCCTGGTCCTGTCGCTCGTCCAGTCCTTCAAGCGCAAGCCCGTGCCGGCGCTGATCCTGGGCTACGCGGCCTTCGAGGGTGTCTTCCTCGGCGTGATCTCCGCCGCCGTCTCCACGTACATCGCGGACGGCGTCGTCATGCAGGCCGTGCTCGGCACCATGGCGGTCTTCGCCGGCGTGCTGATCGCGTACAAGATGCGCTGGATCCGCGTCACCCGCCGCTTCTACGGCTTCGTGATGGCGGCCGCCATGGGCTTCATCCTGCTGATGGCGGTCAACCTGCTGTTCGCCGTCTTCGCCGGCGGCGACGGCCTCGGCTTCCGCAGCGGCGGCCTCGGCATCCTGTTCGGTGTCATCGGCATCGTCCTCGGCGCGTGCTTCCTGGCCCTCGACTTCAAGCAGGTCGAGGACGGCATCACCTACGGCGCTCCGCGTGAGGAGTCCTGGCTGGCGGCCTTCGGCCTCACCATGACCCTGGTGTGGATCTACCTGGAGGCGCTGCGTCTGCTGTCGATCCTCCAGGGCGACGACTGACCCCAGAGGTGAGCGAGGGGCCCGTCCGGCATCCGCCGGGCGGGCCCCTCCGCTTTCGCTACGACGAGACGGCCGCGTCCAGCAGCACCCTGGCCGCGTCCTTCGCCTGGGCGGCCGGCTCGGAGGTGCCGTTGATGCCGGCGACGGCCATGGCGCCGTTGACGAGCAGGGCGAGCTGGTCGGCGAGGGCGGGCGGGGCGCCCAGGGCGTCCGTCTGCTCGGCGAGGTAGTCGCGCAGGGCCTGCTTGTGCCCGCGGGCGATGGCGGCGATGTCGGTCGAGATGCCGCCCATCTCGCCGAAGGTGTTGATGAAGGCGCAGCCCCGGAAGGCGGGGTCGGCGAACCAGCCGCCGAGGTAGTCGAAGACCGCGAGGGCCCGCTCGTACGGCGTGGTGGCGTGGGTGGCCCCATGGGCGGCGATGGCCTCGCGGACGGCGGCGTCACGGCGCTTGAGGACGGCCCAGACCAGATGGTCCTTGGATGGGTACAGCTGGTAGAGGCGCTTGAGGGAGACCCCGGACTCGCTGCGGATGGCGTCCATGCCGACGGCCTGCACGCCCCGCTCGTCGAACAGGGTCTCGGCCGTCTCCAGGAGCCTCAGCTCGGCGGTCTCGGTGTCCATGACCGGTCACCCCTTGCCTGCCTCACGTGGGAGAACCATCGTTCTCCCACTGTACAGGGCAGCGGGAGAACGATCGCTCCCGTCCGTCAGAGCATGCGGCGCGCGGCCCGGCGGAGGTCGTACTCGTGAATGATCGCCTTGGCGTGGCCGTACGCGAGGTCGTGAGCGCCGCGCAACCAGCTGACCTTCTCCTCGAATCGGATGAGGGAAGGGCCTTCTTCGACGGTCTTCAGCCAGTCGGAGATCTCACGACCGGTGCAATGAGGGATGCGGGCGAGGAGATTGCGATGGGTCTCTTCGGAGAATGCGTGGGACATCGGCGCCTCCGGACGCGTTGTGCCGTGTGCTCCTTCACGTCACCGTGCCCCAGCGTTCGCCCGTTGGCAATGGTGCCCGGACGGCGCATAGGGTCGCACCGTGCGCGATACGAGTGAACTGACCGCCGCCGCAGAGCGGTTCGCCGACCGGCTGCGGGCCGCCCCGCAGAGCCGTCTCGAGCGCGGCGCGGCCGCAGAAGGGCTCCGGCTGGCACGGGAGTTGGCGACCCGGGCGCAGCGCGCCGAGTTCCCCGGACGGCCGCCGCTGACCATGCCGGACGCGGGCATGTTCGCCGTCGCCGACCAACTGGTGGTCGCCGCCGCGGATCTGGCCGAAACACTGCGAACGGCCCCGGCCGGTGCCCCCGAGGGGGACCTGGACGAGGCCGTGAGGCTCGTACGGGAGGCGGAGGGCCGCTCGGGCCTCTAGGGGGCGTCCGGCCGATCAGGGCCCGTTCCCGCCGCCGTAGGGGGGCTCCTCCGGCGGGGTGTCCCTCCGCGGGGTGTCAGAGGCTGGCGATCACGCGGTCCGCGAGGATGTACACGTTGTCCTCGGCGGCCTCGCCGCAGGAGAACGTCAGGGCGTAGGCGCCGGAGACGCCCGAGCCGCCGAGCAGGACCGGGGTGTGGCCGGCCTGCAGGGCGTCGGCCAGCCGCTCGGCGGTCTCGCGGTGGCCGGGGGTCATGCAGAGCGTGGTGCCGTCGGCGAAGACGTACACGTCGAGCGTGCCCAGCGGGCCGGGCCGGACGTCGGTCAGGGCCGTGCGTGTGTCGGCCAACTCCTCCAGGCGCGCCACCGTGCGCTCGTGGTCGGTGACCACCGGGGTCTGGACCGGCACGAAGTCGGGGTGCGAGGGGTGGCGGCGGCGGGCCGCGGCCAGCTCGGGGGAGTCCTCGGCGTACTCGGCCGGCCCGGCCGGCTCGGGGAACTCGTCCAGGGCGTCGAAGGTGTCGAAGGAGTCCAGCGGGTCGGGGCCGTCGAGCGCGGCGGCCTCCGCCTCCATGGCCTCCAGGGCCATCGCCTCCAGGCCCACGAAGTCGGCCTGGCGCGGCACGTAGTACGGCCCCTCGTCGGCCGGGCCGGCCGCGCCACCCAGCAGCGACGGGGCGTCGGCGGCGTCCCGGGCCTCCTGCGCGGCCCAGAAGGCCCGCGCCTCGGCCAGCTCGCGCTCGCGCTCCTCGGCCAGCGCCTCGGCGACCGCGGCCCGTATCTCGGCGGCGGGCGTCTGGCGGGCCTGGGGGACGGTCACGCCGCCCGCCGCGGCGAGCTCGACGCGCAGCGCGGTGACCTGCTTGCGGAGACCATGGGCGGCGTGCAGGGCGGCGGCACCCACGGCCGTGGCAGCAGCCGTGGTCACCAGCAGGGCAAGAGACAGTGCGCTCACTGACGTACTCCCGATTCCGAGTCGATCCCCCGACTTCCTACATCAGCTTGTCGTGGGGTGGCGCTCCCTGTCAGTGCATTACGTCACGAAATGGACAGGTATTTGTGCCTGGTGTTTAGTCCTGATGTGGCTGTGACCTGGGAAAACGGGTCTCCCCCGGGATGTAAGTCACATCCTGGGGGAGATTCGGTCACGGCTTGGACGCGAGGCGGTTGGTCCGGTAGCTCGCGGACCATCGTGCGGGTCGGGCTCGGCCGCTCAGCTCAGCCGCTCACCGCTCTTGGTCGCGCTGCGGCTCAGCTCAGCCGCTCGATGACCATGGCCATGCCCTGGCCGCCGCCGACGCACATGGTCTCCAGACCGAACTGCTTGTCGTGGAACTGCAGGCTGTTGATGAGCGTGCCGGTGATCCGGGCGCCCGTCATGCCGAAGGGGTGGCCGACGGCGATGGCGCCGCCGTTGACGTTGACCTTGTCCAGGTCGAAGCCCAGGTCGCGGTAGGACGGGATGACCTGCGCGGCGAAGGCCTCGTTGATCTCGACCAGGTCGATGTCGCCGGTGGTCAGACCGGCCCGCTCGAGGGCCTGCTTCGACGCCTCGACCGGGCCGAGGCCCATGATCTCGGGGGACAGGCCCGAGACGCCGGTGGAGACGATCCGGGCCAGCGGGGTCAGGCCCAGCTCGCGCGCCTTGGTGTCGGACATGATCACGAGCGCGGCGGCGCCGTCGTTCAGCGGGCAGCAGTTGGCGGCGGTGACCAGGCCGTCGGGGCGGAAGACGGGCTTGAGGCCGGAGACGCCCTCCAGGGTGACGCCGGCGCGCGGGCCGTCGTCCGCGGAGACGACCGTGCCGTCGGGCAGCGTCACCGGGGTGATCTCGCGCTCCCAGAAGCCGTTCTTGATGGCCTGCTCGGCGAGGTTCTGCGACCGTACGCCGAACTCGTCCATCTCCTGGCGCGTGACGCCCTTCCAGCGGGCCAGGTTCTCGGCGGTCTGGCCCATGGCGATGTACGCGTCCGGGACCACGCCGTCCTCGCGCGGGTCGTGCCAGGTGGAGCCCTCGGAGGCGGCGACCTCGGCGGTGCGGGCCTCGGCCTCGGCGAAGAACGGGTTGTGCGTGTCGGGCAGCGAGTCGGAGTTGCCCTTGACGAAGCGGGAGACCATCTCGACGCCGGCCGAGATGAAGACGTCGCCCTCGCCCGCCTTGATCGCGTGCAGCGCCATGCGCGAGGTCTGCAGCGAGGAGGAGCAGTAGCGGGTGATCGTGCAGCCGGGGAGGTGGTCCATCCCCATCTGCACGGCCACGATCCGGCCCAGGTTGTTGCCCTGCTCGCCGCCGGGCAGACCGCAGCCCAGCATCAGGTCGTCGATGTCGCGCGGGTCCAGCTCGGGGACCTTGGCGAGGGCGGCCTGGATGATCGTGGCGGTGAGGTCGTCGGGACGCAGGTCCTTCAGGGAGCCCTTGAAGGCCCGGCCGATCGGGGAACGGGCGGTCGAGACGATGACGGCTTCGGGCATCACGGCTCCAGGAGGGTGCTGGGTGGGCGGACAGAAAGGGAAGTTACCCGTACGTACCGCACGGGGTCACCGGCCCGGGCGTGTGATGCGGACCTCTTTTCTAAGCGCTCGCTCAGCAGGGCTTGGCCGGTGCGGGTCAGTCCTGCCACAGGGGCGCACTTCGAGTGTCCGTCCCCGGGTCCGGCGTATCCACCTCCCCGGCCGCCTGCTCGGCCGCATCCCCGGCCGCATCCCGGGTCGCTTCCCCGGCCGTCGCCCCCGGGACCGGCAGCCGCCGGCGCCTGCGGTGCTTGAGCAGGGCCCAGGGTGCCCGGGCGCCGGTGACCTCGGTGCCGGCCTCCCTGGCCGCCTCGGCCGCCGCCTTCGCCACCGGCAGCATGTTCTCGTGCCGGTCCGCGTCGATCCGGTCCGCCTCCGGCCACACGGCGAGCGCCGCGCAGACCGTCGGCAGTATCGCCATCGCCGCCGTCGCGTACCCCTCGGCCGAGGGGTGGAAGTTGTCCACGCCGAACATCTCGCGCGGGTTCGCCGCGAACTCCGGACCGAGCAGGTCGCCGAGCGAGACCGTCCGCCCGCCCTGCTCGACCACCACGATCGTCTGCGCCGCCGCCAGCTGCCGGGAGGCCCGCCGGGCCAGCCAGCGCAGCGGCTGGTAGACCGGCTCGATCGTGCCCAGGTCGGGGCAGGTGCCCACCACGACCTCCGCGCCCGCGGTCCGCAGCCGCCGCACCGCGGTCGCCAGACAGCGCACCGACTGGGTGGCCGGCATCCGGTGGGTCACGTCGTTCGCGCCGATCATGATCACGCAGACGTCGGGGGCACCGCCCCGGGCGGAGAGCAGCAGCGAGACCTGGCGCTCCAGGTCGTCCGAGCACGCCCCGGGCAGCGCCACGTTCCTGAGTTCCACCGGACGCTCGGCCACCGCGGCGAGACCCGAGGCGAGCAGGGCCCCCGGGGTCTGCCCGGTGCGGCGCACGCCCTGGCCGGCCGCGGTGGAATCACCCAGAAGGGCCAGCCGCAGCGGGTCCTCGGTGCCGTACGCGCGCCCGTACAGCCCGTCCGAGCCCGGCGGCAGCGGCGCCACACCGCCTCCGACCGACCGCTTGGCCAGCTGCACCTCGGCCAGCAGGACGCCCACGGCCGCCACACCCAGCAGTCCGATGCTCCCGCCGCCGTACGCCGCGCCCGCGGCGATCCGCCGTGCCACCCGCGCTCTCGACATGGGGCCGGTCACCTCCTTCAAGCCGTCTCGGTTACTCACTGCCCCGTAAGCGCCTCCGCCTACGCATCCCACGCAATACGCTGGCAGCACCATTACGGAGACCCCGGAGATTACGGTGCAATACCACGACTCGATGATCAGCCTCGTCGGCAATACCCCGCTGGTGAAGCTCAACAACGTCACTGCGGGCATCCAGGCGACGGTCCTGGCCAAGGTCGAGTACTTCAACCCCGGCGGATCGGTCAAGGACCGCATCGCCCTGCGCATGATCGAGGCGGCCGAGGAGAGCGGCGCGCTCAAGCCCGGCGGCACCATCGTCGAGCCCACCTCCGGCAACACCGGAGTCGGCCTGGCGATCGTGGCCCAGCAGAAGGGCTACCACTGCATCTTCGTCTGCCCCGACAAGGTGTCCACGGACAAGATCAACGTGCTGCGGGCGTACGGCGCCGAGGTCGTCGTCTGCCCCACGGCCGTCGACCCCGAGCACCCCGACTCGTACTACAACGTCTCGGACCGCCTCGTGCGCGAGACGCCGGGCGCGTGGAAGCCGGACCAGTACTCGAACCCCAACAACCCCCGGTCGCACTACGAGACCACCGGCCCCGAGCTCTGGGAGCAGACCGACGGCAAGATCACCCATTTCGTCGCGGGCATCGGCACCGGCGGCACCATCTCGGGCACCGGCAAGTACCTGAAGGAGGTCAGCGACGGCAAGGTCCAGATCGTCGGCGCGGACCCGGAGGGCTCGGTCTACTCCGGCGGCTCCGGCCGCCCGTACCTGGTCGAGGGCGTCGGCGAGGACTTCTGGCCCACCGCCTACGACCGTGACGGCACCGACCGCATCGTCGCCGTCTCGGACAAGGACTCCTTCCAGATGACCCGCCGCCTCGCCAAGGAGGAGGGCCTGCTGGTGGGCGGCTCCTGCGGCATGGCGGTCGTCGCCGCGCTCGAGGTCGCCAAGGACCTCGGCCCGGACGACATCGTCGTCGTGATCCTGCCGGACTCCGGCCGCGGCTACCTGTCGAAGATCTTCAACGACGAGTGGATGGCCGACTACGGCTTCCTGGAGGACACCACCTCCGCCACCGTCGCCGACGTGCTGCGCCACAAGTCGGGCGGCATGCCGTCCCTCGTCCACATGCACCCGGACGAGACCGTCGGCCAGGCCATCGAGGTGCTGCGCGAGTACGGCGTCTCCCAGATGCCGATCGTCAAGCCCGGCGCCGGCCACCCCGACGTCATGGCCGCCGAGGTCGTCGGCTCGGTCGTCGAGCGCGAGCTCCTGAACTCGCTGTTCACGCAGAAGGCGTCGCTGGAGGACCCGCTCGAGGACCACATGTGCGCCCCGCTGCCGCAGGTGGGCTCGGGAGAGCCGGTCGCCGACCTGATGTCCGTCCTCGGTGACGCGGACGCGGCGATCGTGCTGGTCGAGGGCAAGCCGACCGACGTGGTCAGCCGTCAGGACCTGCTCGCGTTCCTCGCCGCCAACGGCGGCGCGAAGCAGCACTGACCGCCCGCTGCGGGTACGTTCGCACAACCGGTACGAGCGCGACACGTACCCGCAGCATCGGCTTAACACGCGTCCGGCACAGTGGACTTGTCGGCGTCACGGACCTCCGGAGCGGCTCCCGGACCTCCACCGACGCCGCGGACGCGGACCGGCCCTGACCCGGGCCCGTGTCCCTCGCGGGGACCGCCGTCGTCCCGCCCCCCGGCAACGGGGGTGCGGCGGTCCCCGCGCAATCCGCTTCGTTTCCGCTTCCGCGGGTCTTCCCCTGCGCGCCGAGCCCCCGCTCTCCCCCTTGCCCTCCTGCATATCCTCATACAGAGTTCTTGGTGAGTGAATAGGTGGAAGGGGGACGGCATGAGCGACAGCCCGGCCGGCCGGCTGCAGGCGCTCTTCGAAGGGCACCGGCTGACGCCGACGCAGCGGCGGATCGCGCACTGCATGGTGCGGCGGGCCGCCGACGTGCCGTTTCTGTCCAGCGTGGAGCTGGCCGAGCTCGCCGGGGTGAGCCAGCCGTCCGTGACGCGCTTCGCCGTCGCCCTGGGCTTCGACGGGTACCCGGCACTGCGCAAGCACCTGCGGGAGAGCGTGCCCGTGGCCGCCGAGGAGGCGACCGGGCACAACGAGTACCAGCAGGCCGTGCTCGCCGAGATCGAGAACCTGCGGCACCTCGCCGAGCTGCTCGCCGACCCCGCGCCCGTCGAGCGCGCCGGGCGGCTGCTCGCCGGGTCGCGGCCGCTGCCCGTGCTCGGGCTGCGGGCCGCGTCCTCGCAGGCGCGCGGCTTCGCCTACTTCGCCGCCAAGGTCCACCCCGACGTCCGGCTGCTCGACGAGGGCGGCTCCATGCTCACCGACCGTATCGACGCGGCGGTACGGGCCGGGGCGACGGCGCTGCTCTGCTTCGCGCTGCCCCGGCATCCGCGCGAGGTCGTCGAGGCCCTGGAGTACGCCCGCTCGGCCGGCCTCACCGTCGTGACGGTCGCCGAGTCGGCCTTCGCGCCCGTCGCCGCCCACAGCGACCTGCTCATCCCCGCCGCCGTCGGCACCGGCCTCGCCTTCGACACCGCCTGCGCACCCATGCTGCTCGGCCGTGTGCTGCTCGAAGCGATGGCGGACGGTCTGCCGGACGCGCAGTCCAGGCTCGAGGAGTTCGACGCCAAGGCCGCGGCCCGGGGGCTGTTCGTTGACTAGGCCCTGATCCGCCGACGGGCCCTGGCGGGGCCGTTACAGCTCCAGCTGTGCCTCGATCTTCTTCAGCTGGAGGCGGGCCATGGCCAGGTTGGCACGGACCTTGTCCAGGGCGAGGTAGAGGAACAGCCCGTTGCTGCCGCGGGACTTGAGCAGGCGGATCAGGTGGTACTGGCCGCCGAGGGTGATGAGGATGTCCTCGATCTCGTCCTTCAGGCCCAGCATCTCCATCGCCCGGACCTTGGCGCGGACCACGTCCGTGTTGCCGGCCGCGGCCACGGTCAGGTCCAGGTCCTTGCCGCCGCCGATGGTGCCCAGCGCCATGCCGCTCGTGTAGTCGACGAGCGCGGCGCCGATCGCGCCTTCGATCTGGAGCGCTTCCTTGAGGGAGGTCTCGGTGTTCGCCATGGTTGTCTTACTTCCTTCTCGGTGATGTGAGGGATCGGTCCGGATCGGTCAGTTCAGGTCTCTGCGCTCCAGGGCGCCGTCCACCAGCTCCCCTATCCGGCTGCTCGAACGGCGGGCCTCCAGATGGAGCCGCCCCACGTTGATCCGGGGCTCCGCGAGGAGCGTCAGGACGGCCGAGCCGCCCGCCGCGTACGTCGCCACATAGCCGTGCTCGCCCCGGACGAGCAGCTCGCGGAAGCCGCCCTGCCCGGTGGTGTCGGTCAGCCGCTGCCCGACACCGAGCGCGGCCGCCGTCAGCGCGGCCACGCTCTCCGCCTCTCCGTCGACGGTGTCCTGGGCGAGCACCAGGCCGTCGGCGCTGGCCGCGAGCGCTCCGGTCAGCTGTGGCAGCCGCGCCCGCAGCCGTCTCAGTTCGCCGAGGACCTCGGCTTCTGCGGTCATCAGTTGTCTCCTCTCGGCGCGCAGGCGCAGGGCACGCCTCATCACAGTGCTGCCTCCAGGGCGTCGCGGAGCCGGCGGAGCAGGGCGATGTCCGGGTCGGTGGCGACCTCGCCGACCCATGCGGGCACGGCGGGCGTCGGGGGCGGCTGCTCGCCGGGCGTCTCCACCAGGCCCGCCGCCGCGAGCCGCCGTACGTCGAGCAGCGTGTGGAACGCGGGCCGGCCGAGCGCCCGGGCGATGTCCGCCGGGGTCCGCACCCCGTCGGCCGCCGCGAGCAGCGCCCGCTGCCTGGCCCCCACCGGCTGCCCGGGGGCGGCGCGCCGGGGCACCACGGGCGCGCTGTCGACGGCCGGGTACGGCCACGCGCTGTCGAGGAGCTCCCGGCGGCGTACGGTCTCGCGCTCGACCGCCTCGGCCGGCACCGGCCGCACCGTGCCGAACCAGTGCCCCACCCCGTAACGGAAGCGGGTCGGCCCGCTCGCCGGCGCGAGCGCGAAGAAGGCCGCGTCGAACACGGCGCCGAGGTGACAGATCTCCAGCTCACCGTCGTGCAGCCGTCCGGAGTCGACGAGGAAGCGGCCGACGGCCTGGTGCGCCCCCGCCCGGTGCACGGCCTCGTCCCAGCCCTCGCGGGGCAGCCGGCCGCCGGCGGTGAGCAGGACGTCGAGGCCGGGCGAGGAGGGGCTCTCGGCGTGCACGACCCGGCCGTCGACGAGGTAGAGCGTGCCGTGGTCGCGGAGCAGGGCTCCGGTGGCCCGTTCGGCGGCGAGGCGGACGAGCATGGGGGAGACGGTGGTCGTACGGCTCATCCGAGGACCAGCCTCTCGGCGAGGTCGCCCAGCCGCATCCGGGCCAGGGCGAGGTTGCCGGTGTCGCGGTCGAGCCAGAGGTGGAGGAAGACGCTGCTGTCGAAGGCGGTCTCGACGAAGCGGAGCAGGTGGTAGCCGGTGGGGGTGGTGACGATCAGGTCCTCGACGGGCGGCCCCTCGGCCGCGGCCGCCGTCGGGGCTAAGTCCGCGGATCCGGCGGGCGACTCGAACTCGGCCGCGGCGCGGGCCAGTTCGGCGGTCTCGGCGGCCGTCGTCTCATGGTCGCCGACCGGCGATTCGCCCGCCGACCCGAGTGCGAGACCACTGGTCCAGTCGACCAGCCAGGCCCCGCGCGCCCCCGGCAGGCTCATGGCCTCCAGCAGGCACTCGTCGATTCCGGGCACGCTTGATCCCCTCCCGATGCGGCGTGCGGACGAACGGCAGTAACGGCGACGCTACTCAACGTTGCGCCCGGGGGAAGGGGTTCTGGCATTTTCCAGGGGAATTTGTCAGGACGTGCGCGGCAGGCGTCCGAAAGTGCTCAGCGGCTGCTCTCCACCGCCGCGGCGATCTCCGTCAGGTCCTTCGCGAGCGCCCGCGCCACCGCCTTCGCCCCGAAGCGGCTGAGCAGCCGGGCCAGCAGGCCCGGGCTGCGGTCGTTCGCCGGGCGGGCCGTGAAGGTCATCCGCAGGGTGGTCGCCACGGCGCCGACCGCCGGGCCCTCGGGAACCAGGGTGATCTCGGAGACGTAGTGCATGCCGTGCGAGTCGGCCACGGTGACATAGCGCTCGGGCGGTTCGCAGACGGTCACGGTCATCTCCTCCGTGGCCTGCCTGCCCATCATCCGCCGGGTCTCGCGCCAGCGGGTGCCCACCGCGAAGCCGCCCTCGGTGAGCACCTCGACCTTCTCGACGCCGGAGAGCACCCGCGGCATGTTCCTGAGGTCGGTGATCGACTCCCAGACCCGCCCGGGCGACGCGGACACCCGGCGTTCGACGACCACGGAGGTGTTGGCTGTCATGTGCCCATGGGAACACCCGGGGCCGGCTCGCGCAGGAGCGCGTCGGGCCGCTGCCCGCCCGACTCGGCCACGATCTCGTCGAGGGTCTGGGCCCTGCGGACGGTCGCGAAGGAGACGGCGCCGTCGTCCGTCAGGGTGAATCCGTGGACGGCGGGCCGGGGCAGGCTGTTGTACGCGTAGTGGTGGGCGAAGTAGTACGCGCCGGTGTCCGGCACCGCCACCACGTCGTCCGGCCGCAGCAGCGGCAGCGTGCGCTCGGTGGCCAGCAGGTCCCCGGCGAAGCAGGCGGGCCCGGCGACGTCCTGGACGACCTCGTCCCCGCTCCGTGGCCTGCCATCGGCGTCGTACGCGAGGATCCGCAGCGGCCAGGACCCGGGGGCGTAGACGGTGCGGGTGGCGACCTGGACGCCGGCGTGGGTGACGGCGATCGGGCGGCCGCCGGAGGTCTTGGTGTACTCGACGCGGGCCAGGACCGTGCCGTGCTTGGCCAGCAGTGAGCGGCCGAACTCGGTGACCAGGGCGTAGCGCCCGTCGAGCAGGCCGGGGACGCTCGCGGCGAGCAGCTCCGCGTACGCGGCGTAGGTCGGGGTGTCCTCGTCGGAGGAGAAGTTGACCGGGAGGCCGCCGCCGATGTCGAGGGTGTCGATCTGCTGCCGGCCGACCTTGGTGTTGATCTCCTCGGCGAGGGCGTAGGCGGCGCCGACCCCTTCGGCCATCAGGGCGAGCGGGATGCCCTGGGAGCCGGTGTGGGTGTGCAGGCGGGTGAGCCAGGGGCGTTCGAGGTACGCGGTGACGACGGCGTCCCGGGCGCCCTCGTCGCGCAGCGCCACGCCGAACTTGGAGGTGGCGGTCGCGGTCGAGAGCGCCCCGATCGAACCGGCGCCGACCTGCGGGTTCACCCGCAGGCCCAGGGGTGAGGCGGTGGGTGCGGAGGCGACGAGGGCGTCGAGCCGGGCCAGTTCCTGGAGGTTGTCGGCGTTGACGGCGACGCCGAGCGCGAGGGCCTGGCGCAGTTCGGCGGGCGTCTTGGCGGGCGAGTCGAGGACGGTACGGGCCGGGGGCACGCCGGCGGCGCGGGCGAGCGCCAGCTCGCCGGGGCTCGCGACCTCGACGCCGAGCCCCGCCTCGTACAGCAGGCGCAGGACGGGTACGAGCGGGGCGGCCTTCACGGCGAAGGCGTGCAGCACGGGGGCGTCGGTGACGGCGGCGAAGGCGCTGGTCAGAGCGGCGGCGGAGGCGCGGATGCCGGCCGTGTCGAGGAGGGCGACGACGGGTTCGGCGGCGTTGAGGAGTCCTTGTTCGACGGCGGCGCGGACGGCGTGGTCGCGTGCCTGTTCCCGGCGGTTCGGTCCGGGGTCTGGTCCGAGGGGGGAGGCCATGGATCCATCCCACCACCGGGTGGCAGGGCGCCGCAGCTGTTGACTACAACTATTCAGCGCGCCAGGATGTGAATATCTGAATCACATTCGAGGAGGCACGCCATGTCAGGACCCCGCCCCGTACGGGCCCCGCGCGGTACGGAACTGAGCGCCCTGGGATGGCAGCAGGAAGCCGCCCTCCGGATGCTGCAGAACAACCTCGACCCCGAGGTCGCCGAGCACCCCGACAAGCTCGTCGTCTACGGCGGCACCGGCAAGGCCGCCCGCGACTGGCGCTCCTTCGACGCCATGGTGCGCACCCTGCGCACCCTCAAGCAGGACGAGACCATGCTGGTCCAGTCCGGCCGCCCGGTCGGCGTCATGCAGACCCACGAGTGGGCCCCGCGCGTCCTCATCGCCAACTCCAACCTGGTCGGCGACTGGGCCAACTGGGAGGAGTTCCGCCGCCTGGAGGCCCTCGGCCTCACCATGTACGGCCAGATGACGGCCGGCTCCTGGATCTACATCGGCACCCAGGGCATCCTCCAGGGCACGTACGAGACCTTCGCCGCCGTCGCCGCGAAGAAGTTCGACGGCACCCTGGCCGGCACCATCACCCTCACCGCCGGCCTCGGCGGCATGGGCGGCGCCCAGCCGCTCGCCGTGACGATGAACGACGGCGTCGCGATCTGCATCGACGTCGACCCGCGCGCCATCGAGCGCCGCATCGAGCACCGCTACCTGGACGTCAAGGCCGACGACCTGCGGCACGCGCTGCAGCTCGCGGTGGAGGCGCGCGACGCCCGCAGGCCGCTCTCCATCGGCCTCCTCGGCAACGCCGCCGAGCTGCTCCCGCAGATGCTGGCCGAGGGCGCGCCCATCGACATCGTGACCGACCAGACCTCGGCCCACGACCCGCTCTCGTACCTGCCCGTCGGCGTCGACTTCGACGACATGGCGACGTACGCGGCGAAGGACCCGGCCGGCTTCACCACCCGCGCCCGCGAGTCGATGGCCAAGCACGTCGAGGCCATGGTCGGCTTCATGGACGCCGGCGCCGAGGTCTTCGACTACGGCAACTCCATCCGCGGCGAGGCCCAGCTGGCCGGCTACGACCGCGCCTTCGCCTTCCCCGGCTTCGTCCCCGCCTACATCCGCCCGCTCTTCTGCGAGGGCAAGGGCCCGTTCCGCTGGGCGGCGCTTTCCGGCGAGGCCTCCGACATCCACAAGACGGACAAGGCGATCCTGGAGCTCTTCCCGGAGAACGAGTCCCTCCACCGCTGGATCAAGATGGCGGGGGAGCGGGTGCACTTCCAGGGCCTCCCGGCCCGCATCTGCTGGCTCGGCCAGGGCGAGCGCGACAAGGCCGGCGACATGTTCAACGACATGGTCGGCAACGGCACCCTCGCCGCGCCCCTCGCGATCGGCCGCGACCACCTCGACTGCGGCTCGGTGGCCTCCCCGTACCGCGAGACCGAGGCCATGCTCGACGGCTCCGACGCGATCGCCGACTGGCCGCTCCTCAACGCCATGGTGAACGTCGCCTCCGGCGCGTCCTGGGTGTCGATCCACCACGGCGGCGGCGTCGGCATGGGCCGCTCCATCCACGCCGGCCAGGTCACGGTGGCCGACGGCACGGCGCTCGCCGGCGAGAAGATCCGCCGCGTGCTGACGAACGACCCCGGCATGGGCGTCATCCGCCACGTCGACGCGGGCTACGACATCGCGGAGCGCGTCGCCGACGAGAAGGGCGTCCGCGTCCCGATGCGCGAGGGCGACGCCGAGGAAGGCTCGGCGTGAGCCAGTCCTTCCACGCCATGTGGACGTCGCTGCGGCCCATCGGCCGCAGCGACGCCACCGGCGGCTACCGCCGCTACGCCTGGACCGGCGCCGACGCCGACTGCCGGCTCTGGTTCCGCATGCAGGCGGAGGCCCGCCGCCTCGACGTCGAGACCGACCGCAACGGCAACCAGTGGGCCTGGCTCGGCGACCCGACCGCCGGTGACGCCGTCGTCACCGGCTCGCACCTCGACTCCGTACCCGACGGCGGCGCCTTCGACGGCCCCCTCGGCGTGGTGTCCGCCTTCGCCGCCCTCGACGAACTCCGCGCCCGGGGCGTCTCGTTCCGGCGCCCGCTCGCCATCGTCAACTTCGGCGACGAGGAGGGCGCCCGCTTCGGGCTCGCCTGCGTCGGCTCCCGCCTCACCGCAGGGCAGTTGACCAAGGAGAAGGCGTTCGAGCTGCGCGACGCCGACGGGATCAGCCTCCCGCAGGCCATGGCGGCCGCCGGGTACGACCCCGAGGCCATCGGGCCCGACCCCGAGCGGCTCGCCCGGATCGGCGCCTTCGTCGAACTGCACGTCGAGCAGGGCCGCGCCCTGGACCTGTCCGGCGACGCCGTCGGTCTCGCCTCCGCCATCTGGCCGCACGGCCGCTGGCGGTACGACTTCCGCGGCGAGGCCAACCACGCCGGCACCACCCGTGTCGCCGACCGGCGCGACCCGATGCTGCCGTACGCGGAGACGGTCCTCGCCGCCCGCCGCGAGGCCGAACTCGCCGGCGCCGTCGCCACCTTCGGCAAGATCGCGGTCGAGCCGAACGGCGTCAACGCCATCCCGTCGCTGGTCCGCGGCTGGCTCGACGCCCGCGCCGCCGACGAGGCCACGCTCACCGAGGTCATCGGCGGCATCCGGCAGGCGGCCACCGAGCACGCCGAGCGGCACGGCGTCGAGCTGGGCGTCACCCGGGAGTCCTTCACCCCGGTCGTCGAGTTCGAGCACGCGCTGCGCGACGAGATGAGCCGCATCCTGGGCGAGACGGCCGGCCTCAAGGTCCCCGTCCTCGGCACGGGCGCGGGACACGACGCCGGAATCCTGTCCGGGTCGATCCCGACCGCCATGCTGTTCGTACGCAATCCCACGGGCGTCTCGCACTCCCCGGCCGAGTTCGCGGCCGAGGACGACTGCGTCGCGGGCGTCCGCGCACTCGCCGACGTACTGGAGGGCCTGGCGTGCCGCTGACCGTGACCTATTGGCTGGAGCACGCCTGGCTCGACCCGAACGTCGAGCCGGGCGTGGCCCTGGAGGTGGCGGACGGCCGGATCGCCGCCGTACGGACGGGTGTCGGGGCACCCCCGCCCGGCGCCGTCGTCCTGCGCGGCCTGACGGTCCCCGGCCTCGCCAACGCCCACTCGCACGCCTTCCACCGCGCCCTGCGCGGCACCGTGCAGGTGGGCTCCGGCACCTTCTGGACCTGGCGCGAGACCATGTACACGGTCGCCCAGCGGCTCACGCCGGACAGCTACTTCGCGCTCGCCCGCGCCGTGTACGCGGAGATGGCGCTCGCCGGCATCACCGCCGTCGGGGAGTTCCACTACCTCCACCACGCGCCCGGCGGCACGCCGTACGCCGACCCCAACGCCATGGGCGAGGCCCTGATCGCCGCGGCCGCCGAGGCAGGCATCCGGATCACCCTCCTCGACACCGCGTACCTCTCCTCCGGCTTCGGCGCCGCCCCCGACCACCACCAGCTCCGCTTCACCGACGGCACCGCCGAGGCGTGGGCCGAGCGCGCGTCGGCGCTCAAGGAGCGGGACGGCGTGCGCATCGGCGCGGCGATCCACTCCGTACGGGCCGTCCCGGCCGACCAGCTGGCGACGGTGGCCGGATGGGCTCAGCACAGGGAGGCCCCCCTCCACGTCCACCTCTCGGAGCAGACCGCCGAGAACGAGGCCTGCCTGTCCACCCACGGCCGCACCCCGACGCAGCTCCTCGCGGACCACGGGGTGCTGGGCGAGCGGACGACGGGCGTCCACAACACGCACATGACCGACGCCGACATCGCGCTGATCGGCTCGACGTCCACCGGCACCTGCATGTGCCCCACCACCGAACGCGACCTCGCCGACGGCATCGGCCCGGCCGTCGCCCTCCAGCGCGCGGGCTCCCCGCTCTCGCTGGGCAGCGACAGCCACGCCGTCATCGACCTCCTGGAGGAGGCGCGGGCGATGGAGCTGAACGAGCGCCTGCGGACCCGCACCCGCGGCCACTGGACGGCGGCGGCGCTGCTGCGGGCGGCGACGGCCGACGGTCACGCGGCCCTGGGCTGGGCGGACGCGGGCACGCTGGAGGCGGGCGCGCTGGCCGACTTCACGACCCTCGCCCTGGACTCGGTCAGGACAGCGGGACCGGTGCCGCGTCTGGCAGCTGAGACAGCGGTATTCGCAGCGTCGGCCGCGGACGTCCGGCACACGATCGTGGGCGGCCGCCATGTCGTACGGGACGGGGCGCACGCGACCGTACCCGACGTGGCCGCTGCCCTAGCGGACTCGATCGCCGCCGTGCGCGGCTGAAGGAGACACCTCTCACCATGAACACCGGCCCCGCGGCGACGAACAACCAGCCGGCGACCTCCGCCCCCACGAGCGCGAACAGCGCCGTGGCGACGACCGCCACCGCCATCGTCAACATCGCCAGCCTCGTCACCAACGATCCTTCCCTCGGTGATGGTTCCGCCCTGGGTCTGATCCGGGACGCGGCCGTCGTCATGGACGGCGACCGCGTCGTCTGGGTCGGTGAATCAAGCAAAGCACCGGCCACTGACAACCGGGTCGACGCGGGCGGCCGGGCGGTGCTCCCCGGCTTCGTGGACTCGCACTCGCACCTCGTCTTCGCGGGCGACCGCACGGCCGAGTTCAACGCGCGGATGTCGGGCCAGGCGTACGCGGCGGGCGGCATCCGCACGACGGTGGCGGCGACGCGCGCGGCGACGGACGCCGAGCTGTCGGCGAACGTCGCCCGCTTCATGCGCGAGGCCCTGCGCCAGGGCACCACCACCTTCGAGACCAAGTCCGGCTACGGCCTGACGGTCGAGGACGAGGCCCGCGCACTGCGCATCGCCGCCGAGCACACGGACGAGGTGACGTACCTCGGCGCGCACATCGTCTCGCCGGACTACGCCGACGACCCGGCCGCGTACGTGGACCTGGTGACCGGCGAGATGCTGGACGCCTGCGCCCCGTACGCCCGTTGGGTCGACGTCTTCTGCGAGAAGGGCGCCTTCGACGGCGACCAGGCCCGCGCGATCCTGACCGCGGGCCGGGCGAAGGGCCTCCTGCCGCGCGTCCACGCCAACCAGCTGTCGTACGGCCCCGGCGTCCGGCTCGCGGTCGAGCTGGACGCGGCGAGCGCGGACCACTGCACGCACCTGACGGACGCGGACGTGGACGCCCTGTCCTCCGGGAACACCGTCGCCACCCTCCTCCCGGGCGCGGAGTTCTCCACCCGGGCGGAGTGGCCGAACGCCCGCCGCCTCCTGGACGCGGGCGTGACGGTGGCCCTGTCGACGGACTGCAACCCGGGCTCGTCCTTCACGTCCTCGGTCCCGTTCTGCATCGCGCTGGCGGTCCGCGACATGCGCATGACGCCGGACGAGGCCGTCTGGTCCGCCACGGCCGGCGGTGCGGCGGCCCTCCGACGCACCGACGTGGGCCGCGTGACCCCCGGCGCCCGAGCGGACCTGACCCTCCTCGACGCCCCGTCCCACGTACACCTGGCGTACCGCCCGGGCGTGCCGCTGGTGGCGGGAGTGTGGCGGAAGGGCGTCCGCACGGTCTGAGCGGGGCGGAGGCGGGTCATCCGCTCCAGGGGATGCCCCGCCACTCGACCGGCTTCTTGAGCGAGGAGCCCAGCGAGGAGCAGTAGGCGTACGAGGTGGTCCCGGACGCGGCGAGCGCGCCCTGCGCCGTCCGGCCGTTCTTGCACTTCGCGGCACCGACGAAGGTGCCGCCGTAGCACTTGACGCCTGCGGTGTTCGCGTCCGACCACGCCAGGCTGCAGGACAGCGCCCGCGGCCCGGCCGGCGCCGCCGATGCGGCACCACCGCTGGTGGCCAGCCCGGCCCCGGCGAGCGCCACGGCCGCGAACACACTCGCTAAGACACGCTTCATGAGCAATCCCCTTCGGATGGGTGGAGTGGCCGCCGGAATCTCCCGACCGGCCGTCAGGAGTCTCGGCCGCGGGCCCCGGGCGAGCAAGACCCGAACTGTCCGGGACAGCCCCACCCCGTGTCCCGGACAAGGCCCCGCCGTTGGACTCGGTCGTTGACCGGGTCGCCGTGTCACCCCGACTCCGGTTGCAGGTGGGGACGGAAGGGCCATGCTGGGAAGGGGGAGTGGCCATGGTGCGTGTGAGGTGCCACGGACAGGAGGGACGCGATGCGCACCCTCGACTTCCGCCGCCCGGTGCGGTTCGGGCTGGCCGTGCTGCTCGCTCTGGCCGGGGTGCTGGTGTCGCCGGTGGCGGCCGGGCCGGTCGGGGCTGCGACGGAGCCCGGGGTCACCTCTGTCGACCGTCGGCCGCTGGGTATCGCGGTGACGCCCGACGGCAGCCACGCCTACGTCGCCAACTCCGACTGGTCCACGGTGTCGGTGATCGACACGAGCACCGACAAGGTGATCCACAAAGTCCGCGGTTTGAGCGACCCTGCCGCGGTCGCGGTCACTCCCGACGGCCGGCGCCTGTACGTCACCGATTCCGGGGCGGACTCCGTGGTCGTGATCGACACGGCGACGAACGTCATCCTGTCCCGGGTCTACGTCGGCCAGGTGCCGATGGGGGTGGCGATCACTCCCGACGGCCGGCGCGTCTACGTCACCAACGCAGCCTCGGACTCGGTGTCCGTGATCGACACCGACACCGACAAGGTCGCCGGCGACCCCATCCGCGTCGGCAGCACGCCGATCGACCTGGCGTTCACCCCTGACGGCCGCCGCGCCTACGTGGTCAACTCCGGCTACGGATCCCCCACCCCCGTCTCGGTCATCGACACGGCCACGAACAAGGTGACCCCCCTGCACGTCCCCATCGGCAACTTCCCGTACGCGGTGGCGGTGACGCCCGACGGGCGGCGTGCCTACGTCACCGATCAGAACGGCACCGTGTCCGTACTCGACACGAAGACCGGCAAGCTGCTGGGCGCCCCCATCCTGGTCGGCTGGAAACCGGCCGACGTCGCCGTGACCGCGGACGGGCGCCGCGTGTACGTGGCCACGGGCCAGGACGAAACGCCCGTGTACGTCATCGACACGAGCACCGACAAGGCGACGACCGTCCCTCTCCCCCTCCACAGCCCCACGGCCCGCATCACCCTGACCCCCGACGGCCACCAGGCGTACGTGACGCTGCCGTGCTGCGGCGCGGTGTACAGGTTCGCCATCTGAGCCGGCTTGCCCCGTACCGCCGTACCGCCGTACCGCCGTACGGCCCCACGCGGCCCGGCGGCGCGCCCCGGAGGCGTACTCATCCAGCACACCCGCACCCCCCATCGCCCCCCGCCCCATCCACGTCAACGAGCCCTGTCCTCAGGGGATTTCGCCCGGTAACGTCCTTCACCGGCAGAACTCAGGGGGGAAGACCGGGGGGTCGAGTTGAGCGCTGTCCCTGCACAGGTTCATGTCCGGATCGTCAGGCCGGGGGAGCTGACGGAGCAGGAGACGGACGTGTGGCGCGAGCTTCGCGCCACGTCCGGCGCTCCGCGCAACCCCTTCATGGAACCCGAGTTCACCCGGGCCGTCGCCGAAGTGCGGCCTCGCGCGCGCGTGGCCGTCCTGTACACACGGCACGAGCCCGCCGGCTTCTTCCCCTACGAGAAGGGGCCTTTCGGCCACGGCCGGGCCATCGGCCTCGGGGTGTCCGACAGTCAAGGCGTCGTCCTCCGCCCCGGACTGCGCCCGCCCGCGCGGTGGTTGCTGCGCGTCTGCGGGCTCTCCGCCTGGGAGTTCGACAACCTGGAGGAGGGCCAGCACACCTTCCACCCCTCCGCCGCCGAACGCTTCGCCTCGCCCGTGATCGACCTCGCCGACGGCTACGCCGCGTACGAGGACGGGCTGCGCGTCCGGTCGCCGAAATTCCTGAAGACCACCCTCGCCAAGGAACGGCGGCTGGGCCGGCAACAGGCCGGCGAGGTGCGCTTCGTCTTCGACGAGCGCGAACCGGCCGCCCTGCGCACCCTCATGGCGTGGAAGTCGGCCCAGTACCGCAGGACCGGCCGCCGCGACCGTTTCGCCCAGACGTGGATCAGCACCCTGGTCCAGCGACTCCACGCGCTGCGCGCGCCGGGCTGCTCCGGGGTGCTGTCCGTGCTGTACGTGGGGGAGCGGCCGGTCGCCGCCCACTTCGGGCTGCGCTCCCGCACCGTCCTGTCCTGCTGGTTCCCGGCGTACGACCCCGAGTTCGCCCGGTACTCGCCGGGCCTGGTCCTCCACCTGCGCATGGCGGCGGCGGCGGCCGGGGCGGGCATCGGACTCCTCGACCTGGGGCGGGGCGACGCCGAGTACAAGGACGGCCTCAAGACGGGGGAGCTCACGGTGTACGAGGGCTCCGCCCTCCGCCCCGGCCCGGCCGCCGCCCTGTACTGGCTCTCCCGCGAGCCCCACCGCCGCGCCCACAGCTTCGTCCGCGCCCGCCCGGCGCTCGCGGCCCACGGCCGGCGCGCCCTGAACGGGCTGGCCCGCCTGAGGGGGCACGCATGACCGCGCGCCCGCCCACGTCCATCACGGTCGCGGACCTGGACCTCGCCTCACCCGACGGCCCGGTTCTCTCGTTACGCCCCGCGCCCGGCGGTCCTCCCGTCGCCGCGCCTGGTGCCGTCTACGCCCTCGTACGGCTCAGGGGCCGGCCGGTCGCCACCGTCCTCCACCGGCTGGAGGAGGACGACCGGGACCCGGCCGAGGCGTTACGGCTCGCGGTACGCGACAGGCTGACCGAGGCGGAGGGAGAGGCGGAGGCGGAGGCGGGGGCGGGGGCGGAGGCGCAGGGCGAGGCCGGGCCCGGACCCGGTGCCGGAGCCGGGCCCGGAGCCGGGCCCGCAGCCGGGCCCGCAGTCGGTTCCGGCGCAGGCCCTGGCGCCGGATCCCGCCCCGCACCCGCACCCGCACCGCACGCGGACCCCCCGCCCGCCCCCACCGCCCCACCCCGCACCACCACCGTCATCGCCACCCGCGACCGCGCCGGCCGTCTGGTCCGCGCGCTCGACTCGCTCCTCGCCCAGGACCACCCCGACCACGACGTCCTCGTCGTCGACAACGCGCCCCGCACCCCCGACACCCGCACCCTGGTGCAGAGTTACGGCGGCCGCGTCCGCTACGTCCGCGAGGACACGCCCGGTCTCGCCACCGCCCACAACACCGGGCTGCGCCACACCGACGCGCCCGTCGTGGCCTTCACCGACGACGACGTGGTGGCCGACCCGGCCTGGCTGTCGACGCTCACCGCGCCGTTCGCGGCCGACCCGTTCCTCGGCTGCACCACCGGCCTCATCCTGCCCGCCCGCCTCGGCACCCCCGCCCAGATCCTGCTCGAATCCCACGGGGGCTTCGCCAAGGGCTTCACCCCGCGCCTGTACGACCCGCTGCGCCCGCCCCCCGCCGAACCGCTCTTCCCGTTCGCCGCGGGCAGCTTCGGCTCGGGCGCCAACATGGCCTTCCGCGCGGACGCGCTGCGCGCGGTCGGCGGCTTCGACCCGGCGACGGGGACCGGTACCGCGGCCCGCGGCGGCGACGACCTGTACGCCTTCGTCGCCGTCCTCGCCGCCGGCTTCCGGCTGCGCTACACGCCCGGTGCCCTCGTCTGGCACCACCACCGCGAGACCTGGCAGGACCTGCGGAACCAGGCGTACGGCTACGGCGCCGGCCTCACCGCGTACCTCACCGCCACCCTCGTCCGCCGCCCCGGCCTGCTCCCCGCCCTCCTCACCCGGCTGCCCCGCGGCCTCGCCCACGCCCGGGCGATGACCGCGCCCCGCCCGCACACGACACCCGGCACCCTGTCGGGCCACCACCCGTGGCCCCGCGCCCTCTCCCGCCTGGAACGCCGCGGGATGCTGTACGGCCCCGTCGGCTACGCGACGGCCCGCCTGTCCGGCTCCGCGCCCCTGTCCCGCCTGGCCGCCCTGATCCGCCCGGCCGACCGGATGCGCCCGGCCCCGCTGACCGGCGCCCTCCCCCCGCCACCGGGGAGGGCGCGATGACGGCCCACGCGGTGGCTGTTCCCGCCGCCCCCGTACCCGTGCTGCTCTACCACGCCGTGATGGCCGACCCACCCGCCTGGATCGCCGAGTTCACCGTCACGCCACGCCGGTTCGTGGCCCAGCTCGATGCCATCGCCGCCTCCGGCCGTACCCCCGTCACCATCGGAGCCCTCGCCGCGCACCTCGCCGGCGGTGCCCCGCTGCCGCCCCGCCCCGTCGTCCTCACCTTCGACGACGGCTTCGCCGACCTGCCGGGCCCCACCGCCCAGGCGCTCGCCGAGCGCGGAATGGCCGCCACCGCGTACCTCACCACCGGTGCGCTCGGCCCCTCCCCGCACTCCCTGCTGCCGCCCGCACCGATGATGACCCGGGCCCAGGTCCCGCTCCTGGAGCAGTACGGGATGGAGGTCGGCGCTCACACCGTCAGCCACCCGCAGCTCGACACCCTGCGGCCGGGGGCGCTGCGGCGCGAGCTGCGAGAGGCCAAGGTCGTCCTGGAGGACCTGCTCGGGCACGAGGTACGGCACCTCGCCTACCCGCACGGCTACAACAGCCCCGCCGTCCGCCGGGCCGCCGCGGCCGCCGGGTACGCCTCGGCCGTCGCCGTCCGGCACGCGCTCAGCTCCCGGCGCGACGAGCCGTACCGCATCGCACGGCTCATCCTGCGTCGCGGCCACACCGTGGCCGACGTCGAGCAGTGGATGGCCGGGCGGGGCGCCAGGACGGCGCCGTACCCGGACTCGCTGCCGACCATCGGCTGGCGCACGTACCGGCGGGCCCGCGCGCTGATGCGTGGGCCGGAGTTCGCGGGATAGGGGGGCTGATGACGGAGCCGATGCGGTGGGCGGAGGCGCGGCCGGCGAGCGGGGCCGTGGGCGGGACGGCGAGTGGGGCCGTGGGCGGGACGGCGAGTGGGGCTGTGGGCGGGACGGCGAGTGGGGCTGTGGGCGGGACGGCGAGTGGGGCCGTGGGCGGGACGGCGAGTGGGGCCGTGCGTCGGGCCACGAGCGGCGCCGCCAGTCCGACCGCCCCCAGCACGCCCCGCCCCGGCCGCCTCCTGCCCCGCTTCCTCCTCGACATCCTCCCCCTCCTCCTCGCCACCGCCCTCTGGCTGTACGCCCTCCCCCGCATCCGCTTCCGCGACATCGGCGACTACGGACTCCTCGACCGCTTCCCCCTCGCGTACTACGCCGCCCTCGCCGTCCTGACCTGCGGCTTCGTCCTCGTCGTCCGGCGGGCGGACCGTACCCCCGGCTGGCCCGCCCTCTACAGCGCCGCCATGCTCGTCGCCCTCAAGGCGCCGCCCGCCGTCCTCTACGACACGGTCCGATACGCCTGGGCGTCCAAGCACGACGCCGTCATCACCCGGCTCCTGGCCGAGGGCACCGTCCACCCGCGCGGGACGCTGTCCGGCGGCATGTCCGCGTACGACCAGTGGCCCGGGTTCTTCTCGCTCGACGCTGCCCTCGTCCGTGCCCTCGGTGTCGACGGCGCGGCGTCGTTCGCGAACTGGGCGCCGGTCGCGTTCGGGCTGCTCATGCTGCCCGTACTGGTGATGACCTACCGCACGTTCACGGACGACGCGCGGCTCGTGTGGACCGGGGTGTGGATCTTCCAGCTGGCCAACTGGGTCGGCCAGGACTACCTCTCCCCGCAGGGCTTCGCGTACCTCCTCCACCTCGCCGTCCTCGCCGTCGTCCTGCGCCACTTCGTCCGCCCCGGCAGTGCGGGGCGCCTCGCCGAACCGGACGCGCACGAACCGGCGGCGGCGCCGGCGCCGGCGGGAACTCCCCGTGCGAGCCGGGCGATGCTCGTCCTGCTGCTCGTCCCGCTCATCGCCGCCGTCAACGCGTCCCACCAGCTCACGCCGGTGATGCTCTGCGCGACGCTCCTCGCGCTCTGCCTGACCCGCCGCTACCGCAACCTCGGGCTGCTGGCCGTCGCCGTCGGCATCATGCTGGCGTGGGACCTGACCATGGGGCGGGTGCTCTTCCTCGACACCCTGGGCACGCTGAAGGACTCCGCGGGAGACCTGCTCGCCAACTCCCGTGCGGGCTACGCCGGTGAGCCCACCGGCCCAGGTCCCGAACTGGTCGGCACCGCCAACACCCTGATGGTGCTGCTCCTCGCGGTCCTGACCGGCACGGCGGTGCTGCTGCGGCGCCGGCTGGCGCGCAGCGCGCTGCCCCTGCTGCTGGCGGCGGCGGCGCCCCTGCCGATGTTCGCAGTGAACGACTACGGCGGCGAAATGCTCTTCCGCGTCTACCTGTTCGGGCTGCCCGGCACGGCGTTCTTCGCTGCGGCGGCACTGGTTCCGGCGAGCGAGGCCGCTCGGGGCGGCCGGGCCGCCATGGCCGGCCGGCCGCGCCACGCCGCCCGGGTCTCCGCCGTGGCCCTGCCCCTCGTCCTCGTCGCACTGCTGGCCGGCTTCCTTCCCTCGTACTACGGCAAGGAGGGCATGCACTACGCCCCGCCGGCCGAACTCGCCCTCACCCGCCGCGCCTACGACCGGGCGCCGGACGGCGCGCTGATCCTGGCCACGACGGGCTCGTTCCCGGGCGCGTACTACCGCTACGACCACTACGAGCGCTGGTTCTTCACCGAACAGGACGTCCCCGAGAACCTCCGCATGCTCAAGGACCCGGCCGGCTACCTGGCCGCCGGCATCCCCCCGGGCCGCCCCGCGTACGTGATCCTCACCCCCACCCAGGAGAAGGCCGTCATCGGCGAGGGCTACCTGCCGCCGGGCGGCTTCGCCCGCCTGCGCGCCTCGCTGAAGGCCTCGCCACGTTTCCGCGTCGTGGAGGAGACCCCCCACGGCCTGGTCCTCCAGTACGTCCCACCACCCCCCAGCCGCCCCTGACGAGGAGCCCCATGAACCACCCGCCCCGCCAGGACGCGGACCACACCCGGACGACGGGCTCCGCCGCGGCATCCGCCCCCGACGCCGTCGCCGCCGTCGCCCCCGGTCGCAGGCGCGTTCTCAGAACGGCCCTCGCCGCCTCCGGCTGGGTCGCGCTCGCCGCCGCCCTCGTGCTGCCCGGCGGCTCGCCCTTGCGCTGGGTCCCGGTGCTCGCCTTCGTGGCCTTCTGCCCCGGGCTCGCGCTGCTCCTGCCCTTCGCGGCCGCTCCACGCCGCCCCGCGCCCGCGCTGTCCGCGCCCGGACACGCGCCCGCCCCCGCCCTCTCCGCCCCCGCCCTCTCCGCCCCCCTGAGCCTCTCCCTCGCCGCCCTCACCGCCACCGCCCTCCACCTCGCCGACGCGTTCTCCACGGTCGCCTTCCTCGGGGCCCTCGCGCTGCTCACCACCGGTGCCGCCGCCTTACCCGGGCGGCGCAGGGAATGAGCCGAATACGGACCATCCTCGCGCTCGCCGCGGTCATCGCGGTGTTCGCGGCCGCCCTGGTCGCCACGGACGCCGTACGGAAGGACGACGGCGGCCGGTGCGGCCGGACCACCCCCGCGCTCGTCCCGCAGTGCGGCGCCTGGTGGGGGGCGTACGTCCCGTACGACGACGAAGGCTCGCTCACCGCCCCCGTGTACGCCTTCGAGGAGAAGATCGGGCGCCGGCTCGACCTCGTCTACACGTACCACGACATGTCCGGCAACAAGGTCGACGGCGAGCTCCTCACCCCCGACGAGCTGGAGCTCGGCCGGGACCGGATGCTCATGATCGCCTGGGAGTCGACCGTATGGACCCGGCCGCATCACGCCGGGTGGACCGAACGGCAGCTCGGCTGGCGGAACATCGCGTCCGGGAAGTACGACGCGTCCGTCATCGACCCGCAGGCCCGCCGCCTCAAGGCGTACGGCAAGCGGGTGTTCTTCTCCTTCGACCAGGAGACGGACATGCGGACAAGGGAGGGCGCCGGCAGCCCCGAGGAGTTCGTGGCCGCCTACCGCCATCTCCACGAACGCTTCGAGCGGTTGGGCGTCGACAACGTCGTCTGGGTGTGGACCGTCTCCGGCTACCTCGGCAACGGCAACGCCGACCGCATGCGGGCCCTCTACCCCGGCGACGCCTACGTCGACTGGATCGGCATGGACCAGTACAACTACTACCTCTGCCACCGCTCGCCCACCTGGCTGGACTTCGCGGCCAGCCAGCGGCCCGCCTACGAGTGGATCCGCACCCGCGTCTCCGCCGACAAGCCGGTCATGCTCGCCGAGTTCGCCACCGCCCCCGATCCGCGCGACCCCGCGCGCAAACGGGAGTGGTACGCCGAGATCCCCCGGGTCGCCGCGAGCGACCTGCCCGGCGTCCGCGCGTACGTGCACTGGAACCGTGCCGTGCCCGGTCCCGGCTGCGACCTCACCGTGGACTCGGGTCCCGGCCTCGAGGGGTACCGCACGGCCGGCCGGGCTCCGTACTTCCACCAGCCCCTGCCCCGCCGCTGACCGCCGACCCCAGCGCCGCGCGCATCGGCGAGACGCCCCTAGGCGCGGCCCGCCCCCCTCAACACCCCCCGCAGCCCGAACCCGGCCACGCCCGCCACCACCGTCATCGACCCCAGCACGGCGAATCCCGCCCCCGATATGCCCGCCACCCCCAGCAGCATCGCCGCGCTCCCCAGCACCAGCACGCACATCGCCCCCTGGAGGACCGCCAGCCGCCCCGTACGCCCCTGGACGCGCAGCACCGCGATGTACAGCTCCACCGCGACCCGCGGCAGCGCCGCCGCGGCGAGCAGGCGGAGCACCGTCGCGCCGTGGGTGGCGTAGTCGGTGCCGAAGGGGGCGAGGATCAGCGGGGCGAAGACCACGAGGACGAGGACGACGGGGACGAGCAGCAGCGCCATGCGGCGCAGCGCCCCGCGGACGCCGTCCGCCAGCGACTCGGGGCTGTGCGAGGCGTGTGCGGTGAGCGACGAGGCCATGTTGATCGCCATGAACTCCATCGTGCCGCCGACCGTGTAGGCGGTGTAGAAGAACGCGTTGTGGGCCGCGTCGAAGCGGACCGCCACCATCACCGGCAACAGGTTGATCATCGCCAGGCTGAACAGCGCCCCGACCGCGTCCCCGGCCATGAAGCGGCCGATCTCCCGTCCGCCCGGCGGCTCGCGGTCCCGGTCGGCGTGGGCCTGCCGGGGGATCAGCCGGGCGAACACCAGCCAGCCGAGCGGCAGTACGGACAGGGCGATCGCCGCCGACCAGGACACGAAGACGCCGAGCGCCGGCATGGCGGCGGCGAGCAGCACGAGCAGCAGCAGCTTGCCCAGCGAGAACACCCCGTTGCCGATCGGCACCCAGAACGCCCTGCGCAACCCGGTGAGCACGCCGTCCTGGAGCGTGAGCAGCGCCCAGCCCACGCAGGAGGCGGTGAAGAAGAGGCCGGCCGGGAGCGAACCGAGCGGGGCGTACGACGGGCCCCACCGGCCGAGCGTGAGCAGGAAGCCCGCGCAGGCCAGCGCGACGACGACCGAGCTCGCCAGGTACGTCCGGCGCACCAGCGGCCCGGTCGCCCGGCCCGCGCGGGGCACGTAGCGGACCACCGCGCCGATCATCGTCGTCGCGGTGAGGGAGGCGAGCAGTCGCTGGGCGGCGATCGCGGCGGAGCCCTGGCCGACCGCCTCCTCGGTGTAGTGGCGGGCCGCGACCAGCCAGAAGCCGAGGCCGAGGGCGGCGGAGACGCCGGTGGAGAGCATCAGCGCGTACGCGTTGCGGAACATCGAGGTCTCGCCCGGCGGGTGCAGTCCCGGCCGTGGCGCCACGGTGTCGGTCACGGGCGGACCGGCTCGACGCCGGCGGCGCGCAGCACGGACAGCACCGGCCCCGCCTTCAGCGGGTCCACGGGCAGCGCGTGCCGCGCGAACCAGGCCGCCGGCTCCGGCGCGGGGGACGGATCCGTGAACTCCTGGCCCGCGTAGGCGTCGAGGGGCGGGTCGTAGAGGTAGCCGGTGGTGATCCGGTGCCGGGCGAGCGCGGCGATGGCCGCGTCCCGGTCGGCGACGAGCAGCGGGACGCGGAACAGCGGCTGTGGGTGCGGTGGTACGGCGCCGTCCGCACACCCCCACCTGCTCTCCAGTAACCTCCCCACCCCCGCCCTGTGCGCCGCCAGCGTCCCCTCGAGACCCCTCAACCGCCGCACCGTCCGGCGCAGCCTGGCGCGCCCGGGCCGCAACCGGTACTCGTGCAGGTCGACCCGCACCCACGACTCGAACGGCGCGAGGGCGGGCGCCGCCGCGAGGGCCTGCTTCAGGGCGTCGGGGCGCAGGGGCATGCGGATCTCCTCGCGCTCCTCCTGGCCGAGGAGTCGCAGGGCGGTGCGTGCGGCGCCGGTGAGGCGCAGGGTGCGGACGGTGGCCTCGGCGTACGGGCGCAACAGGTACGCGAGTTCGGCGGTGCGGCGCGCGGGGTGCAGCAACGCGTCCCGTGCGGCGGCGAGTTCGGTGTACGCGCCCGGGTCGGCGATGGTGAGGAAGCCGCCGGTCCTGGCGTGGGTGTGCTTGGAGAGGCTGAAGACGGAGGCCTCGCCGTACGTGCCGACCGGCCGGCCGCCGACGGTGGAGCCGATGGCGTGGGCCGCGTCCTCGACGAGCGGGATGCCCAGGGCGTCACAGCGGGCCCGCAGTCCGGGTGCCGGGTCGGGGTTCCCGTACAGGTTGGTGGTGACGACGGCGGACAGGCCCCGCCAGACCGTCTCGGGCACGGCGGCCGGGTCGATGCCTCCGGTGCGCGGGTCGAGCGGGGCCTGGACCGGGCGCAGGCCTGCGGCGAGGACGACGAAGAGGATGACGTCGTCGTTGACGGGCGACATGAGGACCCGGCCGCCCGGCTCGCACCAGTGCCGCAGGGCGAGGTAGAGGCCGAGGCGGCAGGACGGCACGTAGAGGCAGCGTCTGCCGCCGAGCCGGGCGCTCATCAGCTCTTCCAGTTCGGCGTACGCAGGCTCCGCGTACGCCGGTTCCGATGCGGCAGAGGCCATCTGCGACTCCCCCCTGAGTCCCTGCCTCAATGTGGGCCGATTCGGACGACCCGTCAATAACGCCTGCCCGGCGGCGACGTCACTCGTCCAGGGTCAGTCCCTTGCGCAGCCGGGTCAGCGTGCGGGCGAGCAGGCGGGAGACGTGCATCTGGGAGATGCCGAGCTCGTCGCCGATCTCCGACTGGGTGAGGCCGGCGGTGAAGCGGAGGGAGAGGATGCGGCGTTCGCGGGCGGGCAGCGAGGCGATCATCGGCTTGAGGGACTCGACGTACTCGATGCCCTCGATGCCGTGGTCCTCGTAGCCGAGCCGGTCGGCGAGGCTCACGCCGTCGGCCTCGGTCTCCTCGGGCGGGGCGTCGAGCGAGCTGGCGGTGTACGCGTTGGCGGCGGCCATGCCCTCGACGACCTCGTCGGTGCCGATCCCGAGTTCCCGGGCGAGCTCCTCGACGGTGGGGGCGCGGTCCAGCCGCTGGGCGAGTTCGTCGCCGGCCTTGGCGAGGTCGATGCGGAGTTCCTGGAGCCTGCGCGGGACGTGCACCGACCACGAGGTGTCGCGGAAGAAGCGCTTGATCTCGCCGATGATGGTCGGCATCGCGAAGGTGGGGAACTCGACGCCGCGGGCCAGTTCGAAGCGGTCGATGGCCTTGATCAGGCCTATCGTGCCGACCTGGACGATGTCCTCCATCGGTTCGCTGCGGGTGCGGAACCGGGAGGCGGCGAACTTGACCAGGGCCAGGTTGAGTTCGATCAGGGTGTTGCGTACGTACGCGTACTCGTGGGTGCCCTCCTCGAGCTCGCCGAGGCGGGCGAAGAGGGTCTTCGACAGGGCGCGCGCGTCGTGCGGCGCGATCTCGTCGGCGGGCGGGATATGCGGGAGATCCGCGGTATCCGGGACGTGTGCGGTGTCCGCACCGTGTGCGGTGTCCGCGGTATGCGGGGCGTCGAGCCGGGGGGACATGCTCTCCTCCATCGTTGTCTCTCGCTGCGGTTTGCGGCGCCTCCAAAGCCGGCCATGTGGAATGTGTCCTTCTAGCCCTACCTGTTCGACCCGGATGGTTGCAAGTGCCAATTGTCCGGTTTGGGTTGATATGAGCTGGAGCTTGTGTGCGGCGGAAGGGGGTGCGCTTGTATGGTTCGGAGCATGTACCGCCAGCACATCGGCAGCGCACCCGGGCGATTCCGGGTCGAAGTCCGGACCGTGGGGGCGAGCGAGGTGCTCACCCCGGTGGGTGAGCTCGATCACCACACCGCCGAACTGTTGCGTGCGCCACTCGACCGCGCGCTCGACGAGGGGCGCTCACGCCTCGTACTCGACTGCTCACGGCTCGAGTTCTGCGACTCCACCGGCCTCAACGTGCTCCTCGCCGCCCGGCTGAGAGCGGACGCCGCGGGTGGTGGGGTCCATCTGGCGGCGATGCGGCCACCGGTGGCGCGGGTCTTCGAGATCACCGGGGCGGACGCCGTCTTCACCCTCCACGACTCGCTCGAATCGGCGCTCCCCGACTGAGCTCCTCCCGTCCCGCCCCCGGACCGTGGTTCGCCCCCCCCCGGACCGTGGTCCGTTCCTGTCCCGTCTCTCGTCAATCGGTTGAATCGGTGAGGTGAAGCGCTGATGGAGACTGCCTCCGGCGAACCCGACGTCCGCATCCTCGCCCTCGGGTCGGCCAGTGGCACCGTTCCGCTCGCCCGCGACTTCACGCGGCAGGCGCTCCACGACTGGGGCTGGCTGCCGGCCGGCACCGCCGACCGCAGGGCCGCCGCCGAGGACGTCCTGCTCGTGGTCTCCGAACTGGTCACCAACGCCTGCCTGCACGCCGAGGGCCCGGAGAGCCTGCGCGTGCTGCGCCTCGCCGAGGTGCTGCGCCTGGAGGTCGCCGACCGCGGCGCCGGCCAGCCCGCCCCGCGCACCCCGCACCGGGCCGGCCGGCCCGGCGGGCACGGCATGTTCATCGTGCAGCGGCTCTGCCGCGACTGGGGCATCGACCGCACACCCGGCGCCCCCGGCAAGACGGTCTGGGCCGAACTGGCCGCACCCGCGTAGGGAGCGCCCCGGCGGGTTCCCCGGCGTAAGGCCCCTAGGACTTTCACACCTTCTGCCGTCCTCTTGTCTTCCCTCCACAAGGCCCCAGGCGTACCTTGACGCCCAATCTGAAAGACCGTCAGTAACTTCGCGGTGCGCCGGTGCGCGGCCGCGGTGCAACGGTGAGGGGTGCTGGAAGTGCCGAACCGGAGGAGAACAGCCGGCGCGCTGACGGCGGCGATGGCGGTGGCGGGCACGGCGGTCCTGCTCTCCGCCCCCGCCGCCCGCGCCGCCGTCGTTGACGTGGACTACGCGTGCGAGACGAAGATCGGCCCCAAGGGTGCCGTCTCACCCGTCGACATCAAGGCCGTCAAGAACGGCGGCTCGTACACGATCACCATGTCCTTCGAGAAGGGCGTCTCCGACAGCCCCGTCGAACTCCCCAAGGGCGTCATGACCCCGCGCGCCGAGCTCGTCCTCGGCGGCGCGGACAGCGGCAAGGTCCAGGTCAAGGGCGTGCCCAACGCGGTGGCCATCCCGCCCGACACCCCCATCAAGATCGGGCAGTTGACGGGAACGTACACCCCGAAGAAGAGCGGCAAGGTCACCTTCACGGCCGGGGTGCTCACCGTCCACGCGCTCGGCATGGACGCCGCCGTCTGCACCCCCAAGAACCACCCAGAGCCCGCCCTCGAACTGGACGTCACCGGCTCCGGCGACTCCGAGGGCACGGGCGGCGGCTCGGGCGACGGCGACTCCTCCGGCGGTACGGGGTCGGGCGGCGAGCTGCCCAAGACCGGGCCGCTCGACTCGGCGACCGCGCTCGGCACCCTCGGCGGCACCGTGCTGCTGACCGGCGCGGCCGGGGTGCTCTGGCTCACCCGGCGCACGGCACGGCACACGGCACGCTGATGCGGGCGGCACGGTCCGGGCTCGGGGCCGCCGCCGTCGCGCTCCTCGGGGCGGTCGCGGCGGCACCGGCGCCCGGCTGGACGGCGGCGCCCGCCGCGGGACGCCCGTACGTCTATCTGGAGGGCGCGCCGGGCAGCGTCCTCCAGGACACCCTGTCCGTCACCAACCCGGGCGCGAAGCCGCTCACCGTACGGCTCACCGGGCACGGCGCCCCGGTGGCCTTCGCCGCGCGGACGGTGACCGTGCCCGCCAGGACCCGGGCGGACGTGCCCTTCGCGGTGACCGTCACCGCCGAGACCCCGCCCGGCGAACACCGCGGCGAGATCCGGGCCGGCGCCGCGGGGCGCGAGACGGTCGTCCCGCTCCACCTGCGGGTCAGCGGGCCGCGCCTCGCCGCGCTCACCGTCGAGGAACTCCGCGTCGACCCCTCGGGCACCCTGCACTACACGCTCGTCAACCGGGGCAACACCGTCCTCGCCCCGCGTCTGGCCGTCCGCGCCGAAGGGGTCCTCGGCACGGTCCTCGACCGCCCGGAACGCCCGCTGCCGCTGACCCTGCGCCCAGGCGAGCGCGCCACCCGCAGCGAACCCTGGCCCGATCCGCCCGCCCTGGACTCGGTCACCGTCCACCTGACGGCGAGCGCCGCCGGCGCCACGCCCGCGCTGGCCCGTACGGACACCGCCTTCGCCTCCACGGCGGGCGTCGGGGCCGCGGCGGCCGCCCTCCTCGCGGTGGCGGGCGCGGTCACGTACGCCCTGCGGGGTCGGATTCGGAGTCGGATACGGAGGCAACGATGAGGTCGACGCGTACGGGCGCCGCCACCGCCCTGCTCGCCGCGCTGCTGTTCGCCCTGCTGCCCGCCGCCCCCGCCGCGGCCGCGCCGGGCCCCACGGTCGCGCTCTCGCAGAGCGAGGCCGGCAAGGGCGGCGAGATCACCGTCAGCGGGTCCGGATGGAAGCCGGGCGCCCTGCTCATGCTGCTGGTCTGCGGCCAGTCCGCGCCCGGCAAGGGCGTCATCGGCGGCACCAACTCCTGCGCCAACACCGACGGTCGCGCCGCCACCGTCGACGCCAAGGGCGCCTTCAGCCAGAAGCTGCCCGTCGCCGAACCGCCCAAGCCCTGCCCCTGCGTGGTCCACGTCGCCGGGGTCACCGGGCAACAGGACACCGTGGACGCCGAGTTCACCGTCGCCGGGCACCCGACCGCCCCGCTGCCCGAGCCGTCCGGCGCCGGCCGGCTCGCCGTGCTCGCCTCCGTGCGGCTCGAAGGTTCGAGCGGGGTCCTCGTCTGGTTCGGCGCGCCCGCGCGGCGCGAGGTGGTCTTCACCGTCGGCAACCTCGGCTCCACCCCGGTCAAGGACCCGGTCTTCGAGGTCGGCACCAGCCACGGGGTGTTCGCTCCGCAGTACGAGGAGCGCCAGTGGCGCGGCACGATCGAGCCCGGCCGCAAGGCCCTGGTCAAGCTGCCGGCCGAGCTGGCGGCGGGCGCCCACGGCGACTACCAGGTGTCGGTGCGGTACGGCGGCAAGGTCCTCGTCGAGCAGCCCTGGGGGGTCGGGCGGCCCTGGGGTGTCACCCTCTTCTGGCTGCTGCTCGCGGTCGTCGTGCCGGCCGCGCTCTTCCGCATCGGCATGGCGATCGTCGACCGGGTCAGGCCGGAGGGCCACCGCCAGAACCGGGGCGGGAGCCCGCACCAGAGCGGGAGCGGGCCACACGGCCGGCGCCGGCGCCGTGCCCCCGTACCTGACCGCACCCCCCTCCCCGTACCGGCGGTTCCGGCTGCCGGCGAACCGACGGCGGTCCTGCCGTGGTTCACCCCTGACTCCGCACCGTCAGAGAACAGTCCGACGACGAAGGGACAGTCGTGAGCACGACACGCACGACACCGAGGACGATCGCGGCGGGCGTCGCGCTGATGCTCGGCGGCGCGGGGATCCTGCTGACCGCCGGCCCCGCCATGGCCGCCGAGGTCGCGTACAAGACGGAGTGCATCCCGCCCGCCATCTCCGGCCTGCCGGCGGTGCAGGGCACCACGAAGGTGCTGATCACCGCGCCGGCCGAGGCCAAGGTCGGCGACGAGGTCGAGGTGGTCTGGAAGACGGTCGAGGCGGCCTCCAAGAATCCGGACATCCTCGACCTGGAGAAGGACACGGTGAAGCCGACCGGTGTCCTCAAGATCGGCGGCGCGGCGAGCGGCACGCTGTCGATGGAGGGGCCGCGGCAGAACCCGCCGATCAAGAAGAACAGCCCGATGGTCCTGCCGGACATGAAGGGCAAGCTGAAGCTGGAGAAGGCGGGCGAGATCACGCTGACGCCGGACAAGTACAACATCAACGTGTCCAAGCCGATGTCGACGGACACGAAGTGCTCGCCCAAGGAGACGGTCGCGGTAGCCGCCACGATCAAGGTGACGGACGGGGGCGGCACGACCACGTCCGGTGGCACGACGACATCCGGGGGTACGACCACGTCCGGGGGTACGACGACATCCGGGGGTACGACGACGTCCGGAGGCACGACCACGTCCGGCGGCAGCACCTCTGGCGGGACGAGCGGCTCCGGCGGCAGTACGACGACATCCGGCGGATCCGCCTCCGGCGGTGGCGGGGGCCAGACCGATTTCCCCGGCAAGGAGGTCGCGGTGAGCTTCGCCTGCCAGGCCCCCGGCCCCGCGAGCATCACCTCCAAGGTGACGATCAACGCCAAGAAGGACGGCGGCTCCTACGCCCTCACCGTCAAGACCGCCAAGGGCGTCATGAACAGCCCCGCCGCCCTCCCCAAGGGCGCCCTCAAGCCCTCCATGGCCGTGAAGATCGGCGGCGCCGACAGCGGCACCGTCACGGTCACCGGCGCTCCCAACCCGGCGCCCCTGGAGGCGGGTAAGCCGGTCGACCTGACCGACATGACCGGCACGTACAAGCCGGGCGCGAGCGGCAAGGCCACGCTCAGCCCCGGCAAGCTGACCATCAGCGTGTCGCTCGGGGGTTCGCCGATCGTCATCCCCTGCGAGGTCAAGGGCGGTGTCGCCGCGTCCCTGGAGCTCGACACCACCAAGCAGGCCGGCGGCGCCGCCGGCGGGGGCGGGAACAGCGCCTCCGGTGGCGGAGGCGGCGACCTCGCCGAGACCGGCGCCGAGGACACCGGCGCCCTGCGCGCCCTCGCCCTCGTGGCGGGCACGGTGATCCTGCTCGGCGGCGCGGTCTTCACCTTCACCCCGTGGGCCCGCCTGCGGCGCTGACGGGCGCCGGCGGAAACGGCGGAGGGCCGCCGCACCGATTCGGTGCGGCGGCCCTCCGTGCGTACGGCGGTCCGGACGGACGCGTCAGTGGACGCTGCCCATGAGGCCCTGGACCTTCTTGCGGTACATGTAGATCGCGAAGCCCGCCGCGACGGCCAGCGCCGCCTGCATGGCGATGATCCCTGTGCCGTTGAGGTCCACACCGGCCAGCGAGAGCAGACCGGTGGTGCAGTCACCGGCGGTGACGGCGAGGAACCAGACGCCCATCATCTGGGAGGCGTACTTCTGCGGGGCCATCTTCGTGGTGACGGAGAGGCCGACGGGGGAGAGGCACAGCTCACCGATGGTCTGGATCATGTAGATCGAGACGAGCCACATCGGGGAGACCTTGTCGCCGCCACCCGCCATGTTCATCGGGACGATGAAGACGAAGAAGGACGCGCCGACCAGGACCAGGCCCATCGCGAACTTCACGATGGTGTTCGGCTCCTGGTTCTTGCGGGCCAGCCACAGCCACAGCCAGGCGAAGACCGGGGCCAGCGCCATGACGAACAGCGGGTTCAGGGACTGGTACCAGGTGGCCGGGAAGCCGAGGCCGAAGACGGTGTCGGAGGTCTTGTCGTCGGCGAACAGCGACAGGGTCGAGCCACCCTGGTCGTAGATCATCCAGAAGACGGCGGCGGCGACGAAGAACCAGATGTAACCGGTCATCTTCGACTGCTCGGTCTTGTCGAGGTCCTTGTCGCGCTTGATGCGGACGAGGACGGCGATCGGGATGATCAGACCGGCGAGGGTGATCGGCACGAGCGCCCAGTTCAGGGTGTACATGCCGAGGGCGACGACGACGCCGTAGAAGACGGCGGCCAGGACCAGGACCAGGCAGACCTTGACCAGGACGCTCTTGCGCTCGGCGGCCGAGAGCGGGTTGGGGACGACGGCGCTCTTCGGGCTGAGGTTCTTGGTGCCGATGAGGAACTGGACCAGACCCAGGCCCATGCCGACCGCGGCGAGCGCGAAGCCGAGGTGCCAGTTGACCTTCTCGCCGACGGTGCCGACGACGAAGGGCGCCACGAACGCACCGAGGTTGATGCCGATGTAGAAGAGCGTGAAGCCACCGTCACGGCGCGGGTCGTCCGGGCCGTCGTAGAGGTGGCCCACCATCGTGGAGATGTTGGCCTTGAGCAGACCGGAACCGGCGGCGACGAGTGCCAGACCGGCGAAGAAGGCCGCCTGGCCGGGGATCGCCAGCGAGGCGTGGCCCGCCATGATCACGAAACCGGCGATGGTGACCGTCTTGCGGGCGCCCCAGACGCGGTCGCCGAACCAGCCACCGGGCATGGCCATCAGGTAGACCATCGACACGTACACGGAGTAGATCGCCGTGGCCGTGGCCGCCGTCATGGCGAGGCCGCCGCCCTGGCTGCCCGTGGCGGCGTCGGCACCACCGGAGACCAGGTAGAGGACCAGAAGGGCTCGCATGCCGTAGTAGGAGAAGCGCTCCCACATCTCGGTCATGAAGAGGGTGGCCAGGCCGCGGGGGTGGCCGAAGAAGGTCTTCTCGGAACCGGAGGTTCCGTGCGAAGCCGTCGTCAGGCTGGACGCCATGTCGATCCTTGCTCTGTCGGGACGCGCGCTTCGTGAGCGTGATGCGCCCGGTGGGGGAGGCCGGCACCGGAGGAGGCGCGTTCGCACCTCACCGGGATCCACGCCCTGACGCGTCTTCGCGCCGTAGGACCCGGCCCACAGGTCATTCACCGTTCCCAAGACTGCCGAAGCAGACCTCGTGCAGAAAAGAGACCCTTGGCGTGCCAAAACGGCCAAAGGTCCCCGATTACCGCTACAGAACTCTCGACACCATACGACACGACACTGCCGGATATGGAAGGACTTGAGAGATGGATCACAGGCTCCGCCGGAACCGGCAGCCTGCATTCGAAGGTCGTAAGTACCTTACGCGCCAAGATCCACAGGCCGCCCGCCCGCCGGGTGGATCAAGCCACGGCGCCGCCGCCGTGCGGACTACCATCACCCCATGACCCGTGTACTGCTCGCCGAGGACGACGCCTCCATCTCGGAACCGCTGGCCCGCGCCCTGCGGCGGGAGGGATACGAGGTCGAGGTGCGCGAGGACGGCCCGACCGCCCTCGACGCCGGACTCCAGGGCGGCGTCGACCTGGTCGTGCTCGACCTCGGGCTGCCCGGCATGGACGGCCTCGAGGTCGCCCGCCGGCTGCGCGCCGAGGGCCACACGGTGCCGATCCTGGTCCTCACCGCCCGCGCGGACGAGGTCGACACCGTCGTCGGACTCGACGCCGGCGCCGACGACTACGTCACCAAGCCCTTCCGGCTCGCCGAGCTGCTCGCCCGCGTCCGGGCCCTGCTCCGGCGCGGTGCCACCGAGCCGGCCGCCGCGCCCACCACCCACGGCGTGCGGATCGACGTCGAGTCGCACCGCGCCTGGATGGGCGACGAGGAGCTCCAGCTGACCGCCAAGGAGTTCGACCTGCTGCGGGTCCTGGTCCGCGACGCCGGCCGGGTGGTCACCCGCGACCAGCTGATGCGCGAGGTCTGGGACACCACCTGGTGGTCCTCCACCAAGACCCTCGACATGCACATCTCCTGGCTGCGCAAGAAGCTCGGCGACGACGCGGCCAACCCCCGCTACATCGCCACGGTCCGGGGCGTGGGCTTCCGCTTCGAGAAGAGCTAGGCCCGCTCCGTGCGCCGCCGCCTGATCAACTCCACGCTCGCCGTGGTGCTCGTCGTCATCGCCGTCTTCGGGGTCTCCCTGGTGATCGTCGAGACCCGCACCATCTCCTCCAGCGCCCAGGAGAGCGTGGACTCCGAGGCGCTGCGGATCGTCTCCATCGTCGACAGCCGGCTCATCGGCGGCGAGCCCGTCAACCCGGACATCCTGGCCGACCAGAGCGGCGCCAAGCGGTGGGCGCGGATCAGCATCCCGGGCCGTACGCCGATCGAGATCGGCACCCGCCCGGGCGGCGACGTGATCCGGGGCCTGGCCGAGGGCGAGCGCGGCGAGACGGTGATCGTCGAGGAGGCCCGCTCGGTCATCACCGACGAGGTGGCCCGCACCCTGATGATCATCGCCACGGTGGCGCTGCTGTGCGTCGTGGCGGCCGTGCTGCTCGCCGTACGGCAGGCGAACAAGCTGGCCTCGCCGCTCACCGACCTCGCCGAGACCGCCGAGCGGCTCGGCTCAGGCGACCCGCGGCCCCGGCACAGGCGGTACGGGGTGCCGGAGCTCGACCGGGTCGCGGACGTGCTCGACGCCTCCGCCGAGCGGATCGCCCGGATGCTGACCGCCGAGCGCCGGCTCGCCGCCGACGCCTCGCACCAGCTCCGTACGCCGCTCACGGCGCTCTCCATGCGCCTGGAGGAGGTCGCCCTCGCCGACGACCTCGACACGGTCAAGGAGGAGGCGACGATCGCGCTCACCCAGGTCGAGCGGCTCACCGACGTCGTCGAACGGCTGCTCACCAACGCGCGCGACCCGCGCACGGGCTCCGCGGTCGCCTTCGACCTGGACGAGGTGATCAAGCAGCAGCTGGAGGAGTGGCGGCCGGCCTACCGCAGCGCGGGCCGCGCCATCGTGCACTCCGGCAAGCAGGGGATGCGGGCCGTCGGCACCCCGGGCGCGGTCGCCCAGGTGCTCGCGGCGCTGATCGAGAACTCGCTCATGCACGGGGGCGGCACGGTGGCGCTGCGCACCCGGGTCACCGGCAACCAGTCCGTGATCGAGGTGACCGACGAGGGGCCCGGCGTCCCCGCGGACCTGGGGGCACGGATCTTCGAGCGCGCGGTCAGCGGCCGCAGCTCCACGGGCATCGGCCTCGCGGTCGCCCGGGACCTCGCGGAGGCGGACGGGGGCCGTCTGGAGCTGCTCCAGCAGCAGCCGCCGGTCTTCGCGCTCTTCCTGAGCCGGGAGGTCAGGGGCCGTACGGAACCGGAAGCCGAGCGCCCGGTCCGCTGAAAGGGTGACTCAGACCCGGTCGGGCTGCTTGTGGCCCGCCTGCCGGGGCGCCTGCTCCAGGAACGATTCGGCGGTCTGCACCGCCTCCTTCGCGGGCAGCGCCTTGAACACCCAGGTCCGGTACGACCAGAAGCGGAACAGGGTCGCGACGCCGATGCCGAAGAACTTGAAGAAGTTGCTCTGCAGCGGGGTGTCCCAGCCGAACCCGTACGTCGCCGCGTAGAGAACGCCGTTCTCGATCACCATGCCGACCAGGCTGAACAGCAGGAACAGGGTGAGTTCCTTGGTGCGCCCCGACTTGTCGCGGTCGCGGTACGTGAAGTAACGGAACCCCACGTAGTTGAAGGCGATGGCCACGGCGGTGGCGATGATGCTGGCCCGCACGACCGGCAGCTCGGTGACATGCCGCACCAGATTGAAGACGGCCAGGTTCACCAGGACACCGAGGCCGCCGACGACGCCGAACTTGGCGACCTCACGGACGAGCCGGTCCACTCGCATGCGCAGCGCGCCGGGTTCACTCATGGTGATGGCTCTGTCCCGTCGGTTGGGGGCTGTCATCCGGACGACTCCGGGATGACGTCAACCAAACCATGCTAACCACCCCTCCTGTCACCTGCCCGTGATGCTCGCGATCCGTGTGCGAACGCACACGCGGCTGTGACAAAACACAGCCGGACGAGTGTCCGCAACTTGTGCGGATACCCTAAGAGGGTGACGTTCCCGGTAGTCGGCATGGTCGGTGGCGGTCAGCTCGCCCGAATGACCCACGAGGCGGGCATCCCCCTCGGCATCAAGTTCAAGCTCCTCAGCGACACCCCGCAGGACTCGGCGGCCCAGGTGGTGAGCGAGGTCGTCATCGGCGACCATCGCGACCTGGACACGCTGCGTGACTTCGCGCGCGGCTGCGACGTGATCACCTTCGATCACGAGCACGTGCCCGCGGAGCACCTGGCGGCCCTGGAGGCGGACGGCGTCGTCGTCCGCCCCGGTCGTGCGGCCCTCGCGCACGCCCAGGACAAGGGGGTGATGCGGGCGAAACTCGACGAGATCGGCGCGCCGAGCCCGCGGCACCGCATCGTGGCCGACCCGGCCGACGCGGCGGCCTTCGCCGCCGAGGTCGGCGGCTTCCCGATCATCCTGAAGACCGTGCGCGGCGGCTACGACGGCAAGGGCGTGTGGTTCGTCCGCTCCGAGGCGGACGCGCACGACCCGTTCCGCGCGGGCGTGCCGGTCCTCGCCGAGGAGAAGGTCGACTTCGCGCGCGAGCTCGCCGCGAACATCGTCCGCTCCCCGCACGGGCAGGCCGTCGCCTACCCGGTCGTCGAGTCCCGGCAGGTCGACGGAGTCTGCGACACCGTCATCGCGCCCGCGCCCGGGCTCTCCGACGAGCTCGCGGGCCAGGCGCAGGAGCTGGCCCTGCGGATCGCCAAGGAGCTCGGCGTCGTCGGCCACCTGGCCGTGGAGCTCTTCGAGGCCGTCGACGCCGACGGCACGCGCCGCCTGCTCGTCAACGAGCTCGCCATGCGCCCGCACAACTCCGGCCACTGGACCCAGGACGGGGCGATCACGTCGCAGTTCGCCAACCACGTCCGGGCCGTCCTCGACCTTCCGCTGGGTGACCCGCGGCCGCGGGCGAAGTGGACCGTGATGTGCAATGTTCTCGGTGGCGACTACCCGGACATGTACGCGGCGTACCTGCACTGCATGGCCAGGGACCCGCAGCTGAAGATCCACATGTACGGCAAGGACGTGAAGCCCGGCCGCAAGGTGGGCCACGTCAACACCTACGGCGACGACCTGGAAGACGTGCTGGAGCGCGCCCGCCACGCCGCCGACTACCTGCGAGGAACGATCGTTGAGTAATCCGCTCATTGGCATCGTCATGGGGTCCGACTCGGACTGGCCCGTCATGGAGGCCGCCGCGCAGGCCCTGGACGAGTTCGAGATCGCGTACGAGGTCGACGTCGTCTCCGCGCACCGCATGCCCCGCGAGATGATCGCGTACGGCGAGAACGCCGCGGACCGGGGCCTGAAGGCGATCATCGCGGGCGCCGGCGGCGCGGCCCACCTGCCGGGCATGCTCGCCTCGGTCACCCCGCTGCCCGTGATCGGTGTCCCCGTGCCGCTGAAGTACCTCGACGGCATGGACTCGCTCCTGTCGATCGTGCAGATGCCGGCCGGTGTGCCGGTCGCCACCGTCTCGGTCGCCGGGGCCCGTAACGCGGGCCTGCTCGCCGCCCGTATCCTCGCCGCGCACGACCCCGAACTGCTCGGCCGGATGCGGGAGTTCCAGCAGGAACTGAACGACCAGGCCACGGAGAAGGGCAAGCGGCTGCGGCAGAAGGTCGAGGGTTCGGGCGGCTTCGGGTTCGCCCAGTGAGCGCGGCGGACCGCCTCGACGAGGCCAGGGAGCTCCTGGCCGCGTCCCCCGTGGTGGACGGTCACAACGACCTGCCGTGGGCCCTGCGTCAGCAGGCCCGCTACGACCTGGACCGCCTGGACATCGCCGCCGACCAGTCGGCCACGCTCCACACCGACCTGGCCCGGCTGCGGTCCGGCGGCGTCGGCGCCCAGTTCTGGTCGGTGTTCGTGCCGTCCAGCCTGACCGGGGACGACGCCGTCAGCGCCACCCTGGAGCAGATCGACGCCGTCGACCAGCTGATCGAGCGGTACGCGGCCGATCTCGCGCCCGCGCTGACCGCCGACGACATGGAGACGGCCCGCAAGGAGGGCCGCATCGCGTCCCTCAAGGGCGCCGAGGGCGGCCACTCGATCAACAACTCCCTCGCCACCCTGCGCGCCCTGCACGCCCTCGGCGTGCGGTACATGACGCTCACCCACAACGACAACAACGACTGGGCGGACTCGGCGACGGACCGGCCGGGCGTCGGCGGCCTGTCGGCCTTCGGCCGTGAGGTCGTCCGCGAGATGAACCGCACCGGCATGCTGGTCGACCTCTCGCACGTGGCCGCCACGACGATGCGGGACGCGCTCGACACCACGGCCGCGCCGGTGATCTTCTCGCACTCCTCGGCGCGTGCGGTCTGCGACCACCCGCGCAACATCCCGGACGACGTCCTGGAGCGACTGCCCGCCAACGGGGGCGTGGCGATGGCCACGTTCGTGCCGAAGTTCATCCTGCCGGCGGCGGTGGAGTGGACCGCCCGGGCCGACGACAACATGCGCGCCCACGGCCTGCACCACCTCGACACCACCCCCGCGGCGATGCGGATCCACCGCGCCTTCGAGGCGGACGACCCGCGCCCGGTCGCGACGGCCTCGACGGTCGCCGACCACCTCGACCACATGCGCGAGGTCGCCGGGATCGACCACATCGGCATCGGCGGCGACTACGACGGCACGGCGTTCACACCGGCGGGCCTGGACGACGTGGCGGGCTACCCGAACCTGATCGCGGAGCTCCTGACCCGCGGCTGGTCCCGTCCGGACCTGGCCAAGCTGACCTGGTCGAACGCGGTGCGGGTGCTGAGGGACGCGGAGGCGGTGGCGCGCGAGGAACAGGGCCGCCGTTCCCCTTCGAACGCAACGCTCTGATCCCGTAGGGGAGTTGACGGACAGCCGGTCAGGGCCTCGCCGCTGCGGGGCCCTTCCGCGGGTCCCGGGCGGCTCAGCCCACCGTGCCCGCCTCCCCACCCGATGGCGCGGCGGCGGGAGTCAGGCCCGCGGGCGCCCCATGGCCCGATAGGTCCACCCGGCATCCCGCCACCGCGCGGGATCCAGCGCGTTGCGGCCGTCGAGGATGACGGGCGACGACACGACCCGCCCCAGCTCCACCGGATCGATGGCGTCACGGAACTCGCGCCACTCGGTCAGGTGCAGCACCACGTCCGCGCCCCGCACCGCGTCGAGCGCCGAGTCCGCGTACCCCAGGGTCGGGAAGAGCCGCCGTGCGTTGTCCATGCCCTTGGGGTCGTAGACGGTGACCTGCCCGCCCTGGAGGTGGATCTGCCCGGCCACGTTCAGCGCGGGCGAGTCGCGGACGTCGTCCGAGTCCGGCTTGAAGGTCGCGCCGAGCACGGCCACCCGCTTGCCGAGGAACCCGCCGCCGAGCGCGTCGCGCGCCATCTCGACCATGGAGGCGCGACGCCGCATGTTGATGGAGTCGATCTCGCGCAGGAAGGTCAGCGCCTGGTCGGCGCCGAGCTCGCCGGCCCGGGCCATGAAGGCCCGGATGTCCTTCGGCAGGCAGCCGCCGCCGAAGCCGATTCCGGCCCGCAGGAACTTCGCGCCGATCCGGTCGTCGTGCCCGATCGCCTCGGCGAGCTTGGCGACGTCGCCGCCGGCGGCCTCGCAGAGCTCGGCCATGGCGTTGATGAAGGAGATCTTGGTGGCGAGGAAGGAGTTGGCCGAGGTCTTCACGAGCTCGGCGGTGGGGAAGTCGGTGACCACGAACGGCGAGCCCTCCGCGACGGGCACCGCGTACACCTCGCGCAGCGTCTTCTCGGTCCGCTCGCCGGCCGCCCCGTCGCCCACGCCGACGACGATCCGGTCCGGGTGGAGCGTGTCCTGCACGGCGAAGCCCTCGCGCAGGAACTCCGGGTTCCAGGCGAGCTCCACGCCCGCGGGCAGGAGCGCGGCGAGCCGCTCGGCGGAGCCGACCGGAACGGTCGACTTGCCGACGACGAGCGCGCCTTCCTGCACGACGCTCGCGAGCGAGCCGAAGGCGGAGTCGACGTACGACATGTCGCAGGCGTACTCGCCGTGCTTCTGCGGCGTGTTCACGCAGACGAAGTGCACGTCGCCGAAGGCGCCCACCTCCTCCCAGGAGGTGGTGAACCGCAGCCGCCCAGTGGACCCGGCGATCCCGTCCACGTGCCGGGCGAGGAGTTCCTCGAGCCCGGGCTCGTACATGGGGACCCGCCCGGCCGCGAGCATCTCGACCTTCTCGGGTACGACGTCGAGGCCGAGCACCTCGAATCCCAGTTCCGCCATGGCCGCGGCGTGGGTGGCGCCGAGATAGCCGGTGCCGATCACGGTGATCTTGAGGGCCATGCGGTCTCCAGTGAGGTCGGGCTGAATGCCTGCCCGAGCATAGTCGGGGCCTGGATCGGCGCCGGGGCACGCCCTACCATTTGGGTTACTTAACGGTAGTTAGCAAGCGTGGGAGTGAGTGACCGTGGCCGGTTCCGCTGATTTCGACCTGTATCGCCCGTCGGAGGAGCACGAGATGCTCCGGGAGACGGTCCGTGCGCTGGCGGAGGCGAAGATCACGCCGTTCGCCGCGGCGGT
>NZ_JBITTJ010000023.1:0-76156 GCF_044541845.1 Streptomyces sp. NPDC085481
AGCTTTCTGGGCCCTTGAGGGGTCCGGTCCCGCCGGATCTCGAAGTCCATCGCCACCCCTGAACTGGGGTGTTGCGACAACCACTAGAACCCAAGACGTCGGCGGGGGCCCCTTCCTCGTACCGTACGGACTAGAAGTCCTCGTCCAGGTCCACCGAACCCTCGACCGCCACCTGGTAGGCGGACGGGCGGCGCTCGAAGAAGTTGGTCAGCTCCTGGACGCCCTGGAGCTCCATGAACGCGAACGGGTTCTCCGAGCCGTACACCGGGGCGAAGCCCAGGCGGGTCAGGCGCTGGTCGGCGACGCACTGGAGGTACGCGCGCATCGACTCGGTGTTCATGCCCGGCAGGCCCTCGCCGCACAGGTCACGGCCGAACTGGAGCTCCGCCTCGACGGCCTCCTTCAGCATGTCGGTGACCTGCTGCTCGAGCTCGTCGTCGAAGAGCTCGGGCTCCTCCTTGCGGACGGTGTCCACGACCTCGAAGGCGAAGTTCATGTGCATCGTCTCGTCGCGGAACACCCAGTTGGTGCCCGTCGCCAGGCCGTGCAGCAGACCGCGGGACCGGAACCAGTACACGTACGCGAAGGCGCCGTAGAAGAACAGGCCCTCGATGCACGCGGCGAAGCAGATCAGGTTGAGCAGGAAGCGGCGGCGGTCCGCCTTCGTCTCCAGGCGCTCGATCTTCTCCACCGAGTCCATCCACTTGAAGCAGAACTGCGCCTTCTCGCGGATGGACGGGATGTTCTCGACCGCGTCGAACGCGGCGGCGCGGTCGTCCGGGTCGGGCAGGTAGGTGTCGAGCAGCGTCAGATAGAACTGGACGTGCACGGCCTCCTCGAAGAGCTGGCGCGACAGGTACAGGCGCGCCTCCGGGGAGTTGATGTGCTTGTACAGCGTCAGGACCAGGTTGTTCGCCACGATCGAGTCGCCGGTCGCGAAGAACGCGACCAGGCGGCCGATCATGTGCTGCTCACCGGGGGTGAGCTTGGCGAGGTCGGCGACGTCCGAGTGGAGGTCGACCTCCTCCACGGTCCAGGTGTTCTTGATCGCGTCGCGGTAGCGCTCGTAGAAGTCCGGGTAGCGCATCGGACGCAGGGTCAGTTCGAAGCCCGGGTCGAGGAGGTTCTTCTGTTCGGTGGAGCTCATTACTGGCAGGCCTCGCAGGACTCGGGGTTCTCAAGGGAGCAGGCGACGGCGTCGGCGTCGGGCGCCGCCTGCTGGACGGGGATGGTGGTGGCCTGGGCGGCGCGGGCGATCCGGGTCGCCGGGCGCGAGCGCAGGTAGTACGTGGTCTTCAGGCCCTGCTTCCAGGCGTACGCGTACATCGACGACAGCTTGCCGATGGTGGGCGTCTCCATGAAGAGGTTCAGGGACTGCGACTGGTCGAGGAACGGGGTACGGTCCGCCGCCATGTCGATCAGGCCGCGCTGCGGGATCTCCCAGGCCGTCCGGTACAGCTCGCGCACCTCGGCGGGCACCCAGCCGAAGCCCTGCACCGAGCCGTTGGCGTCACGCAGCGCCTCGCGGGTCTGCGCGTCCCACACGCCGAGCCGCTTCAGCTCCTCCACCAGGTAGGAGTTGACCTGGAGGAACTCGCCGGACAGCGTCTCGCGCTTGAACAGGTTGGAGACCTGCGGCTCGATGCACTCGTAGACGCCGGCGATCGAGGCGATCGTCGCGGTCGGGGCGATGGCGAGCAGCAGGCTGTTGCGCATGCCGACAGCGGCGATCCGCTCGCGCAGCGCGGCCCAGCGCTCCGGCCAGTTCAGCTCCACGTCGTAGTGGTCGGGGTGCAGCACGCCACGGGCGGTGCGGGTCTTGTCCCAGGCGGGCAGCGGGCCGCTGCGCTCGGCGAGGTCGGCGGAGGCCTCGTATGCGGCGAGCATGATCCGCTCGGCGATCCGGGTGGACAGCGCGCGGGCCTCGGCCGAGTCGAAGGGCAGCTTCAGCTTGAAGAAGACGTCCTGGAGGCCCATCGCGCCCAGGCCCACCGGGCGCCAGCGGGCGTTGGAGCGGCCGGCCTGCTCGGTCGGGTAGAAGTTGATGTCGACGACCCGGTCGAGGAAGGTCACCGCGGTGCGGACGGTCTCGTCGAGCCGCTCCCAGTCGATGTCCGAACCGGCCACGAAGGCGCCCAGGTTGACCGAACCGAGGTTGCAGACGGCCGTCTCGCCGTCGTTGGTGACCTCGATGATCTCGGTGCAGAGGTTCGAGGAGTGCACGACCGTGCCGGGCTCGGCGGTCTGGTTGGCGGTCCGGTTGGAGGCGTCCTTGAAGGTCATCCAGCCGTTGCCGGTCTGCGCGAGGGTGCGCATCATCCGGCCGTACAGGTCGCGGGCCGGCATGGTCTTCTTCGCCAGACCCCTGGCCTCGGCCGCGCGGTAGGCGGCGTCGAACTCCTCGCCGTACAGGTCGACCAGCTCGGGCACGTCGGCGGGGGAGAACAGCGACCACTCGCCGTCCGCGTTGACCCGGCGCATGAACTCGTCCGGGATCCAGTGCGCCAGGTTGAGGTTGTGCGTACGGCGGGCGTCCTCGCCGGTGTTGTCGCGGAGCTCCAGGAACTCCTCGATGTCCGCGTGCCAGGTCTCCAGGTAGACCGCGGCGGCACCCTTGCGGCGGCCGCCCTGGTTCACGGCGGCGACGGAGGCGTCGAGCGTCTTCAGGAACGGGACGATGCCGTTGGAGTGGCCGTTGGTGCCGCGGATCAGCGAACCGCGGGCGCGGATGCGCGAGTACGACAGGCCGATGCCGCCCGCGTGCTTCGACAGGCGGGCGACCTGGTGGTAGCGGTCGTAGATGGAGTCCAGCTCGTCCTGCGGGGAGTCCAGCAGGTAGCAGGAGGACATCTGCGGGTGGCGGGTGCCGGAGTTGAAGAGCGTGGGGGAGGAGGGCAGGTAGTCGAGCCGGCTCATCAGCCCGTACAGCGCCGCCACCTCGTCCACGGCGCGGGCGCTGTCGTCCTCGGCGAGGCCGGAGGCGACGCGCAGCATGAAGTGCTGCGGGGTCTCGATGACCTTGCGGGTGATCGGGTGGCGCAGCAGGTAGCGCGAGTAGAGGGTGCGCAGGCCGAAGTAGCCGAAGCGGTCGTCGGCGGTCTGGTCGATCAGGCCGTCGAGGCGATCGGCGTGCAGGGCGACGAAGTCGGAGGTGCGGTCGGCGATCAGGCCCTCGCGGTGGCCGACGGCGACGGAGGCGGAGAAGCACACCGCGCCCTGGCCGGCGGCCTCGTCGGCGATGGTGATGGTCAGGAGCCGGGCGGCGAGCCGGGAGTAGGCCGGGTCCTCGGCGATGAGTCCGGCGGCGGCCTCGGTGGCCAGTTCGCGCAGCTCCGCCTCGTCCGAGCCGGCGTGCCGGCCGCGCAGCGCGGCGGCGGCGACCTTGCCGGGGTCGGTGTCCGGGAGGTCGGCGGTGAGGTCGGTCAGGGTCCGCAGAAGCACGGTCCCGGGTCCGTCGTTCTCGATCGCTGCGGCCGGATCGGCGGGCGCGATGGTCACGTGGGGGCTCTCCCTCGCTCGGCTCGGGGCCAGGGCGGGGGGAGGCGGGAAACGGGCAGCCGAAGGCACGACGGCACCGCGTCCACCAGCCCACTCCGCGAGGCCCGGACGTCTGTGACACCCGGAACGGAAGGACCGGGCGCGCTGTCGACAGGTCTTCGGACTCGCCCGTACGCGAGCATGGCGCAAGACATACGAAACACACCGTTGCGGGACAGTTCCGGATTTCCACCGGATTCCCCTGCGACGACAGCGAGGAAGAGCATACATGTGGGGGGCGCCGCTCGCGGCACCCCCCACATGTTGTGTGTGTCGTGTGGCTGTCTACAACTCCAGGGTGTAGCTGAGCAGTAGGAAGTCGGGCTCGTCCGGGATGGGGCGCCAATCCCGGTCCGGGGTGCGCCGGAAGCCGAGGCGCTCGTAGATGCGGTGCGCGGTGTGCATGGTGTCCTGGGTGGACAGGACGATCCGCACGCAGCCCGGGACGGCCCGTGCGCGCTCGATACAGGCCCGGACGAGCGCTTCGCCGACGCCGCGGCCGCGGGCCGCGTGGTCGACGGCCAGCATCCGGACGGCGGCCTCGCCCTCGCGGGCGATGTCGCCCATCGGCCCGGGGGACGGGACGAAGGTCACACCGCCCAGGACGGTGCCGTTCCGGTCCACGGCGGCGAGCACCTCGGCGACCGCGGCCCGCCCGGCCACGTTCCGCAGGTGGCCCAGATACCAGTCGGTGTCGCCGAACGTGAGGAACCCGTCGGCGAGATAGGCGTGCCCGGTGATCTCGCCGAGAGCTTCGTACTCCTCCGGACGTACCGGTCTGATCGTGAAGTCCATGGGCGCAGTCTGCCCCTGGCACGGCTCCGCCCGCCGCCGGGTTTCCCCGGGGCGGGCGGAGCCGGTTTCCGGCCGGACTCAGTGGCCGCCGGTGCCGACCTTCGGCAGTGCGGTGGAGACGCCCGGGTCACCGGCGTCCGCCGTGTAGTCCGCGGGGGAGGTCTCGTCCACGCCGTCGGGCGCCTTGACGGCCTTCAGGACGAAGGTGAGGACGACCGTGACGACGAGGTTGAGGACGAAGGCGGTGAGACCGATGTAGCCGATCTCGCCGATGCCGGGGATCTCGGTGGAGGAGCCGCCGAAGTGCTTCTGGGTGGGGCTCGCGACCCCGTAGGCGGCGGCGGTGCCGTAGACCATGCCGACGGCCCAGCCGGCGAGCAGCGCCCAGCGGTGGAACCAGCGGGTGAACAGGCCGCCGACGAGGGCGGGGAAGGTCTGCAGGATCCAGATGCCGCCGAGGAGCTGGAAGTTGATGGCGACGGTCTTGTCCATGGTGAGGACGAAGACCAGGGCGCCGACCTTCACGAGCAGCGACACCAGCTTGGAGACCTTGGTCTCCTGCGCCGGCGTCGCGTTCGGCTTGATGAAGTCCTTGTAGATGTTGCGGGTGAAGAGGTTGGCCGCGGCGATCGACATGATCGCGGCCGGCACGAGGGCGCCGATGCCGATGGCGGCGAAGGCCACGCCCGCGAACCAGTCGGGGAACATGTTCTCGAAGAGCTGCGGGATGGCGAGCTGGCCGTTGGTGACCTTCACGCCCGCGGCGATCGCCATGAAGCCGAGGAGGGCGAGCAGGCCCAGCATCAGCGAGTACAGCGGCAGGATCGTGGTGTTGCGGCGGATCACCTCGCGGCTCTTGGAGGAGAGCGTCGCGGTGATCGAGTGCGGGTACATGAAGAGCGCCAGCGCCGAGCCGAGCGCCAGCGTCGCGTACGTCCACTGGCCCGCCTCGCCGGGCACGAGCGCGCCCTTGGGCTTGCCGGTGGCCGGGTTGACCGTCGCGTACGCCTCGCCCGCCTTGGCGAAGATCTCGTCGAAGCCGCCCAGCTTGATCGGGATGTAGATGATCGCCACCGCGATGACGATGTAGATCAGGGTGTCCTTGACGAAGGCGATGAGCGCCGGGGCGCGCAGGCCGGAGGAGTACGTGTAGGCCGCGAGGACGCCGAAGGCGATGAGCAGCGGCAGGTCCTTGACGAACCAGTTGGTGTCCTCGCCGCCGCCGACGCCCATCACGTCCAGGACGGCCTGGATGCCGACGAGCTGGAGCGCGATGTACGGCATGGTGGCGAGGATGCCGGTGACGGCGACCGCGAGGGACAGGCCCTTGGAGCCGAAGCGGCCGCGGACGAAGTCGGAGGTGGTGACGTAGCCGTGCTTGTGGGAGACCGACCACAGGCGGGGCAGGAAGGTGAAGATCAGCGGGTAGACCAGGATCGTGTACGGCACGGCGAAGAAGCCGGCCGCGCCCGCCGCGTAGATGGCCGCGGGTACGGCGACGAAGGTGTACGCCGTGTAGAGGTCGCCGCCGAGCAGGAACCAGGTGATCCAGGTGCCGAACGACCGGCCGCCCAGGCCCCATTCGTCGAGGCTGTGCTCGTTCTCGGCCTTGCGCCATTTGGCGGCCAGGAATCCCATGACCGTGACGGCCAGGAAGAAGAAGATGAAGACGCCGAGCGCGACGCCGTTCACGCCGTCCTTCATCGCGCGTCACCGGCCTTCCGGGAGCGCTGGTCGAGCTTCCAGAGCTGGTACGCGACCATGGTCAGTACGGTGGAGATCACGACCCACAGCATCTGGTACCAGTAGAAGAACGGGATACCGATGAAGGTGGGGTCCACCTTCGCGTAGGAGCCCACCCAGATCATCGCGACGAACGGCGCGAAGAGGCAGAGCGCGACCACCACCCGCAAGGGGGTGATGACCGGTTGTTTCCCTGTTGTCGCTTCTGACATGGCGAAACCGTCCCCTCAGTGATCACCTCGTAATGCCGAGGAAATCTAGGGGACGGCTTCGTTTCTAGGAACCCCTGTCCGTATAACGGATCGGCCGACGCCGGTTCAGCTGCCGTCAGCCGTTGGGGCGCTGGAGGCGGGCGACGAACTTGTAGCGGTCGCCGCGGTAGACCGAGCGCACCCATTCGACCGGTTCGCCCTGGGCGTCCAGGGAGTGCCGGGAGAGCATCAGCATCGGCAGGCCCACGTCCGTACCGAGCAGGCCGGCCTCGCGCGGGGTGGCCAGCGAGGTCTCGATGGTCTCCTCGGCCTCGGCGAGGTGGACGTCGTACACCTCGGCGAGGGCGGTGTACAGGGACGTGTACTTCACCAGCGAACGCCGCAGCGCCGGGAAGCGCTTGGCGGACAGGTGCGTGGTCTCGATGGCCATCGGCTCGCCGCTCGCGAGGCGCAGCCGCTCGATCCGCAGCACCCGGCCGCCGGGGGAGATGTCGAGCAGCCCGGCGAGGGTGTCGTCGGCGGTGACATAGCCGATGTCGAGCAGCTGCGAGGTGGGCTCGAGGCCCTGCGCCCGCATGTCCTCGGTGTACGAGGTGAGCTGGAGGGCCTGGGAGACCTTGGGCTTGGCCACGAAGGTGCCCTTGCCCTGGATGCGCTCCAGGCGGCCCTCGACCACCAGTTCCTGCAGGGCCTGGCGCACGGTGGTGCGCGAGGTGTCGAACTCGGCGGCGAGGGTGCGCTCCGGCGGGACCGGCGTGCCGGGCGGCAGGGTCTCCGTCATGTCGAGCAAATGCCGCTTCAGTCGGTAGTACTTGGGCACGCGCGCGGTGCGGGTGGCGGCGCCGCCCTCTGTCTCCGTGCTGCCCGCGTCCGTGGCCATGGCCTGCCTTCCCGACTCCTGTGCTGCTGCCGTCACCGGCTCCTCCGTCTGTCGCGGCTCACATGGTGGCACGGACCGGTCACGGGTCGTCGCCCTCCCTCAGGTGTCGGTCCGATAACGGACCCGACTGCCCTTCTTATACACCCTTGACACCCCTAAAGGTCTAGGCCAAGCTCCGGGTACTGGTCTACACCATTAAAGACCAGGTCCCAGCCCCACGAGCACTACTCGACGTATGTCTTCGCGCGGTGGGGGGGTTGCAGGCATCCCTGAGGAGGGTGGCGTGAAGCGCAAGCTCATCGCGGCGATCGGCGTCGCGGGCATGATGGTCGGCATTGCCGCGTGTGGTGGCTCGGACAAGGGCGGGGACAAGGCCGGCGGCGAGGCCAAGGAGCTGACCGTCTGGCTGACGGTCGACGCCCAGAACAACTGGCCCGAGCTGGTCAAGGCCGCCGACGACGCGGTGACCAAGAAGCACCCCGGCATCAAGATCAAGCACGAGTACTACGGCTGGCCGGACAAGAACACCAAGCTCGACGCGGTGCTCGCGACCGACAAGGCCCCGGACGTTGTCGAGATGGGCAACTCCGAGATGATCAGCTACATGGCCAAGGGCGCCTTCGCCGAGGTCGACCCGTCGAAGTTCGAGAACTCCGACAAGTGGCTCGACGCCCTCAAGGACTCGGTCACCTACAACGGCAAGACCTACGGCGTCCCCTACTACGCCGGTGGCCGCGTGGGCACCTGGCGCAAGGACATCGCCGCCGAGGCGGGCGTCAAGGCCGCCCCGAAGACCTGGGCCGAGCTGACCGCCGCCCTCGACGCCATCCAGAAGAAGAAGGGCGACAAGTTCAGCGCCTGGTACCAGCCTTCGCCGGACTGGTACGCCGCGATGTCCTTCGTCTACGAGGCCGGCGGCTCCATCGCCAAGCAGGACGGCGAGAACTGGAAGGCGAACCTCTCCTCGCCCGAGTCCATCAAGGGCCTCACCGAGTACAAGAACGTCGTCGACAAGTACATGCACGGCGACAAGACGAAGGACGAGTCCGACCGTCCCGTCGTCTTCGGCCAGGGCAAGTCCGCGACGATCTTCGCCGCCGGCTGGGAGGGCGCCACCTCCGCCACCCCGGAGAACGACAAGGTCGGCGGGCTGAAGGACAAGCTCGAGAACTTCGTCATGCCCGGCCCGTCCGGCAAGAACCTCCCGGTCTTCCTCGGCGGTTCGGACCTGGCCGTCCCGGTCAAGTCCAAGGCGCAGGGCGTCGCCGCCGAGTGGATCGCCGCCTTCACCGGCGCCGAGGGCCAGAAGGGCCTCGTCGCCAAGGGCAACCTGCCCAACAACAAGGCGGACCTCGCCCCGCTGAAGAACGACCCGGCCACCGTCGTCCCGGCGACCGCCGCCGAGTCCAGCTGGTTCGTCCCGACCGCCCCCGGCTGGGGCCAGGTCGAGAAGGCCCAGACCCTCAAGACGATGCTCATCGAGATCGCCAACGGCAAGAAGTCGGTCGAGCAGGCGGCCAAGGACGCCGACGCCTCGATCGACAAGGTCATCAACACCAAGTGACCTGAAGCGGCAGGGCCCCGTCATCGCGACGGGGCCCTGCCGCCCGTACCACGAGAGGGATCGCTGAGGAGCACGGGATGAGTGCCGCAGACACAACCACCGCGAAGGTGCCGCCGGCGCGGCAATCGCCACCATCCGGCTCCGGAGCCGGGACCCCCGCCCCGAAGGGCGGGACACGCAAAGGCGGGGCCGGGATCCCATGGCTGCTCCTCGCGCCATGTCTGCTCGTGCTCCTGCTGGTGCTCGGCTATCCGCTCGTGCGACTGGTCGCCCTCTCCTTCCAGAAGTTCGGCCAGCCGCAGCTGTGGGGCTTCCAGGAGCCCGAGTCGGCCGGCCTGGAGAACTTCACCAAGATCCTCGGCGACGGCGAGTTCTGGGCCGTCGTGCTGCGGACCGTGATCTTCGCGGCCGGCGCCGTGATCGTCACCATGGTCCTCGGCATGGCGATCGCGCTGCTCCTCCAGCGCGTCTCCGGCTGGGTCAAGCTGCTGATCAACATCGTGCTCGTGGCGAGCTGGGGCATGCCCATCATCGTCGCCACCGCCATCTTCAAGTGGCTCTTCGACGCCGACTACGGCGTCCTCAACTGGCTGCTCAGCAGGCTGCCCGGGGTCGACATGATCGGCCACAACTGGTTCGCCAGCGGCCCGCAGGGCCTCGCCGTGATCATGCTCCTGGTGGTCTGGGGCGCCGTGCCCTTCGTCGTGATCACCCTGAGCGCCGGCCTCACCCAGGTGCCCAAGGAGCTCGAAGAGGCCGCCCGCCTCGACGGCGCCGGCGCCTGGGGCGTCTTCCGCTACGTCACGCTGCCCATCCTCAAGCCGATCATCGTCATGCTGACGACGCTCTCGGTGATCTGGGACATGGGTGTCTTCCCGCAGGTCTACGTGATGCGCAACGGCCACCCTGAGGCCGAGTTCCAGCTGCTCACCACGTACTCCTTCGACAAGGCGTTCGTCGTCAACGACTACGGCACCGGCTCCGCGATCGCGCTCGTCACGGTCGTGCTGCTGCTCGGTGTCGTCGCGGTGTACATGCGCCAGATGCTCAAGATCGGAGATGTCGAGTGAGCGCCGTCACCTCTCGTGCGCGCAAGCCGCGCAAGCCCGGTAGGTCGAAGGCCGGCTGGAACCTGCTCGGTCTGCTCGTCGTCGTCACGGCCGGCTTCCCGGTCTACTGGATGATCAACACGGCCTTCAAGCCGTCCAAGGACGCGATCGACCCCGATCCGCACTTCTTCCCGTCCACCTTCACGCTCGACAACTTCAAGCGGGCGCTGGACATCGCGGACTTCTGGGGCCCGGTCACCCGCAGCCTGATCGTCTCGACCGTCGTGGTCGTCATCGGCATCGCGGTCGGCCTGCTCGCCGCCCTCGCCATCTCCCGCTTCGCCTTCCGCGGGCGCAAGATCGTCATCGTCGGCATCCTCGCCGTCCAGATGGTCCCGCTCGTCGCGATGATCATCCCGGTCTTCCTGCTCCTCAACGACCTCGGGCAGTACGACAAGCTCAGCGGCCTGATCATCACCTACCTGACCTTCATCCTGCCCTTCACGGTGTGGACGCTGCGCGGCTTCATCGTCAACATCCCCAAGGAGCTGGAGGAGGCCGCCCAGGTCGACGGCTGCACCCCGACCGGAGCCTTCATCCGGGTCGTCTTCCCGCTGCTCGCCCCGGGCATGGTCGCCACCTCGGTCTACGGCTTCATCCAGGCCTGGAACGAGTACCTGTACGCGCTGATGCTGATGAGCCAGCAGAACCAGACGGCCACCGTCTGGCTCGGCAACTTCATCACCAAGAACGGCACCGAGTACGCCCCGATGATGGCCGGCTCGACCATGATGGCCGTTCCCATCGTGATCCTCTTCCTCCTCGTCCAGCGCAAGATGGCCGCGGGTCTGACGGCCGGCGCAGTGAAGGGATGACGTCCGCCCCATGACCACACTCGTACGCGGCTCCGACACCCTGACCCGGGACGCCCTCACCGTCCTCCAGCCGGGCTTCGTCGGCACCACCGCCCCCGACTGGCTGCTCCGCCGCATCGGCGAGGGACTCTCCTCGGTCGGCCTCTTCGGCCGGAACATCGTCGCCCCCGCACAGCTCGCCGCGCTCACCGCGCAGCTGCGCGCCGAACGGGACGACGTCCTGGTCGCCATCGACGAGGAGGGCGGCGACGTCACCCGCCTCGAGGTCAAGGAGGGCTCCTCCTTCCCCGGCAACTACGCGCTGGGCAGCGTCGACGACGTCGAGCTCACCCGGGCCGTCGCCCGCGAGCTCGGCCGCCGGCTCGCCGCGTGCGGGGTGGACCTCAACTGGGCGCCGTCCGCCGACGTCAACTCCAACGCCGACAACCCGGTCATCGGGGTCCGCTCCTTCGGCGCCGACCCCGAGCTGGTCGCCCGGCACACCGTGGCCTACGTCGACGGGCTGCAGGCCGTGGGCGTTGCCGCCTGCACCAAGCACTTCCCGGGGCACGGCGACACCAATGTGGATTCGCACCACGCGCTGCCCCGTATCGATGTGGGCCTCGACACACTGCACGCCCGTGAGCTGGTACCTTTCCGCGCCGCCATCGCCGCGGGTTCCAAAGCCGTGATGAGCGCGCATATCCTGCTCTCCGCGCTCGACCCCGAACGCCCGGCCACCCTGAGCCCGCAGATCCTCACCGGTCTGCTGCGCCGGGAACTGGGCTTCGAGGGGCTCATCGTCACCGACGGCATGGAGATGCAGGCCATCTCGTCGACGTACGGCATCGAGCGCGGATCCGTCCTCGCGATCGCCGCGGGCGCCGACGCCATCTGCGTGGGCGGCGGGCTGGCCGACGAGGACACCGTACTGCGACTGCGCGACGCGCTGGTCACGGCGGTACGGACCGGTGAACTGCCCGAGGAGCGGCTGGCCGACGCCGCGGCGCGCGTGCGCGCCCTGGCGGCCTGGACCCAGGCGCACCGGGCCAGGGGGGTATCGGGGCCGGGCGCGGCACAACAGGAGGGGACCGCGCCCGGCACCGAGGTCGGCCTCGTGGCGGCCCGCAGGGCGCTGAAGGTGACGCCCGGGGAGCAGCCGTACCAGCCGATGACGAGCGCTCCCTACGTGGCCGCCTTCACCCCCGTCGCCAACTTCGCGGTGGGCGACGAGACTCCGTGGGGCATCGCCGCCGAGCTCGGCCGGCTGCTGCCGGGCACCGAGACCGGCTCCTACGGCGCGGACGCGTCGGTGGACGCCGTCCTCGCGGCCGCGGGGGAGCGGCGCGTGGTCGCCGTCGTACGGGACGCCCACCGGCACCCGTGGATGGCCAAGGCCCTGGACGCCCTGCTCGCGGCCCGCCCGGACACCGTGGTGGTGGAGATGGGGCTCAACGAGTCGGAGCCCCGCGGCGCCCTGCACATCGCCACCCACGGCGCCGCCCGCGTCTGCGGCACGGCCGCGGCGGAGCTCATCGCCGGCCGCTAGAGCCTCCCTGGGGCACCGCCAGGACACGAGGGGCCCGGCACCTGGATCAGGTGCCGGGCCTCTGCCTGTGGTGCTAGATGCCCTGCCACGCGGGCTTGTTCGCGAAGGTGTGGCGGAAGTAGTCCGCGAGCTTCAGCTTGGAGGCGGCGGCCTCGTCCACGACGACGGTCGCGTGCGGGTGCAGCTGGAGCGCGGAGGCCGGCACGAGCGCGGCTACCGGGCCCTCGACGGTCTGCGCCACGGCCTCGGCCTTGCCCTCGCCGGTGGCGAGCAGCACCAGGTGGCGGGCCTCCAGGATGGTGCCGATGCCCTGGGTGATGACGTGGTGCGGCACCTGCTCGATGTCGTTGTCGAAGAAGCGCGCGTTGTCGACGCGGGTCTGCTCGGTCAGCGTCTTGATCCGGGTGCGGGAGGCCAGCGAGGAGCAGGGCTCGTTGAAGCCGATGTGCCCGTCGGTGCCGATGCCGAGGATCTGCAGGTCGACGCCGCCGGCCTCGACGAGCGCCCTGTCGTAGGCCTCGCACGCGGCCTGGACGTCCTCGGCCGAGCCGTCGGGGCCCATGAAGGCGTCCTGGGAGAGCCCGAGCGGCTCGACGACCTGGCGCAGCACCGTGGAGCGGTACGACTCGGGGTGCCCGGCCGGCAGGCCCACGTACTCGTCGAGCTGGGCGATCCGGGCCCGGGAGGCGTCGACCGAGCCCGCCTCGACCTGGGCGATCAGGGCGTCGTAGATGGGCAGCGGGGTCGATCCGGTGGCCACGCCGAGCAGCGCGTCCGGCTTGCGGCGCAGAAGGCCGGCGATGCCGTCCGCGATGAGCTCGCCGCCCGCCTTGGCGTCCTTGACGATGACAACTTCCACGCTGAGCCTGCCGATCTGGTGAGGGGCTGAAGAAGAGCCGGTGTGGTATAGACCAATCTAAGCTCAAATCTAGCAGAGCGCAGGCCGTCCGCCCATGCCCTTCCGCCCCGTGGACGGACCCCTCCTCATCGTCGGACGCACCCGTCCCCACAGCCACTCGAACCCCTTGTGCCCCCCGGGTGTCAGGCGAGGGACCCCCCGGTCGCGTCGATCCACTGCCCGGTCACCCAGCGCCCGTCGTGCGAGGCCAGGAAGGCCACCACGTCGGCTATGTCCTCCGGGGCGCCGACCTTGCCCAGGGCCGACATCGCCGCCGCGCCCGCCCAGGCCTCCTCGTTCCCGCGCAGCCAACCCGCGTTGACGTCCGTGTCCACGATGCCCGGCGCCACCGCGTTGACCGTGATCCCGCGCGAGCCCAGCACCTTCGACAGATAGCGGGTGAACACGTCGAGCGCGCTCTTCGACATCGCGTACGCGATCAGGTCCGGCATCAACGCCGCGTGCGAGAGGCCGGTGGAGACGTTCACGATCCGGCCGCCGTCGCGCAGCCGCTCCGCGCCGAGCCGGGCCAGGAAGAACGGCGCCTTGGTGTTGACCGCGAAGATCCGCTCGTACTCCTCCTCGCCGATCGTCCCGAACGGCGCCGAGGCCCCGATCCCGGCGTTGTTCACCAGGATGTCCAGGCCGTCCGCATGGGCGTCGAACGCGGCCCACAGCGCCTCCGCGTCGCCCTTGACCCCCAGCTCCTGTCCGATGGCGAAGGCCTCGCCGCCGGCCGCCGTGATCGCCGCGACCGTCTCCTTCGCCGCCGCCTCGTTGCTCCCGTAGTGCACGGCGACCCGCGCCCCGTCCCGGCCGAGCCGCTCGGCGATCGCCCGCCCGATGCCCCGGCTGCCGCCCGTGACCAGTGCCGTCTTCCCCTTGAGCACGCCCATGGCGACGCCCCCCTCGTTTTGCTAGTGGTCGCTACAGAAAGAAAGCTACCACGTTCCGTAGCGCCCGCTATAGAATTCGGCCCATGACCACCAAGCAGCGCGGCCGCCCCCGCTCCTTCGACCGCCCCACGGCGCTGGAGCAGGCGATGGTGGCCTTCTGGGAGCACGGGTACGAGACGACCTCCGTCTCCGACCTCACCCGCGTCATGGGCATCAGCGCGCCGAGCCTCTACGCGGCCTTCGGGGACAAGAAGACCCTCTTCGAGGAGGTCGTCGAGGCGTACGCGGAGTCGTACGGCGCCTTCGGCGGGCACGCCTTCGCCGAGGAGCCGACCGCGCGCGGCGCCATACGCCGGATGCTGGTGGAGGCGGCGGAGCAGTACACGGACCCGTCCCACCCGCGCGGCTGCCTGGTGATCTCCGCCGCGCTCAACTGCTCGACCCCCGAGGTGCAGGACGCGCTGCGCGACCGGCGGAACGCCAACCTCGGGCGGTTCGAGGCGCGGATCCGCGAGGCGGTCGAGTCCGGCGAGCTTCCCGCCGGCACCGATCCCGTGACCCTCGCCCGCTTCAGCGGCGCCGTCCTCCAGGGCATGTCCCAGCAGGCCCGCGACGGGGCGACGAAGGAGGAGCTTGAGGCCGTGGCGGAGGCGGCGATGCTGGCCTGGCCGGCGGCGGAGTGAGGGGCCGCGGCGGGCCCGGGGGCTCGCACGGCCCCGTACATACCCGCGGGCCGCGGCGCCTGACGGGACCCTCAACCCGTCCGGCACCGCAGCCCGGAGTTGCTCGGCCGGGGGTGTGCGGTCCCTCGGCCGTATGGGAGGTCTCGACGCAGTCAGGGCAGAGAGCGTCGGGTACCTCGTTCCACCCTCCTGTGCGGGGAGAGTGGAGGTCTATGACATGCATTGTGGACTAGACCATTCTCGTCTGTCCATCCATAGGAGTGTGGCCTATCCGGGCCCATCCTCCAACACGGACGCCCGGAGATCCAGGTTCACCGCCCGGTAATTCCACGGGTACGCTCGCACACGTGCCCTCCATGAACGACCTCGTCCGCCAGCACACCGCTCTGAGCGAGTCCGACCTCGACTGGCTCCACCTGCTGGTGTCGGAGTGGCAACTGCTCTCCGACCTCTCCTTCGCCGACCTCGTTCTGTGGGTTCCCACCCTGGACGGCACCCGGTACGTCTCCGTCGCCCAGATGCGGCCCAACACCGGCCCCACCTCCTACCAGGACGACATGGTCGGTCACCTGGTCCCGCGCGGCCGCCGCCCGCTGCTCGACGCCGCCCTCGACGAGGGCCGGATCGTGCGCGAGGGCGACCCCGAGTGGCGCGAGGAGGTCCCGGTCCGGGTCGAGTCCATCCCCGTACGCCGTGAGGGCCGCGTCCTCGGCGTCATCGCCCGCAACACCAACCTGCTCACCGTCCGGACCCCGTCCCGCCTGGAGCTCACCTACCTCCAGTCGGCCTCCGACCTGGCCCAGATGATCGCCGCGGGCTCGTTCCCCTTCCCCGGCGAGCAGGTCGACATGGACTCCTCGCCGCGGGCCGGCGACGGGCTGATCCGGCTCGACGCCGAGGGCGGGGTCCAGTACGCCTCGCCCAACGCCCTTTCCGCGTACCACCGGCTCGGTCTCGCCGCCGACCTCGTCGGCCAGCACCTCGGCCAGATCACCGCCGAACTCGCCCCCTCCCGCGGCCCGGTGGACGAGGCCCTGGTCACGATGGCCTCCGGCTACGCCCCGCGCGAGTTCGAGGTCGAGGGCAACGGCGGCGTGATCCAGCTGCGGGCCATCCCGCTGAAGCCCAAGGGCACCCGGATCGGTTCGCTCGTCCTGCTCCGTGACGTCACCGAACTGCGCCGCCGCGAGCGCGAGTTGATCACCAAGGACGCCACCATCCGGGAGATCCACCACCGGGTGAAGAACAACCTCCAGACCGTGGCGGCCCTGTTGCGCCTCCAGGCCCGACGGATGGACTCCGACCACGGCCGCGAGGCCCTCAACGAGGCCGTACGGCGCGTCGGTTCGATCGCCATCGTCCATGAGACGCTGTCCCAGAACCTGGACGAGCGGGTCGAGTTCGACGAGATCGCCGACCGGGTGATCGCGATGGTCGCCGAGATCTCCCCGGGCAAGGTGACCTGCCGGCGCAACGGCCGCTTCGGCATCCTCGACGCCGAGGTCGCCACCCCGCTGGCCATGGTCCTCACCGAGATCCTGCAGAACGCGCTGGAGCACGCCTTCGCCCCGGGCGACAACGGCACCGTCGAGGTCACCGCCGTCCGCGGCGAACCCCGCGCCGACGCCCGCCTGCTGATCACCGTCAAGGACGACGGCCGCGGCCTGCCCGAGGGCTTCGACCCGCAGCGCGCCGGGAACCTGGGTCTCCAGATCGTCCGGACCCTGGTCGAGGGCGAGCTCGGCGGCAGCTTCGACATGCAGCCGGGCGCCGAGCGCGGCACGCGGGTCGTCCTCGACATCCCCGTACAGCCGCAGAAATAGCGGGAGTTGGGGAAGGCTCTTCAGGAAAGGGCCGCACACAGCAGCGAGCCCCGGACCGAAGTGAATCGGTCCGGGGCTCGAATGCTGTGGGTTACTGCTGCGCGCTGCGGCTCGGGAGCGGTGATTGCGTACGCGGTGTACGCGCCGCGTGCCTCAGGCTGTTCGCAGGTGGCTCAGGCGCTGGCGTTGCGCGCCCGGTTGCGGGCGGCGCGGCGCTTCATCGCGCGACGCTCGTCCTCGCTGAGGCCACCCCAGACGCCGGAGTCCTGGCCGGACTCGAGCGCCCACTGCAGGCACTGCTCCATGACGGGGCAGCGGCGGCAGACGGCCTTGGCTTCCTCGATCTGCAGCAGCGCAGGACCGGTGTTGCCGATGGGGAAGAACAGCTCGGGGTCTTCCTCACGACAAACGGCGTTGTGACGCCAGTCCATGGCTGCTACCTCTCTTGGTATTACGTGCAGGGTGCTTGTGAATGTGAACGCTTTCACGAATCCCCCCGCAAGTGAAGGGCCGACTGCCAGGTGAACTGGTGTGGTCCTGGGATTGAGGAGGGGTTCTGGCTCTCAGTGGAGGCTGGTGTTGCGGGCCGTCCCGATCGCCAAGAAGAGACTCGCAAACCTCGGCAGCGGATACAACCCCTTCTGGAAAGTTTTTTTTGATTCCTCGGTGTCGGCTCCGTCACAGCCGTACTTCTAGGGGGTGGAGGGCAGCCTAAACGTTCGAGTGGAAGGACTTTCGGTCCTTCTGGTCACACAATCACACGCAGTGCACGGCGAACGCCTGTGAACGTCACGCTCGTGCGCAGTCCCAGGTGGTCTCCGTCCATCTGCAGGGGGAGCGGGACCTTCGAATGCAAGGTGAAGTCGGTCAGGTCGTGCAGAGTCAGAGCATGCTTGCCGCGCGGCCCCCGTTCGGGGGTCGAGGTGAGCAGCTGAGTCGCGTACCGGGCCACCGAAGGGGCCGAGAGACGGCTCAGACCGAGCACGTCGAGCGCGGTTTCGAAGGACGCGTCCGGCGACGCGTACACCGGGCGATTCCCCAGGTAGGTCCAGGGAGAGGTGTTGCAGATTATGGACAGGACGAGGTCCTCCACCGGGTCCTGACCCGGCCGCTCCAGCGTGATCGTCCCGCGCCGGCGGTTCTGCTCGCCCAGGAACTGGCGCACCACCTGACGCAGATAGAGCGCGTGCGTCGAACGCTTGCCGCGCTCGCGCTGCTGTTCGACCCGGCCGATCACGCTCGCGTCGAAACCGAATCCGGCGCAGAACGTGAACCAGCGCTCCGGCACCGCCTCGTCCTCCGTGCCCGGCGTCCCGGACGCGAGCCCCAGGCTCACCGTCCTCGCCCGCCGCTCCCGCAGCGCGTCGAGCAGCGCGCCGGTCGCCTCCACGGCGTCGTTCGGCAGCCCGAGCGCCCGCGCGAAGACGTTGGTGGATCCGCCCGGCACCACCGCGAGGCCCGGCAGCCGCTCCGGGTCGGGACCCGCGTGCAGCAGCCCGTTGACGACCTCGTTGACCGTGCCGTCCCCGCCGAGGGCCACCACCAGGTCGATGTCGTCCGAGTCCGCGGCCCGGCGCCCCAGGTCACGGGCGTGCCCCCGGTACTCGGTCGTGACCGCCTCCAGCTTCATCTCGCTGGCGAGCGCGTGGATCAGCACGTCACGTGTGCGGGCACTGGTGGTGGTTGCTGCCGGATTGACCACGAGAAGCGCGCGCATGGTCGCCAGCGTACCTACCCGGCGGTACCGGGGCCCAGTCCAGGCCTGACCGGGCCCGCCCCCGGCCACCCCCGCTACCCTGCCTGCATGAGCAGTGCCGAGATGAGCAGTACGGAGCAGACCCCGCGCCCCGGGCGCCTGACCGCCGCGGCGGCGGTGGCCGGCGTCGAGGCCCTCGCCCTGGTGGCGGGCGGCCTCTACCTCCTGGTGAGGACCCTGACCGACCGCCCCGACGAGCTCACCTCGGCCGTCATGGGCGGGGCGACGCTGATCGCCCTCGGGCTCATCCCGCTGGCCGCCGCCCGGGGCCTGTGGCGGCGCCGCTCCTGGAGTCGCGGCCCCGCGGTCATCACCCAGATCCTGGCGCTGCCGGTCGCGTGGCAGCTGCTCCAGGCGGACAGCGTCCTGATCCCGGCCGGCGTCGCCCTCGCGATCCTCGCCCTGACCGGCCTCGTCCTGCTGCTCAGCCCGTCCACGACCGAGGCGCTCGGCATCAAGCGCCCCGGCCAGGACACCGCGTAACGCCGCGGACACCGCGTACGCCGCGGACTGTGGGAATCCCTCCCCGGACTGCGGGGATCCCTCCGCGGACTGCGGGGATCCCTCCGCGGAAGCCGCCGATCACTCCTCGACGAGCAGCTTCTCCCGCAGCTGCGCCAGCGTGCGCGCGAGCAGCCGGGAGACGTGCATCTGCGAGATGCCGACCTCCTGCGCGATCTGCGACTGGGTCATGTTCCCGAAGAAACGCAGCAGCAGGATCCGCTTCTCGCGCGGCGGCAGGTCCTCCAGGAGCGGCTTGAGCGACTCCCGGTACTCGACCCCCTCCAGGGCCTCGTCCTCGGCACCCAGCGTGTCCGCCACCGCCGGCGACTCGTCGTCCGTGTCCGGCACGTCCAGGGAGAGCGTCGAGTAGGCGTTCGCCGACTCCAGACCCTCCAGGACCTCCTCCTCGGAGATCCCGAGCCGCTCCGCCAGCTCGTGCACCGTCGGCGAGCGGCCGTGCTGCTGCGAGAGCTCCGCCGTCGCCGTCGTCAGGGACAGCCGCAGCTCCTGCAGGCGCCGGGGCACCCGTACCGCCCAGCCCTTGTCACGGAAGTGGCGCTTGATCTCGCCCACCACCGTGGGCGTGGCGTACGTGGAGAACTCCACCCCGCGGTCCGGGTCGAACCGGTCCACCGACTTGATCAGGCCGATCGTCGCCACCTGCGTCAGGTCGTCGAGCGGCTCGCCCCGGTTGCGGAAGCGCCGGGCCAGGTGCTCCACCAGGGGCAGGTGCATCCGCACCAGCCGGTCGCGCAGCGCCGCCTTCTCAGGGGAGCCCTCGGGAAGCTCCCGCAGCTCGATGAAGAGCGCCCGCGCCCCGCTGCGGTCGTGCGGATCGGGGGTCTCCGGGAGTTCCGGGGCTTCCGGGCTTTCGGGGACCCCGGCGGCCTCCGTCGCCTGACCGGCGGCCGCCGGCGCGCGGTCCGTGGCCTCCGGCGCGTGCTCCGACGCCCGATCCGCGGCCTCCGGCGTCCCCGGAACGTGGTTGTGCTGGTCCTGCTCGCTCATCTGGTCCGCCTGCTCCGCGTGATCCGTAGCGACCTCGACTCCAGTCTCGACCGAGACCGCCCCGGCCCCCGCCTCCGGATGCGGCCGTACCTGCTGCTCAGGGATGCCGGCCGTCGCGTCCCCGCTCCTCACGCCGGGCCTGGCCCCGCGCCGCGCTGTTTGTACAGGCTGATGGAGACCGTCCTGTCCTCGGCCACGGACGACTCCACCTTCCCGGCGAGGGCCGAGAGCACCGTCCACGCGAAGGTGTCCCGCTCCGGCGCCCGGCCGTCCGTCGTCGGCGCCGAGACCGTGACGTCGAGCGAGTCGTCGACCAGCCGGAAGACGCAGCTCAGCACCGACCCCGGCACTGCCTGCTGGAGCAGGATCGCGCACGCCTCGTCGACGGCGATCCGCAGGTCCTCGATCTCGTCGAGGGTGAAGTCCAAACGCGCCGCGAGACCGGCCGTGGCCGTACGCAGCACGGACAGGTAGGCACCCGCAGCGGGCAGCCGGACTTCCACGAAGTCCTGGGTCCCGGGCTCGCCTGCGATCTGGGACACCCTCACCTCCAAGGTGGCACAAGCTCATTCGGGGTCCGGGGAAGAACCCCCCGAACCTTGGCGGTACGCAGTCGGTTGCGCAGTCCGCCGAGACGCTATCGCGATCCGTCCCGCCGTGTCGCCGGGGGCCCGTAGGACCGGCCCCCCGCCCGGCGGCCGCGGAGAACCCGCGGAGGGGTGACGTACCCAGCCGTCAGACGATCGAACCGTCCACGAAGCACCAGCGCCAGCGCTCGTTCGGCTCGAAGGTCCGCATCACCGGGTGCCCGGTGGTGGCGAAGTGCGCCGTCGCGTGCCGACCCGCCGAGGAGTCGCAGCAGCCCACGTGCCCACAGCTGAGACAGAGCCGCAGCTGGACGGGGTGGGTACCGTCGGCCAGGCACTCCGGACAGGTGTCGTGCAGCGGCACCGGTTCGGGGCGCGGCATTTCGGCAACGTGCGGGCACTCGCTCATGATGGCCAGGTTACGTTGTGGCACGAGTGACGTGGTGGCGCGAGACGGGGACCGGGCATGGACGCACTGCAGCTGGTGGCGCTGGTCGCGGCGAGCGCCGCGGTGGCGGGCGTCGCCCGCCGGACCCCGGTGCCGGCGCCGCTGCTCCTGGTCGCGGTCGGCCTGGCCGCCGCGTACGTGCCGGGGGTGCCGGACTACACCCTCGACCCGCACATCGTGCTGCCGCTGATCCTGCCCCCGCTGCTCTACACGGCCGCCGTCGAGTCCTCGTACCTCGACCTGCGCGCCAACATCCGGCCCGTCGCCCTGCTCTCCGTCGGCTACGTGCTCTTCGCGACGGTCGCGGTCGGCTGGCTCGCCTACGAGCTCGTGCCCGACCTGCCGCTCACCGCCGCGCTCGTCCTCGGAGCCGTCGTCGCCCCGCCGGACGCGGTCGCCGCCACCGCCATCGCGCGCAAGCTCGGGCTGCCGAACCGGATCACCACCATCCTCCAGGGCGAGTCCCTGGTGAACGACGCCACCGCCATCACCGCGTACAAGGTCGCCCTCGCCGCCGCCGTCGGCGAGGGCATCAGCTGGGCCGGCGGCATCCGCGAGTTCGCGCTCGCCGCGCTCGGCGGCATCGGCGTCGGCCTCGTCCTGATGGTCCCCATCCACTGGCTGCGCCGCCATCTGCGCGAGGCCCTGCTCCAGAACACCCTCTCGCTGCTCATCCCCTTCGTCGCCTACGCCGCCGCCGAGGAGGTCGGCGCCTCCGGCGTGCTGGCCGTCGTCGTGGTCGGCGTCTTCCTCGGCCACAAGAACTGGCAGGTCGACTTCGCCACCCGCCTTCAGGAGGAGGCGGTGTGGAGGATGGTCGCCTTCGTCCTGGAGTCCGCCGTCTTCGCGCTGATCGGCCTCCAGCTGCCGTACGTCGTCCGGAGCCTCGGCACGTACGGCATGGGGGACGCGGCCCTGTACGCGGCCGGGGTCTTCCTGGCCGTGGTCGTCGTCCGCTTCGTCTGGGTCTACCCCGCCACCTTCCTGCCCCGCTGGATCTCCGAGCGCATCAGGGAACGCGAGCCCGAGGTGGACTGGCGGGCGCCCCTGGTCGTCGGCTGGGCCGGCATGCGCGGCGTGGTCTCGCTCGCCATCGCCTTCTCCATCCCCGTCGTCACCGACGACGTGCCCTTCCCCGCCCGCAACCTGGTCCTCTTCCTCACCTTCACCACCGTCATCGGCACGCTCGTCGTCCAGGGCCTCACCCTGCCGCCGCTCATCCGGCTCCTGAAGCTGCCCGGCCGCGACCGCTACCAGGAGACCCTCGCCGAGGCGCAGGCTCAGAGCGAGGCCTCACGCGCCGCCGAGGAACGGCTCGACGAGCTCCTCGCCGACGAGCGCAACGCCCTCCCGCAGCCCCTCGCCGAGCGGCTGCGCACGGTCATGGAACGCCGCCGGAACGCCGTCTGGGAGCGGCTCGGCGCCGTCAACGAGCTCACCGGCGAGACGGCCGACGACACCTACCGGCGGCTCGCCCGCGAGATGATCGACGCCGAGCGCGAGGTCTTCGTACAACTGCGCGACGCCCGCCGCATCGACGACGAGATGATGCGCACCCTGCTGCGCCGGCTCGACCTGGAGGAGGCGGCGGCCTACCGGGAGGAGTCGGGCTGAGGGCCGGTGGCCCGGGGCTCGGGTGCGCCCGTGACGACGGCCGCGATCCGGGTGCCGGGCGGGAAGGCGCCCTCCCCCGCCAGCGACACCAACCCGTAGAGCATTTTGGCGACATACAGTCGCTCGATGGCGAGTCCATGCCGCGCCCCGAAGTCCTCCGCGAAGGCGTCGAGCTCCGGGGTCGTACGGGCGTAGCCGCCGCAATGGAATCGCTCGTCGAGCCGCCAGTCGCCGCGGGGGCCGCCGAACGCGGCCTCCTGGAGGGCGCGAACCTCCGCGCCGAGGAACCCGCCCTTGAGGACCGGGACGCCCAGGGTCCGGCCGGGGAAACCGGCCGCGAGGCCCGCGAGGGTGCCGCCCGTGCCGCAGGCGACGGCGACGACGTCCGGGGGCTCCGGGGCGCCCGCCAGTTCGCGGCCGAGCTCCGCGCAGCCCTCGACGGCGAGCGCGTTGCTGCCGCCCTCGGGGACCACGTACACGTCGTCGGGAGCCTGCTCCAGGAGCCGCGCCAGGACCGCGGGCTCGTGCTTGGCGCGGTAGGTGGGACGGTCGGCGAAGAGCAGCCGCATCCCGTCCTCGGCGCACCGCGCGAGCGAGGGGTTCAGGGGGCGGCCGGCCAGCTCGTCGCCGCGTACGACGCCGATCGTGCCGAAGCCGAGCAGCCGGCCGGCGGCGGCGGTGGCCCGCAGGTGGTTGGAGTACGCGCCGCCGAAGGTGAGCACGGTCCGGCCGGCGGCGGCCCGGAGGTTGAGTGCGAGCTTGCGCCACTTGTTGCCCGGCAGGTCGGGGTGGATCAGGTCGTCGCGCTTGAGCAGCAGCGTCAGGCCGTGCCGGGTGAAGCGCTCGTCCTCGACCGGCTCCAGGGGGGAGGGGAGCCGGGGCCGCAGGCGGGAGGGGGCGAACGCGTTCACACGGACATTGTCGCTGCTGAGGGCCGGTGCGCTGACGGTGTGCGGCTGTCTACGCTGACGGTGTGCGGCTGTCTAGTGGAGCAGGCCGGCGACCCGCTCGCGCATCGACGCCATGGTGAAGCCGCGCGGGTCGACCTTCCCCGGCTGCCACTCCAGGTGGCCGATCACCGAGCGCTGGGTCCAGCCGTGCACCCGGCACACCGCCGCCGCGGCCTTGGCGATGGCCTCCAGCTGGACCTTCGGCCAGGGGTCCTCGCCGTCGCCGAGGTTCTCGCACTCGAAGCCGTAGAAGTGGCGGTTGCCGTCCGTGGTGGCCTCGTTGTCCGGCGGGAGGCCCTGCTCGGCGATGACCGCCCGCAGTACCTCGTCGTCGCCGAGGCCGGCGTGGTTGGCGCGGCCGTAGCCGACCAGGTGGACCGTGCCGTCCTTGGCGATCACGCCGTGGCAGAGCGGCCCGGGGAGGGCCGCGTAGCCGTCCCGGCAGATGCGGACGGTGTTGCTGGTGCCGCGGGTGACCGTGTGGTGGATCATCACGCCGTGTACGGGGCCCCAGGGACCCTTGTGGTTGCGGTTGTGGGTACGCCAGTCGCCGACCTCGACGACCGACAGGCCCTCGTCGCGCAGTGCGCCGACGAAGCGGCTCGCGGACATGGGAGAGGCCATGGCCGACTCCTCTCGGACAGGGGGATTCCGGTGCCTCCGGAGCCCGGTGCCTCCGGAGTACCGGAGGGATCGGCTCCGCTGCCATCCGTTCGGGCCGTGTGCGAGCCGATCCGGACAGGGTGCGCTGTTCGAGTGGAAATCGTGCGCTATGCCCAGCGGATCGTCGTTAACTCCCACTCGTTTGTGTAATGGCGCGGGCACGCTCCGTGCTGAAAGGCTTCCTCTCGCAGGTTTGTCATATCGAGAGGGAGTTCCATGTCCGTTGGTTCGGTTGGCGACGAGGTCCGCGCGGATCAGGCAGCACCGCAGCAGAGTCTCGGCACCGCCGCCGCGCGGAACCTCGCGACCACCACCAAGTCGGCCCCGCAGATGCAGGAGATCACCTCCCGGTGGCTGCTGCGGATGCTGCCGTGGGTGCAGGTGCAGGGTGGTACGTACCGGGTGAACCGGAGGCTCAGCTATTCCGTGGGCGACGGCCGGGTCACCTTCGTGCAGACCGGGGAGCGGGTCGCCGTCATCCCCGCGGAGCTCGGCGAGCTCCCGGCCCTGCGTGGCTACGAGGACGAGGACGCCCTCACCGAGCTGGCGGCTCGCTGCCGCCAGCGGGAGTACGCGGTGGGCGAAGTCATCGCCACCCGTGGCGAGGCCACCGACCGGGTCCACCTCCTCGCCCACGGCAAGGTCGAGCAGATCGGCGAGGGGCCGTACGGGGACGAGGCCGTCCTCGGTGTCCTCGCCGACGGCGCGTACTTCGGCGACGCCTCGCTCGTCAGTGAGGACGCCACCTGGGAGTGGACCGCCCGCGCGGCCACCGCCTGTACGGTCCTGGAGCTCACCCGGGCCGACGTGCTCAACCTCGCCGAGCGGGCCGGCTCCCTGGCCGGGCACCTCGCCTCCGTCGCCGCGCTGCCCCACCAGCGCACCAACAAGTACGGCGAGGCCGAGATCGACCTCTCCGCCGGCCACGTCGGCGAGGCCGTCGTCCCGCACACCTACGTGGACTACGACGCCACCCCGCGCGAGTACGAGCTGAGCGTCGCCCAGACCGTGCTGAAGGTCCACACCCGCGTGGCCGACCTGTACAACCAGCCGATGAACCAGACCGAGCAGCAGTTGCGGCTCACGGTCGAGGCGCTGCGCGAGCGCCAGGAGCACGAGCTGATCAACAACAGGGAGTTCGGTCTCCTCGCCAACTGCGACTACGGACAGCGGCTCCAGCCCCACGACGGCGTGCCCAGCCCGGACGACCTGGACGAGCTGCTCTCCCGCCGCCGCGGTTCCAAGATGTTCCTGGCCCACCCGCGCGCCATCGCCGCCTTCGGCCGCGAGCTGAACAAGCGGGGCCTGGTCCCCGAGACGATCGAGATCAGCGGCAACAGGATCCCGACCTGGCGCGGGGTGCCGATCTACCCGTGCAACAAGATCCCGGTCTCGGACGCCCGCACCACCTCGATCATCTGCATGCGTACGGGCGAGGACGACCAGGGTGTGATCGGCCTGCACCAGACCGGCCTCCCGGACGAGATCGAGCCCAGCCTGTCGGCCCGCTTCATGGGCATCGACGAGCAGGCGATCATCTCCTACCTGGTCACGGCCTACTACTCGGCGGCCATCCTCGTCCCCGACGCCCTGGGCGTCCTGGAGAACGTGGAGGTGAGCCGCTGGCGCTGAGCCGGCGACCGTGGGCCCGGGGGGCCGACGGCCCCCCGCTCCGTCTCCAAGGTGCGCCGCCCAGGCTGCGCGGAAAGCGAACGCGATCATGACCACGACCAGCGCGGACGCCGCGACCGGGGGACAGGGGGCCGTGCTGCTCCTGGACCGGGCCCGCAGCGTCGTCGACCCCCAACTGCGGACCACCGTCGATTCGTTGCCCGGCTCCATACGTCGCATCGCCAAGTACCACTTCGGCTGGGAGAACGCCGACGGAAGCCCGGCCGCGGGGCAGGGCGGCAAGGCCATCCGGCCGGCGCTGGTGCTCGCGGCGACCCGCGCGCTCGGTGCCGACCCCGCCCCGGCGGTGAAGGCCGCCGCCGCGGTGGAGCTGGCGCACAACTTCACTCTGCTCCACGACGACATCGTCGACGAGGACCCCACCCGCCGTCACCGGCCCACCGCCTGGGCGGTGTTCGGCATCCCCGACGCGCTGCTCGCCGGCGACGCGATGTCCGCGCTCGCGCTGCGGCTGCTCACCGAGGACCCCCACCCGGCCGCGGTGGCCGCCTCGGCCCGGCTGACCGCCTGCGTCATCGAGCTGTGCGCGGGCCAGCAGGCGGACTGTGCCTTCGAACAGCGCGGCCCGCACGAGGTCTCGCTCGACGAGGTGGTGGCGATGGCCACCGCAAAGACCGGCGCCCTGCTCGGCTGCGCCTGCGCGATGGGCGCGCTGTACGCCGGCGCGGGGGACGAGGCGGTCACGGCGATGGACGCGTTCGGCCGGGAGGCCGGGCTCGCGTTCCAGCTGATCGACGACCTGATCGGCATCTGGGGTGACCCGGGGCGCACGGGCAAGCCGGCCGGTGCCGACCTGGTCGCCCGTAAGAAGTCGCTGCCCGTGGTGGCCGCGCTCACCTCCGGTACCCCGGCGGGCGAGGAGCTGGCCGAGCTGTACGCCCGGCCGGCCCTTGACGCCGGGGCCGTACGGGCCGCGGCGGACGCGGTCGAACGGGCCGGGGGCCGGGACTGGGCGCAGGCCCAGGCGGCCGAGCGGATGGCCGGGGCGGTGGAGCAGCTCGCCCGGGCGGTTCCGGACTTGTCGGCGGCCGGAGACCTGCTGGCGCTCGCGGAGTTCGTGACGCGGCGCAATCGCTGATTCCCGGGAACGGGGTGCGGAAGGGGCTTGCGTAACCACTACAGGTGGAGCACTATGTGCGGAGTGGTTAACGCCTCCCGCGTTGACGCTCCTACGGAAAGAGATCCGGCTTGCGCAAGCTCACGTACTACGTCGCCTGCTCCATCGACGGCTTCATCGGCGATCCCAAGGGCGATGCCACCTCCATGTTCCAGTTCATGGACGACGAGTACGGCACCTTCATGAAGAACGAGTACCCGGAGACGATTCCGACGCAGGCGCACGCCGCCTTCGGCGTCACCGGCGGCAACCGGCACTTCGACACCGTGGTCCAGGGCCTGGCCTCCTACCGCCTCGCCCTGGACGTCGGCATCACCAGCCCCTACGCCCACCTGCGGGAGCTCGTCGCCACCCGCTCGCTCACCGAGTCGCCCGACGCGAACGTCGAGCTGATCGCCGAGGACCTCGTCGGCCGCATCCGCGAGCTCAAGGCCGAGGACAGCCCGCTGGGCATCTGGCTCTGCGGCGGCTCGACCGTCGCCGGCGCGCTGGTCGAGGAGATCGACGAGCTGATCATCAAGACCTACCCGCAGGTGTACGGCGCCGGAATGCCGATGTTCGGCACCGACTTCGCCGTACACGACTTCACGCTCGGCGACGTGCGGACCTTCGGCAACGGTGTCATCGTGCGGACGTACACCAGGAAGCGGTGACCGGGGCCGCGCCCTACCCTGGAGGCATGGGCACCGACGCGCCGCACACCACGAGGGACCCCCAGGCCAAGCGCGCCTGTCCGGCCTGCGGGGAGCCCCTCCAGGTGACGGCCAAGCGGCACAAGGTCCTCGGGGCCTGGGTGCCGGAGTGGGAAGTACAGCCGTGCCGGAACCCGGAGTGCGAGCGGTACGAGCCGACGGGCGCGGAGACGCCGGAGCCCGGCGGGGAGCAGCCGGCTTCCGGCGAGGGTGCGGAAGCCGCTAGCACGCACGTGACCGGCAAGAACGGCGAGACCGGGAGAAGTCCGGCCCCGGGGTGACCGGCCGCGCGCCGGAGCCGGTCATACCGCTACAGTCCGCGCATGTCATCGGAGTCGACAGAAGTCTGGACCGGTTGGTACCGGGACCGCGGCGGCGCGGAAGCGATCGTCATCACGGCCGACGGAAGCCATGTGGCCACCCGTATCAGGGGAATCGAGTACACGGGCGCGAGCTTCGCCGCGCTGCGTGCCGCGGACGAGGGCGGGCAGGTCCTCACCGGGTGCGTACTGGAGTGGGACCTGCCGCTCCCCGTCGTCGCGGACGGCGTTACCCAGCAGGCCACCCTCAGCTGTCTGCTGACGCTCGGCGAGCGCACGGACCTCAGCCTCACTCTGCACTACGGGGGCGCGGCCTTCGAATCCGGTATCGCCGGCGGCGACTTCGAGGAGGCCCTGGCGAGGGTCAGGCGGCAGCTGCCGCCCGGAACGGAGTTCGGCCGGAGGCTGCTCCAGGCCGCCTGACCGGGACGCACGCAAGGGCTCGGACTCAGGACTTCGGACCCGGACCCCGGACCCGGGACCCGGACCCCGGACCCCGGACCCAAGATTCAGGACTCAGGACTCAGGACTCAGGCGAGACCGTCCCAGCCCCACCGCGGGGTCGGTCCGGGCTCGCCCAGATCCGTACCGGGGGCCGAGGCCGAGACGTCCTCGGCGATACGGGTTCCCCAGTCGAAGTACTCCATCACCCGGCGGCGCAGCAGTGCGTCGTCCGGGAGCTCCTTCTCCACCGCCGCGTTCATCAGCTCCATCCAGCGCAGCCGCTGCTCCTCGGTGATTCCGAGTCCGAGGTGCGCGGTGAGCAGCGCGTGATGACCGCCGTGGCGGGCCGTGAAGTCCGCCGGACCGGAGAACACCTCGGCCAGCCAGACGGCGACGTGCTCGACGTGGGCGGCGGTGAAACGGGCGAAGACGGGGGCGAGGAGCGGGTCCGCGAGGACCTCCTCGTAGAAGGTGCCGGAGAGCCTGCGCAGCGCCTCGGCGCCGCCCACGGCCTCGTACAGGGTGGTGCTCTGCTCTTCGGGCATGCGCGCCACGCTACCCAAGCGCCCCGGCCCCCGCCTGCTGTTTCAGAGGGACTTCCAGCGGACTCTCAGCGGTCGTTCAGGGGGTCTTGAAGGCCGAGGCGAGGCCGTAGCGCCACAGCTGGTCGACGCGGGCCCGCTCCTGCGAGTTCGGGTTGGCGTTCTGGCAGGACGTGCCGGGACCGCCACCGGACATGAGCTCGCTGCACGGGCCGCTGTAGTGGTCGGGGAGGCCGAGGACGTGCCCGGTCTCGTGGGCGGTGACGCGGGTGGAGTTGTACTGCTGGTTCTGCCGGTAGTCGAGGAAGATGTAGCCGCTGCCGTGGCCGTCGGTGCTCGCGTACGAGCCGCGCGAGTCGTTGCCCTCGTAGTAGGCGAAGTCGGCGTTCGAGCCCTCCACCAGGCGGACGTTGACGACCGAGCTGTTCCATATCTGGGCGGAGCGGGATATCTGGGAGCGGAAGCTGGGTGCGTTGGCGGCGCTGTAGACCACGGTGACGGCGGCGGCTCCAGGCGCGGCGGCCCGCTTCTTCGCCACGGACTTCACGACGGCGTCGAAGAACGCCTGGTTGGCCTTGGCCTCCTCGGCCGAACCGGCGTACGCGGCATACGAGGCGTACGCGGTGCTCGTCGCGTGCGTCACGGCGGACGGCTCGGCGGCGGACGCCGGGGCGGCGCCCAGGGAGAGGGTGAGGCCGGCACCGAGGGTGGCGGTCAGTAAGGACGTGAGGATCTTCGGGTGTCGCATGGGGGGGCTCCTCCTGTGGGGTTGAGGAGAGTGTCGGGGGAGCCGGGGCGCCTGGGGAATGATGTCAACAGGCGATAACACGACGGCATCACCGACTCCCGCACCGCACCGCCCACCCCCCGCACCGCCCCCCCGCACCGCACTGCCGGCTCCCCGCACCGCACCGCACTGCCGGCTCCCCACGGCTCCACCCACTCACCGCGACGCCCCAACTACCCAATGCCACCTGCTTGTTGAGCGCCGGAGATGGTCTGGTGCGGAGGGATCCCCCGCCCCTAACCTCGGCTCCATGGAGCTGGAGGTGAGGCATCTGCGGGCGCTCTGCGCCATCGCGGACACCGGAAGTCTGCACAAGGCCGCTCGCCAACTGGGCGTGAGCCAGCCCGCGTTGACGACCCAGCTGCGCCGCATCGAGAACGCCCTGGGCGCCGAGCTGTTCTCCCGCGGCCGTACGGGCTGTCACCCGACCCCGCTCGGACGCTCGGTCCTCAGCAGGGCCCGCCCGCTGGTCGACGGCATGACCGCGCTGATCACCGAGACCCGGGCCGCCGCCCGTACCGCCCGCGCGGGCGGCCCCGCCCTGCGCGTCGGCTCCACGGCGAGCCGCGCCCTGCCCGGCTGGCTGCGCCGGCTCCGTCAGGGCCTGCCGGGCACCGACCTCGAGCTGCGCGTGGACGTGTCCGCCCACACCCTGCTGCGTACGGTCGCCGCGGGGCAGCTGGACCTGGCCTTCGTACACGAGGTGGAGGGCTGTCCGCTGCGGGTCCCCGAGGGGCTGCACGGCCGCGTGCTCGTCGAGCGGGAGCCCCAGTTCATCTCGATGGCCCGCGATCACCCGGCGGCCGGACGCGAGGTCGTGGAGCTGACCGACCTGGCCCACGACCGGTGGACGGTCGACCCGGCCGTCGACGGCGAATGGGACGGCCTGCGCAGAGTGCTGCGCGCGGCGGGCCTCGACCCGCCGGTGCTGCACGCCGACTACCACACCGCCGCGTCGCTGATCGTCCTCGGCGAGGCCGTCGCCCCCTGCCAGCCCACGTCGGGCCCGCGCGAGGACATGGCCATCCGCCCCCTGCGCGGCGACCCGCTGGCCGTACGGCTGCTGCTGTACGCGGCCCCCGGCGTGCCCATCGACCGGCCGTACGCGGAACTGGCCGCCTCCTACCGCGAGGCGGCCCTGCGCGCCGGTCCGTACCGGCGGTGGCTGCGCGCCGGGGGGACGGCGGGACCGTGCATGATGGCGGTATGAAGGATCACGGGGACTGGGGCGCCGTCATGGCGCTGGCGGCGGAACACCACGCCCGCACGGTAAGGCCGTTGGGCGCGCACGAGACGGCGGGCCACCTGCTGAAGGTCTACGCCCTGCAGGCCCCCGGCCGCACGGTCGGCGAGCCGGAGACGACCCAGGCCCTGCGCCTGGCCACCGATCAGCTCACCGTCTCCCGCCACCGCGGCTCACTGGGCCTCGCGGTGCTGATCGTGCACGCGGGCGGGGACGGCGACTACCTCCTCGTCCACAGCTGGATCGAGGGCCACATGTCCGACCTGGCCGTCTGGACCGGCCCGGCCGGCCGCCCCGAGGACCTGCGCCCGGGCCGCACCGGGCTCGCGCCCTGCGTATGGGAGGCCGCGATCCTCGCCCACGAACGGGAGGCATTCGTCCGCCGCGTCCTGGACGGCACCGGCCCGGCGGAGGACCGCCTGGCGGCCTGGGCAGCCGACACCCTGGAGGGCGAGGTCCGATGACCCTCGCATCCGTCCGCCACGCCCGCCCCGAGGACCTGGACCGCGTCGCCGAACTGGCCGCCGAACACGCCGCGTACGAGAAGGCCGCACCCCCGCCCCCCGACCTGGCGCCCCGCCTCCACCGCCTCCTCTTCACGCCCGCGACCCCGCGCCTGCGCTGCCTGGTCGCCGAACTCCCCGACACCACCCTCGCGGGCTACGCCACCTGCGCCCCCGAAGTGTCCACCTGGGACGCCACCGAGTACCTCCACATGGACTGCCTCTACCTCACCGCCACCGCCCGAGGCCACGGCCTGGGCCCCCTCCTCGTCGCCGCCGTCCGACAGGAGGCCCGCACCCTGGGCCTCACCGAAATCCAATGGCAGACCCCCACCTGGAACGAGGGCGCCATCCGCTTCTACGACCGCCTGGGCGCCACCTCGAAGGAGAAACGGCGCTACTCGCTGCCGGCCGGATGATCCTTCCGCAGCCCGTCCTGGAGATCCGCGCCTTCGACCGCTTCGGCCTCTGGCCGGTCGCCGCCGCCGAGCCGTACGGCTTCCTGCCACTCAGCGGTGCGCACACGCCGAGCGACGTCGGTACGGCGCCGCTTCCGCCAGAGGTTCCCGGTCGCCGCGTCGGAGCGCCGCCCAGTCGTTGTAGGCGTCGGTCTTATCCACCAGCGGCCTGGGCTGCTGCGGCCGGGCCAGAGCACCATCTCGTACACGGTGAAGATGACCCGGCAGTGCGGGGCGTGCGCCTTGGTCTCCCGCGCCGTACGCAGCGCCGCCTCGAAGTGCGGGCGGACCCGCACCCGGGGGCGCCGGCGGCGGGGTGCCCGGCCGCCACGGCCGGCCCGGGCCACGGTCGGCCGGGGTCGGCACCCGCAGTGCATTCCTCAGCCGGGGCACCATGGTGAAGCGGCTGGTGTGGTAGGCGGAGGCGACCGCGCCGCCGCGCTACCGGCACGTCGGCGTGCGACCGGTCGGTCGGAGAGGGCTGCATGCACAGCGAAGGCGGAAGTCCCCGATCGCGCGGATCGGGGACTTCGCCAACGGCCGCCGGAGGGATCCTGTTGCGGCCCCGGGGTGCCGGTGCCGTTTATGCGGCGGAGGTGAGTTCGGCGCGGCCGAACAACAGCGCGTGGCCGGTGGGGAGCTGGTGGAGGATGCGGGTGATGAGGTCAGGGCAGGCGTGGGCGGCGACGGCCGCGAAGACGGAGCCGGTGTCCCAGCGGGTGGTGGCCAGGGAGGCGCCGGAGCGGGCGGCGAGGTCCTTGACGAAGGCCCAGCCGGTCAGCGGCTGGGCGTCGGGGATCTGTGCGGTCAGGACACGTGCGGCTTCCAGGGGCAGGCAGGCGGCGAGGTCGACGCGTTCGTCGCCGGTCAGCTGGCGTCCCAGCCCCGCGAGAACCAGGCGGACGGCTTCCTCGGCTCTCTCGCGGGTGGGGTAGGCGCCTTCGTAGCGGACCTTCTCCAGCATCTGCTCATACGCCGTCGAGTACGGCTGCTGGTGTTCAGCCGGTACGCGCACGTCGGTGATCACTGCAGTGCATGCCTTTCGTAGAGCGGTGCGGGTGTGTGGCACCGAGGTGGGGTCAGGTGGGCTGGGGGCGGCCGAAGAGGAGGTCGTAGCCGGTGGGGAGCTGGAGCAGGATCTGCCCCAGCAGGTCCTCGCCGGCCGTGTCGGCGGCCGTGGACAGCACGGCGCTGACGTCCCAGGTCGCGGTCTGCTCGGTGGCGCCCTCGATCCAGGCCGCGGTCGCCCGCACGAACCGCTCCGGGGGCAACGGTTCGGCGCTCTGCAGCGGGTTGAGCAGGATCAGGGCGAATTCCTCCGGGAGACGTGCCGCGAGCTGGGCGCGAACCTCGCCGACCAGATGCGCGCCGAGCAGGGCGAGCACCACACGGGCCGCGCGCTCGGCTTCCTCCACAGTGCCGTACTCGCCGCGCTCCTTCACGTGGTCGAGGAACGCTTCGCGTCGCAGGGTCATCTCGCCGCCACCCCTTCTTGTTCTTCGGCCTGTCACGGGGTGCGGAGGACGGGGTGAGGGGGAGATCAGGTGCCCGTCCTCCACACCTGTCCGGCCGGTGTCAGCCGGAGATCTCCTTGTGGCCGGTCCCGACGCCGATGGAGATCTTGCGGGGCTTGGCACGCTCGGCGATCGGGATGCGTAGGGTCAGCACGCCCGCGTCGTAGTCGGCCTTGATGTGCTCGGTGTCGAGGGTGTCGGCGAGCACGATCTGGCGGGAGAAGACGCCCAGCGGCCGCTCGGACAGCTCCATCTGCACGTCGTCGGCCTTCGCCACCGGCCGGCGCTCCGCCTTGACCGTCAGCATGTTCCGCTCGACGTCGATGTCGATCGCGTCCGCGCTGACGCCGGGAAGGTCGAAGGCCACCACGTACTCGTCACCCTCGCGGTAGGCGTCCATCGGCATCGCCGACGGCTTCGACCAGGTGCCCGGGCCCATCAGCTGCTGCGCCAGCCGGTCCAGCTCACGGAAGGGGTCAGTGCGCATCAACATCGTGAAAACACCTCCAGCAGGTTCAGGCAGTTACTGCCAATGCGCCTCACTGACACCGTTGTAACATGTCATCCAATGGATGACAAACACGATGTCGTCTACATGATGACAACCCGAGGGAGGTGCCCGTGACAGCACCCGACCAGCCGGTCTCCACCGAGGCCGACGCCCACAGCCCGGCGTCGTTCCTCGCCGCCGCGGCGGCCCTGAAAGCCATAGACGACGCCCTGCGCGACGCCCAGCACGAGACCCCCGACACGCTCGGCGTCGGGCCGGCCCCGGAGCAGGCCCTCGCCTCGCTGATGCTGCTGCGGCAGGTACGTGAGCGGCTCGCCGGATGGGAGACCGGCCTGATCGAAACGGCCCGGGACGCAGGCGCCAGCTGGGCCGACCTCGCCTCTCCCCTGGGTGTCGCCAGCCGCCAGGCCGCCGAGCGCCGTTACCTGCGCGGCCGCCCCGGCCCGGCCGGGACCACCGGCGAACAGCGCGTGACGGCCACCCGTCAGGCCCGGGCCGCCGACCGCAACACTGCCACCTGGGCCCGCCGCAATGCGGCCGACCTGCGCCGCCTCGCCGGCCAGATCACCGCCCTCACCGACCTTCCCCCCGCCGCCCGCCGCCCGCTCGATGAGCTCCACGCGGCCCTCGCCCACAACGACCCCGCGGACCTCATCGTCCCCCTGACCGCCACCCGCCCCCACCTGGCCGCCGCCCACCCCGACCTCGCCGCCCGGCTCGACACCCTCACTCCCCCCTGACCCCGCCCGGTGCCCCGCAACAGCCACAGCCGTGCGCCCCGCCGGAGCGGCAAGGATCTGACCAACAGCGACCGCGACAAGGCTGAACTCGACGACCTGTGGCAGCGGGCCGCCGGCGACGTCCTCGGCATCGACCGGGGCCCGGCTCGTATCTCACTCAGTGCTCGCTTCTCCCTGGAGAAGGCGCCGGCTTTCCTCGGCGAGGGGTTCAGCCGCGTGGAGGTCGTTGAACTGCCGGGAACGATCACTGTCCACGACCCCGAGCCTGTGGTTGCCCGCATGGCTTCGTACCTTGCCTGGGCGGACCAGAACGATGTGCCCTTCGACGCGACCGTCGACCGCGCCCGCATGTTGGTGGCCGACCACATCGTCCGGCACGGGGCGTACGAGATCACCTGCCTTGGCGGCATCCTCGTCTGCCGCCGGTGAGATCACCTCTGTGGCGGCCAGGGTCCGGTGAGCAGGCGTCGTGTCTCCTCGACGGTCGAGTCCGCCGGGGATTCCCGATCGCCATCATTCAGCCCGACCCGCACCTCGGTCTACAGCCCGAGCACCTGACCGAGGTCACGACCGCTCAACTACCGGCGGTGGAAGACCGAGTGGAACGGGGCTCGCAAGGCGCTCCAGGCAACCGAGAACGGGGCCGCCGAGCGGGAGGGCCGTAAGGCCGTCGAGCTGCCGCACGTGGTGACCCGCGACCTGCGGCAGTTCTATGCCTCCGCCCTCATCGACGGCGGAGCGAGGTGCGGACAGGAAGACCAAGCGATCAAGGAAACCGCAGGTCAGAAAGCATGACGCGAGGTCAGGCCTTCTTCGTCTCCCAGTAATGGGCTGGGTCGGTGACCTGCGGGGATGATGGCCGCAGGTCGCTGACCTGGCCTTTTGCTGTTGGCTGGCGATGGGGTGCGACGGTCGTGATCGGGTGTCCTGCGGACTGTGTGTGGACTGGGTGTTGCCGTTCCGGTCGGCTCTGCCCAACAGGATCCCGGCTGTCGGAACTCGTGCTGGGTCGATGTCGTAATCCGGACGTATCGTGAGAGTGGGTCTTGTCGGTCCGCCTACCGTTTGGCGGAAGGAATGGCCATGTCCACTTCCGAAACACCGCAGCGTCCTGTGGATGCCGCCAGGCAGGAGGCGTTCGCGGGCGAAGTCCTCGACGTCCTGAACAAGAGCGCACTCGCCCTGCTGACAAGCACCGGTCACCAATGCGGCCTGTTCGACAAGCTGGCCACCCTCCCGGCGTCGACCAGTGCTGAGATCGCCGAGGCGGCGGGCTTGAACGAGAGGTACGTGCGCGAGTGGCTGGGCGGCATGGTCGTCGGCGGATTCCTGGAGTACGACCCCGAGCGGGGGACCTACGTCCTACCACCGGAACATGCCGCCTGCCTGACGACCGCGGCCGGCCCCGACAACCTTGCGGGGATCATGCAGTACATCGGACTGATGGGCGAGGTCGAGCAACAGGTGGTGCGCTGCTTCCGTGAAGGCGGTGGCGTGCCGTACTCGGCCTATCCGCGCTTCCAGAGGCTCCAGGCCGAGGAGAGCGCCCGGGTGTACGACCTGGCGCTCGTGGACACGATCGTGCCGCTGGTGCCGGGCCTCACCGAGCGACTGAGGGAAGGCATCGACGTCCTGGACGTGGGCACCGGGCAGGGGCACGCTCCCCTCGTCCTGGCCCGAGCGTTTGCCGCCAGCCGTTTCAACGGCCTGGACCAGTCGGAATCCGCCATCGAGACCGCGCGCGCCGAGGCGGCGCGCTCCGGGCTCGACAACCTCCAGTACACGCTCGCCGATTCGACGCGGATCATCGGGGAGTACGACGTCGTCACCGCGTTCGATGTGATCCACGACCTGGCGCGGCCGGCCGAGACCCTGTCCGCGATCGCGAAGGCCCTGCGCCCGGGCGGCACCTTCCTTATGGGCGATATCGCCGCCTCCAGCAGGCTGGAGGAGAACATCGGGCACCCCTTCGGTCCGGCGCTCTACACGTTCTCCGTCTTCTACTGCATGACGACCTCGCTCAGCACTGGCGGTGCGGGCCTGGGCACGGCCTGGGGCCAGGAGACGGCGGAGCGGATGCTCCGGGACGCCGGCTTCGAGAGTATCGACGTCAAGACCGTGGAGGGCGACCCGTTCAACGTCTATTACGTCGCGACCAAGCCCTGAGCCGGCGCACGAGTTGCCTCAGCTCAACTACCGCGCATGGCGTGTACGCCGATCACGAACCATGTGAGGTGGCCCTCGGGCAGCCAGTCGCGCAGGTCAGGGGGGCTGCAGGGGTGCAGCAGCGGTTGGGCTCGATCGCGTGTGAGGATGTTCGGTGGCATGCCCCGATGGTCCCAAAACGGCCTGGACAGAAAAGTTTGTGCGACAGCCTCCTTGAGAATCAGCTACCAGAGTTGTCGACGAACCCCACGAAGCATCCCCGAGGGCTTGCTGATCCGGAAGAAGCGGCCTAGCTCCACCCGTTCAGGGAGACCTGTGGTCCGCCTCCGAGGTAGCGGTCGAGGGCGATGGCGGTGGTCTCCACAAATTCCGTGGGGATGGCGTCGGTGTCGACCCAGCGGACCTGGGAGTGCTTGCGGGGTTCGCGGTTTTCGGGTTCGCCGGTCCATTCGTGGGCGGCGAATACGACCGTGAGGAAGCCGTTGGGAGCTTCGACGCCCCAGGCGCCGTGGATGATGTGGGCGACCTTGAGGGACTCGGGCTTCACCGTGAGGCCGGTCTCCTCGTAGAGCTCGCGGACCGCGGTCTCGGTGATGGGCTCGCCCGGCTCGCTCTTGCCGACGGGGAGGTCCCACATGCCTTGAGCGAACTTGGCGTTGTCGCTGCGCTGGAGGAGGACGACGCGGTTGGTGGCCTTGTCGTGGACGACGACGGCGGCGACCAGCAGGGTCATCGATTCGAGCGCCGGCTTGAGGGCCTTCGGCTGGTCGTCGGCCTGCTCGGTCACTGGGTTCCCTTCGGCGGTCGGGTTGTCGGGCATGTGAGGGCGATGGCCTCGTCGGCACTGGCTTGGGTGGCGAGGGCTGCCGCCGAGGCTCTGATTGATGGCGATGGGGCACGCGCCGGTCGTGATCGGGTGCGCTTCGGACTCCAGCGGCGGCGTTCGCCGCTGGAGCGGCGAGGGGCCTACTGCCGGAGCGGGGTGTTGGTCCAGAAGGAGTGGGCCTTCTTCAGCAGCTCCTCCGCGGCGTCGCCGTATGATGCCGCACTGCTCAGCGCGGCGAAGGCTTTCTTGTAGAGGCCGAGTTCGCTCTGTTCCGTGATGTCCACGGAGGAGGAGACGAGTTCGACATGGGCCCGGTCGCCATCGCCGTAGATGTCGAACGCGTGGACGGGGAACAGGTCCACCCGTGCGGTGGAGGGAAGGACCCCGAGTGTGAGAGAGGTCAGGTCGATCTCTCGCAGGAGGCGCTCGATCTGTTCTCGCATGACTTCGGGTCCACCGATGTTCGTGTAGAGAGCCTGCTCCCCGAGGACGACGTCGTAGTGGTGCTCGCCGTCGTACAGCACTTGCTGTCGCTGCATGCGCTTGGCGACGCCCGCCGGCACGTCGTTCGGGATGCCGAGGAAGTCGACGACCTGGCCGAGGATCACGGTGGCGTACGCTCGGTCTGGAGCGTGCCCCAGATCATCGTGGGCACGTACGCCTTGCCTTCGCGCGTGCTCTGGTACCAGCGCACCACGTCGTCCTGAGTCGCTTCTGTACCGGTGGACAGACGATCCGTCCAGGGAACTGAGCTGGTCACCGCATCCCCTCCTGGGTGGTGCCGCCGGGGCGGCTTCGATGGGCGTTGCCGTTCCGGTCGAGGATGGCTCCGAGTGTCCGATCTTGTAAGAGCGGGGATCGGTCAGGCCATGCGCTTCATCTCGATGGCGAGGGCGCCGAGGGCTTCCTTCTCGGGGCCGTAGATCGTGCGGATGTTGGCGAGTTGCTGGTCGCGGGTGGCGGTCGGGTTGACGTTGGACGGGCCCTCGCCGTCGAGGAGGGCCTCGAAGTCGGGGTACTCGGTGACCCGGAGGACCTCGACGTCGCAGGTCTCGTCGGTGCCCTTGATACGGAAGCGGATGGTGTCGCCGGCGGCCAGATCGCCGAGGCGCGGGTACTTGACCCGCACCTCGATGGTCTTGGTGCCCGCGGCGACGAGTTCGAAGTATTGGCGGTAGAGGTTGAGCTCGCGGACGCGGGCGGTGCGGTCGGTCATCGGGAAGGAACGCTCCTGGGGGACGGTGCGGTGATCAGGCGGCCGATCTCGGCAGCCGAGTACGAGCGGAAGAAGTGGCGGGGGTCGGAGAGCAGGGTCTCAGCCATGGCAAGCAGCTGGTCGGTGTACTCGGTGTACTCGGTGACGGTGCCGGGCCACTGCCGGGTGTCGAGCATCCAAGGGGCGGCGCCCTCGGGCAAGGGGGCACGGCCTTCTCGTAGGGGTCCGGTGTTGCGGTCGAATGCGGCCCAGACGCACTTCCCAGGGCCTGTCCAAGAGGCCGTCGAGGCGTTCTACGAGGCCCGAGACGCGCGCGACCGCCTGCACCACGCTGTAGTCGCCATCGTCGACCACATCAAGGCCCACCCCGACAGCTCGCGGGCGATCCACGAGCAGTGCCTCCGCCTCATGGGCGACGAGCGCGACTCTCGCACGCTCAGCAGCGACATCGAGGACGGTGGCCACTACTGACAACCGACATGAAGGAGAGGCCACTTGGCCAACATCCAGAAGCGCCCCAACGGCAAATGGCGGGCCCGCTACCGCGACCTCGACGGCAAGGAGCATGCCCGCCACTTCGAGCGGAAGCTCGACGCCCAGCGCTGGCTCGACGAGATTACGGCCAGCATGGTCACCGGCCAGTACGTCGATCCCCGCGCCGGCCGCGTCACCTTCGAGAAGTACGCCGAGAAGTGGGAGGGTTCGCTCATCGCCAGTGAGGCGGGCGAGCGCATCACCGAGAACGCGCTCCGGCTGCACCCCGTACCGGCGCTGGGTGCTCGCTCCATGGCGGCGATACGCCGCAACGACATCCAGGTGCTCTTCAAGCACCTCTCCGACCAACTCGGCCCCGGCAGTGTGCGGAACGTCTACGACGTCCTTGTACGCGTCATGACCGCGGCCGTGGACGACAAGGTCATCGCATCCAGTCCGTGCCGCAGGAGCACCCTCCCGGCCATGCCGGACGAGGAGGTCACCCCGCCCACGGTCGAGCAGGTCGAGGCGATGGCGCGGGTGATGCCGCCGTACATCCGCGCGGCGATCGTCACCCTCGCCGGATCAGGGCTGCGCATTGGTGAGCTGCTCCGTCTGAAGGTGGCGGATGCCGACTTCAAGGCCAGCACCATCCGCGTCGAGCGGCAGCGGCTCCAGTCCGGGAAGATCGGCCCGCCGAAGACCGCCAAGTCCCGGCGTACGGTCCCGGTCGGCGAGGTCGTCACCGACGCGCTCCTCGCGCATCTCGCCGCACGGCCCTCCAAGGAGTGGCTGTTCACCGTGGAGGAGGGCGAGCCGCTCAACTACCGGCGGTGGAAGACCGAGTGGAACGGGGCCCGCAAGGCGCTCCAGGCGGCTGAAACGGGGCCGCCGAGCGGGAAGACCGTAAGGCCGTCGAGCTGCCGCACATGGTCACCCACGACCTGCGGCACTTCTACGCCTCCGCGCTCATCGCCGGCGGCGCGAGCGTCAAGCAGGTTCAGCTGGTCCTCGGGCACTCGTCAGCCGTCATCACCTTGCGGATCTACGCGCACCTGTGGCCGGGGGAAGAAGACCGCACCCGGGCCGTCATGGACGCCGTGCTCGGCGGCCTGCGGACCGGGTGCGGACAGGTAGGCGACATGGCCCGCGAAACTGCAGGTCAGAACGCCTAACCAGAGATCAAGCCTTCTTCGTCTCCCAGAAAATGCGGTCGATCTCGGCGATGAGCTCCAGCGCCTTCTCGCCCGTCTTCGGGTCCGTCGAGGCCTTGGCCGCCGACAGGGCCTTCAGGGTGTCGTTGATGAGCGTGTGCAGCTCGGGGTACTTCTCGAAGTGCGGGGGCTTGAAGTAGTCGCTCCACAGCACCGAGACGTGGTGCTTGGCGAGCTCCGCGCGCTGCTCCTTGATGACCGTGGCGCGGGCCCGGAAGTGCGGGTCCTCGTTGGCCTGGTACTTCTCCTGGACGGCCTTGACCGACTCGGCCTCGATGCGGGCCTGGGCCGGGTCGTACACGCCGCAGGGGAGGTCGCAGTGGGCGCTGACCTTCACCTTGGGGGCAAACAGGCGGGAGAGCATGCAGCTGTCCTTCCTCGTGATCGTCTTCTCAGGTGGGACATTACTCCGTGGGAAGCCTGATTTCGCGAGCGCCCCCATGGGCTTAGGACAAAAGTCCAGGGTCACCATGGGACTCGTGGACGATCGGACCGGGAGGTGCCGGATGGTGGAATCGGGGCGTGAGCCGGAGCGGGAGCCCGGGGCCCCGTTCGGGATCGCCGAGGTGACGGGGGTGTCGATGGTGCCGACGCTGCTGCACGGCGATCAGCTGATCGTGCATTACGGGGCGCGGCTGAGGCCGGGGAACGTGGCGGTGCTGCGGCATCCGCTGCAGCAGGATCTGCTCATCGTCAAGCGGCTCGTGGAGCGGCGGGACGGGGGGTGGTGGGTGCTGGGGGACAACCCCGCTGCCGAGGGGGACAGCCGGGTGTTCGGGGTGGTGCCCGCACAGCTCGTGCTCGGGCGGGTGCGGGCCAGGTACCGGCCCGTCACCCCGGGGCGTCAGCGGTCGGTCGGCGTGCTGGTCTCCTGGCTGCTGTCGGCGCTCAGGCCGGTCGGCTCGGCCGCGCCCTCGGCCCGTTCGGCCTCCAGGCGCTTGCGGGCCCGGTAGGCGGCCACGTTGGCACGGGTGGCGCAGCGGTCGGAGCAGTAGCGGCGGGAGCGGTTGGTCGAAGTGTCCAGGTACGCGTTGCGGCAGGGCGCGGCCTGGCACAGGCCCAGCCGGTCGGCGCCGAACTCCGTCAGGTGGAACGCGAGGCCCATGGCCGCGATGGCGGCGTAGCCCGCGGTCGCGTTCGACGGGTGGTCGGCGAGGTGCATGTGCCAGCGCGGCCGACCCTCCTCGTCGAGGTAGTCGTGGCCCGAGATCTGCGGGCTGACGGGGAACTCCAGGAGGAGGGAGTTCAGCAGGTCCACGGCCCGGGTGTGCTCGCCCTCGTCCGCCGCGGCGAACACCCCGCGCAGCCGGGCGCGCACCGAGCGGAAGCGGGTCACGTCGGAGTCCGTCACCCGACGGGCCATCTGGGAGGCCGCGCCGAAGAGCTCCCGGACCGCGTCCACCGAGGTGAGCACGTCCTTGTTGCGGGCCGGCTCCTCGGTGTTGACCAGACGCACGGCGTAATCCGAGTAATAGGCCAGTTCCACTTGTAGTCCTTACTCCGGCGGGCTAGGGTCGGGGCGGGGAAGGGTAAGCGACGCTTTCCCTTCGAGGGTATTACGAAGACGGTGGAGGCAGAGCCATGACGGACGCGGCGACGACCGGAACCGACTGGGCGGCCTGGCAGCAGAGCTGGGACCGCCAGCAGGAGTGGTACATGCCGGACCGCGAGGAGCGGTTCCGCGTGATGCTCGACATGGTCGAGGCGCTCGTGGGACCCGAGCCCCGCGTCCTCGACCTCGCCTGCGGTACGGGGAGTATTACGAGTCGGCTGCTCCAGCGGTTCCCCGGCGCCACCAGCACCGGCGTCGACCTCGACCCCGCCCTGCTGGCCATCGCCCGGGGGTCCTTCGACGGGGACGAGCGCGTCACCCTCGTGACCGCCGACCTCAAGGACCCGGCGTGGACGGCGGCGCTGCCCCACGACTCGTACGACGCCGTGCTGACCGCCACCGCCCTGCACTGGCTGCACAGCGAACCCCTCGCCGCGCTCTACGGGCAGTTGGCCGGAATCGTCCGGGACGGCGGCGTCTTCATGAACGCCGACCACATGATCGACCCCGCCACCCCGCGCATCAACGCCGCCGAGCGCGCCCAGCGGCACGCCCGGATGGACCGCGAGAGGGCCGCCGGCGTCCTCGACTGGGCCGACTGGTGGGCCCTCGCCGCCAAGGACCCGGTCCTCGCCGAGCCCACCGCCCGCCGCTTCGATATCTACGGCGAGCACGCGGACGGCGACGCGCCCGGGCCCGGCTGGCACGCCGACGCCCTCCGTACGGCCGGCTTCGGCGAGGCCCGCACGGTCTGGGCCTCGCCCTCCGACAGCATGGTCCTCGCCGTGAGGTAGGGCGTCGGACGCCTCGCCGTGAGGTAGGCCTCCGGCGGAGAACACGGAAGGAGGGGCGGTACGGGACTCCCGTACCGCCCCTCCTTGCCGCTTGTCACAGCACCTTGGACAGGAACGCCTTCGTGCGGTCGTGCTGGGGGTTGCCGAGGACGTCGCGCGGGTTGCCGGACTCGACCACCACGCCGCCGTCCATGAAGACCAGCGAGTCGCCGACCTCGCGGGCGAAGCCCATCTCGTGCGTGACGACGATCATCGTCATGCCCGACTCGGCCAGGTCCCGCATGACGTCGAGGACGTCGCCCACCAGCTCCGGGTCGAGCGCCGAGGTCGGCTCGTCGAAGAGCATCAGCTTCGGCTCCATCGCCAGCGCACGGGCGATGGCGACGCGCTGCTGCTGGCCGCCGGAGAGCTGTGAGGGGTAGTTGCCCAGCTTGTCGCCCAGGCCGACCCGGTCGAGCAGCTGCTGGGCCCGCTCGCGGGCCACGGCCTTGGACTCGCCCTTCACCTGGATCGGCGCCTCCATGACATTGGCCAGGGCCGTCATGTGCGGGAACAGGTTGAAGCGCTGGAAGACCATGCCGATGTCACGGCGCTGGACCGCGACCTCGCTGTCCTTCAGCTCGTACAGCTTGCCGCTCTTCTCGCGGTAGCCGACCAGCTGGCCGTCGACCGACAGACGGCCGCCGTCGACGCGCTCCAGGTGGTTGATGCAGCGCAGGAAGGTCGACTTGCCGGAGCCGGACGGGCCGACCAGGCAGAAGACCTCACCGTTCTGGACCTCCAGGTCGATACCCCGGAGGATGTGCGCCGCGCCGTAGGACTTGTGGACGCCTTCGGCCTTGACCATGGGCTGGCCGGTCATCGCGACCCCTCCGGAGAACGCTTGAACATGATCAGGTTTGCCTTGATCCGCTGGAGCGGAGTGGGCGGCAGGCTGCGCGTCGAACCGCGGGCGAAACGGCGCTCCAGGTAGTACTGGCCGATGCTGAACACGCTGGTCAGCGCCAGGTACCAGATCGACGCGACGAAGAGCATCTCCATCACGGCGCCGGCCGTGCTGCCGATGTTCGACGAGGCCCGCAGAAGTTCGGTGTACTGCACGGCCGAGACGAGCGACGACGTCTTCAGCATGTTGATGAACTCGTTGCCCGTCGGCGGCACGATGACCCGCATGGCCTGCGGAAGGACGATCCGCCCCATGGTCTTCGTCTGGGACATGCCGAGCGCGTGCGCGGCCTCCGTCTGACCCTCGTCGACCGACTGGATGCCCGCGCGGACGATCTCCGCCATGTAGGCGCCCTCGTTGAGGCCGAGGCCGAGCAGCGCGACCATGAACGGCGTCATGACGTCGACGGTCTCGTTCTTGTAGATCGGCCCGAGGTTGATGTACTCGAAGATCAGCGACAGGTTGAACCAGACCAGCAGCTGCACGTACACCGGGGTGCCGCGGAAGAACCAGATGTAGAGCCAGGCGACGGCGCCGGTCACGGGGTTCTTGGACAGCCGCATCACGGCGAAGACGATGCCGAGGACGAGGCCGAGGGCCATCGAGGTGACGCTGATGATCACGGTGTTCGCCAGGCCGTCGAGGACCGACGGGTCGAACAGCTTGTCCCACACCGTGTCCCAGATGATGTTGCCCTGGGAGAAGGCGTAGAGGAGCCAGCCGAGGAGCGCGACCACCACGACCGCGCTCACCCAGCGGCCGTAGTGCCGTACGGGGATGGCCTTGATGGCCTCGTACGGCGTGCCCGAGGGGCCGGACCCGGCCGGAGCGGCGGCCGGGTCCTTGGAGATCTTGTCAGTCATGACGACTGCCCTTCAGTGGAGCGGGGAGGTCAGTTGCCGGCGTTGACGGTGGCCGACTTGACGGCGCTTCCCTCGACGTTCCACTTCTTCAAGGCATCGGCGTAGGAGCCGTCCTTGATGATCGCGTCGAGCGCCTCCTTGACGGCGTCGCGCAGCTGGGTGTCCTCCTTGGAGACGCCGATGCCGAAGAGGCCGACGTCGCTCTGGCTGCCGACGACCTCGAAGTCGTTGCCGCCACCCGAGGTCTTCGCGATGTACGCGGCCACCGGGTAGTCGTTCAGGTCGGCCACGGCGCCGCCGGCCTTGACGCGGGTCTGGGCCTCGGCGTCGGTGTCGAAGGCCTGGATGGTCAGCTTCTTGTCACCGCACTTGGCGGCCTGCGCCTTGAAGGTGTCCTCGTAGATCGTGCCGCGCTGGACGGCGACGGTCTTGCCGCACAGGTCGTCGAGGGAGTTGACGCCCTGCGGGTTGCCCTTCTTGACGAGCAGGGACACGCCGGAGCTGAAGTAGTCGACGAAGTCGATGCCCTTGCCGATCTTCTTGCCGGAGTCGTCCAGGCCCTCCTGACGCTTCTTGTTGTCCGTCATCGAGGACATGATCAGGTCCTGGCGGCCGGTGTAGATCGAGGTGATCAGGCCGTCGAAGGTGCCCGAGGTGAACTGGAACTCCACACCGAGCTGCTTGCCGAGCGCGGCGGCGATGTCGGGGTCGACGCCCACGATCTTGCCGCCCTCGGTGAACTCCATCGGCGCGTACGAGGCGTCCGTGCCGACCTTGATGACGCCGGCCTTCTGGATGTCGGCCGGGAGCTTCGAGAAGAGCGGGGCCTTGCCGGCGGCGCTGGTGGCGGAGCCGCTCTCCTTCGTCGAGCCGCCCTCGGTCTGGTCGCCGCAGGCGGTCAGCAGCATCGAGCCGGCGACCGCGATGGCGGCGACCGCGGCAAGACGGGACGTGCGGGTCTTGGCGGCGGTCGTACAGCGCGTGGAGCGTGCGGTCATGGTCGGGTTCCTCCGGCGTGTGAGGGAGTTGCCTTAGGCCGCGCACGCAGCTTCGAGTGCCGCGACCTCGTGTGATTACGGGCATCTTGCCATTCGGACCGCCTCAATCCGACGGCCTCGGATGTCAAAATCGGGTAACGGGTCGTGGCCGAATCGCCGTGCCCAGACGTCCCTAGGCAGAACCTTCTCCGGAAAGTGTTTCCTGCTACCGAAAATTATCCCGCCGATCTCGTCATTCGGACGAAGCGAACTCCGCTATTCGGGTCGGGAAAGTATCTTTCCGGACATCGAGTGACGTGTCGTTCTCCGTCCGTACCCGGTAGCACTCGGTATGAGTCGCGTCACCGAGGATGTATCGACTCGTCTCCGGAGCCGTCTGTCCGGTAAGAAGGATCCTCACACCCCTCATCCGGGGCTCAGGGCGCGTTGTGCGGCGCGCCCGCGCGGCTGCCAGACAAGGCGGCCGCGGGACCCACCCACCCCTCCTCAACCGGGAGTGGCCACCCTCAAATGAAGAAGACTTAAGGGGTCAACCCAATGGCAGCGGAGATCGTCAATCCTCGCAGCGACAGTGGTACGGAAGGGGCTCCCGGCGAGCCCTTCGATCCGGCCTTCGCGCTGCACCGCGGCGGCAAGATGGCCATTACGGCCACCGTGCCGCTGCGTGACAAGGACGACCTGTCCCTCGCGTACACGCCCGGCGTCGCCAAGGTGTGCACGGCAATCGCGGAGCAGCCCGAGCTGGTCAACGACTACACCTGGAAGTCCCAGGTCGTCGCGGTCGTGACCGACGGCACGGCGGTGCTCGGCCTCGGCGACATCGGCCCGGAGGCGTCGCTTCCGGTCATGGAGGGGAAGGCCATCCTCTTCAAGCAGTTCGGCGGCGTGGACGCGGTGCCGATCGCGCTCGCCACCACCGACACCGACGAGATCGTCGAGACCGTCGTCCGGCTCGCCCCGTCCTTCGGCGGCGTGAACCTGGAGGACATCTCGGCGCCGCGGTGCTTCGAGATCGAGCGCAAGCTCCAGGAGCGCCTGGACATCCCGGTCTTCCACGACGACCAGCACGGCACCGCGATCGTCACCCTCGCCGCCCTCCGCAACGCGGCGAAGCTGACCGGCCGGACCCTCGGCGAGCTGCGCGCGGTCATCTCCGGCGCGGGCGCGGCCGGCGTCGCGATCGCCAAGTTCCTCCTCGAGGCCGGACTCGGCGACGTCTGCGTGGCCGACCGCAAGGGCGTCGTGAGCACCGACCGCGACGACCTCACCGAGGTCAAGCGCGAGATCGCCGAGCTCACCAACAAGGCGGGCCTCACCGGCTCCCTGGAGGACGCGCTGGCCGGCGCCGACGTCTTCATCGGCGTCTCCGGCGGTACGGTCCCCGAGGCCGCGGTCGCGTCGATGGCGCCGAACGCCTTCGTGTTCGCCATGGCCAACCCGAACCCCGAGGTGCACCCCGACGTCGCGCACAAGTACGCGGCGGTCGTGGCCACCGGCCGTTCGGACTACCCCAACCAGATCAACAACGTCCTCGCGTTCCCCGGCATCTTCGCCGGCGCGCTCCAGGTCCGGGCCTCCCGGATCACCGAGGGCATGAAGATCGCCGCGGCCAACGCGATCGCGGACGTGGTCGGCGACCAGCTCTCCGCCGACTGCGTGATCCCGTCGCCGTTCGACGAGCGGGTCGCCCCGGCCGTCGCGGCCGCCGTCGCCGCCGCCGCCCGCGCGGAGGGCGTCGCCCGCCGCTGAGGCGGGATCTGTGCGGGAAGGCCCCGTCCGGTTCGTTCCACGAACCGGGCGGGGCCTTTTCGTGTGCGCCGACGGCGGGGGCGAGGGACATGCGTCACACCGGCGCGCGGTTTCGCACGCTCCCCTTCGGCCCTAATGTCAGGCCCATGTTCGCTGCCTACGCTGCCCGAATCGACCGCGACCAGCCCCTGAACGGCCTCGAACTGGGCGAACGCCCCGAGCCCGAGGCGCGGCCCGGCTGGACCACCGTCACCGTCAAGGCCGCCTCGCTCAACCACCACGACCTGTGGTCGCTGCGCGGGGTCGGGCTGCCCGAGGAGAAGCTGCCGATGATCCTCGGCTGCGACGCCGCCGGCATCGACGAGCACGGCAACGAGGTCGTCCTGCACTCCGTCATCGGCCAGACCGGCCACGGAGTCGGCCCGGACGAGCCGCGCTCCATCCTGACCGAGCGCTACCAGGGCACCTTCGCCGAGCGCGTCACCGTGCCCAGCTGGAACGTGCTGCCCAAGCCCAAGGAGCTCTCCTTCGAGGAGGCCGCCTGCCTGCCGACCGCCTGGCTCACCGCGTACCGGATGCTGTTCACCAACGCCGGTGTACGGCCCGGCGACTCGGTCCTCGTCCAGGGCGCGGGCGGCGGTGTCGCCACCGCCGCGATCGCCCTCGGCAAGGCGGCCGGCCTGCGGGTGTACGCCACCAGCCGCGACGAGGCCAAGCGGAAGCGTGCCGTCGAGCTCGGTGCCGTCGAGGCGTACGAGCCGGGCGCGCGCCTGCCGCAGCGGGTGGACGCGGTCATCGAGACCGTCGGCGCCGCCACCTGGTCGCACTCGGTCAAGTCGCTGCGGCCCGGCGGCACGCTCGTCATCTCCGGTGCCACCAGCGGCGACCGGCCCGCGCACGCCGAACTGACCCGGATCTTCTTCCTGGAGCTGAAGGTGGTCGGCTCGACCATGGGCTCCAAGGACGAACTGGAGGACCTGCTCTCCTTCTGCGCCGCCACGGGCCTGCGGCCGGTGATCGACGAGGTGCTGCCGCTCGACCGGGCGCGCGAGGGCTTCGAGAAGATGGCGTCCGGCGAGCTCTTCGGAAAGATCGTCCTGACGACGTCTTGATGACTCGTCAGTCATGCTGATGGGATCTCCGGCACCGCGAACCTCGACCCCACCGTCGTGCCGGAGGCCCCCCTTGCTGCGAACCACCCTTGTGCCGACCGCCGTTGTCGCCTCGCTCCTCGCCCCCACGGCCGCGCACGCCGACACCGGCGAGGACGCGATACCGCGGCTCACCGACTCCCGCGGCCGCGCCCTCACGCTGCGCGGCTGGAACGTCGAGGACAAGGCCCACCGGGGCGAGCAGGCCCTGAGCGCGATCACCGAGAAACACTTCCGCGACATGCGGGCCAAGGGCTTCGACTTCGCCCGGCTGCTCGTCTTCTGGGACGACCTGGAGCCCCGGCAGGGGCAGTACAGCCAGGCGTATCTGCGCAAGATCGGGCGCGTCCTGGGCTGGGCCGAGAAGTACGACGTCAAGGTGCTCATCGACGCCCACCAGGACGTCTTCGGGCCCGCCTTCGGCCACCGTGGCATCCCGGAGTGGGCGACCAGGACCGACGGCCTGCCCTTCACCCCGCACCCGGACGACTGGTTCGCCGAGTACTTCGAGCCCGCCGTGCAGCGCGCCTTCACCCATCTCTACGAGGACGCGGACCTGCGCCGCGCCCAGGCCCGGATGTGGCGGGTGCTCGCCGACCGCTTCCGCGACCACCCGGCCGTCCTCGGCTACGACCTGATCAACGAGCCCATGGGCGAGCTGAGGGAGGGCGAGGACCTGCCGACCGCCGCCCGCCGGATCGAGCGGGAGCAGCTGACCCCGATGTACAACCGCCTCGCGGACGCGGTCCGTTCGGCCGACCGCGACGGCTGGGTCTTCGTCGAGCCGACCCCGATCGTCGGCGAGGGCGTGCCGACCGGGCTCGGCCGGATCGACGACCCGAAGGTGGTGTACGCGCCGCACTTCTACAACAGCGGCATGGAGGCGGGCGCGGACTACGACCCCGCCGCCGGGTGGATCGAGAGCTACGAGCAGGCGGTGACCCGGTACCCCAAGGAGTACAAGGTCCCCGTGGTGGTGGGCGAGTGGGGCCCGCTCAACAACTCCCTGCCGAACATGAACCGCTTCTACCGGGAGGCCATGGCCTCCCTCGGCCGCTACAGCTCCGGCTGGGCGGGCTACGTCTGGTGCTACGGCGGCGGCTACTGCGCGGTGGACGGCGCCGGGACCTTCCGTACGAACAAGGAGCTGACCGCCGAGCCGTACGCGGAGGCCGTCGCGGGCACCGTCCGCTCCACGTCGTACGACCCGGCCACGGGCGTCTACCGGCTGGTCTACGACTCCGCGGGCCGGCACCGCTCCCGGCTCACCGAGCTCTCCCTGCCCCCGGGCGCGTGGCAGGTCGCGGCCCGGGGGAGGGCGATCGTGCTGCGCCGCACCGAGGGCCGGGCCTGGGTCCTCGCCGCCCCGGGCGCACGGGTGACGGTGACGGCGACCCGCCGCTGACGGGCGCGCGCTGCCTCGTGGGCCGGGGGTGGACGTCACACGTCCTTCCGGTCGCTCCGTTCCGGGCTCAGCAGGGCGGTGATCCGGTCCGCCGCCGTCGCCAGGTGCTGGCGGGCCTCGGCCAGTTGGTCGCGGCTCACGCCGTGGTCCCGGGCCGCGTCGCGGACGTCGTCACGGAACCGGTCCAGGAGGCGGTCCAGCTCACGGGCCGGCTCGGCCGCGGTCTCGACGTCCTTGGCCCAGTCGGAGACGGCCTGCTCGGGGGAGGGGGCGTGGCCCGGCGCCTTGGGGTGCGCCGTGCCCGTCACCAGGCTGCCGAGCTGGGCGGTGATGTCGGAGATGCCCTCCCAGACGCCCTTCGGCCACTCGCCGTGGGTCATCCGGTCCTGTACCTGCTCCTGGACCTGCCGGGCGATCCGCTGGAACTCCTTGGCCTGACGTCTGGCCGACTGGGCCTCGGCGCGGGCCTGGCGGGCCTGCTCCTTCCACTCCTGCCTGGCCCGGCGCAGCTCCTCCTTGGCGTCGGCGAAGGACGTGGCCTCGGCGGAGCGGGAGGCGGTGGCCGCCGCCCGCATCTCGCTGCGCAGCTTGCCGGCGGCCCCGCGCACGTCGTCGCGGATCTCGGCGGCCAGCTCGGAGACGGACTCGCGGATCTCCACCTCCAGGTCGGCCAGTTCGCCGCCGCGGCCCGCCAGTTCGGCGCGGCCCGCGTCGGTGATCGAGTAGACCTTGCGGCCGCCCTCGGTGGCGTGGGTGACCAGACCCTCGGCCTCCAGCTTGGCGAGCCGAGGGTAGACCGTGCCCGCCGAGGGCGCGTACAGACCCTGGAAGCGCTCCTCCAGGAGCCTGATCACCTCGTACCCGTGGCGGGGGGCCTCGTCGAGCAGCTTCAGGAGATAGAGGCGAAGTCGGCCGTGGGCGAAGACGGGCGGCATGTCAGAGGACCTTTCCGGACGCAGGGGAGGTGGCGGTCCAGCCGTCGCCTTCGGGCTCCGGCTCGGGGCGGCGCAGCAGGGCGATCGAGCCGGAGACGGTGGTCGCCCGGACCGTGCCCCGGCCGGCGCCGAGGGTGCCGGTGATGGACTTGGCGCCCCACTGGCCTCCGACCCGCAGGTCCTCGAAGGCGTTGGAGACCGACCCGCTGGTCGTGCTGGCCTCGACCTTGGCGTCCCCCGGGTGGGCGAGCCGGATGGCGACCTCGCCGGAGACGCTGGTGAGCCGGATGTCGGCGGGGGGCCCGTCGAGCCCCGCGGCCGGGTCGAGGTCGACGACCATGTCCCCGCTGACCGTCTCGGCCCTCACGGAGCTGCATGCCCCGTCGATCACGGTGACGTCCCCGGTCACCGAGTTGAACCGGAGCGCACCCGTGACGGACTGGGCCTCCAGGCTGCCGGAGACGGTCTCGGCGCGGACCGGTCCCGAGAGCCCGACGAGGGTGGTGTCGCCGGTGACCCCGCGGACGTCCGTGCGCCCCTTGATGCCGGAGATCACGGCCTCGGCGCCGACCACCCCGACCTCGACGTCGGTGCCGGCGGGCACGGCGACGGAGACGACGGCCGTGCGCCGGTGGCCCTTGGGGTCGAGCCACTTGAGGAAGCCCTTCCAGTGCAGGTCCTCATAGGTGACGGTCAGCGTGGAGCCGTCCTGCGTGACGATCAGCGGCGGGCCCTCGATCCGGGAGACCTCCAGGCGGGCGGAACTCTCGTCGGTGCCCACGACGTTCACCGTGCCGTTGACGACGCGGATCTGGAGCCGGGTCACGGGCTCGGCCAGCGCGAGCTTCCGCGGCTCGGTGACGGACCACTCTGTCATGGTGCTGACCTCCCGTGTCTGGCGAGCAGCGACGCAACATATCGCGTCTCTCGATAGACACGATATATCTCGGTCCGGCCAAGTCAACCCCGACTCTTCCCTGGCAGGGGTGACAGGGGTGACCGGGGGTGGTCGAAGGTGCGACATTCTCCGCCGTACATGGGCAAATTGCCCTAGCGTAGGGGCCATGAACGCGACATCGGGACCCCGCCCCGCCGGGGCGCTGCTGCTCTGCCGCGCCGATCCCCGGGCGGTCCGCCCGCCGGCCCAGCTGCTGCGCGAACAGCTCCTCCTCGCCCCCGCGGGACCCGACTGGAGCGTCCTCGTGCCCGAGGGCAAGCCCTGGCTAGACGGCGGCGAACCCGTCGAACGGGTCGTCACCGGCTGGGCCACCGCCCTCGCCGTCTCCGCCGCCGGCTGGCCCGTCCTCGCCCTGTGGTGGGACGCGGACCGCGCCGGGTACACCCTCGCCGCCGGCTTCCGCCGCACCGTCGGCTACACCTGGCTCGCCGACGGAACGCCCGTCGGCGAGGACGAGGCCATGCACACCTTCGCCGCCCGGCTCGCCCTCGACCCGGTCCTCGACGTCCAGGCACTCGAACCGCTCACCGAGCCCGACCGCGACGCCGACGCCCACAGCCGGCTCGTCGGCGTCACCGCCGTCCTCGCCCGCACCGGACTCGACCTGCCCGCGGGCCTCGCGCCCGGCGAGAGCGCCGAGCGGCTCCGCTCCGCCGCCCGCGCCCAGGGCGCCGAGCACCTCGAATGGCCGGGCTGGCGCGATGCCGTGCGCGCCGAGCTCGACGTCGTGGAGGGCGGCCCCCTCGGCCCGTACCTGCGCGGCCCGAAGGCCCGGCTGCTCGGCGCCGCCCAGCTCGCGGCCGGAGTGCCGCTGCTCGCCTGGGGGATCGCCCGCCGCAGCGGCGGCTGGGCGACGGCCGGCGCGCTTCTGGTCGCCCACGGCGCGTTCGGGCTCGTCTACGACCGCGTGCGCGGGGCATAGGGCCCCCGCCCCGCCCCCACACCCTGCTCGGCTCTACCGGGTTCTGCTCGGCCCCTACTCCGCCCTACTCGTCTTCGTCCTCGTCGTCGTCGAGGCGGGCCAGCCAGGTCGCGAGGCGCTCGACAGGCACCTCGAAGTCGGGGTTGAGATCGACGAACGTCCGCAGCTGCTCGGCGAGCCACTCGAAGGTGACCTCCTCCTCGCCTCGCCGCTTCTCCAGTTCCTCGATGCCACGGTCGGTGAAGTACATGCGATCAGAATAGGCCGTGGCAGGACGGCCCACCGGCGTCCCCTGTTCCTCCCCCGCACCACGGACTAGCCTTCTTCATCATCGTCTCGGGGAGCGGGGGCCGCTGTGACGCAGGGAATCGCCCGGATACGGCTGGACGACGGGACGCCCGTCTGGGCCCGGATCAGCCAGGCGGAGGAGCTGGACCACGGCGGCGGCTTCCAGGACACCGGCCTCGGCGACCGGGTCGTCTCGATGGCCGGCGGCCTCACCGACGTGGTGCGCGGGGTGGTCGGCTCCCTGCGCGCGGGCCTCGATCCGCAGGGCACGGTCGAGGTCGCCGTCAGCTTCGGCATCGAACTGTCCGCGCAGGCGGGCAAGGTGATCGGCGTACTCGCCGACGGTGGCGGCAAGGCCTCGGTGAACGTCTCCCTGACGTGGACCGAGCCGGGACCGGCGTCCGTGGAACCGGGGCAGGCCGTCCCCGCCGTCCCCGCACCGGCCGTCTCCCCGGAGAACGCACGCGCCGTCTCCCCGGAGAACGCATCGCCGAGCACGCCCGGGAGCAGGCCCGATACCGCCCCGCATCCGCGCCCGGCGGCCGATGGCGCCGTATGAGCGCCTTCGACGCGCTCGTGCGCCCCGCACTCGTACGCATCGCCGCTCCCGGTGGCGGGTATGACCCGCACGGCGACCCGTACTGGGGCACGGGCTTCTTCATCGCCCCCGGCTGGGTGCTGACCTGCGCCCATGTCGTGGCCAAGGGGGGAAGCGCGGTGTGGAGGGACCAACCGGCCGTCGGCATCACCTGGGAGGGCGGCGAGACCGTCGGCCAGGTCGTGCTCGCCAAGCCGCGCCCCGCCACGCCCGAAGAGGAGCCGGCCCGCTGGGACTTCCCGGACCTCGCGCTCGTCCGCGTCCCCGACGCCGCGGACGCCGCCTGCGTACGGCTCAGCGAGCGCCCGCCGACCACCCCCACCCCGATCAGCCTGCACGGCTGGTCCCACCAGACCGGCGAGGTCCGGGTCCGCCACGCGCTCGGCGAAGCCCACGCCGTCGACGGGGGAGCCCTGCTGCTGCGCTGGAGCCTCCCCGTGGAGGGCCTGTCCGGCGGACCCGTCGTCGACCTGCGCCGTGGCGCGGTCATCGGCCTCAACAAGGGCCGCGGTCGCGACGAGGGCGCCGCCGTCCCGCTCACCGCCCTGCGCGAGCTCCACGACGTGCCCGGCGGCCGGGTCCTGCACGAGGTGCTGCGCGCCCACGACCGCCATCACCTCGCCCGCTACCGCTCGTTCGGCGGCGGCCGCACCTGGACCGCCGCCCAGATGGAGCTGTGGCCCGCCACCGCGCGGGGCGTCAGCCCGGGCCGCCGGGTCCAGCTGTACGGGCGGTTCGCCGAACTCCCGCCGCCCACCGGCCCCGGCGAGGTCATGGCCCTGGTCGACGAGGTCAAGCGCCGCGTCCTGCACCCCGACTACCAGGCCGTCCTGGAGACCGACGCCCGCACCTGGCGCGACGGCGTCGGCCTCCTGCACGAACTCCACGCCACCCAGCAGGAGAACCGGCCGGACAGCACCGACCTCGGGCTCGACGCCGTCCTGCTGTACGCGGCGCAGATCGTCCGGCACCTGACCGGGCGCTACGGCCCAGGGCCCGCCCTGCAGGGCCTGATCGACTGGATCGCCGACGAGTCCGGCGGCGCCCACGCGGCCGTCCAGGAGGAGCTCGCCGCCCTGCTCGGCCCCGCCGCACCCCCCGCCCCCGCCGACCCGAACGACCGGCCCGAGCCCGTCAGGTCCGACCCTCCCGCCACCCCACGCCGCGAGCCCGGCGCCCGCGCCGACGTCCGCGTCGAGGTCGACCGCGTCCCGTACAGCACCCCCCAGCGCTACGCCTGGCGCGTGATGCTCCTCTTCGACGGGCGCACGGTCAGCCCGCTGCGCGGCGACGACAACGGCGTGAGCCGCGACCGGCTCCAGGAGACCCTGCGCGCACCCCTCCTGGACGCCCTCGGCCGCGGCGACAGCGGCGACCACCTCGCCGCCGTCGAAGTGGTGCTGCCGCGCGAGCTGTTCGACCTGCCGCTGGACACCTGGCGGCTCGCGCCCGAGGACGAGCACTTCGGCGAGCGGTCCCTGCCCATCGGCCAGCGGCGGATCGTCGTCGTCCGCGACCGGCACCGCAGCCACCATCCGCCCTCGCCCGAGTGGCGCCGGCGCTGGCGGGGCAGCGAAGGCGGCCCGCTGCGGGCGGTGCCGCTGCGCGCCGAGGTCCTCGCCGCCGGGCCGGAGGCGCACGCCCCGCACATCCGCCGGGAGAGCCGGATGGCCGCGTACGAGCGGCTCGACGCCGCGGCCGAAGGCAGCGTGCCCGTCTTCTGCGGCCCGGTCTCCGGCGGTGACGGCCACCGGGCGATGGACGCCGCGCTCGCCGCCGGGCACCCGATCGCCCTGTGGCGGCACGGCGCTCGCGAGCACACCGACTGCGCCGAGTTCCACAAGCGCGCGGGCGAGCTCCTCGCGGGCGCCGGCGGCGCCGACGGCCTGCACCGGCCGGTCCGCACCCTGCGGATGCGGGTCGCCGACGCGGAGGCCGACCCGCGCGAACGGTCCGAGCACGCCTGGGCCGAGGACCTGGCCGTCCTCTACGACCCGCCCGACCGGCCTCCGTTCGACGACCTCCTCCAGGGGCCGCCGCTGCTCGGCGAGGCCGACCGGTGATCCCCGGCACGGGCCCGCGCCCGCCTCCCCCGTACGGACTCAACTCCCCCACAACCGGACCGGTTTGAACGTCGGCAGACCGGGCGCCAAGCGGTACCTTCGACGGGGCCGGCGAAGTCACCACTGCCAGGAGGAGTCAGGCGTGAACGATTGGCGGATCTACCGTGGTGCCGGCCATCCGCACGACGAGATACGGCGGCTGCCCGCCCCGCCGCCCTGGCGCGACTTCTCCGCCGGCGGCGCCGACGACACCCTGGCCGGCTCCGACCGGCGGCTCGGAGTGCGCCGCAGGCTGGTCCAGAACCACCACCCCAGGCCCGCCGAGACGGACGCCGTCAACGCCGCCCTCTACCTGCGCCGTCCGCTCCTGGTCACCGGCAACCCCGGCACCGGCAAGTCCACCCTCGCGCACGCCGTCGCCCATGAGCTCGGCCTCGGCCGCGTCCTGCGCTGGCCCATCGTGAGCCGGTCGACCCTCCAGGACGGGCTCTACCGCTACGACGCCATCGGCCGCCTCCAGGACGTCCAGCTGGAGCGCGCCCGCGCCGACTCCGAGGCGACCGCCGCGAGCCCGGCCGGCATCGGCTCGTACATCCGGCTCGGCCCTCTGGGCACCGCCCTGCTCCCCTCCGAACTGCCCCGGGTGCTGCTCATCGACGAGCTCGACAAGAGCGACCTCGACCTGCCCAACGACCTGCTCAACGCCCTGGAAGAGGGCGAGTTCGCGATCCCCGAACTGGAGCGGCTCGCCGACCGCGAGCCGGTCGTGCAGGTGCTCACCGACGACGGACGCAAGGTCCCCGTGTACGGCGGCCGGATCCGCTGCACGACCTTCCCGTTCATCGTCCTCACCTCCAACGGCGAACGGGACTTCCCCGCCGCCCTGCTGCGCCGCTGCATCCGCCTGGAGCTCGAACCCCCGGGCGAGGAGCAGCTCGGCGCCATGATCGAGGCCCATCTCGGCGCGGACGCCGCCGCGGCCGAACCCGGCCTCGTCGACCGCTTCCTCGACCGGGAGCCCGGCGAGGTCATCGCCACCGACCAACTGCTCAACGCCCTCTATCTCACCCAGCACGCCCCCCGCACCGAGCGGGTGACCCGGGAACGCATCGCGGACATGCTCATGCAGCCGCTCGATCAGCCGAGGTGATGGCCGGATGCACCGGAGACACCGGATGCACCTGGAAGAACTCACCCGCAGACTGCGGGCCGGCGGCCAGGACCCGACCGCCGAGGAGGTCGCGGACGCCGTCTGGCTCGCCCAGTGGCTGCCGAGCGCCGACCCGGAGGACCGGGAAGGGGACCGGCCGCCGGGCACACCTGTGCCCGAATCCGCCGAGGACCGTCGAGATCCGGCCACCGGCGCCCCCGTCCCCGAGGCACCTCAGCCCCCTGACGCCCCATCCGACCCACCGGCCCGGGCCACCGAGACCGTCGACCTCCGCATGCGCTCCGGCATCGGAGGCGCCGGAGGCATGGCAGGCGCGGGACCCGCCGGTGGTACGGGCCGGGCCGGCGGGACGGGCCCCGGCGCCGCCCTCCCCGTACGCGCCCCCGGCGCCAACGCGCTGCCCGGACTCCTCGGACTGCAGAAGGCGCTCCGCCCACTGCGCCACTACGCCACCCTCTTCCCCTCGCGGCCCGGCGAGGGACGGCTCGACGAGGAGGCCACCGCCGAGCACAGCGCCGCCTCCGGCATCCTCACCCCCGTGCTCCGTCCCGCCGCCGGCCGCCGCCCCGACATCCAGCTCCTCATGGACACCGGGCCGGCCATGGTCGTGTGGACCCGGATGGTCGAGGAGCTGCGCCAGGCCTGCCAGCAGTCCGGCGCCTTCCGCGACGTCCAGGTCCACCGCCTCTACGACACCGGCGAAGGCCCGCCGCTCGTCACCACCACCTCCGACCCCGACGGCCGGCCCCGGCTGCGCCCCGGCGACCAGCTCCACGACCCCACCGGCCGCCGCCTCACCCTGATCGTCAGCGACTGCGTCGGCCCCCTGTGGCAGCGCGGCGCCGCCCAGCGGCTCATCCACCAGTGGCCCCGCCAGTCCCCGCTCGCCCTCGTCCAGCCGCTGCCCCCGCGCCTGTGGTCCCGCACCGCCCTGCCCGTCGAGTCCGGCACCCTGCTGCGGCCCGCCGCCCCCGGCGGCCGGCCCCGCTTCGAGGCCGACGAGGAAGCCTGGGAACCCGTCGCCCCCGACCTGCGGGCCGTTCCCGTGCTCACCCCCACCCCCGAGGCCTTCGCCTCCTGGGCCCGGCTGCTCACCGGCCACGGCGGGGGAGCGGTCCGCGGCTGGGCCGCCCGGATCGGCTCCCAGCCCGCCCGCCCGGCGGCCACCACGGCGGCCCGGGGCGCCCGCCGCAGCGACGAGGAGCTGCTGCGCGCCTTCCGCGCCGGAGCGTCCCCCGGCGCCGTACGGCTCGCCGTCCACCTCGCCGCCGCCCCGCTCGCCCTGCCGGTGATGCAGCTCGTGCAGCGCGCGATGCTCCCCGACACCGGCCCCATGGAGCTGGCCGAGGTGCTGCTCAGCGGTCTGTTACGACGGCTGCCGGGCCCCACCCCGTACCCCTGCTTCAGCTATCCGCCGGCGGTGCAGGAGCACCTGCTCGGCTCGCTCGACCGCGGCGCCGCCGCACTCGTGCTGAAGCACTGCTCGGAGTTCGTCGAGCGCCATTTCGGCCAGGGCATGCGCAACTTCCCTGCCCTCGCAGCCGCCCGGCTCGCCGGACACGGCACCGAAGAGGAGCCGGCCGTCACCGGTCCCGGCGAGGAGAGCGAGGAGCCGGCCGGCGCGGAGGCGGAGATCTTCGCCCGCATCCCCGCGCGCGTGCTGCGCTTCTACCACCCCGACCTCGTCACCCCCGAACCGCTCGACGCCGCCCGCCGGCTGCTCGCCCAGTGGCGCGCCCGGTCCGACCCCTCGCTGCTCGCCGGCGCCCGCGACATGGTGGAGGCCGCCCTGCGCGGCGAAGGCCCGACCGGCCCGCCCGAGGACACCGCCGGCGCCCTGCTCGTCCTCGGCCAGGTGCTGTACGCGCAGGCCGGCACCGCCGCCGTACGCGACGCGGGGCAGCGTCAGGAGCTGCTGACCCGGGCCGTCGCCGAGCTCGTACGGGCCGGCCGGCTCGCCACGCCCGGCGGCGTGGACTGGGCGGAGGCCCGACTCGAACAGGCCGCCGCCCGGCACGCCCTGTGGCGGCACACCGGCGAGGCCCGACAGCTGGCCGCCGCCCTCGACGCGCTCGCCGGAGACCCGGCCGACTGGCCCGAGAGCCACCGCCACGCCCTCCACGTACGCCGTGGACGGCTGCTGCTCGCCCAGGGCGAAGGCGCCGCCGCGGCGGCCGCGTTCACGCTGGCCCTGGCGGCGGGGGAGAGCGGCCCGCTCCTGCTCGACCTCGCCGACGCCCTCCGGCTCGCGGGCCCCGACACGGCGCCGGTCGCCGAGGCGCTCGACCGGGCGGAACCGCTGCTCGGCGAATCCACCGCGCTCCGGCTGCGCTGGACCACCGCGCGGGCCCGGCTGCACGAGTCCACCGGCGACGGACCGGCCGCCGACGAGGCGTACGAACAGGCCACTCTGCTCACCCCCGCCGAGGGCGAGCAGCGCGGCCGGCTCCTCATGACCTGGGGCGAGTCCCTGCTGCGGCGCGCCGCCGCCGGGACCGGCACGGCACCCGTCGACCGGGCCGAGTCCGTGCTCCGCGAGGCCCTCACCTGCCTGCCCGCCGACTCCGCCGCCCGCTCCCGGGCCCGGATCCTCATCGGCAGCGTCCTCGCCCTGCGCTTCGACCGGGCCGGCTTCCTGCCCGACCTGTACGAGAGCCGCCACCTCCTCGACCAGTCCGTCCGCACCGCGCGCGAGCCCGGACCCCGCTCCGAGGTGTGGCTGCAACTGGGCTGGGTGCGGCTCCAGCTGAGCGAGGCGGCCCGGGACGGCCAGCTCGCCGACGCGCTCACCGCCTACCAGCGGGCCGCCGAGGACGCCCGTACCGCGCACGGCGACACCCCGGGCTCGGTCACCGCGGCCCGTGCCCTGCACGCCCAGGGCGCCGTGCTGCACCTGATGGGCCGGGACGGCCGGGCCGCGACGGTGCTGCGCGCCGCCGCCGAGCAGTGGCGCCGGCTCGACGCGGCGCTGGTGCCGGTGGACTGGGCCGACGTGGAGCGGACCAGGTCCCTGCTCGCCGAGGCGAGCGCCGGCCCGCGCCCGTTGCCGGCCCGCTTCACCAGGGAGGAACGGCGCCGGATCGCACCACCGTGGTGGGCCTGGCGGGGGCCGGAGACGTAGGCCGCGTCGGCGGAATCGGAACGGCTTGATAACGGGGGCGTGAATGGGCGCAGTTGAGTCGAACGGGTTTCCGCCTTTCCGGCGTCGGGAAGAACCGCTGCGCCGCTACGACCGTGGGGGACAAGGGTCGGTGAGGAGGAGTCGAGGGTGTTGGAGCACACGCAGTGGCCGACCGGCGCCGGCCGGGACGCCGGACAGCCGCCTCCGCCCCTGCCCGACCTCGCCACCGTCGACCTGCGGACCTTGCGGGTCATGGACCACCCTGACCTGGTGGCGGAGGTCGAGCGGGTGCTCGACCGGGCACTGGAGCTCGGCGAGTCCTGGGCGTCGGGGGGCGATGGCCTCCGCTGACGCCCGCCCGGCACCGGCCGACCGGCGGTTTCCGGTCAGATGTGTGCCGCGGGCATCGGCGGACGCGCGGGCCGCGTCGCGTACCCCGGCATCGGCGGACGCGCGGGCCGCGTCGCGTATACCGGCATCGGCGGACGCGCGGGCCGCGTCGCGTATACCGGCATCGGCGGACGCGCGGGCCGCGTCGCGAACCCGGACCTCGGCGCGTACGCGAGGCGGCTCCGAATGACCCCCGGGCCCCTCTCCGAAGCCGCCTTCTCCCAGCTGGCCCGGACCCGCCCCGACACGGCCGGCGGCCCGCTCCTGCACTCGGCCGCCCGGGCCCGGCGCCGCCTGCTGCTCAAGGCCCTGCGCACCCGGGTCGAGCGCCGGCGCGACGACCTGCACCCCGAGCTGTACGAGCGGTTCGACGCCTCCTGGCGGCTGATGGAGCGGGCGGAACTGCACCGGCCCGCCCCGGTTCACCGGGTCATCGACTACCCCACCACCGGCACCTGGCTGGTGGCCGCCCTCGCCGCACCGCCCGGTGCCTCCTTCGACGCGCTGCTCGCGCACTGGGACGCCATCGCCGCGACCGCCGCGCTCCGGGCCGGCTGCCCCCTCGACCGGGAGGTCGCCGCCCCGCACGGCCGGCTCGCCCTCACCGGCGCCGGGCGGCTGCGGGTCGGCGCCGAGCGGGCCAGGATCCGCTTCCGCGGCCGCACCGCCGGAATCGGCCCCGCCGACGCCCGGTTCCCGCGCACCGTGCTGCTCACGGCCGGGGCGCGGGCGGGCCGCATCAGGGGGTTCGGGCACCGCTGGAGCGCGCTGCGCACCCTGCCGGGCGGCACCGCCGTGCTCGACGACCTCGATCCGTACCGCGTACCCCCCGGCGGGATCGGCGGGCGGGGCCGCCCCGCCGCCGAGCGCGCCGCCGACGCCTTCCCGCTCTGGGCCGCCCGCTGGCGCGCCGCCCACGAGCTGCTCGCCCGCACCGACCCCGGCCGGGCCGCGGAGGCCCTCCGCGCGGTACGCGTGGTCGTGCCCCTGGTCTCCGACGGCCGGCACACCGGAGCGGTCGGCGCCACCCTGAGCGCCGCCCCCGGAGCCGTACTCACGACGCTGCCGCGCGGGCCGCGGGAGCTCGCCGAGACCCTCGTGCACGAGGTGCACCACGGAAAACTCGCCGCCCTGCACGACCTCGTGCCGCTCTACCGCTCCGGCGGGGCCGCCGTGCACCGGGTCGGCTGGCGGCCCGACGCGCGACCGGTCTCCGGCGTCTACCAGGGCGTCTACGCCCATCTCGCCCTCACCGACCTGTGGCGCAGGGCCGCCACCGGCGGCGGCCTGCCCGCGCCGTGGCGGACCGCGGCCGGGCAGCAGTTCGAGCGCTTCCACGATCAGGTGGGCGAAGCCCTGGAGATCCTGCTTCAATCCGATGAACTGACCAGTGCAGGGCGGGAGTTCGCGGACCGGATGCGACGGCATCATGCGAGCCTCGGCACCACCCGGGGCGCCCTTGGGTAACACTGTGCCGACGGCACATGACACTGCGTGGCACGTGAGCGAGTAGGGAGAACTCATGGCGGAACAGGGGCGGTCAGGCGGCTCGGCCACCGCGGACCGCGGCGCACCGACAGCACCCGAACACGTCCTGGTGGTCTTCCCGGGCTATCACCGCCCCTGGGCCACCTGGATCGCACAGCGCCTGGAGGCACACGGCGTCCGGACCACCCCGCAACGCTGGGACCCGCCCCGCCAGGTGCCGTTGGAGGACTCGCTCGAAGACCTGCTGCTCGCCCGCGGCCAGGTGCTGCTCGTCCTCAACGACTGGTTCTTCGAACTCGGTCCGCGTCCGGCCGGCGAATGGAACGACGTGCTGCGCGGCTTCGTCGCCGCCCACGCCGACCGCTTCGCCGCCGTCAACCTCACCAACCGGCCCCTTCTCCCGGCCACCGCCGTCCTCGAACCGGTCAGCCTCTGGGGCGTCGGCGAGGAGGAGGCCGAGGCCCGCGTCCTCGCCCGGCTCGGCATCGAGCCGCGCCGGGCCGGCGGCCGCCGCGCCGCCCTCGGCCCGGTCATCCGCTACCCCGACACGCCCCCCGAGATCTGGGGCGAGGTGCCGCGCCGCAACCGTCGCTTCACCGGCCGCGACGATCTCCTCACCGAACTCCAGCAGCGCCTCATGGACGCCGACCGCGGCAACGCCGCCTGCACCCTGCTCGGCATGTCCGGCATCGGCAAGACCCAGATCGCCGCCGAGTACGCCCACCGCTTCAGCCCCGACTACGACATCATCTGGTGGGTCAGCTCCGACGACCGCAACATCCAGCGCGACCGTCTAGGCGGACTCGCCGCCGCCCTCGAACTCCCCGTCGGCAACGAGCCGGGCGAACGCATCCGCGCCGTCCGCGAGGCCCTGCGCCGCGGCGACCCGCACGCCCGCTGGCTGGTGGTCTTCGACGGCTGGGACGACACCGAGGGCGTCGGCGTCATGCTCCCGCAGGGTCCGGGACACGTCCTCATCACCTCCCGCAACCGCGCCTGGACCGACCACACCGACATCCTCGAAGTGCCCAGCTTCGACCGCGCCGAGTCCACCGCCTACCTGATGCGACGCGCCCCGCACATCACCGCGGCCGAGGCCGACGAGGTCGCCGCCGAGTTCGGCGACGTACCCCTGCCGCTCGTCCAGGCCGCCGCCTGGCTCGGCGAGTCCGGCATGGAGGCGCCCGAATACCTGCGCATGGTCCGCGAGGGGCACCTCTCCACCGTCGACGACCCGACCGCCGGAGACGGCTTCCCGAACGCCTCCCTCACCTCCTGGTCGATACTGATCAACCGGCTCCGGCGCGCCCAGCCGCAGGCCGTCGAGATCCTCAGCCTGTGCGCCTCCTTCGCCCCCGGACGCATCCCGCTCGGCCTCGTCCGCTCCTACCCCCAGGCCGAACTCCCCGAGGACCTCCGCTGGATGGCGACCGACCTCGCGGCCTGGACCCGGGCCCTGGACACCCTGGTCAACTACTCCGTGCTCACCCGCGACAGCCGCGGCACCATGAGCACCGAGACGGGCCCGCACCAGGAGTCCGTCCACATGCACCGGCTCGTCCACGACATCGTCGCCCGGCTCACCGACGGCGACCACCGCACGGCCCACCGCAAGGCCGTCCGCACCCTGCTCGCCGAGGCCGACCCCGGCGACCCCATGGACAGCAGGCACTGGCCCCAGTACGCCGAACTCCTCCCGCACCTGGTCCCCTCCGGGGCCCTGACCAGCCGCAACCCGCGCATCCAGAACGCCGTCCTCAACTGCCTGCGCTACTGCTACCGCAGCGGCGAGTTCAAGGCCGGCGCCCGGCTCGCCGAACAGATCCGCAGCGAGTGGACCGACTTCATGGACCCGCTCGCCCAGCCGATGCTCGACCTCACCACGCAGGAGGGCAACATCCTGCGTTCCAGCGGCCGCTTCCGCGAGGCCCACGCCCTCGACCGCGCCCTCCTCGACCGGCTCACCCGCGCCACCGCGCGCAACGAGCTCGGCGAACTCTTCTGCAACAGCAACGTCGCCGCGAACCTGCGCCACCTCGGCCAGTACCAGGAGGCCGAGACCCTCCAGCGCGAGGTCCTGGAGACCTCACGGCGCCTCCTCGGCGAGGCCGAGTTCGTCACCCTCGTCGCCCGCCACAACCTGGGCGTCGTCCTGCGGCTCCTCGGCCGGTACCAGGAGGCGTACGAGCTCGACGTCGACACCCTCGCCCGGCGCGAGAACGTGCTGCGCGCCCGCCACGTCAACACCCTCAACTCCGGCAACGCCCTCGTCCACGACCTGCGCCTGCTCGGCCGCTACCGCGACGCCCTCGTCCGCCAGGAGGCCAACGTCCGGCTGCACGTCCAGGTCCTCGGCGCCCAGCACCCGCAGACGCTGTCCGCCCGGGCCCAACTGGCGCTCTGCCGGCGTCGGGAGGGCGGCGCGCAGCAGGACATCGGCAACCAGATGGCCAGCCTCCTCGACCAGATCGAGCAGGTGCACGGCCGGGACCACTACGTGACCCTGTCGTTCATCAACAACTACGCCAGCTACCTGCGCGAGCACGGTGACCTCAGCCAGGCCCGCGACCTCACCCACGAGGCCGAGGCCGGCTACCGCACCCTCCTCGGCCCCGTCCACCCCGTCGCCACCGGCATGCTCGCCAACACCGGCCTCGTCATGCAGGCCTCCGGCGAACGCGCCGACGCCCTCGCCATGCTGGAGTCCGCGCTCGCCGGACTCACCGCCTCCCTCGGCGGCGACCACCCCTGGGTCCTCGGCTGCGCCCTCAACACGGCCGCCGCCAGGAACTTCAACGGCCGGGTCGCCGACGCCACCGAGCTCAGCCGGGAGACCCTCCGCAAGACCCGCCGGATCCTCGGCAACGAGCACCCGCTGACGCTCTCCTGCCAGATCGCCCTCGCCGCCGACCTGCGCGGACTGCGGGAGGTCGAGGAGGCCGGCAAGGTCGAGGAGGACGCGCTCCTCACCCTCACCCGGACCCTGGGCGCCCAGCACCCGCACACCCTCTCCGCCCGCCAGCGCAACCGCCCGTACTGGGACTTCGAGGCCTACCTCGGCTGAACGCCGGCCGACGGGAAACGCCGGAGGCCCGGCACCCACTCGGGGTGCCGGGCCTCCGGCGTCGTACGGAGCGCTGATGAGGCGCTGATCAGGCACCGGTCAGGCACCTGATCAGGCACCGGTCAGGCGTCGAAGACCTCCGCGACCAGCTGCGCCTGCTCGGCCTGGTGACGCTTGGCCGAACCGACCGCAGGGGACGAGGAGTGCGGGCGGGAGATCCGCCGCAGGCGCTCGCCCGCCGGGATGTCCGCGCCGACCGCCAGGTCCAGGTGGTCGATCAGGTTGAGCGCGATGAACGGCCACGCACCCTGGTTCGCCGGCTCCTCCTGCGCCCAGATGTACTTCGCGGCGTTCGGGTACTTGGCGATCTCGGCCTGGAGCTCGGCACCCGGCAGCGGGTACAGACGCTCGAGGCGGATGATCGCGGTCTCCGTGTCGCCGCGCTTCTGCCGCTCGGCCTCCAGGTCGTAGTAGACCTTGCCGGAGCAGAACACGACCTTGCGGACGTCGGCCGGGTTCACCGTCGCGTCGCCGATCACCGGGCGGAAGCCGCCGGTGGTGAACTCCTCCACCTTCGACGCCGCGGCCTTCAGACGCAGCATCGACTTCGGGGTGAAGACGATGAGCGGCTTGTGGTGCGGGTTGTGCACCTGCCAGCGCAGCAGGTGGAAGTAGTTCGACGGCAGCGTCGGCATGGCGACCGTCATGTTGTCCTGCGCGCACATCTGCAGGAAGCGCTCCGGGCGCGCGGACGAGTGGTCCGGGCCCTGGCCCTCGTAGCCGTGCGGCAGCAGCAGCGTGACGCCGGAGGTCTGGCCCCACTTCTGCTCGGCCGAGGAGATGAACTCGTCGACGACGGTCTGCGCGCCGTTGACGAAGTCACCGAACTGGGCCTCCCAGACCACCAGGGACTCCGGGCGGGCCAGCGAGTAGCCGTACTCGAAGCCCATCGCCGCGTACTCGCTCAGGAGCGAGTCGTAGACGTTGTAGTGGGCCTGGTCCTCGGCCAGGTAGAGCAGCGGGGTGTAGTCCTCGCCGGTCTCCTGGTCCACGAGCACCGCGTGCCGCTGGCCGAAGGTGCCGCGGCGCGAGTCCTGGCCGGACAGCCGGACCGAGGTGCCCTCCATGAGCAGCGAGCCGATGGCGAGGGTCTCGCCGAAGCCCCAGTCGATGGTGCCGTCGTCGATCGACGCCGCGCGACGCTGCAGCTGCGGCATCAGGCGCGGGTGGACCGTGACCCGGTCGGGGATGTTGACCTGCGACTCGGCGATCCGCTTCACGACCTCCTGGGAGACCGCGGTGGTGACGGCGACCGGGAACGCCGGCTTGGCGTCCGGGACGTTCGCCGGCGCCGGGGCGGCGGTGGCCTCGCGGACCTCCGCGAACACCTTCTCCAGCTGCCCCTGGAAGTCCTGGAGCGCCTGCTCCGCCTCTTCCAGGGTGATGTCGCCGCGACCGATGAGCGACTCGGTGTACAGCTTGCGCACCGAGCGCTTCTTGTCGATCAGGGTGTACATCTGCGGGTTGGTGAACTGCGGGTTGTCGCCCTCGTTGTGACCGCGGCGGCGGTAGCAGATGAGGTCGATCACGACGTCCTTGTTGAACGTCTGGCGGAACTCGAAGGCGAGCCGCGCCACCCGGACGCACGCCTCCGGGTCGTCGCCGTTCACGTGGAAGATCGGCGCCTCGATCATGCGGGCCACGTCCGTCGCGTACATCGACGAACGCGAGGACTCGGGGGCCGCGGTGAAGCCGACCTGGTTGTTGATGACGATGTGGACCGTGCCGCCGGTGCGGTAGCCGCGCAGCTGCGACATGTTCAGGGTCTCGGCGACGACACCCTGGCCGGCGAAGGCCGCGTCACCGTGCAGGGCGACCGGCAGGACGGTGAAGTCCGTGCCGCCCTTGTTGATGACGTCCTGCTTGGCGCGGGCGACACCCTCCAGGACCGGGTCGACCGCCTCCAGGTGCGAGGGGTTGGCGACCAGCGAGACCTTGATCTGCTCGCCGTCCAGGCCGGTGAAGGTGCCCTCGGCGCCCAGGTGGTACTTCACGTCGCCGGAGCCGTGCATCGACTTCGGGTCGAGGTTGCCCTCGAACTCGCGGAAGATCTGCGCGTACGACTTGCCGACGATGTTCGCGAGGACGTTCAGGCGGCCGCGGTGGGCCATGCCGATGACGACCTCGTCAAGGCGCGACTCCGCCGCGGAGTCGATGACCGCGTCGAGCAGCGGGATGACGGACTCGCCGCCCTCCAGGGAGAAGCGCTTCTGGCCGACGTACTTGGTCTGCAGGAAGGTCTCGAAAGCCTCCGCCGCGTTCAGCCGGCGCAGGATGCGCAGCTGCTCCTCGCGCTCCACACGGGCGTGCGGGCGCTCCACGCGGTCCTGGATCCACTTGCGCTGCTTGGGGTCCTGGATGTGCATGAACTCGATGCCGGTGGTGCGGCAGTACGAGTCGCGGAGCACGCCGAGGATGTCGCGGAGCTTCATCATCGACTTGCCGGCGAAGCCGCCGACCGCGAACTCGCGCTCCAGGTCCCACAGGGTGAGGCCGTGCTCGGTGATGTCCAGGTCGGGGTGCTTGCGCTGCTTGTACTCCAGCGGGTCGGTGTCGGCCATGACGTGGCCGCGGACCCGGTAGGAGTGGATCAGCTCGAAGACGCGCGCGGCCTTGGTGACGTCGTCGTCGTGCGACGCGTCGATGTCCTTGAACCAGCGGACCGGCTCGTAGGGGATGCGCAGCGACTTGAAGATCTCGTCGTAGAAGCCGTCCTCGCCGAGGAGGAGGTTGGAGACGATCCGCAGGAACTCGCCGGAGGCCGCACCCTGGATGACCCGGTGGTCGTAGGTCGACGTGAGCGTCATGACCTTCGAGATGCCGAGCTTGTTGAGGGTGTCCTGGCTCGTGCCCTGGAACTCGGCCGGGTAGTCCATCGAGCCGACGCCCATGATGACCGACTGGCCGGGCATCAGACGCGGCACGGAGTGGACGGTGCCGAGGCCGCCGGGGTTGGTCAGGGAGACCGTGACGCCCGTGAAGTCCTCCATCGTCAGCTTGCCGACGCGGGCGCGCTTGACGATGTCCTCGTAGGCCTGCCAGAACTCGAAGAAGTTCAGGGTCTCGGCCTTCTTGATGCCGGCGACGACGAGCTGGCGGTCGCCGTTCGGCTTCACCAGGTCGATCGCGAGGCCGAAGTTCACGTGCTCCGGCTTGACCAGGGTCGGCTTGCCGTCCTTCTCCGCGAAGGAGTAGTTCATCGACGGCATGGCCTTGATCGCCTGCACCATCGCGTAGCCGATGAGGTGGGTGAAGGAGATCTTCCCGCCCCGGGCACGCTTCAGGTGGTTGTTGATGACGATCCGGTTGTCGAAGAGCAGCTTCACCGGGACGGCGCGGACGGACGTGGCCGTCGGCATCTCCAGCGAGGCGTTCATGTTCTTCGCGACCGCGGCGGCCGGGCCGCGCAGGGTGATCAGCTCGGGGCCTGCGGGGGCCTCGGTGGCCTCCTTGGCCCTGACCGGAGCCGGTGCCTGGGCCGGTGCCGCGGCCTTGGCGGCCGGAGCGGCGGCGGGCTTCGCGGGAGCGGGCGCCGGGGCGGCAGCGGCAGGGGCCGCGGCCGGCTGGACCGGGGCGGGCGCCGGAGCGGCCACCGGGGCGGCCGGAGCGGCGGCGGCAGGCGCGGCCTGTGCGGGGCGCGCCTGCGGCGCGGCGGGCGCGCTCGGGGTGGTGGCGGCCGGGGCGGCGGGAGTCTCCGCGGCACCGGGCTTGTAGTCGGCGAAGAAGTCCCACCAGGCACGATCGACCGAATTCGGGTCCTGGAGGTACTGCTGGTAGATCTCGTCGACGAGCCACTCATTGGCACCGAAGGCGGTAGCAGGGGACTTTCCCTGCCCGTCTTGGTCGGTCGGGGAGCTCGGGGTACTGGGGGACTGAGACGACACGGCGGCAACCGCCCTCTTCCGCTTCACAAGGTGATGGACAGCGGAAATAAAGGCTACGCCTCCCTGGCCGAGAGGTGCAGGCCGGGCACTCCAACGTCGCGCAAGTCACACTTGACGAGGTGTTTCGGTGCCGTGAATGGCGGGAAACAACCGTGGTTCTGCCCTCGTACGGGTACGAGAAAGCCTGGCTGCGGCCCTGTCCGGCCGCACCCTTGCCCAGGTCCCGCGCGTCCGTCGTACGAGGACTCGGCGAGAACTCGTACACCTACACGCAGAACAAGAGCTTCCGGTTCGAACCCTACGTCAATCCCGTGGAGGAAGGCTGCCCGGAAGAGTGAGCCTGATGCGGCAGCCGCGTGACGATTCGGCCACTCCGATGTGACCGCCGTGCAGATCCACCGCCCACCGGGCGATCGCGAGGCCGAGACCCGTGCCGCCGTCGCTGCCCGGACCCGGCTGCGCGGGGACCGTGCCCCGGTTGAAGCGCTCGAAGACCTTGTGCCGCTCCGACTCCGGAATGCCGGGACCCTCGTCCTCGACCTCCAGGGCGAGCGAGTCCGGGTACGGGCCGCGCCGGGCCCGTACCGTCACGCGGCCGTGCGGCGGCGAGTGCTTGACCGCGTTGTCGATCAGGTTCGCCATCACCTGGTGCAGCCGCTCCGCGTCCGCCATCGCCGTCAGCTCCGGGGGTGACACGTCCAGGTGCAGATGGACGTCCGTACGGTTGTGCAGCCCCGAGCTGGTGGTCAGGCCGCGCTGGGAGGCCGCCAGGTTCGCCTCCCGCAGCACGCCCGACAGATACGGCCACACCTCGAAACGGCGCGTCCTGAGCGTGACGACACCGTTGTCAAGACGTGACAGGTCGAGCAGCGTCTCCACGAGACGGCCGAGCCGTTCGGTCTGCTTCAGGGCGGTGCGCATCGTCTCCGGGTCGGCCTCGGAGACCCCGTCCACGACGTTCTCCAGGACCGCGCGCAGCGCGGCGATGGGCGTGCGCAGCTCGTGCGACACGTTGGCGACCAGCTCCTTGCGGTGCCGGTCCACGGCCTCCAGGTCGTCCGCCATGCGGTTGATCGTCGAGGCGAGGTCGCCCAGCTCGTCCCGGCGGTCCGCGCCGCGCACCCGGCGGCTGAAGTCGCCGCGCGAGATCGAGCCGGCCACGGTGTTCATCTCGTCCAGCGGGGCCGTCAGGGACTGGGCCACGAACTGGGTGATCAGCAGGGTCGCGATCATCGCGAAGATCGTGATGTAGCGGAACTCGGTCGAGGTCCGGATCGCCACCAGGGCCAGGCAGGAGGTCAGCAGGACCGCCCCGACGACCAGCGCGCCCAGCTTCGTCTTGATCGAGATCGCTATCCGGCGCCGCTCACGGCTCCGGCGGCCGGCTCGTCGGGTGTCCCGCCCCGGCCGGCTCACGGCGCCGGGGTCTCCAGCGCGTATCCGACCCCATGGACCGTACGGATCCGCTCGGCCCCGATCTTCCGGCGCAGCGCCTTGATGTGGCTGTCCACGGTCCGGGTGCCCGAGGCGTCCGCCCAGTCCCAGACCTCCGCGAGCAGCTGCTCGCGCGAGAGCACCGCGCGCGGGGTGTTCGCCAGGCAGACCAGGAGGTCGAACTCGGTGGGCGTCAGGTGGACGTCCTCGGCCCTGACCCGGACCCGCCGCTGCGCGTGGTCGATCTCCAGCTCGCCGAGCCGCAGGATGCCGCTGCGCGGAGTGACCGCCGCGAGCGCGGCCCGCTCCACCCGGCGCAGCAGCACGTGCACCCGGGCGGCCAGCTCGCGCATCGAGAACGGCTTCGTCATGTAGTCGTCGGCGCCGACCCCGAGGCCGACCAGCATGTCCGTCTCGTCGTCCCGCGCGGTGAGCATCAGGACCGGTACGGGACGCTGGGCCTGCACCCGGCGGCAGACCTCGAGCCCGTCGAAGCCGGGCAGCATCACGTCGAGGACCATCAGGTCCGGCTGCCAGGCCTCGGCGGCGTCGACGGCGGCAGGGCCGTCGGTCGCGGTCTGGACCAGGAAGCCCTCGGCGCGCAGCCGCGCGGAGATCGCCTCGACGATCGTCGTGTCGTCCTCGACGACAAGGACGCGCCGCTGGGCCCCCGGAGTGGTCGCCGCACCGTGGTGAGTGGTGTGTGTCTGCTCCATTGCCCCGCCTCGCGTCGCCTGTGTCGGTGCAGCAGCCTAGAGGCAGCGACGCCGTCCCGGCTACGCAGGCCTGATGGCGAGGTGGACCGCGTCGGGGACGCCCCGGGCAACGGGGATCTCTTCCGTCCGTACCCCGCTGAATCCGGCATTCCGCAACGACCCTTCGAAATCGGCGGACGGCCTGGCCGACCACACGGCGAGGATTCCACCGGGGTTCAGCCGGGCCGCGCAGGCCGCCAAACCCTGGGCGGAGTACAGGGATTCGTTGTCCTCGGTGACCGTCCAGCCGGGCCCGTTGTCGATGTCCAGGCAGAGGGCGTCGTACGTGTCCGGAGAGGTGTGCAGGTACCCCACCAGGTCCGTGTGCAGGATCACGGTGCGCGGATCGGCGAGCGCGGTGCCGGAGATCGCGGCGAGCGGGCCCCGGCGGTGCCAGTCGATGATCGCCTCCTCACGCTCCGCGACGGCGATCCGGCCCCAGCGGGGGTCGGCGGCCGCGTGGGCGAGGGAGAAACCGACGCCGAGGCCGCCGATGAGGACGGCGGGGCCGCGGTCGCGGACCGGCCCGGGCAGCGCGTCCATGGCCGCGTCGATCAGGAGCCGCTCCGAGCGGCCGTCGGAGGTGTCCATGAGGAAGGTGCCGTTGGCGATGATCTCGTGGTGGGTGCCCCGTCTGCGCAGGACGACCTCTCCGTACGGGCCTTCGCGGCGGTCGAGGGTGACGGGGCCGGTCATGGTCACTCCGTGGCTCGGGTACGTACGGTCGGACCCGGCCATCCTCGCGGGGCGGGGACGGCCGGGGCAATCGCTTAACGAGCCGTACGGGCGGAGCGGATGGGCGGCGGAGCGGATTCCGGGCGAGCGGATTTCAGAGATCCAGGCCGTGCCCGTACGGGAAGACCGGGTCCACGGTGTCGTTCCGCACGTCCGGGCGGGAGGCCGCCACCGCCGCCGTCGAGCGCGGCAGCACGCCCCGCGCCCGCGCCTCGTGCACCTCGCCGAAGATCACCGCGTCGGTCAGCGGGCTCCAGTCGGTGCAGGCGATGCCGGTGAAACCGAGCTCCCCGCGGACAGACCGGTGGTTCCTAGGGCCACGGCCCACGGGCCCGGCCCGGCGCGGCGGCTCACGGGCTGGTCGGCGGGCCGCCCTCGGGGAGGGCGGAGAAGACCCGCTGGAGCGCGGGCGGGCGCTCGCCGTCGCCCGCGACGACGAGCCGGTGGTGGTACGTGATGAAGTACTGGAAGCCGTCGGCGACCGGCGGACCGGACGGCCGGTCCGGGACCTTCGCGTAGGCCGGGTCCTCCAGTGCGGCGCGCAGTGCGGCGACCTCGGTGGCGGTCATCCGGCCGTCCTTGGGCGGCTTGGTGCCCGAGCGGGTGGTGTACGAGCCGTCGTAGTGCACGACCAGCTTGTTGCGGACCCCGGCGAAGCCACCGTTGACGACCACCTCGACCAGGACCTCCTGCGGCGCGGGCTCGTCCCGGCCCGCGGTCGCCGTGGCCGTCGGCGTGGCCGGTCCGGTCGGCACCGGGGGGACGCTGAGGCCCGGCTTGTCGCCGGTCTGCGCCGGGGCTCCCGAGCAGCCGGTCACGCTCACCACCGCAGCCAGCACCACCGCGGCCCCGTACCTCGACCCGTACCGCTTCGCACGCTCCATGAGGCGAGCATGCCCCCTCCCCCGGGGCCGGCGCAGCCGGAACGGCTCGACGCGCGCCCGGGAACCGCTCGGCGCGCGCCCAAGGGCAACGGCTCGACGCGCGTCAGGAAGGGTTCAGGCCGTGCGCACGACGCCGGTCAGCGGGCCCCGGTAGGACCAGTCGAGCGAGTCGTACAGCGCGAGTCCGTCCCTGGTCGCCGACAGGACACCGGTCCGGGCGCCCGCCTGGGCGGCGGCGGCCTCCAGGGTGCGCATCACGTTGGCGCCGAGGCCCCGGCGGCGGTGTGCGGGATCCGTCTCGATCTGGTCGGCGACGGCCGTCTCCCCGGTCGGCGCGATCTGCCCGCGGGCGGCCAGGGTGCCGTCGGGGGCGAGGATGCGGACCCGGATCACCCCGTCGCGGCTCTCCGTCGTCCGCGCGTACCCCTCGGGCGGGGCGGGCCGGACCGAGGGGTCGAGCCGCTTCGTCATCATGAACCCCGGGTCGTCCGGGATGGTCCAGCCCTCGGTGATCCAGGGCGCCACCTCCTCCGGCGTCGCCATCACCTTGAGCCAGGCGTACGGCTCGGCCACCCCGGCGCACAGCCGGCCCACGGACACCGCGTCCGGCCGCGGAAGCACATGGCGGAAGGGGTGCGTGGGCAGCCCCACGTCGATCCGGTAGCCCCAGGGCTCGACGACGGCGGGCGGGGTGCCGCGGGAGACGGTCCAGCCGGCCACCCAGGCTGAGGTAATGGCTGCGATATCCATTGAGGTATTACATCGCCTGTTCACGGGCTGCGCGAGAGCGATCGCTCAGAGCGAACGCCGGGCGGGGAACATTCCCGGGCTCACGTGCATTGAGTCCACATAGCTCAACTTGACTGCCGAAGGGGAGATCATGGCTTCTGAGTCCATGGCGTCCGCGCCGCTCACTCTGCCTGTGCTGCCGCTCGACGACGAGGTCGTGCTGCCCGGAATGGTGGTGCCGCTGGACCTGTCCGACAACGACGTCCGGGCCGCCGTCGAGGCCGCCCAGGCCGCCGCGCGAGCCGGTACGGGCAAGCCCAGGGTGCTGCTCGTGCCCCGGGTGGACGGCACCTACGCCGGGACCGGCGTGCTCGGCACCGTCGAGCAGGTCGGAAGGCTGTCCGACGGCGATCCCGGCGCGCTCATCCGCGGCCGCGGCCGCGTGCGCATCGGCGCCGGTACGACGGGGCCCGGCGGGGCGCTGTGGGTCGAGGGCAGCGTCGTCGACGAGACCCTGCCCGAGCCCCTGCCCGGCTCCGTGACCGAACTGGTCAAGGAGTACAAGGCGCTGGCCACCAGCTGGCTCAAGAAGCGCGGCGCCTGGCAGGTCGTCGACCGCGTCCAGCAGATCGACGGCGTCGGCGCCCTCGCCGACAACTCCGGCTACTCGCCCTTCCTCACCGTCGAGCAGAAGGTCGAACTCCTGGAGACGGCCGACCCGGTCGCCCGCCTCAAGCTCGCCACCGCGCAGCTGCGCGAGCACCTGGCCGAGCAGGACGTCGCCGAGACCATCGCCAAGGACGTCCAGGAGGGCGTCGACAAGCAGCAGCGCGAGTTCCTGCTGCGGCGTCAGCTCGAAGCCGTACGCAAGGAGCTGCGCGAGCTCAACGGCGAGACCGAGGGCGACGAGTCCGACGACTACCGCGCCCGCGTCGAGGCCGCCGACCTGCCCGAGAAGGTCCGCGAGGCGGCCCTCAAGGAGGTCGAGAAGCTGGAGCGGTCCAGCGACCAGTCCCCGGAGGGCTCCTGGATCCGCACCTGGCTGGACACCATCCTCGAACTGCCGTGGAACGACCGGACCGAGGACCAGTACGACATCCAGGGCGCCAAGGCGATCCTGGACGCCGAGCACGCGGGCCTGGAGGACGTGAAGGAGCGGATCACCGAGTACCTGGCGGTGCGCAAGCGGCGCGCCGAGCGGGGCCTCGGCGTGGTCGGCGGTCGGCGCGGCGGCGCGGTCCTGGCCCTGGTCGGCCCGCCGGGTGTCGGCAAGACCTCGCTGGGCGAGTCCGTCGCGCACGCGATGGGGCGCAAGTTCGTCCGGGTCGCGCTCGGCGGCGTCCGTGACGAGGCGGAGATCCGCGGTCACCGGCGGACGTACGTCGGCGCGCTGCCCGGCCGGGTCGTCCGGGCGATCAAGGAGGCCGGGTCGATGAACCCGGTGGTCCTGCTCGACGAGATCGACAAGGTCGGCTCCGACTACCGGGGCGACCCGGCGGCGGCCCTCCTGGAGGTCCTGGACCCGGCGCAGAACCACACCTTCCGCGACCACTACCTGGAGGTCGAACTGGACCTCTCCGACGTCGTCTTCCTGGCGACCGCGAACGTCCTGGAGGCCATCCCGGAGGCGCTGCTCGACCGCATGGAGCTGGTGCGGCTCGACGGCTACACCGAGGACGAGAAGGTCGTCATCGCCCGTGACCACCTGCTGCCCCGGCAGCTGGAGCGGGCGGGTCTTGAGCCGGGCGAGGTGGTCCTGGAGGACGCGTCGCTGCGGAAGCTGGCGGGCGAGTACACCCGCGAGGCGGGCGTACGGAACCTGGAGCGGTCCATCGCGCGGCTGCTGCGGAAGGTCGCGGCCCAGCACGAACTGGGCGACCGGGAGCTGCCGTTCACGGTCGGCGTGGACGACCTGCGCGGCCTGATCGGCCGCCCGCACCACGTGCCCGAGTCGGCCCAGGACCCGGCCGAGCGCCGCACCGCGGTGCCCGGTGTGGCGACCGGGCTCGCGGTCACCGGCGCCGGTGGCGACGTCCTCTTCGTGGAGGCCTCGCTCGCCGACCCGGAGACGGGCGCCGCCGGTCTCACCCTCACCGGCCAGCTGGGCGACGTGATGAAGGAGTCCGCGCAGATCGCGCTCTCCTTCCTGCGCTCGCACGGCGCGGAACTGGAGCTGCCCGTCACCGGTCTGAAGGACCGCGGCGTGCACATCCACTTCCCCGCGGGCGCGGTCCCGAAGGACGGCCCGAGCGCAGGCATCACGATGACCACCGCCCTCGCCTCGCTCCTGTCCGGCCGGCTGGTCCGGACGGACGTCGCGATGACCGGCGAGGTCTCGCTGACCGGCCGGGTCCTCCCGATCGGCGGCCTGAAGCAGAAGCTGCTCGCCGCCCACCGCGCGGGCATCACGACGGTCGTGATCCCCAAGCGGAACGAGGCCGACCTGGACGACGTCCCGGCCGAGATCCTGGAGAAGCTGGAGGTCCACCCGGTCACGGACGTCCGCCAGGTCCTGGACATCGCCCTCACCCCGGCGGAGGTGACGGTCAGCGCGGCGGCGTGACGCCGTCTTGTGTACGGCGGTGGGGGGCCCCCCCCCGGGGGGGGGCCCCCCCCCCCGGGGGGGGGGGGGGGGGGGGGGGGGCGGGGGGGGGGGGGGGGGGGCGCGGGCGCGGGGGCGGCCCCCCCCCCCCGAGCCCCGACTCCGCCGCGGTGACCGGGCTCGGGATGTCGTTCCGCACGCCCGA
>NZ_JBITTJ010000024.1:0-50458 GCF_044541845.1 Streptomyces sp. NPDC085481
TCGACGGAACGCCCGACCTGCTCTGGCGCAGCCTCGACTCCGGCACCATCTACATCCGCCACGGCAAGCCCGGCACCGTCACCGGCAGCGTCGACATCAACTCGCTGAAGACCGCCGCGGCCTCCCGCGAAGGCGTCGACACCTCCTACGGCACCAACTGGACCACCACCAACATCACCGCCGTCATCGGCATCCCGGACGTCAACAACGACCGGATCCCCGACCTCTGGGTCCGCTCCGGCACCGACGGCACGATGAAGGTCTACCACCCGTCCACCACCAACACCGGCGCCGCCGTCAAGACGGTCCTGTCGGTGAACTGGAGCGCCATCAAGTCCTTCGGCTGATCCGCTCCCCGCTCACACCACCGCCCGGCTCTCCGCCGCCGCCTCCAAGGCGACGGAGAGCTGGGCGGTCAGCGTTCCGGCGCTCGGCAGCAGGGAGCCGTTGAAGGCGGCCGAGCCGATGGTGAAGGCGTCCACCCCCGCCTCGGCCAGCTCGCGGATCTGGGCGGCCGTGGTGAGCGAGCCCGCCACGACGAGGCGCCCCGTGGTGGCCGCGCGCGCCGCCCGGACGAGGTCGAGCGGTGCGGCCTCCGTCGCGCGGTGGGCGAGCAGGTCGACGCCCGCGCAGCCGGCCGCCTCGGCGCGGCGGCAGTCGTCGGCGATGCGGGCCGGGGAGCCGGCCAGTCGCGTCGGGTGGCCCTGGGGCTCGCCCGCGAAGGGCAGGTAGCGCACCGGGGTGCCGGCGAGCAGGGCAAGGGTCTCCTCGATCCAGGTGCCGCCCATCAGCCAGTCGACGCCGAGGTCGATCGCGGCCCGTACGGAGTCGAGGGCATGGTCGCGGCCTGTGGAGACGACCTCGAGGTGGCTGGTGGCGCCCAGCTCCCTGATCTGCTCGTGGAGCCGGTGCAGGGTCGCGGGGTCCACGCCGACGTCCTTGAAGCCGATGTGGGTGATGCCGAGGTCCCGGACGGTGTCCAGGACGTGCAGGCAGTCGGTGACGGTCCGGTCGTCACGGGTGAGCATGAAGATGAAGTCCACGAAGGGCCGTCCTCAGGTCGTCTGGGCGAGTTCGTCGGCGTGGTGCAGGGCGGTGAGCAGGCTCGTGTGGTCGGCCGCGCCGGTGCCCGCGAGGTCGAAGGCGGTGCCGTGGTCCACGCTGGTACGGACGAACGGCAGGCCGAGGGTGATGTTGACGCCGTGCTCGAGGCCCAGGTACTTGACGGGGATGAGCCCCTGGTCGTGGTACTGCGCCACGACGGCGTCGAACTCCCCCGCCCGGGCCCGCATGAAGACGGTGTCCGCGGGATGCGGCCCGCTCGCGTCGATGCCCTCGGCGCGGGCCGCGCGTACGGCGGGGGCGATGACGTCGAGGTCCTCGCGGCCGAAGAGGCCGTTCTCGCCCGCGTGCGGGTTGAGACCGGCGACGGCGATCCGGGGCGGACGCTCACCTGCACGGGTGCCGCCGCGCAGGGTCGCGTCGGTGAGCCGGATGATGTCCAGCTCGCGTGCGACGGTGAGCGCGTCGATCGCGCTGCGCAGCGACTGGTGGACGGTGACGAGGACGATCCGCAGCTCGTCGTTGGCCATCATCATGGCGTACCGCTCGGTGCCCGAGAGCTCGGCCAGGATCTCGGTGTGCCCGGGGTACGGCAGGCCTGCGAGCCGCAGCGCCTCCTTGTTGATGGGGGCGGTGGTGATCGCCCGTACCTCCCCGGCGAGGGCGAGTTCGATGCCCCGGCGTACGTACGCGAAGGAGGCCGCGCCCGCGCGGGCGTCGACCGTGCCGAGGGCGAGGTCCGCCGGGAGGGCGGGGCCTTCCGCGAGGACGTCGAGGACGCCGGGGGTGCGCCCGGCGCCGTCGGCGGAGTCGATGGTCCGCACCGTCAGCTCCGTACCGGTGGTGCGGCAGGCCCGGGCCAGGGCGTCGGGGTCGCCGATGACGACGACCGGGGGGCGGCGGCGCGGGTCGGCGCAGGCGCGGACGGTGATCTCGGGGCCGATGCCGTGGGGGTCGCCCATGGTGACGGCGATGGGGCGGCTCGTCGGGTGCGGCGTCTTGCCGGTCATCGGGCCGCTCCGTCCGCGAGGAGGGCGCAGAGGCGGACGAGGGTGCCGTCGTCGCCGAAGCCTCCGGCCTTGATGAGTACGGGGACGCGGGGTGCCCCGGGCCCGTACACGGTGCCGCGGGCGATGCCGGGCTCGGGTTCGTCGTACAGCTCGATGCCGGTGGCGCCGAGCGCGCCGAGGACGGCGGCGGCGGTCTCCCCACCGGTGAGGACGAGTCCGTCGGCGAGCCCCATTCCGGTCAGCTTCCCGGCGTCCGAGGCGAGCCGGTCGACGAGCCCTGCGGGGTCGGCGCCCGGCTCGTCGGGCGTGTGCAGCGCCAGGACGGGGGCCGTGAGGTCTTCGGCGTCGGCGCCGGCCGCACCCGACTGCTCGTAAAGGGCCGCGAGTTGACGCCTGCTGGCGGGGTTGGCACTGCCCACGACCGTCAGGGGGCGTCGCACGGCGGGCAGTTCGGGGAACGCGTCCGCGGGGTCACGGGGGTGCCGGCGCGCCAGAGCGGCGGCGAGGCCCGGGGAGCCGACCCAGAGGACGTCCTCCGGGTGCGACACGGCGGCGACGACGGCGTCCAGTTCGGCGTCGGTGGCCGCCGAGCACACGAACACCCCGCCGGTGTTGATGAGTTCGGACAGGACGCAGAGCTGGCCGGGCTCGACGACGGTGGCCTCCGGCAGGACCCGGGTGAGGTCTGCGGAGCGGACCGGGTGCGCGGGATCGCGGGCGAACTCGCTCTCGTCGACCCGCACCCCGCGCACGTACTGGACGCCGCCGACCGTCGTGCGTCCCTCCGCGGGGAAGGCGGGGGCGACGACCGCGGCGCGGCGGCCCGAGCCGGTGAGGGCGGCCCGGATCTCGGCGGCCACGTGGCCGCGCAGGGTCGAGTCGACCGTCTTGACCAGCAGGTCCGCACGCGCGAAGGTCCCGGCCGCGCACCGCGTCCGGTCGGCCGCCTCGGTCGCGTCGGCGAGGCGGGTGCCGAGGTCGACGGCCGTGACCCCGGCTTCGCGGGCCGGGGCAGCGGCGGGAAGGCCCTCGGGCGGGGCGAAGAGGACCAGGGCACGGTGACCGGACCTCCGGAAGGGTGCGGCGCCGTCGGCGGCGCTGGTGAGGTCGTCGGCGAGGACGACGACGGAGGAGGGCATCGCTGGCCGGCTCCCTAGGGTCGCGGTGAAGCGGATCGGTGACACGATCAACACTGGCGCAGCACGAAGCCGCAGGACAAGCGATTCCTTCTCACCCCACCTGTGACGGGATTTCACACATGAGCCGACCCGACCTGCCCCCGCTGAACACCCTGCTCCCCTTCGAGGCGACCGTGCGCCACGCGAGCATGACCCAGGCGGCCCAGGAGCTCCACGTCACGCACGGGGCGGTCAGCCGCCAGGTGCAGAACCTGGAGAGAGCCCTCGGCACGCCCCTTTTCGAGCGCGGACCGCGCTCCCTGCGCCCCACCCCGCAGGCCCGGCGCCTCGCCGCGGCGGTCCGGGACGCGCTGGACCTGATCGAGGCGGCCGCCCTGGAGGTGTCCGGCCGGGAGCGGGGCGGCCCGCTCGCCCTGTCCTGCGAGCCGACCCTCCTGATGCGCTGGCTCATCCCCCGCCTGCCGGACCTGGCGTCCCGGGTCCCCGGGCTGACCCTGCACCTGTCGGCGGGCGGCGGTCAGGTCGCCTTCGCCCGGGACACGGTGGACGTGGCCCTGCGCCGGGACGACTTCCCGGTGCCCGAGGGGGTGAGCCGGGTGCCGCTCTTCGAGGAGTGGATCGGGCCGGTCTGCCGCCCCGAGCTGGCGGAGACCCTCACGGGTCGTGGCTTCGGGGGCGTCACCCTGCTGCACACCAGCACCCGGCCGGCCGCCTGGGACGACTGGCGCCGGCTGACCGGGCCCACGGCCACCACCGCCACCAGCGCCTCCCAGCAGACCTTCGAGCACTTCTACCTCGCCCTCCAGGCGGCCGTCGCCGGCGTGGGCGTCGCGATCGGCCCGTACGCACTGGTCCGCGACGATCTCGTACGGGGGCAGCTGGCGGCCCCGTACGGGTTCGTCGCGGACGGTACGGGCTACGGGCTGCTCAGCCCGCGCCCGCCGGAGCGCGATGCCCGGATCGCCGCACTCCTGGAGTGGTTGCGGGGCCAGGCGGCGTCCCTGGTCCCACCGGACGGCGCCGGGATCGGTTGAGCGGGACGGTGCGGACGGCCCCGGCGTGGTCGAGGAGGACCGTGGGGGTGATCGGCTGGGGCGCCTACGCGGCCGCCCAGCTCGGCGAGGGACCACCGTCGGCACCACCGGGACCGCGATGGTGAGCGCGCTGCCGCCGGGCAGCGGGATCACCCCTGCCGCGGCGACCACGACCGGGAAGTCCGGTTTCGCCTACTGAGCCGTGTGGATCAGTGGCTCATCGTGAAAGCGCCCGTCCCGGCCGGGGCCGCCCTGGCCAGGACGGGCAGCGAGCTGGCAGGATCGCGCCATGCCCGCCGCACTCTCCCGTACCGCACGCCGCCGTGTCCTCCAGGTCTCGGCGGCGCTCCTGGTGCTGGTCGGGGCCCTGGTGTGGTGGCTGGTTCCTTTCGGCACGAAGCCGCCGAGTGGGCATGTCACCTTCAGCACCGGGGTGCCCACGGGCGTGTACCAGCGGTACGGGGAGCTGCTCCAGCAGGCGCTCGCCCACGACCTCCCGGACGTCTCGATAACGCTGAAGAACAGCGAGGGCTCCCAGCAGAACCTCGCCCGGCTCGCCTCCGGAGAGGCCGACTTCACCGTGGCGACGGCGGACGCCGTGGCCCAGTACCTGCGGGACCGCAAGCCCGGCTTCGAGAAGCTGCGCGGCTGTGCCCGGCTCTACGACGACTACGTCCAGCTGGTCGTGCCCAAGGGCTCGACCGTGCGCTCGGTGGCCGACCTGCGCGGGCTGCGCGTAGGCGTCGGCCAGCCGGGCTCGGGCGTACGGCTGATCGCCGACCGCGTGGTGGCCGCGGCCGGGCTCACCCCGGACGTCGACATCCGGCCCGTCTCGGCCGGCATCGACACCATGCCGGGGCTCCTTGAGCGGCATGAGCTGGACGCGTTCTTCTGGTCGGGCGGTCTGCCCACCACGGCCGTACAGGCCCTGTCCGAGCGGCTGCCGATCCGTCTCGTACCGCTGGACGCCAAGCTGGTGGAGAGCCTGCACGACGTGGGCGACTCCACCCGCCACTACCGCTCGGCGACCATCCCGGCGGACGCGTACTCGCTGGCCCAGGACGGCAACCCGGTGGACACCCTGGCGGTGGCGAACATCCTGGTCACGACCGAGGCCACCGACGCGGACCTGGTCGAGGGCTTCACCCGTACCGTGATCGGGAGCCGGGACCGGATCGGCGGCCAGGTCCACCCGGCGCAGCTGGTGGACCTGCGGACCGCGATCTACACCGAACCGCTTCCGCTCCACGACGGCGCCCGGCGCTATTACCGCTCGCTGAAGCCGTGATCACCGCTCGCCGAAGCCGTGATCACCGCTGGCTGAAGCCCTGACCCTGCTGCCCGTCGCGGCCCGTCCGGGGGTCGTTCCTGGGCACGGTCACCGTCACCTTGAGACCGTGCGGCTCATTGCGGGCGTACGCGATGGTGCCGGCGCCCGCGGCGAGCAGCACCCTGGCGATGGAGAGACCCAGGCCCGATCCCTTGACGTTCTGGTCCCGGTTCGAGCGCCAGAAGCGGTCCCCGACGCGTTCCAGTTCCGCGTCAGTGAGCCCGGGCCCGTGGTCGGCGATCTCGACGCCGACCGTCCGGCCCCCGGGGTCGAGGCGTACGGCGACGGTGACGTCCTCCCCGGCCGGGGTGAACTTCAGTGCGTTGTCGATCACCGCGTCGAGGGCGCTGGAGAGCGCCACCGGGTCGGCCCAGGCGGTGACCGCGGAGGTGTCGGCGGTGATCGTCACGCCCTTCTCCTCGGCGACCGGCCGCCAGGAGGCCACCCGCACGTCGGTGAGCGCGCCGATGTCGGTGAGCCTGAGGTCGGCGGCGGTGTGCTCGGCGAGCGCGAGGCCGAGCAGGTCGTCGAGCACCTGGGCGAGCCGCTTGCCCTCGGTGCGTACGGAGGCGATCTCCTCGTTGCCCTCGGGCAGTTCGAGGGCGAGCAGCTCGATGCGCAGGAGCAGCGCGGCGAGCGGGTTGCGCAGCTGGTGGGAGGCGTCGGCGACGAAGGCCCGCTGCTGTTCGAGCACGTCCTCGACGTTGTCGGCCATCTCGTTGAACGAGCGGGCCAGGCGGCGCAGTTCGGGCGGTCCGCCGGTGGCGGCGACCCGGGACTTCATGCGGCCGGTGGCGATGTCGTGGGTGACGGCGTCGAGGACGCGTACGGGTCGCAGCACCCAGCCGGTGAGCCGGAAGGCCGCGCCGACCGCGAGCAGCATGGCGGCCGCCTCGCCGGCGAAGATCAGCAGCCAGCCGCGCAGGATGCGGGAGCGGAGCTGCCCGGTGGGCGAGTCGGTGACCACGACGGCGACGACGTCCCCGTCCCGTACGACCGGGGAGGCGATGGTGAGCCGGGCGTGGCTCTGCCAGGGCCAGACCTGCGGCGGGTCGTGGCTGCGCCGGCCGAGCAGGGCCTCGTTGAACGCGCGCCTGCCCTCCCCCTCGTACGGTACGACCCAGTCCTCGGGGGCGGCGGCCATGGCACGGTTGTCGCGGTAGAAGATGCCGGCACGGATGCCGTAGACGTCGTGGTAGCTGGCGAGTTCGCCGCTGAGCGTGGTGCGGCGCTCGTCGGGGCCGAAACTGCTCTCGCTGACGAACTGGGCGAGCGCGGCGAACCGGGCCGCGTCGTCGAGCCGGTCGACGACCACCCGCTGCTGCTCGGAGGCGGCCAGGCTCGCGGCGAGCGGGAAGCCGAGGGCGAGCAGGACACCGGCCATCAGGACGATGAGCAGCGGGAGGAGTCGGGTGCGCACGTGCGGTCGGGTCTGCGGTTACGCGGCCGGGGAGACCAGGCGGTAGCCGACGCCCCGCACCGTCTCGATGAGGGCGGGCATGCGCAGCTTGGAGCGCAGGGAGGCGACATGGACCTCCAGGGTGCGCCCGGTGCCCTCCCAGTTGGTGCGCCAGACCTCGCTGATGATCTGCTCGCGGCGGAAGACCACGCCCGGCCGCTGGGCGAGCAGGGCGAGCAGGTCGAACTCCTTGCGGGTGAGGGGCACGGCGTCGCCGTCGACGCTGACCCGGCGGGTGGGCAGCTCGATGGTGACGGTGCCGAGCGTGAGCGTGGTGTCCTCGCCCGTGCCCGCGCCGTCCTCGCCCGCGGAGGTGCGCCGGCTGACCGCGTGGATGCGGGCGAGCAGCTCACCGGTGTCGTAGGGCTTGACCACGTAGTCGTCGGCGCCGAGGTTGAGGCCGTGTATCCGGGACCGCACGTCGGCGCGCGCGGTCACCATGATCACGGGGGTGGTGGTGAGCTTCCGGATGCGGCCGCAGACCTGGTAGCCGTCCTGGTCGGGCAGGCCGAGGTCGAGCAGGATCACTCCGAACGAGGGGCGCTCGCCGTGCGCGGCGGGCAGCACGGCCTGCAGCGCCTCCTCGCCGTTACGGGCGTGGGTGACGGTGAAGCCGTGCCGGGCGAGGATCGCGGAGAGCGCGGCGGCGACGTGGTCGTCATCCTCGACGAGCAGCAGTCTCATGGCCCTCCTCCGCAATCTCTCGTGATCTCTCGTGACATTCGCGCGACGCGCATGACCACCTGTGTACCAGGGCATGAACGCCGATGGTCACGGTCACAGTCAAGTGTCCCCCCGTTACCCCCACGTTTCCGTTATGCACCCGGTACGGCACCGGCCGCCCCGTTCACGCAGTGTGTCCGGTTGCGACCGGATCGTTATCCTCAAACTTCGCTCAGATCTGATGACGGTCCTCGTACCGCGTGCCTAGTGTCCTCCCCAACCGAGCAGGACGGAGCGAGAAGCCGATGAGCGGAGTGTCAGTGACCAAGGGTTCGGAGGACGCCGTACCGGCCACGGACGACCTGGTCGTGCTGTCCGACGTGAACAAGCACTTCGGCGCGCTGCATGTGCTCCAGGACATCGACCTGACGATCGCCCGTGGCGAGGTCGTGGTCGTCATCGGGCCCTCCGGGTCCGGCAAGTCCACGCTGTGCCGCACCATCAACCGCCTGGAGACGATCGACTCCGGCAGCATCACCATCGACGGCAGGCCGCTGCCCCAGGAGGGCAGGGAGCTGGCGCGGCTGCGCTCCGACGTCGGCATGGTCTTCCAGTCCTTCAACCTCTTCGCGCACAAGACGGTGCTCGAGAACGTGATGCTGGGTCAGATCAAGGTCCGCAGGACCGAGAAGAAGGCGGCGGAGGCCAAGGCCCGCGCCCTTCTGGACCGGGTCGGCGTGGGCACCCAGGCGGACAAGTACCCGGCACAGCTCTCCGGCGGCCAGCAGCAGCGCGTGGCCATCGCCCGCGCGCTCGCCATGGATCCGAAGGTCATCCTGTTCGACGAGCCGACCTCGGCGCTCGACCCGGAGATGATCAACGAGGTCCTGGAGGTCATGCAGCAGCTGGCCCGGGACGGCATGACGATGGTGGTCGTCACCCACGAGATGGGCTTCGCCCGCTCCGCCGCGAACCGTGTGGTCTTCATGGCCGACGGGAAGATCGTGGAGCAGGCGACCCCGGACGCGTTCTTCAGCAACCCGCGCAGTGACCGCGCGAAGGACTTCCTGTCGAAGATCCTCCACCACTGAGGGCACGCGCCCGCAACTCCTTAGTCGTCACAGGCGATGTGCTGCACACTGACGATCAACTCACCACGATCCTGAGGGAAGTTCACGATGAAGCTCCGCAAGACCGCGGCCGTGGCCGTTGCCGTGCTCGCGCTGACCGCGACCGCCTGTGGCGGCAAGGAGGGTTCGGCCGGTGACAAGCCCGCCACCAAGCCCGGCGACTCCAGCGCCCCCAAGCTCCCCACGTACACCGTCGCCTCCGGCGTGAGCCTGGACTCACCGACCTTCAAGAAGGCCAAGGAGCGCGGCAAGCTGATCATCGGCTCCAAGGCCGACCAGCCGTACCTCGGCTTCGAGGACCAGGCGACCAAGGAGCGCTCCGGCTTCGACGTCGAGATCGCGAAGATGATCGCGGCCGAGCTCGGCTTCTCCGCCGACAAGATCGAGTGGAAGACGGTCGACTCCAAGCTCCGCGAGACGGCGATCTCCACGGGCCAGGTCGACTACTACGTCGGCACCTACACGATCAACGACAAGCGCAAGGCGCAGGTCGGCTTCGCGGGCCCGTACTACAAGGCCGGCGCCGACCTCCTGGTCCGCAAGGACGAGACCGGCATCACCGGCCCGCAGTCCGTGAAGGGCAAGAAGGTCTGCTCGATCACCGGCTCGACCCCGCTGCAGGAGATCAAGAAGCCGGAGTACGGCGCGGAGACCGTCGAGCTCGGCAAGTACTCCGACTGCGTCCAGCAGCTGCTCACCAAGCAGGTCGACGCCGTCACCACGGACGACTCGATCCTCAAGGGCTACGCGGCCGCCAACTCCGGCAAGCTCAGGGTCGTCGGCAAGCCGTTCACCGAGGAGCCCTACGGCATCGGCATGAGCAAGGAGGACAAGGTCCTCCGCGACAAGGTGAACGACATCCTCGAGAAGTACGAGGGCGACGGCACCTACAAGAAGATCTACGAGGCCACGCTCGGTCTCTCCGGCTCGGCCTACACCGCGCCGCCGGCGGTCGTCCGCTACTGATCGCCGCACCACCTCGCGTGAGCGCCCCGTACGCCTCCGGTGCTACGGGGCGCCCCGCCCCCTGCCCGTAACCTGCCGCTGACTGCCGACGCGGAGTCCTCATGAACGTACTGCTCGACCATTTCCCGGAGTTCCGCGACGGATTCATAGGAACCGTGTCGATCACCGCCGTCAGCTCGGTCATCGCCCTGGTCCTCGGCATCGTCATCGCGGGCTTCCGGGTCTCGCCCGTCCCCCCGCTGCGCTTCTTCGGCACCGCGTGGGTGACGCTGCTGCGCAACACCCCGCTGACGCTGCTCTTCCTGGTCTTCTTCTTCGTCGTCCCGGAGATCCTCTTCCCCGGCATGAGCCCCTTCGTGCTCGGCTCGCTGGCGCTCGGCTTCTACACCTCGTCGTTCGTCTGCGAGGCCGTCCGCTCCGGCATCAGCACCGTGCCGCTGGGCCAGGCCGAGGCCGCCCGCTCGCTCGGCATGAGCTTCGCGCAGACGCTGCGGCTCATCGTGCTGCCGCAGGCCACCAGGACCGTGCTGCCGCCGCTGAGCTCGATCTTCATCGCCCTGACCAAGAACTCGGCCATCGCCGGCGCCTTCAGCGTCACCGAACTCTTCGGCTGGCAGACCCTGATGAGCGAGCAGGGCTACGCCATCGCCCCGGTCTTCCTCTGGGTCGCCGTCGCCTACCTGGTCGTCACCTTCGCCATCAGCGGTGTCTTCCGACTCCTCGAGCGCAACATGGAGGTCGCCCGATGAGCGCCAGCGTTCTCTTCGACGCCCCCGGCCCCAAGGCGAAGGTCCGCAACCGGATCTACGCCGTCCTCGGCTCGGTCGCCATCCTCGCCCTGCTCGCGGTCAGCGTGATGCGGCTGAGCGACAAGGGGCACCTCGCCCCCGAGATGTGGGACATCTTCAACTACGCGGGCATCCGGCAGAACATCGCCGACGCCGTGCTCGCCACCCTGAAGGCCTTCGGCCTCGCCGCCGTCGGCTCGCTGGTCCTCGGTGTGCTGCTCGCCGTCGCGCGGCTCTCCGACCACAAGCCGGTCCGCTGGGCGGCCACCGCGTTCATCGAGGTCTTCCGCTCCCTGCCGCTGCTGATCACGATCTACGCCGTGTGGGTCGGCTTCCTGACCGACTACTCGATGTGGGCGCTGGCGCTCGGCCTGTCCATCTACAACGGCTGCGTCCAGGCCGAGGTGCTGCGCGCCGGCGTCAACGCCGTGCCGCGCGGGCAGCGCGAGGCCGCGTACGCGCTCGGCATGAGCAAGACGCAGGTCATGACGAGCGTCCTGCTGCCGCAGGCCGTCCGGGCCATGCTGCCGACGATCATCAGCCAGCTCGTGGTCACCCTCAAGGACACCTCGCTCGGGTTCGTTATCCTCTACCCCGAGCTGCTCCAGACCGCCCGTCTGATCGCGTCCAACACGCAGGTCAACGGCCAGTACCCGTACGTGTCGACGATCGTGGTCATCGGCACCATCTACATCGCGATGTGCCTCGCGCTCTCGGCGCTCGCCACGTGGATCGAGAAGCGGGGGCGCCGGGCGAAGACCGGCGTCCTGGCCGACGACACGGCGGCCAGGGCCGGGGTGCCGGCCGCCGGCGCCGCCCAGGGCGTTCCTCCCCAGGCCGGCCACCCCGACGCAGACCGCGCCGACGGCCCTGGCATCACGAAGAACTGACGGTATGTGACATCATCCGGGGGCAGTGGCGAGCGCCGCTGCCCCCGTCACTTGACGCACGCACCCGCAGTGGGTTGCATACGTTCTGTGATCAAGCTCCGGGCCCGCGCCACACTCTGCTGTGCTTCCCGCATGACCGAACGGCCTTCAGGAGCCACACCGTGGACCCGGTGATCATCGTGGGCGCGGGGCCCGTCGGCCTCGCGCTCTCCCTCGCCCTGGCCGCCCAGGACGTGCCCAGCGTCGTCCTCGACGAGAGCCCGGGCAAGGAGGAGCCGAGGCCCGCGCGGACCGTCGTCCTGCGCGCCGACACGGCCGCCCTGGTCGAGCGGCTCGGCTGCACCACGCTCCGTGACGAGGGTGTCCGCTGGGTCGGGTGGCGCTCCCTGCGCCGCAGGCAACAGACGCGGCACGTGACACTCGACCTGGGCCTGTCCGGCGACGCCGGCGCGGCGGACGGCACCGACGGCCCCGCCGCCCCGCTGCACATCCCCCAGCACGCCCTGGCGCGCGGTCTGCGCGACGCGATCACACGGCAGAAGCTCGTCAGCCTGGTCACCGACTCCCGAGTCGACACCGTGGAGCAGGACGAGCACGGCGTCAGCGCCCACACCCGCGGTCCCGACGGCACCTGGTGGCGCGGCAGCCACCTCGTCGGCTGCGACGGCGCCCGCTCGACCGTCCGCAAGCTGCTCGGCGTCCGCTTCCCCGGGCGTACGGCGGTGGAGCGGCACGCGGTCGCCGCGCTGCGCACCGAACTTCCCTGGGCGGGCGAGGCCCTGCTGCACCGCCGGCCGCCGTGGCGGGGGGCCGGCGAGGAGATCGCGGCCCGACCGCTGCCGGACGGGGTGTGGCGGATCGACTGGCTGCTGCCGCCGCGCGGCGAGCTGGTCACGCCCGACGCGCTCGTGTCCCGGATCCGCGACACCCTGGCCGGCTGGTGCGAGGGGGCGACCCCGCCGTACGACCTGATCGACACCGGTGTGCACACCGTGCACCACCGGCTCGCCCGGCGCTGGCGGGTGGACCGGGTCTTCCTCGCCGGGGACGCGGCGCACCTGCTGGGCGCGGTCGGCACCCAGGGGGTCGACGAGGGGCTGCGGGACGTCGACAACCTGGCCTGGAAGCTCGCCCACACCTGGCATCACAGGAGCGCCCCGCCCGCCCTGCTCGACAGCTACCAGAGCGAGCGCCGGTCGGCCGTCGCCTCCCGGTTGCGGGCGGCCGACCAGTCGCTGCCCGTGCTGCGCGGCGGCGGGGGCCTGCGCACCTACCTGCCCGGCGGCGGGCGCGGCCACGACGCCCTGCTCACCGACGGCCACCTGGGGCGCGGCCCGCTGGGCGCGCCGCCCGCCTACCCGCACTCCCCGCTGGCGGCGCCGGGCTCCGAGGGCCGCATCCCGGTCGGTACGCCGGACGGCGCGCCGGTCGAGGACGTCCGGGTGACCGCTCCGGACGGCACGACGGTACGGCTCCGGGACCGGCTGGGACAGGGGCGGCTCCTGGTGCTCCTGGTCGCCCCGGGCACCGGGGTGTGGGACCGGCGGCACTGGATGAGCGCGGGAGTGATGCCGCGGCTCGCCGAGGCCGTGGACACGCTGCCGGCGCCGGCCGAGCTCCTCGTGACGGAGGGCTACCCCGGTGCTCCCGCGCACGCCGTCCTGCTGGTGCGCCCGGACGGCCATCTGGCCGCCGCGTTCGCCGGGGTGCGCCCGGAGGAGCTGCACGCGGCGGCGGACGCGGTACGGGGCGGAAGCCCGGCCGTCGAGGACGTTGCCACCGACAGCGACCGCACGGCGGACGTGAATTGACCCTCACAGGCGCGCATGGTCTACTCCGGAACGTGACCGACACCGATGTGCGCCTGTGGCGGAGGGTCCATATGGACCTGGTCCGCTATGCCGGCTGCGTGTGTCGTCCGTCCTGCTGAATTCGCAGCCCTCTACCGCTTCTTCGCGCGCCCGCTCGGTCGTGCGCGCTTTCGCGAACCTCAGGACGGTCATCCGTGCCCACGACGCAGCACTCCCTCACACCCGTTTCCGTCTCGCCCGACGCCTTGGCCGACGACTCCGCCGCCGGATCCCGTGACAGCTCCCGTGGCGTCTCCCGTGACGGCTCTCCCACCGCGGCCGATCTGCTGGACTTCGTCCGGCGTACGGCCGCCGACACCGAACTGATCGCCTCGCTCCCCCTCGACCCCGAAGGCCGCACCTGGGTACGGCTCGACGGCCCGGGCGGAGCCGAGGCCTGGCTCATCGGCTGGCCGCCCGGCACGGGGACCGGCTGGCACGACCACGCCGAGTCGCTCGGCGCCTTCGCCACCGCGCGCGGCGCCCTGCGGGAGAACTCGCTCGCGGTGCGGCTCCCGGCGAGCGGCTGGAAGACCCTGGAGCTGGCCGACGGCGTGGACCGCGGCCGGGAGCTACCGGCCGGCCGGGGCCGTGCCTTCGGCCGGCACCATGTGCACGAGGTGCTCAACGAGTCCACGGCCGAGCACGCGGTCTCGGTGCACGCCTACTACCCTCCGCTGCCGCTGATCCGGCGCTTCAGCCGTTCGGGCGCGGTGCTCCGTCTTGAGCAGGTCGAGCGTCCGGAGGACTGGCAGTGAGCGGCGAGAACGTCGAACGCATCGGAATCGACGAGCTGTTGGAGCGGGTCCGGGCGGGCCTCGACCGGATCGACGCCCGGACGGCGTTCGAGGCGTACGAGACGGGTGACGCGCTCCTTGTCGACACCCGCTACGCGGCCCTGCGCGAGCGGGACGGCCTGGTCCCGGGTGCGCTGGTGGTCGAGCGCAACGAGCTGGAGTGGCGGCTCGACCCGCTGGGCAGCCATCGCGCGCCCGAGGCGGACAGCCACGACCTGCGGATCGTGGTGTTCTGCAACGAGGGCTACGCCTCGTCCCTCGCGGTCGCGTCCCTGCGGCAGCTGGGCCTGCACCGCGCGACGGACCTGATCGGCGGCTTCCAGGCCTGGAAGGAGGCGGGCCTCCCGGTCCTGCCGCCGCCGACAGAGGCGGCAGGGGCGGACGTGGAGGCGGCGGGCTAGCCGTGGAGGCGGCGGGTCAGAGGGTCTCCTCCAGCCCGTCGGTGTCCTCCCCCTCCTGCTCCAGGGCCTGGCGGACCACCCGTAGGGCCATGCCCTCCGGGTAGCCCTTGCGGGCGAGCATCCCGGCGAGTCTGCGCAGCCGCCGGTCGCGTTCGAGGCCGCGGGTGGCGCGCAGCTTGCGCTCGACCAGCTCGCGGGCCCTGGCTTCCTCCTGGTCGGAGTCGAGCCGGTCGACGGCCTCCTGGATGAGCGAGGCGTCGACGCCCTTGGTCCGCAGCTCGCGGGCGAGGGCCCGGCGGGCGAGCCCCCGGCCGTGGTGCCGGGACTCGACCCAGGCCCCGGCGAAGGCGGCGTCGTCGATGAGGCCGACGTCCTCGAAGCGGGACAGGACCTCCTCGGCGACCTCGTCGGGGATCTCCCGCTTGCGCAGGGCGTCGCCGAGCTGCTTGCGGGTGCGGGGGGTCCCGGTGAGCAGGCGCAGGCAGATCGCCCGCGCCCGCTCAGCCGGATCCTGGGACGACAGCTCCTTCTCGGCCCTCGACGAGTCGGGGCTGTCGTCCGGCCATTCGGTGCGGCCGGTCACCGGTTCAGCTCTTGGCCGCAGTGGCCTTGGTCGCCTTGGCGGCCTTGGCCGGTGCCGGAACGGACTTGGCCGCGTCGTCCGCGTCCGCCGCCGTGTCCGGGCCGCTCGCGGCATCCGCACCCGGCTCGGCCGAGGGCTCCTCGGGCCGGACGCCGACGCCCAGCTTCTCCTTGATCTTCTTCTCGATCTCGTTGGCGAGATCGGGGTTGTCCTTCAGGAAGTTGCGGGCGTTCTCCTTGCCCTGGCCCAGCTGGTCGCCCTCGTACGTGTACCAGGCACCGGCCTTGCGGACGAAGCCGTTCTCCACGCCCATGTCGATCAGGCCGCCCTCGCGGCTGATGCCCTGGCCGTAGAGGATGTCGAACTCGGCCTGCTTGAACGGCGGCGCGACCTTGTTCTTGACGACCTTGACGCGGGTGCGGTTGCCGACCGCGTCCGTGCCGTCCTTGAGGGTCTCGATACGGCGGATGTCGAGACGGACGGAGGCGTAGAACTTCAGCGCGCGGCCACCGGTCGTGGTCTCCGGCGAGCCGAACATCACGCCGATCTTCTCGCGGAGCTGGTTGATGAAGATCGCGGTGGTCTTCGACTGGTTGAGCGCGCTGGTGATCTTCCGGAGCGCCTGGCTCATCAGCCGGGCCTGGAGGCCGACGTGCGAGTCGCCCATCTCGCCCTCGATCTCCGCACGCGGGACGAGCGCGGCGACGGAGTCGATGACGATCAGGTCGAGGGCGCCGGAGCGGACCAGCATGTCGACGATCTCGAGCGCCTGCTCGCCGTTGTCCGGCTGGGACAGGATGAGGTTGTCGATGTCGACGCCCAGCTTGCGGGCGTACTCGGGGTCGAGCGCGTGCTCGGCGTCCACGAACGCGACCTGGCCGCCGGCCTTCTGCGCGTTGGCGACCGCGTGCAGGGTGAGGGTCGTCTTGCCGGAGGACTCCGGTCCGTAGATCTCCACGACACGGCCGCGCGGCAGGCCGCCGACACCGAGGGCGACGTCGAGGGCGGTCGACCCGGTCGGGATGACCTCGATCGGCTCCTTCGAGCGCTCGCCCATGCGCATGACGGCACCCTTGCCGAATTGCCGTTCAATCTGTGCGAGCGCGGCGTCGAGCGCCTTCTCGCGGTCGGTTCCTGCCATGGGTTCCACCCGGTTTGCTTGAGTCGATCGCTTCATGTGAAAGACGCTAACCCCTGCCACTGACAATGGGCCCCGACGTCCCGTCCGACCTGTGGATAACTCGGCGACAACCCGGTGGTTCCAAGGCCTGGCCCTTCCATGAGAATGGATGTTCGATTTTGGTGTCAAGCGCACCACGCCGACCCGTGAGAGCGACCCGACAGGGCGGCCGCGCTTCTATCTCCAACCCGCGTTGTTCCTAGAATGGCCTGGTGAACGACATCGACGCGATCGCCATGCTGCAGGATCCCGTGCGGCGCCGCCTGTACGAGTTCGTGGTGGCGCAGGGCCGCGAGGTCGGCCGCAACGAGGCCGCCGAGGCGGCCGGGGTGGCACGCACGCTCGCCGCGCACCACCTGGACAGACTGACCGAGGCGGGGCTCCTGGAGAGCGGCAGCCGCCGCCTGACGGGGCGCTCGGGGCCGGGGGCGGGCCGTCCCGCCAAGGTGTACACCCGGGCGCGGGCCGAGCGGTCGGTGTCGCTGCCCGCCCGCGACTACCGCACCGCCGCCGAGCTGCTCGCCGAGGCCGCCGAACAGGCCGGGCTCGACGCCGGGCTCTGCGCGGCCGCACGCCGCCGGGGCGAGGCCCTGCGCGGCTCGGCGGCTCCCTGCGGCGACCTCGAAGAGGCCATGAGGACACTGGCCGACCGCGGCTACGAACCGCACCTGGAAGCCAACGGGAGCCCCGAGGGGCCCGAGGGCGCGACCGGGTCGGCCGGACCCGTCGTCCGCATGCGCAACTGCCCCTTCCACGCCGTCGCCGAACGCTTCCCACCGCTCGTCTGCGGCATGAACCTCGCACTGCTGGAGGGGCTGCTCGGCACGGACGGCCCCGTCCGCGCCCGCATGGACGCCCGGCCCGGGGAGTGCTGCGTGGTGGTCGAGGCTTCTAAAAACAATGGTGATTGACATAGAAAACCGCGCCGTGCTGGGATGAGGCCATGACCGCATCCGCGCCCGCCGCCCACCTCGCCCAGCTCAACATCGCCACGCTCCTCCACCCCTTCGACGACCCGCGCGTGGCGCCGTTCGTCGAGCTGCTCGATCCGGTCAACGCCGCCGCCGACGGCGCGCCCGGCTTCGTGTGGCGGCTGGTGGAGGAGGGTGCGGCCGACGCCACCGGCCTGCGTCCGGCCGGTGAGGACGTCATCGTCAACCTGTCGGTGTGGGAGACGCAGGAGGCGCTGTGGGACTTCGCCTACCGCAGCGGGCACCTTGAGGTCATGCGACGGCGGCGCGAATGGTTCCAACGGCACGTCGAGGCGCACCTCGTGCTCTGGTGGGTTCCCGCCGGCCACGTCCCGACCGTCGACGAGGCCCTGGAACGACTGGCGGACCTGCGGGCACACGGACCGTCCCCGCGCGCGTTCACCTTCGCCTCCTCCTACAGCGCCGTCGAGGCCGCGCAGCACCTTCAGGCGGACCCGGCGCCGACCGCCTGGTCGTAGCGGAACAGGCCGGTGGGGTCGTACCGGCGCTTGACCTCGACCAGACGGTCGTAGTTGGGGCCGTAGTAAGCGGTCTGCCACTGGCGCAGGTCGGGGTCGGGGAAGTTGACGTACGCCGCCGAGGTCTTCAGGTCGCGGCGCAGGACACGGTGCATGGCGCGGGTCTGGGCGAGCAGGTCCCGGACGGCCTCGGGCGGGGTCGCGGGGTCCCAGTGGGTGCCGATGTCGATGACGAAGGTCGCGTCGCGGTGCGGGTACGCCGTGTCGTGGGCGGCCGGCTCGCCGCTGCTGCCGCCCATCGCGAAGAGCGTGACGTAGCCGGCGTTCCCGGGCGCGCCGGGGCGCCAGGCCCGGACCCATTCGACGATGGACTCGACGATCCCCTGGCCCAGCCAGCGGTTCGGCACCAGGGACTTGGAGGCCGTGGCGCTGCCCGGTCCCGGCCGCTCCATGAGGCGGTCCTGGGCGTCCCAGAAGTGGCGCTGCTCGATGAACCGCTTCGACGGCCCGAGCGCGAGCACCGGGGCAAGCAGCGCGCGCAGCTCGTCCTCCGTACCGAGCCGCTGGCCCAGCAGGGCGATGGCGGCGGGCGTTCCGTCGCCGGGATTCTTGAACCCGATCCGGATGTCGAAGTCGTTGCCGCGGTCGGACCGCAGGATCTCCTGGACCACGTCCATCAGGCGGACCGCCGCCTTCAGGTCGAAGGACAGCTCGAAGACCGTCGCCACCTGGTCGGCCACCGAGGTGGCATCGAAGACGAAGCCGGTGTTGATGCCGAAGTTGCCGCCCGCCCCGCCCCGGCAGGCCCAGAACAGGTCGGGGTTCTCGGCGACCGCCGCCTGGACGAGCGAGCCGTCCGCGAGGACCACCCGCGTCTGGGCGAGCCGGTCACAGGTCAGGCCCCACTTACGGTCGTTGAAGCCCAGGCCGCCGCCGAGGGTGAGGCCCGCGACGCCCACTCCGGGGCAGCGTCCGCCCGGGAAGTAGAGGTTGGCGGCCCTGGCGGCGTAGACGTCCGAGTTGGTGGCGCCGCCACCGAGCACGAGCCGGGTGCCGTGGACCGCTACGCCGTTCATCCGGCGCAGGCTGATGAGCAGGCCGCGGGTCGTGGAGTAACCGGCGTAGTTGTGACCGCCGGAGCGCGGCGCGAAGGGCAGATGGTGCGCCGCCGACCAGCGTACGGAGGCCTGCACATCGGCCTCCGTCGCGCAGGCGACGATGCCGGCCGGCAGGACGCCCGCGTACCGGAGGTTGTCCGGCAGGGCCTCCCGGCGGTAGTCCGCGCTCGTCGGGCGGTACAGCTTCGCCCCCGTGCTCAGGCTGCGGGCGAGGGCGCGCCAGGCCGCGGCATCGGGAGCGGGAGCAGGAGCTGGAGCGGGGACGCCCGGAAAGCCGGCCGCTTCGGCGGCGGTGTGCCCTCCCGCCCAGGTCGTGGTCAGGCCGATCGCGGTCGCCTGGACTCCCCTTCGAAGTACGGTCCGGCGGCTGAGACTCACGGTGCTCCCTTTCCTCGGTGTGCGCCATCGTGTCGGAGCTCACGGCAGGAGGGCCGCCGCGGCGCACCGGGACGTGGCCGGTTCACACCAAGGCATCAGGGCAATCCCTTCTGGCCTGATGCGCCGAGCCGGCGAGCCTTCGGCGCCCCGCCCTACGGCGCGCTGGTGAAGGCGCGCCGGTAGGAACGGGGAGGCACGCCTCGGCGCCGTACGAACTGCTCGCGCAGCACGGCCGCGCTTCCGTAGCCGACCCGGCGGGCGATCTCCTCGACCGGGAGGTCCGTGGTCTCCAGGAGTTCCTCGGCCCTGCTCAGGCGCAGGCCGCGCAGCCAGGCGTGCGGGGTGGTGCCGGTCGCGGCGGTGAAGCGGCGGGCGAAGGTGCGTTTGCTCATGGTGGCGCGGCGGGCCAGTTCCGTGACGGGCAGCGGCTCGTGAAGGTGCTCGCGGGCCCAGCCGAGAACCGCGGCGAGCCGCTCGTCCTCGCCGTCCTGGGGGACGGGCGCGGTCAGGTACTGGGCCTGCCCGCCCTCGCGGTGGGAGGGCAGCACCATGTCCCGGGCGACGGCGTTGGCCAGCGCGGCACCGTGCTCCCGCCGCAGCAGGTGGAGGCACAGGTCGAAGCCCGCGGCGGCTCCAGCGCCCGTGACGATGTTCCCCTCGTCGACGTAGAGCGCGTCGGGTTCGACGGTGACCTCGGGGTGGCGGCCGGCGAGGAGTTCGGCGAACCGCCAGTGCGTGGTCGCCCGCCGGCCGTCGAGCAGTCCGGCGGCGGCGAGCGCGAACGTTCCGACGCAGTGGGCCGCGACCACGGCGCCGCGCTCGTGCGCGGCCCGCAGCGCGTCCAGTACGGCGGGACCCGGAGGGGTACGGAATTCGGCGCCGGGCAGGACGATCAGCAGATCGGCGGCGGCGAGCCGGTCGACGCCGTGCCCGGTGGAGAGCGGCACTCCGCAGTCCGTGGGCACCGGTCCCGGCCGGTCGGCGCACAGGGCGAAGTCGAAGCCGGGCGCCGCCGCTCCGTGGGGACCGAACACCTCGGTGACGATGCCCACGGCGAGCATGCCGACGCCGGGCGGGGCGTACGCGGCGATGGTCTTGAAAGGCGGCACGCCCGCAGTGTGGCACAGATGGCACGAATCCTGCGATGAGAGGCAGCAGTGCCACTCGTGCATCACTGCCGCACCCGGAAGGATCAAAGCCATGACAGACGCACCGCTCGGCCGCAGCGCCGCCTTCAAGGTCCTCACCACCGGCTACGTGGGCTCCACGGGCCCCGGGGTGGCCGCCACCGTCTCGTACGTCTCCGACGCGGGACGCCACGTGATCTTCGACCCGGGCATGGTGGCGAGCCACGACGACATCCTCGGCCCGCTCGCCGAACTGGGCCTCGCCCCCGAGGACATCACCGATGTGGTGCTCAGCCACCACCACCCGGACAACACCATGAACGTGGGCCTCTTCGGCCGTGCCCGGGTGCACGACCACAAGGTGGAGTACCAGGGCGACCAGTGGAAGAACCGGGACGCGGAGGGCTACGAACTCACCCCGTCGCTGCGGCTGATCCTCACCCCTGGCCACAGCGCCGAGGACATCACGCTGCTGGCGGGCACGGACTCGGGCGTGGTGGCCTTCGCCGGCGACCTGTGGTGGCACGCGAACGGCCCGGCGGACGATCCGGTGGCCCCGGACCGCGACGTCCTGCGGGCCTCGCGGCTGCGGGTCCTCGCCGCGGCGGACCTGATCGTGCCCGGGCACGGCGGCCCCTTCGAGGGCGACGACACCACCCCGCTCTAGGCGGTGTCCTCCGGGTCCGACGCGGGACGGGCACGCGTCCCTCAAGACCCGCGGCCCCGGGGATCCGCGTCCATCACAGGGCACCCCTTCCGGCACCGGGTGACGGGCCCGTCCTATCACTGACCGTCGGCCTCGTCCTCCTGCTGCTCCTTCTTGTGGTGCAGCGCCTTCTGGAGGCGGGCGACGACGGCCTGCCCATAGCGCCGGTGACCGTGCACGCGCGGGTCGTCGGTCACGGCGTAACGCTTCACATAGGCGCCCAGGAAGGCCTGGAGCGTGGCGACGGCGGGGATGGCGATCAGCGCGCCGACCGCACCGAGCAGCGCGGTGCCCGCGATCACCGAGCCGAAGGCCACCGCAGGGTGGATGTCCACCGTCTTGGAAGTCAGCTTCGGCTGCAGCATGTAGTTCTCGAACTGCTGGTAGACCACGACGAAGACCAGCACCCACAGCGCGTACCAGGGGTCCACGGTGAAGGCGATCAGCATCGGCAGCGCCCCCGCCAGATAGGTGCCGATGGTCGGGATGAACTGCGAGACGACACCCACCCAGACGGCGAGCGCGGGCGCGTAGGGAATGCCCAGGATCTCGAAGAGCACGAAGTGGGCGACGCCCGAGATCAGCGCCATCAGGCCGCGGGAGTAGAGGTATCCGCCGGTCTTGTCGACGGCGATCTCCCAGGCCCGCAGCACCTCGGTCTGCTTGGCCGGCGGCAGGACGGAGCACAGCGCACGGCGCAGCCGCGGCCCGTCGGCCGCGAAGTAGAACGCGAAGAGGAAGATCGTGAGGAGTTTGAAGAGACCCCCCAGAAGAGTCGCCGAGACGTCGAGGACACCGGCCGCGCTGTTCTGCACGTACTTCCGCAGCCAGTCCGAGCGCACCAGGCTGTCCTGGACCTCGACCCGGGACAGCTCGGTGTGGAAGTGCTGGTTGGTCCAGTTGATCAGCGAGTCGAGGTACTTGGGGAAGTTCTCGACGATGTCGACGATCTGGCCGGCGAGCATCGAGCCGAGCAGCACGACGAAGCCGACGCCGACGACCAGGACGGCCAAGAAGACGATGAAGGTGGCAAGCCCCCGGCGCATCCCGCGCGCCGCCATGCGCCCCACGGCCGGCTCGATGGCGAGGGCCAGGAAGAAGGCGAGCAGGATGTTGACGAGCAGCCCGACGAGTTGGTGGAAGGCCCAGCTGCCGAGCTGGAAGCAGGCGTAGAGGGCGAGGGCGAGCACCAGGGCGCGGGGCAGCCAGCGCGGCATTCTCGCCGCCGGAGCCCCGGGAGCGGCCGGAGGCCCGGAATCGGCGGGCCCCCCGGGCGCGACGGGACCCCCGGGAGCCGTGGGGGCCGCCGTAGGGACGGCCTGCTCGGTGGGCGTCGTCCTACGGGTGTCGTCGGTCTCGTCGTTCGAATCAGTCGGGGCCACCCCGCCAGTCTCGCGCACCGTGCGGACAATCCGGCCCTGAGCCCTCAGATCATCGCTTCTCGGCCGGTACGCCGACGGCCGTGCACACCGCCCGCCACACGTCCTTCGCCTCCCAGCCCGCGTCCAGCGCCTCGTTCACCGTACGACCGCCGAGTTCCGCCATCACGTGGTCCGTGGCGAAGGTCTCCGCAGTGGACGCACCGAAGTGGTCGGCCATCCGTTCCCAGAAAATCGTCAACCGCATGACCCCAGTATCCCGCCCTCAAGGGTGCAGCCCCGGCCGTACCCCTTGTCAGGCGACCTTTCCCGCCTACGGTCGGAACATGGCCGGATATCCCCCAGAGTCACCCGCCCCGCCCGCGCCGCCCGAGTCGCCCCTCGCGCGGGCCGAGCACTTCGTCTGGCTGACCGCCCGCGTCCTCGAACAGCGCCGGTTCGCCTACCACTTCCTGCGCGCCTCCGCCGACCCGGTCGAGACCGCGCTCACCGCGTACCTCAACGAGGACGGCGGCTACGGCCACGCCCTCGAACCCGATCTGCGCGGGCCGGTCAGCCAGCCCCTGCACACCGCGCACGCGCTGCGGGTGCTCGACTCGATCGGCCGCTGCGGCGGGCTGCGGATCGAACGGATCTGCCGCTATCTGACCGAGGTGTCGACGCACGAGGGCGCGCTGCCCGCGATCCACCCCTCGCAGCGCGGCTACCCGGTGGCGCCGTTCGTCCCCGTCGTCGACGCCCCGCCCGGCGCGCTGCTCTCCACCGGACCGGTGGTCGGGCTGCTGCACCGCAACCAGGTCTGGCACGCCTGGCTGTTCCGGGCCACCGAGTTCTGCTGGGCGGCCGTCGAGTCGCTGGAGAAGTCGCATCCGTACGAGGTCGAGGCCGCCGTCGCCTTCCTCGACGGGGTCCCCGACCGGGCCAGGGCCCAGGCGGCCAGCGACCGGCTCGGGCGCATGGTGCGCGAGCAGCGGCTCGCGGTGCTCGACCCCGACCGGCCGGAGGACTTCCCGGTGGCGGACGGCTACGCGCCGGGCGAGTACCACTACCCGTACGACTACGCGCGGGTACCCGACTCGCTGGCCCGCCGCTGGTTCACGGACGAGGAGATGGCCCGCTCCCTCGACCATCTCGCAGCGAGCCAGCAGGAGGACGGCGGCTGGCCGGTCACCTGGCGTCAGTGGGCGCCGGGCTCGGCGCTGGAATGGCGGCCGATCGCGACCGTGGAGGCGCTGCGGACGCTGCGGGCGCACGGGCGCGTGATCGGCTGACACGCCGGAGGCGCATCCGCTGACCCATCGGCGGACGCATCGGCTGACAGATCGGCTGGCACATCACGCGGCGGTCGGCTGACCCGTCACGCGGCGCATCAGCGGACCCGTCACGCGGCGCATCGGCTGACGCGTCACGGGGCGCATCGGCTGACGCGCCTCCCCGGCCGCCCGGGATCCGGCCTCATGGCGCGGGGCCGGTCCCGGGGCGCCAGGGCCTGCCCGAGGGATCCCGAGGGGGGCTCCTCAGCCGCCCAGCGCCCGGACCCCCGCCGTGACGGCGACGGCCGCGCCGACGACCACCAGGAACGGCGCCCGCAGGACCAGGGCGAGGCCCGCGGCGGCCAGCCCGGCGGCCCGGGCGTCGATCGTGAGGGCGCCCCCGGCGCTGAAGGTCTGCTGGGCCGTGAGCGCGGCCAGCAGCGCGACCGGCACGAGGGCGGCGAGGCGCTGGACGAGCGGGCGCTCCAGGGTGTCGGCAGGCACCAGCAGGCCGAGCAGCTTGACCAGGTAGCACCCGGCCGCGGTCAGGGCGATGGCGATCCAGACGTTCATCGGGCGTCCTCCTTGCGGCGGCCCTTGACCCACAGCACGGCGGGCGCGGCGAGGGCGGCGGCCAGCACCGGGACCCCGGCCGGCAGGACCGGGAGCAGCCCGAGGCCGAGCAGGACGGCGAGGGCCGCGGTGGCGCGTTCGGTGGCCGTCTTGAGCATGGGCGCGAGCAGCGCCAGGAACACGGCGGGTCCGGCCGCGTCCAGGCCCCACGCATTGGTGTCGCCGATGGCCTCCGCGCCGAGTGCGCCGAGGAAGGTGGTGACGTTCCAGAGCACGTACAGCGTGAGTCCGGTGACGGTGAATCCGATGCGGGCGGTCCGCCGGTCCGGCTGGGCCAGGGCGACGGCCGTGGTCTCGTCGATCACCCACTGGGCGGCGAACGGCCGGACCAGCCGACGCACCGCGAGCAGCTGGGAGAGCCGCAGCCCGTAGAAGGCGTTGCGGGTGCCGAGGAAGAAGGCCCCGGCGGCGGCCGTGAACGGGTTGCCGCCCGCCGCGAGTGCTCCCACCAGCGCGAACTGCGAGGCGCCGGTGAAGACGAGCAGGCTCAGCGCACAGGTCTGGAGCAGGCTCAGACCCGCTCCGGCGGAGGTCACGCCGAAGGCGAAGCCGGAGAGCCCGACGGCGATGCCGACCCCGAGCGCGTCGCGGACGACGGCGGCGTCGCTCTTGGGGGCGGGTTCGTCGCGTATGACGGGGGGTGCTGTCTGCGCTGTCTGTGCTGTCTGTTCTGCCACGTCGGCGACGTTACGGGGGCGGGGCCGGCCGGTCTTGTACGTTCTTGCGCCCGGCCGCGGAACGCTCCGCCCGCCCCCGCTACCGGGCCCGCTGCCCGGCCCGCGCCCGCTGGTACGCCCCCGGGGGCACTCCCACGCTCCGCGTGAAGTGCCGGTTCAGGTGCGGCTGGTCCGTGAAACCGACGGCGACGGCCGCCTCCGCCGGGGGCGTCCCCGTGTCGAGGAGGCGGCGGGCCCGCCGTACCCGGGCGTCGGTCAGCCAGGTGTGCGGCGGCATGCCGTACGCGGTGCGGAAGGCCCGGAGCAGGGCGAAGGGGCTGGTGCCGAGATCGGCGGCGAGCCGTTCGAGCGTCGGCGGGTCGGCCATCCGCTCCTCCAGGACGGCCCGCGCACGCGCGGCCTCGCGCGCCCCGGCGGCGCGGGGGGCCAGCGGCTTGACCCGGCCGCCGTGGCTGCGCAGCATCCGTGCCGTGACCAGCCGCAGCAGACTGTCGGCGGCGAGCGCGTTGCCTTCCTCGGCGGCGCGGTGCACCCCGATCACGAGCTGGGCTGCGTACGGGTCGTCGACGACGGGCTCGGTGAAGCCGACGTCGCCGCGCAGGGCGATCGTGTCGGCCGCGATGGAGCGGATCAGCTCGGCGTCCGGGTAGATCGTGCGGTAGGTCCACCCCTCGGGCACCCCGGCGTGCCCGGTGTGCGGGGTGTCGGGGTTGACCAGGGCGATCTGGCCCGGCCCGGCCTGGACGAGGTCGCTGCCGTAGTGGAAGGCCTCGACGCCCTCGGTGATCGCGGCGAAGACGAAGCTCTCGTGGGTGTGGCGGGAGAACGACTTGCGGACGTAGTGGGCGTGCAGCAGGTCCACCCCGGGAAGCCCGGCGGGCCGCCAGTAACGCGCCCGCTCACCCTGCGCGACCGCCGCGCCCTCGTCGTGACCGCGTGCGGGGCCCTGGACACGTGCGGACGACACCGCCCCTTCGGCGCGACCGGTCGCCGGGCCCTGGACACGAGCGGGCTCCCGGCCCTGGACACGACCGGGCTCCCGGCCCTGGACACGACCGGCCGCGGGCCTCCGGGCCCCACCGGCCGCCGCGTCCGCGCTCCTCCGGTCACTGCTCGCCATCCCTTCATTCTGCGCCACCCCCGCATCCCTCCACGAGCCGGTTTCCCCAGGTCCGGGCGGTTGTCAGTGGCGGGGTGCACGATGGGTGGCATGGTCAGGTCCGCGCTCGACTCGTTCTCCCCCGCGACCCGCAGCTGGTTCACCGGGGCCTTCACCGCGCCCACGGCGGCCCAGGAGGGCGCCTGGCAGGCCATCGGCGCGGGCTCGGACGTGCTCGTCGTGGCCCCGACCGGTTCCGGCAAGACGCTCGCCGCGTTCCTGGCCTCGCTCGACCGGCTGGCCGCCACGCCCCGGCCCGCCGACGCGAAGAAGCGCTGCCGCGTGCTCTACGTGTCGCCGCTGAAAGCCCTCGCCGTCGACGTCGAGCGCAATCTGCGCTCCCCGCTGACCGGCCTCCGCCAGGAGTCCGTGCGCCTCGGCCTGCCCGAGCCGGACGTGAAGGTGGGCATCCGCTCCGGCGACACCCCGCCCGCCGAGCGGCGCTCGCTCGCGACCCGGCCGCCGGACATCCTGATCACCACCCCCGAGTCGCTGTTCCTCATGCTGACCTCGGCCACCCGCGACGCTCTCCTGGGCGTCGAGACGGTCATCCTGGACGAGGTCCACGCGGTGGCCGGCACCAAGCGGGGCGCTCATCTGGCGCTGTCCCTGGAGCGGCTCGACGAGCTGCTGCCCCGGCCCGCCCGCCGGATCGGCCTGTCGGCGACGGTCCGGCCGGTGGAGGAAGTGGCCCGCTATCTCTCGCCGCAGCGCAAGGTCGAGATCGTCCAGCCGCCGTCCGGCAAGGAGTTCGACCTCTCCGTGGTCGTGCCCGTCGAGGACATGGGCGAGCTGGGAGGCTCCCCGTCCTCCGATGCCTCGGGCGGGCCGGAGGGCGGCGACAAGCCGTCGATCTGGCCGCATGTGGAGGAGCGGATCGCCGACCTGGTGCAGGCACACCGCTCCACGATCGTCTTCGCCAACTCCCGTCGCCTGGCCGAGCGGCTGTGCAACCGGCTGAACGAGATCGCGTACGAGCGGGCCACCGGCGAGGCCCTGCCCGACGGGTCACCGCCCGCCGAGATCATGGCCCAGTCGGGCGCGGCCCAAGGCGCTCCGCCGCTGCTCGCGCGCGCACACCACGGCTCGGTCTCCAAGGAGCAGCGCGCCCAGGTCGAGGAGGACCTGAAGGCGGGCCGGCTGCCCGCCGTGGTGGCCACCTCCAGCCTGGAACTGGGCATCGACATGGGGGCGGTGGACCTGGTCGTGCAGGTGGAGTCGCCGCCGTCGGTCGCCTCCGGGCTCCAGCGCGTGGGCCGCGCGGGACACCAGGTGGGGGCGGTGTCCACCGGGGTGGTCTTCCCGAAGTACCGGGGCGACCTGGTGCAGTCGGCGGTGGTGACCGAGCGGATGCGCAGCGGCTCCATCGAGTCGCTGCGCATCCCGGCGAACCCGCTGGACGTGCTGGCCCAGCAGCTGGTGGCGATGGTCGCCCTGGACAGCTGGCAGGTGGACGACCTGCTCGCCACGGTCCGCCGGGCCGCGCCGTTCGCGTCGCTGCCGGAGTCCGCGTTCACGGCGGTCCTGGACATGCTGGCCGGGCGCTATCCCTCGGACGCCTTCGCCGAGCTGCGCCCGCGCGTGGTGTGGGACCGGGTCGCCGGCACGGTCACGGGACGCCCCGGCGCCCAGCGCCTCGCCGTCACCTCGGGCGGCACGATTCCGGACCGGGGCCTGTTCGGGGTGTTCCTGGCGGGCTCCGACCCCAAGAAGGGCGGCGGCCGGGTCGGCGAGCTGGACGAGGAGATGGTGTACGAGTCGCGGGTGGGCGACGTCTTCACGCTGGGTACGACCTCGTGGCGGATCGAGGACATCACCCGCGACCGGGTGCTGGTCACGCCCGCGCCGGGCGTGCCGGGCCGGCTGCCGTTCTGGAAGGGCGACCAGCTGGGCCGGCCGCTCGAACTGGGCCGTGCCGTGGGCGCGTTCCTGCGCGAGGTCGGCTCCCTTCAGCCCGACGACGCCCGGCTGCGGCTGGTCGCGGCCGGCCTGGACGCGTGGGCCGCGGACAACGTGCTCGCGTATCTCGCCGAGCAACGCGAGGCCTGCGGCCATGTGCCGGACGACCGGACGATCCTGGTGGAGCGGTTCCGGGACGAGCTCGGCGACTGGCGGGTCGTCATCCACTCCCCCTTCGGGGCGCAGGTGCACGCCCCCTGGGCGCTGGCCCTCGGCGCCCGGCTCGCCGAGCGGTACGGGATGGACGCCCAGGTCATGCACGCCGACGACGGCATCGTGCTGCGGCTGCCGGACGCCGACCTGATGGGCCTGGACCTGCTCGACCACGAGCCGGTGGACCCGGGCCGGCTCGGCGACACCACGTACGACAGCGAGCAGGCGCCCGTGGGCGCGGCGGACGTCGCCTTCGACAAGGGCGAGATCTCGCAGATCGTCACCGACCAGGTCGGCGGCTCGGCCCTGTTCGCCTCCCGCTTCCGCGAGTGCGCGGCGCGCGCCCTGCTGCTGCCGAAGCGCAACCCGGGCAAGCGCACCCCGCTGTGGCAGCAGCGGCAGCGGGCGGCTCAGCTGCTCCAGGTGGCGAGCGAGTTCGGCTCCTTCCCGATCGTCCTGGAGGCGGTCCGCGAGTGCCTGCAGGACGTCTTCGACGTCCCCGGCCTGACCGAGCTGATGGGTGACCTCGAATCCCGCCGGGTCCGCCTGGTCGAGGTCACCACCCCCGAGCCGTCCCCGTTCGCCCGCTCGCTGCTGTTCGGCTATGTCGCCCAGTTCCTCTACGAGGGCGACTCGCCGCTCGCCGAGCGACGGGCGGCCGCGCTGTCCCTGGACTCCCGGCTGCTCGCCGAGCTCCTGGGCCAGGCCGAGCTGCGGGAGCTGCTCGACGCGGACGTGCTGGCCGAGCTCGAGCAGGAGCTCCAGTGGCTGACCGAGGACCGGCGGATCAAGGACCTGGAGGGGGTCGCCGACCTGCTCCGGGTGCTCGGGCCGCTGACCGACGCGGAGCTGGCCGCCCGGGGCGCCGAGGCCGACTGGGTCCAGGAGCTTTCCCGCGCGCGGCGGGCGATCCGGGTCAGGATCGGCGGCGCCGGCCACTGGGCGGCGATCGAGGACGCGGGCCGGCTGCGGGACGCGCTCGGCACGGCGCTGCCGGTCGGCGTGCCCGAGGCGTTCACGGAGCCGGTCAAGGACCCGCTGGGCGACCTCCTCGCCCGGTACGCACGGACCCACGGCCCGTTCACCTCCTCGCAGGCCGCCGCCCGCTTCGGCCTCGGCGCGGCGGTCACCGATGGCGCCCTGCAGCGCCTGGCCGCCTCCGGCCGGGTCGTCCAGGGCGAGTTCCACCCCTCGGGCATCGGCCAGGAGTGGTGCGACGCGGCCGTCCTGCGCCGGCTGCGGCGGCGCTCGCTCGCGGCCCTGCGGCACGAGCTGGAGCCGGTGGCGCCGGCCGCCCTCGCCACCTTCCTGCCCCAGTGGCAGCACCTGGGCAGCAACAGCCTGCGTGGGATCGACGGTCTGGCCCGGGCGATCGAGCAGCTCCAGGGCGCTCCGGTGCCGGCCTCGGCCCTGGAGAAGCTGATCCTGCCGTCCCGGGTGCGGGACTACTCCCCGGCGCTGCTCGACGAGCTGACGACGACCGGTGAGGTCGTCTGGGCGGGCGCCGGCGCGCTGCCCGGCAAGGACGGCTGGATCTCGCTCTATCTGGCCGACGCGGCCCCGCTGCTCCTGCCGCCGCCGCACCCGCTGGAGCTCACCGCGCTCCACGAGTCGGTCCTGACGGCGCTCACCGGCGGGTACGGGCTGTTCTTCCGCCAGATCGCCGACCAGGTGCGGGCCACCACCCACCCGGACGCCACGGACCCGCAGCTCGCCGACGCGCTGTGGGACCTGGCCTGGTCGGGCCGGCTCACCAACGACACGCTGGCCCCCCTGCGCTCCCTGCTCGGCTCGGGCCGCACGGCCGGCTCCACGGCCCACCGCGCCCGCCGCACGGTCCCGCGCGGCCGGTACGGCACGCTGAGCGCCTCCGCCCGCCCCGCCTCCCGTACGGGCCCGCCGACGGTCAGCGGTCGCTGGTCCCTGCTGCCCGCGCTGGAACCGGAGCCGACCCACCGGGCGCACGCCCTGGCCCGTACGCTGCTCGACCGGCACGGCGTGGTCACCCGGGGCGCGGTGGCCGCCGAGGGCGTGGAGGGCGGCTTCTCGGCGACTTACCGCATCCTGTCGGCCTTCGAGGACAGCGGGCAGGCGCGCCGTGGCTATGTGGTGGAGGGCCTCGGCGCGGCCCAGTTCGCCATGGACGGCGCCGTCGACCGGCTGCGCGCGGCGGCCAACGCCCGTGACCGGGGCGCCGAGGAGGGCGCAGGACCCCGGGCCGTGGTCCTGGCGGCCGCCGACCCGGCGAACGCGTACGGAGCAGCGCTCACCTGGCCCGAGCCGCCGACGGACGCCGGGCACAAGCCCGGCCGCAAGGCCGGGGCGATGGTCGTCCTGGTCGACGGCGAGCTCACGCTCTATATGGAGCGCGGTGGCAAGACCCTGCTCTCCTGGCCGACCGACCCGGACTCCCCTGTGTTGCGCGCGGCGGCGGAGGCCCTCGCGGCATCGGCCTCCGCGGGCTCCCTCGGCACGGTGACGGTCGAGCGGATCAACGGCGCCACCGCTCTGACCTCAGCGCTCTCCCGCCCCCTGGAGGCCGCCGGCTTCCACGCCACCCCCCGGGGCCTCCGCCTGCGCGCCTGACCCGCCCTCCGGGGCCGGCGCTCGCCCCGGACCAACTTGACCGGCCCGCTCACCCCGGACCAGCAGGACCGGCCCGACTGCGCCGCTCGTACCGGCGGAGGGATCATGGCCCCATGCCCGAAGGAGACACGGTCTGGCACACGGCCCGCCGGCTCGACTCGGCGCTCGCCGGGCGGGTGCTCGAGCGGTCGGACCTGCGCGTGCCCCGGTTCGCCACCGCGGACCTCACGGGCCGCCGGGTCCTCGACGTCACCCCGCGCGGGAAGCACCTGCTGGCCCGGATCGAGGGCGGGCTCACGCTCCACTCGCACCTGCGGATGGACGGGGCCTGGCGGGTGTACGCCACCGGTGAGCGGCCACGCGGGGGCCCCACGCACCAGATCCGCGCGATCCTCGGGAACGCGGAGTTCACCGCGTACGGCTACCGCCTCCCGGTCCTGGAGCTGATCCGTACCGCCGAGGAGGAGCATGCCGTCGGCCACCTCGGCCCGGACCTCCTCGGCCCTGACTGGGACCCCGCGGAGGCCGTACGCCGCCTGGCCGCGGACCCCGCACGCCCGCTCGGCGAGGCTCTGCTCGACCAGCGGAACCTGGCCGGCATCGGCAACGTGTACAAGTCGGAGCTGGCCTTCCTCGCCGCCGTCACGCCCTGGCTGCCGGTCGGTGAGCTCGCCCCGGGCATCCCCGAGCGCCTCGTGGCCACCGCGCGCCGGCTCCTGGAGGCCAACAAGGACCGCCCCGACCGCCGGACCACCACGACCCGCCGCCCCACCGAGCGGCTCTACGTCTACGGCCGCGAGGGCCGTCCCTGTCTGCGCTGCGGCACCCCGGTGCGCAGGGCGGAGCTGGCCGACCGGGTGACGTACTGGTGCCCCGGCTGCCAGAAGGGACCGCAAGAGGAGCCCTCCCACTAATTGACGGACCGTCAGATCCGGTCGTACGGTCCGGTCATGGCCCTCACCGCGTACGACCTCACCGGCCGCACCGCGTTCGTCACCGGCGCCGCCAGCGGCATCGGCCGCGCGACCGCCGAACTCCTCGCCGAGGCCGGGGCGAGCGTCCACTGCGCGGACCGCGACGAGCACGGCCTGAAGGAGACCGCGGCCAGGATCGACCGGCAGGGCGGCACCGCGCACACCCACGCCCTCGACGTCAGCGACCGCACGGCCCTCGCCACCGCCGTCCGCGCCGCGGGTCCGCTGCACGTCATGGCGGCCGTCGCCGGGATCATGCACACGAGCACGGTCCTGGAGACCCGCGAGGAGGACCTCGACCGGGTCCTCGCGGTCAACTTCAAGGGCGTGCTGCACGCCTGCCAGGAGGCGGCCGGTTCGATGATCGAGCACGGCGTGCCGGGCTCCATCGTCACGATGGCCTCCGGCGCGATGGACGCCGCGAGCCCGGGTCTGCTCTGCTACAGCGTCGCCAAGGCGGCGGTGGTGCAGCTGACCAAGACCCTGGCCGCCGAGGTCGGCCGGCACGGCATCCGGGTCAACGCGGTCGCCCCCGGCTGGATCCGCACTCCCATGACGGACCGACACGAACCGGCCGCCCAGGAGCAGGCGGAAGCGGCGATGGTCCGTGTCTCACCGCTCGGCCGGGTCGGCGAACCCGAGGACATCGCCCACGCGGTCCTCCACCTGGCCTGTGACGCCTCGTCGTTCACGACGGGCCAGATCCTGCGCCCCAACGGCGGCGTCGCGATGCCCTGGTGACGGATCGCCCCGAAGACCGCCCCGAAGGGTGCCCCGAAGACCGCCCCGAAGACGACCGCCCGGAAGAGGCGGCCACGTGCACCGGCAGCAGGCTCAACCCCCACCCGCCCGCGGCCACCGCCCCCTCGACAGGCCCCGTCTCCCCCGGCACCAGCAGCAGACGCACCACCGCCCACCACCAGAGCCCACCGGCCACCAGTCCGACCGCGACCAACGTGAGCGTCACCAGCGGAACCCGTCGCCGTACCATGGCCGCCTCCTCCGGTCGACGCTAGTCCGGCAGGATCACCCGGCGGGAGGGCGCACAAGAGGCAGACCCGGCGCACGGGACGCGTATCCCATGATCAGGCGCTCTCCGCCTGGAACATCCACGAATGCTTCTCGAGGTCGGCCGTGAGGCCGATCAGGATGTCCTGGCTCACCGGGTCCGGATCCCCCGTGGCATCGATCCGCTCGCGCATCCGCGCCGCGACCGCGCCCAAGGCGGCCACCAGGATGCCCACGGCCTCCACGTCCTTGATCCAGCCCTCCGGGACGGTGCCGATCGCACTCGCCGAGGCCACGGTGGCCGCACGCCCGTCCGGGGTCACCCCGATCGCCGAGGCGCGCTCGGCCACCGTGTCGGAGTGCAGCCGGGCCGTGTTGACGACCTCGTCGAGCTGGAGGTGGATCGAACGGAAGCGGGGCCCGATGACGTTCCAGTGGACCTGCTTGGCCACCAGGGCGAGATCGACCAGATCGACCAGTGCCCCCTGCAGGGCGTTGCCGACCGTCTTGAGGGCGGTCTCGGACAGGGAGCTCTTCACGACAGACATGCGGAATCTCCAAACAGTCGTACGTTCCCCCACCATGCACGCCTTGCCGGAATCCGGCATCTCAACCGGCAGCCGACCGAACCGCCGTGCACCCGGCAAGAGAAAAGCCCCGGCCGGGCACCCCTACCAGGGCACCGACCGGGGCTCCGCCCCACTTCGGTTTCAGGCGGCGACGACGTCCACCGCTTCCGCGGGCGCCTTGATGGTCACCCGCTCGGTGGGCACACCTGCCACCGACGTCACCGACACCGAATTGAGCATCGGGCGTACCGGCGCCGGCACCGGTTCGCTCGCCGCTGCCGACTCGGCCAGTTCGGCCAACGACAGCTCATCGCTCACTTCACGCATGAGCTCGGACATCCGTACGTCCAGCGCGTCGCAGATCGCGGAGAGCAGCTCGGAGGAAGCCTCCTTCTGCCCCCGCTCCACCTCGGAGAGATAGCCGAGTGAGACTCGGGCGGACGAGGAGACTTCGCGCAGAGTACGGCCCTGGCGCTGGCGCTGCCGACGCAGCACGTCACCCAACAGGCGACGGAGCAGAATCATCGGTGGCTCCCTCCTCGGACCGCGTAGCCGCATCCTTCACGCCCCACCGTACCGCCTCGCGCCGCGGCCGTGCGGGGAGCGATGTCGTGTTCACTCATGGCTGCAAACATCAATCTCCCCCGTTCTGTTCCGTATCCTGTGCCCGCGCATTTCCCGGGCGTTCTCCGCCGAGCGACTCACGGAGCAATTCGAGCACGCTCCGTACGGTCTCTGTACGGATTTCCGCGCGATCGCCGTTCAACCGCAGCGAGGCCACTTTCCCGGCTCCGGCGCCCTCTCCCGCGGGCCCGGCGACGGCCACGTACACCGTCCCCACGGGCTGGCCGTCCTGCGGCTCGGGCCCCGCCACCCCGGTCGTCGCGATGCCCCAGTCGGCACCGAGCCGGGCCCGGACACCCGCCGCCATCTGCAGCGCGACCTCCGGATCGACCGCGCCGCGCTCCGCCAGAAGAGTCCCGTCGACGCCGAGCAGCTGCTCCTTCAGGGCCGTGGCGTAGGCCGTGACGGAGCCGCGGAAGCTTTTCGATGCTCCCGGTACCCCGGTGAGCTCCGCGGCCACCAGACCGCCCGTGAGGGACTCCGCGGCGGCCAGCGTGTGACCACGCTCCGCGAGCAGCTCCAGCACCCGGGCGGCTTCGTTCATCGTGCGTCGGCCTCCGGGCCGGCCCCCGCGTCGGCGTCCGAGCCGGGCCTGCCCGCCGCCGCGCGCTCCGCGGCGAGCCCCTTGCGGCGCAGTACGACCGCCTGCCGCACGTAATCCAGACCGGTGACCACCGTCAGCACGACGGCCACCGCCATCACCCAGAAGCGCAAGGTGGCGAGTGGACCGGTGAGCATGAGCACGTACATCCCGACCGCCGTGCCCTGCGCGAGGGTCTTCATCTTGCCGCCGCGGCTGGCCGGGATGACCCCGTGCCGGATCACCCAGAACCGCATCCCCGTGATTCCGAGCTCACGGGCGAGGATCACTCCCGTCACCCACCAGGGCAGGTCGCCGAGCGCGGACAGGCTGATCAGACCGGCCGCCATGATCGCCTTGTCGGCGATCGGGTCGGCGATCTTCCCGAAGTCCGTGACCAGGTTGTACGTCCTCGCCAGGTGCCCGTCGAAGACGTCGGTGATCATGGCGACGGCGAACGCGGCCCACGCCCAGGCCCGCATGGCGGGGTCGTGCCCGCCCTCCATGAGCAGCAGCACCACGAAGCCGGGCACGAGGACCAGCCGGATCATGGTGAGGATGTTCGCGATGTTCCACAGGCTGGCCTGGTTGACGGCCGCAGCGCCCAGCTTGCCGCGGGGCGGCGCCGGCCTACCGGTCCCGCCCGTCGCGGATGCCGGGACTCCGGTCATCTGCCCGCCTCCTCGAAAAGACACTCGGCCACCAGGTCGACGCCCTCGGTGTCGACGACCTTGGCCCTGACCATCCGGCCCGGGACCAGCTCGAGGCCCTCGGTCGAGTCGGCGGTGAGGACGATCTGGCCGTCGGTCTCGGGCGCCTGGTGGGCGGCCCGGCCGATCCAGCCGTCCTCGTCGTCAAGCGACTCGACCAGTACTTCCAGGGTCTCGCCGATCCGCTCCTCCGCGCGCTGGGCGGTCAGCTCCTCGGCGAGCCGGGACAGGTGCGCGAGACGCTCGTCGACGACCTCCTGGTCGAGCTTGTGCTCGTACGTGGCGGCCTCGGTGCCGTCCTCGTCGGAGTAGCCGAAGACGCCGATCGCGTCGAGGCGGGCGTGGGTGACGAAGCGTTCCAGCTCGGCGAAGTCCGCCTCGGTCTCGCCGGGGAAGCCGACGATGAAGTTGGAGCGGGCACCCGCGGTCGGCGCCTTGGAGCGGATGGTCTCCAGGAGCTCCAGGAACCGGTCCGTGTCGCCGAAGCGGCGCATCGCCCGCAGCACGTCGGGCGCGCTGTGCTGGAAGGACAGGTCGAAGTACGGGGCGACCTTCTCGGTCGAGGTGAGCACGTCGATCAGGCCGGGGCGCATCTCGGCGGGCTGCAGGTAGCTGACCCGGACCCGTTCGAGGCCGTCGACCGCCGCGAGCTCGGGCAGCAGGCTCTCCAGGAGGCGGATGTCGCCGAGGTCCTTGCCGTACGAGGTGTTGTTCTCGGAGACCAGCATGATCTCCTTCACGCCCTGCTCGGCGAGCCAGCGCGTCTCGTTCAGCACGTCCGAGGGGCGGCGCGAGACGAAGGAGCCGCGGAAGGACGGGATGGCGCAGAAGGAGCAGCGCCGGTCGCAGCCGGAGGCCAGCTTCACGGAGGCGACGGGGCTGGTGTCGAGCCGGCGCCGCAGCGGCGCGCGCGGGCCGGAGGCCGGGGCGAGGCCCTCGGGCAGGTCGGCCGGCACGTTCTCGGGGGCCTCGGCCGCGGGCGCCTCGGGGGCGTCCACTGCCCCGTGCCCGGGCAGCGCCACGGACGCGGCGGCCTGCTGGCGCTCCACCGGGGACAGCGGCAGCAGCTTGCGCCGGTCACGCGGGGTGTGCGCCTCGACGCTGCCGCCGCTGAGGATGGTCTGGAGGCGGTTGGAGATGTCGGAGTAGTCGTCGAAACCGAGCACTCCGTCGGCTTCCGGCAGGGCTTCGGCGAGCTCCTTGCCGTAGCGCTCGGCCATGCAGCCGACGGCGACGACGGCCTGGGTGCGGCCGTGGTCCTTCAGGTCATTGGCTTCGAGGAGGGCGTCGACGGAGTCCTTCTTGGCGGCTTCGACGAACCCACAGGTGTTGACGACGGCGACATCGGCGTCCTCGGCGTTCTCGACGAGCTCCCAGCCGTCCGCTGCCAAGCGGCCTGCGAGCTCCTCCGAGTCCACCTCGTTACGGGCGCAGCCGAGAGTGACAAGGGCGACGGTACGGCGTTCGGGCATGGACTCAAGACTACTTTGTCCCGGCCGTACCTCCGTCGCGCAGGGTTCACCTGCGCGACGGCCGTCACACGGCTCAGCCGGCCTCGGGGTCTCCCTTGGTGTACGACAGGCGCTCGACCTGGCCGGACTCGAAGGAGTCCTCGACCTTCTTGCCATTGACGTAGAGCTCGATCGGCCCGGCGTTGCCGAGGACCAGATCGATGCGCTCGTCGTCCTGGAAGGTCTTGGACTCGCCCGCGAGGAGCAGTCCGTCGAAGAGCAGCTTGCCGTCGTGCGCCTTGGCCGAGATCCAGCTCTTGTCGTCGGTCGCGGTGAGCTTGACGGTGACCTTGTCCTGCGGGACCGCCGCGATGACGCTCTCGGAGGGCACGGGCTTGGGGTCGGCCGGTTTGACCGGCTTGGGGGTGGTGGTCTTGGTCGCCGGCGCCGGGCCCTCCGCGACCGCGGCGGTCCCGTTCTGGCCGTCGGTCCCGTTGAACATCGTGAAACCGACGAAGCCGACGACGGCCACGATGGCCGCCACCATGGCGGCGGTCCAGTTGGGGCGGCGCGGCTCGGGGCGGATGCGTTCCGCCTCGAAGAGGGGGGCGGCGGGGGTCGGGGCGGGACGACCACCGTGCTCGGCGTCGTACTGCTCGATCAGCGATGCCGGATCGAGACCGACGGCGCGCGCGAGCGTGCGGATGTGCCCGCGGGCGTAGACGTCGCCGCCGCAGCGCGAGAAGTCGTCCTCCTCGATCGCGTGCACGATCGGGACGCGCACACGGGTGGAGGCGCTGACCTCTTCGACGGTGAGACCAGCGGCGACACGGGCCTGCTGGAGGGCACGACCGATCGAATCCCGGTCATCTGCCGGGAAGTTCCGGTCGTCCTCGGGGGATTCGGGGGAGTTGCCGATGGACACGAGAGCGCCTTTCGAGCGTGTAGCCACCTGCTGGACGTTCAGTCTATGGGTGGTACGAAAGGGTGGGGCAACCGGGCGGGTGTCGTTTGTACGCCATGAGGCTGGGACATCGACCCGTCCCTCCCTCCAACTTGACGTACGCCCAAGGGAAACGGTTGCCCGTGTTCCCTTACGAGTGAGTCTCGACCCGGTCTCGATCCGGCGGCCCCGTCAGCTCTCCGGCTCCCCGCGGATCACGGCGAGTACCCCGTCCAGCTCGTCCGGCTTGACGAGCACGTCCCGCGCCTTCGACCCCTCGCTCGGCCCGACGATGTTGCGCGACTCCATCAGGTCCATCAGCCGGCCGGCCTTCGCGAAGCCCACGCGCAGCTTGCGCTGGAGCATCGAGGTGGAGCCGAACTGGGTCGAGACGACCAGCTCGGCGGCCTGGCACAGCAGGTCGAGGTCGTCGCCGATGTCCTCGTCGATCTCCTTCTTCTGCTTGGTGCCGACGGTGACGTCGTCCCGGAAGACCGGCGCCATCTGGTCCTTGCAGTGCTGCACGACGGCCGCGACCTCGGCCTCGGTGACGAAGGCGCCCTGCATGCGGACGGGCTTGTTGGCGCCCATCGGCAGGAACAGCCCGTCGCCCTTGCCGATCAGCTTCTCGGCACCGGGCTGGTCGAGGATGACCCGGCTGTCGGCGAGCGAGGAGGTGGCGAAGGCGAGCCGGGAGGGCACGTTCGCCTTGATCAGACCGGTGACGACGTCCACGGAGGGCCGCTGGGTGGCCAGCACCAGGTGGATGCCGGCCGCACGCGCCAGCTGGGTGATGCGGACGATCGCGTCCTCGACGTCACGCGGGGCGACCATCATCAGGTCGGCCAGCTCGTCGACGATCACCAGGAGGTACGGGTAGGGCTGCAGCTCGCGCTCGCTGCCCAGCGGCGGCTGCACCTTGCCGTCGCGGATCGCCTGGTTGAAGTCGTCGATGTGCCGGAAGCCGAATGCGGCCAGGTCGTCGTAGCGCAGGTCCATCTCGCGCACCACCCACTGCAGCGCCTCGGCGGCCCGCTTGGGATTGGTGATGATCGGCGTGATCAGGTGCGGGATGCCCTCGTACGCGGTGAGCTCGACCCGCTTGGGGTCGACGAGCACCATCCGGACGTCCTCGGGGGTCGCTCTTATCATGATCGACGTGATCAGGCAGTTGATGCACGAGGACTTGCCGGAGCCGGTGGCGCCGGCGACCAGGACGTGCGGCATCTTCGCCAGGTTGGCCATCTCGTAGCCGCCCTCGACGTTCTTGCCGAGCGCGACCAGCATCGGGTGGTCGTCCTCCGCGGCGGCGGCCAGACGCAGCACGTCGCCGAGGTTGACCATCTCCCGGTCGGAGTTCGGGATCTCGATGCCGACGGCGGACTTGCCGGGGATCGGCGAGATGATCCGGACGTCGGGTGAGGCCACCGCGTACGCGATGTTCTTCGTCAGGGCCGTGATCTTCTCGACCTTCACGGCCGGGCCGAGCTCGACCTCGTACCGGGTGACCGTCGGCCCGCGCGTGAAGCCGGTGACGGCCGCGTCGACCTTGAACTCCGCGAAGACGTTGGTGAGCGACTCGACGATCGCGTCGTTGGCGGCGCTGCGGGTCTTGCCGGGGCCGCCGCGCTCGAGGAGGTCCAGGGAGGGCAGCGAGTACGTGATGTCGCCGGAGAGCTGGAGCTGCTCGGCCCGCGGCGGCAGGTCGGTGGGCTCGGGCGCCGGCTTCGTCAGGTCCGGCACTCCCCCGCCGGAGCGGTCCCTGGCGGCGCCCCGTGCGGTCGGCACCGGGGCCATCGGGGCCTGGGGCGCCTCGGGGGCGGCCCCGGCCGCGGCGGCGGCCACGGCGGCGGCCCGCTCGGCGGTGACGTCCCGGGTCAGGTCGGCGACCAGCGGGGACGGCGGCATGCCGTTGAGTACCGCGCCGTCGAGCGCGGCGGCCGCCGCGGCGGCCACGTCGACGGGGTCGAGCCCGCTGGTGTCGAAGGCGGACGAGGAGGGCGTACGGCGGGGGCGGCCACGCCGCTGCAGGGCCGCGGCCTCCGCCCGGTCGGGGTCGTACTCCTGCCCCTGGCCGGGCGCGCGCCGGCGGCCCGGCCGGGCCGGCCGGGGGCCCTCGTCGCGCCAGTCCTCGCCGTACCCGTCGTACCCCTCGCGTCCGGCGCCCTCCTCGGGCTCGTACTCCGGCTCGACGAGGCCGAGCCGGGCGCCGAGGGCGCGCAGCCGCTGCGGGATGGCGTTGACGGGGGTCGCGGTGACGACGAGCAGCCCGAAGATCGTGAGCAGCACCAGCATGGGCACCGCAAGGACCTCGCCCATCATGAAGACCAGCGGCTTCGAGGCCGCCCAGCCGATGAGCCCGCCCGCGTCCTGCATGGCCTCGGTGCCGTCGCCGCGGCCCGGCGAGCCGCAGGCGATGTGGACCTGCCCGAGGACGCCGATGACGAGCGCGGACAGGCCGATCACGATCCGGCCGTTGGCCTCGGGCTTCTCCGGGTAGAGGATCAGCCGCACGGCGATCGCGCCGACCAGCAGCGGTACGAGCAGGTCGAGGCGCCCGAAGGCGCCGGTGACCAGCATCTCCACGAGGTCGCCGACGGGCCCGCGCAGACTGGACCAGGTCCCGGCGGCCACGATCAGGGCCACACCGAGCAGCAGCAGCGCGAGGCCGTCCTTGCGGTGGGCCGGGTCGAGGCCCTTGGCGCCCCGCCCTATGCCCCGGAACATCGCGCCCACGCCGTGCGCGAGACCCAGCCACAGGCCGCGTACGAGCCGGTACACGCCCCCGGTCGGGGACGGCGCCGGGCGCGGTGCGGCCTTCTTCGCCGCGGCCTTGCGCGCGGGCGCGCGCTTGGCGGGCGCGGCCTTCTTGGCCGGCGCCTTCTTCGCGGGAGGCTTGGCGGGGGACTTGGCGGGCGCCGCCTTCTTCGCGGTGCCGGTCGTACGGCCGGCGCGCGGCTTCGCGGTGCCCGCCGTGCCCTGGGAACCCTTGCCGGACGTACGTGAGGCCATGATGCTGAGGTTACCGGTGCAGGCCGCCGGGAAAACAGCTCACCCGTTCGTGTCGCCCCTGTGGGGCGCCGAACTGACGCCCGCTCACGGCGGGCGCCTGCATGGCCTGCGGTCAGTTCTGCGAGGGAAGCGTGGGCGCGCCGCCCGTGCCGGGCTCCAGGGCGTCGAGCGCCCGGCGCAGTCCGGTGAGCTTGCGCTCCAGGTGCGCGGCGGTGGCGACGGCGGCCGCGTCGGCGGAGTCGTCGTCGAGCTGTTTGGACAGCGCCTCGGCCTGCTCCTCGACCGCGGCGAGGCGGGCGGAGAGCTCGGCGAGCAGGCCCGGGGACTCCTTGGCGTGGCCGCCGGGGCTGCCGCCCTCGAGCTGGAGCCGCAGCAGCGCGGCCTGCTCACGGAGCTGACAGTTCTTCATGTACAGCTCGACGAACACGGAGACCTTGGCGCGCAGCACCCACGGGTCGAAGGGCTTGGAGATGTAGTCGACCGCGCCCGCCGCGTACCCACGGAAGGTGTGGTGGGGGCCGTGGTTGATGGCGGTGAGGAAGATGATGGGGATGTCCCGGGTCCGCTCGCGCCGCTTGATGTGCGCGGCCGTCTCGAAACCGTCCATTCCCGGCATCTGGACATCCAGCAGAATGACCGCGAAGTCGTCGGTCAGCAGCGCCTTGAGCGCTTCCTCCCCGGACGATGCCCGCACCAGCGTCTGATCGAGCGCCGAGAGAATGGCCTCCAGCGCCAGCAGATTCTCCGGCCGGTCATCGACCAGGAGGATCTTGGCCTTCTGCACCATGCCCCGTCCTCCTCGCCCCGGCACTGGTTCGCTCCGGCTCGGCGAGCCGGGGGAAGCACCGGGCGCCGCCCCAGAAGACGACTCCCATGCGCCGTCCGTCCTTGTGCCGGTCATCGTAGCCGCACCCCGCCCGTCGCCACACCCTGTCACCGCATTGTCACGGAGCACGCAGCTTCGTGCCCGTAGTCCGAACGCGGCGGGAGACCAGAAGGTTCCCCGTCCTCCGGCCTCTCACACCCGTTTGGCGACCGTCGGTCAGCGCCCCTCCCCGCGCATCCACTGCTCCATCACCGTCAGCAGGTGGTCGGGGTCCACCGGCTTGGTCACGTAGTCCGAGGCCCCGGACTCGATGGCCTTCTCGCGGTCGCCCTTCATCGCCTTGGCGGTCAGCGCGATGATCGGCAGCCCGGCGAACTGCGGCATGCGCCGGATCGCGGTCGTCGTCGCATACCCGTCCATCTCCGGCATCATGATGTCCATCAGCACCACCGACACGTCGTCGTGCTGCTCCAGGACCTCGATGCCCTCGCGGCCGTTCTCCGCGTACAGCACCGCGAGGCCGTGCTGTTCCAGGACGCTGGTGAGCGCGAAGACGTTACGGATGTCGTCGTCGACGATCAGCACCTTCTCGCCTGCGAAGGCGAAGGTCCGCCGCGGCTCGGGTTCGGCCCGGTCCTCCCCGGCCGACTGATCGTGCTGTACGGACTGTCCGGGCACCGCCGCCCGCTGCTCCACCGCCTTGCGCCGGTGCCGGAACAGCGCGCCTGCCCCGGAGCGGGCCTCGGTGTGCGGCGGTGCGGGTGCGAAGTGCACCAGACCGTCACCGGACTCCAGGCCACCCTCCCCGTAGCCCTCCGGGTGACCGGTCTGGTCGTGCTGCTCCGGCCCGTACCCGGACTGCGCGGGCTCGCTCGGGCTCAGCGGCAGGTACAGCGTGAAGGTCGAGCCGCGGCCCGGCTCGCTCGCCGCGTAGATCTCGCCGCCGAGCAACCGGGCGATCTCCCGGCTGATCGACAGGCCCAGGCCCGTACCGCCGTACTTCCGGCTGGTCGTGCCGTCCGCCTGCTTGAACGCCTCGAAGATGACCCGCATCTTCCCGGCCGCGATGCCGATGCCCGTGTCCGTCACCGAGAAGGCGATCATGTCCGCCTCCGGGTCGCGCAGCGTCCCGGCCTCCAGGAGCTGCTCCCGGATCGACTGCGGCACGTCCGCGCCGGCCGGGCGGATCACCAGCTCCACGGCGCCGGTGTCGGTGAACTTCACCGCGTTCGACAGCAGGTTGCGCAGCACCTGGAGGAGCCGCTGTTCGTCGGTGTGCAGCGTGGCGGGCAGTTCGGGCGAGACCCGCACCGAGAAGTCGAGCCCCTTCTCCGCGGTGAGCGGCCGGAAGGTCGCCTCCACGTAGTCGACGAGCTGCACCAGCGCGATCCGGGTCGGCGAGACGTCCATCTTGCCCGCCTCCACCTTCGACAGGTCGAGGATGTCGTTGATCAGCTGGAGCAGGTCGGAGCCGGCGCCGTGGATGGTCTCGGCGAACTCGACCTGCTTGGGCGTCAGATTGGTGTCGGTGTTGTCCGCCAGCAGCTTGGCCAGGATCAGCAGCGAGTTGAGCGGGGTGCGCAGCTCGTGCGACATGTTGGCCAGGAACTCGGACTTGTAGCGCATGGAGACCGCGAGTTGTTCGGCGCGCTCCTCCAGGACCTGCCGGGCCTCCTCGATCTCGGTGTTCTTCACCTCGATGTCCCGGTTCTGACGGGCCAGCAGCTCGGCCTTGTCCTCCAGCTCGGCGTTGGAGTTCTGCAGCTCCTTCTGCCGGTGCTCCAGCTCCGCGGACCGCTCGCGCAGCTGCTCGGTGAGCTCCTGCGACTGCTGGAGCAGCACTTCGGTACGGGTGTTGACGCTGATGGTGTTGACCGTGGTGGCGATCAGCTCGGCGATCTGGTTGAGGAAGTCCCGCTGGATCTGGGTGAACGGCTGGAACGAGGCCAGCTCGATCACGCCCAGCACCCGCCCCTCGAACAGCACCGGCAGCACGATCACATGGGCCGGCGCGGCCTCGCCGAGACCGGAGGAGATCTTCAGATAGCCCGGCGGCACGTTGACTTGGATGGTCCGCTTCTCCTCCGCGGCCGTCCCGATCAGCGTCTCACCCGGCCGGAACGAGGTCGGCATCGAGCCGGACGAGTAGCCGTAACTACCGCGCATCCGAAGCTCGTACGAGCCCTCCCCCTCACCCACCGGTTCGGCGTCGCTGTTGGACGAGCCGGTCGGCATCGCCACGAAGAAGGCCCCGTGCTGCGCCGACACGACCGGCGTGAGCTCGCTCATGATGAGCGAGGCGACGTCCTCGAGGTCCCGGCGGCCCTGCATGAGACCGGAGATACGGGCCAGGTTGCCCTTCAGCCAGTCCTGCTCCTCGTTGGCGAGGGTGGTGTCGCGCAGGTTGGCGATCATGGTGTTGATGTTCTCCTGGAGGGCCTGGATCTCGCCCGCCGCGTCCACACCGTCGATCTTGAGGTTGAGGTCGCCGCGGGTCACCGCCGTGGCGACGGCCGCGATCGCCCGCACCTGGCGGGTCAGGTTCCCGGCCATCTCGTTCACGGACTCCGTCAGGTCCCGCCAGGTGCCGTCCACGTCGCGGACCCGCGCCTGGCCGCCCAGCTGGCCGTCCGTACCCACCTCGCGGGCCACCCGGGTGACCTCCTCGGCGAAGTTCGACAGCTGGTCGACCATCGTGTTGATGGTGCTCTTCAGCTCCTGGATCTCGCCGCGCGCGTCGATGTCGATCTTCTTGGTGAGGTCGCCCTTGGCGATGGCCGTGGTCACGGCGGCGATCTGCCGCACCTGACCGGTCAGGTTGGAGGCCATCGAGTTCACCGACTCGGTCAGGTCCTTCCAGGTGCCCGAGACGCCGGGAACCCGCGCCTGGCCGCCCAGTTCGCCCTCCGTGCCCACCTCACGGGCCACTCGGGTCACCTCGTCGGCGAACGACGACAGCGTCGTCACCATGGTGTTGACGGTGTCGGCGAGCTCGGCGACCTCGCCGCGCGCCTCGACCGTGACCTTCTTCGTGAGGTCGCCGTTGGCGACGGCCGCGGAGACCCGGGAGATGTTGCGCACCTGACTGGTCAGGTTGTTGGCCATCAGGTTGACGTTGTCGCTCAGGTCCTTCCAGATGCCGGTGACCCCGCGCACCCGGGCCTGGCCGCCGAGGATGCCCTCGGTGCCCACCTCGCGGGCCACCCTGGTCACCTCGTCGGCGAAGTTCGACAGCTGGTCGACCATCGTGTTGACGGTCGTCACCAGCTCCAGGATCTCGCCCTTGGCGTCGACGGTGATCTTCTTCGACAGGTCGCCACGGGCGACCGCGGTGGTGACCTCGGCGATGTTACGGACCTGGAAGGTCAGGTTGTTCGCCATGAAGTTCACCGACTGGGTCAGGTCCTTCCAGGTGCCGGAGACCCCCTGCACCTCGGCCTGACCGCCCAGGATGCCCTCCGTGCCCACCTCACGGGCCACCCTGGTCACCTGCTCCGCGAAGCTGGACAGCTGGTCCACCATCGTGTTGAGGGTGTTCTTCAGCTCCAGGATCTCGCCGCGCGCGTCCACGTCGATCTTCTGCGACAGGTCGCCCCTCGCGACCGCGGTGGCGACCTGCGCGATGTTGCGCACCTGGGCCGTCAGGTTCCCGGCCATGCCGTTCACCGAGTCCGTCAGGTCGCGCCACACACCGGCGACGCCCGGCACCTGCGCCTGACCGCCGAGCCGCCCGTCCGTACCCACCTCACGGGCCACCCGGGTCACCTGGTCGGCGAACGCCGACAGCTGGTCGACCATCGTGTTGATGGTGTTCTTCAGCTCCAGGATCTCGCCACGGGCGTCCACGTCGATCTTCTGCGACAGGTCGCCGCGCGCCACGGCCGTCGTCACCTGGGCGATCTGCCTCACCTGCGAGGTCAGGTTGCCGGCCATGAAGTTCACCGAGTCGGTGAGCTCCCGCCACCGCCCCGAGACGCCGTCCACCCGGGCCTGACCGCCGAGGCGGCCCTCCGTGCCCACGTCCCTGGCCATCCGCGTCACCTGGTCGGCGAACGAGGACAGCTGCGACACCATCGTGTTGACGGTGTTCTTCAGCTCCAGCATCTCGCCGGCCACGTCCACCGTGACCTTCTGCGACAGATCACCGTTGGCGACCGCCGTCGTCACCTGCGCGATGTCCCGCACCTGACCCGTCAGGTTGCGGAACGCCGTGTTCACCGAGTCGGTGAGGTCCTTCCACGTACCGGCCGCGCCCGGCACCTCGGCCTGACCGCCGAGCAGACCCTCGACACCGACCTCCCGCGCCACCCGGGTCACCTCGGAACCGAACGCGGAGAGCTGGTCCACCATCGTGTTGACGGTGTTCTTCAGCTCCAGCATCTCGCCGGCCACGTCCACCGTGACCTTCTGCGACAGATCACCGTTGGCGACCGCCGTCGTCACCTGCGCGATGTCCCGCACCTGCGTGGTGATGTTCCGGAAGACGGTGTTGACCGAGTCCGTCAGGTCCTTCCACGTGCCCGCCGCACCCGGTACCTGCGCCTGACCGCCGAGCAGACCCTGCGCACCGACCTCGCCGGAGACCCGGGTCACCTCGTCCGCGAAGGTCCGCAGCGTCTCCGTCATCTGGTTGATCGTGTCGGCGAGCTGCGCGATCTCACCGCGCGCCGACACCCGCACCTTCTGCGACAGGTCGCCGTTGGCGACCGCGGTGGTGACCTCCGCGATACCCCTCACCTGATTGGTGAGATTTCCCGCCATCGTGTTGACGGAGTCCGTGAGGTCCTTCCACACACCGGCGACCCCGGCCACCTCGGCCTGACCGCCCAGTTCGCCCTCCGTGCCCACCTCGCGGGCCACCCGGGTCACCTCGGACGAGAACGAGGACAGCTGATCCACCATCCGGTTGACGGTGTTCTTCAGCTCCAGCATCTCGCCGGCCACGTTCGCCGTGACCTTCTGCGACAGATCACCGTTCGCGACCGCCGTCGTCACCAGCGCGATGTCCCGCACCTGGGCCGTCAGCCGGTTCGCCATGGTGTTCACCGAGTCCGTGAGATCCTTCCACGAACCGGACATTCCGCGCACCTGGGCCTGACCGCCCAGCTTGCCCTCGGTCCCCACCTCCAAGGCGACCCGCGTCACCTCGTCGGCGAACACCGACAGCTGGTCGACCAGGTTGTTCACGGTCCGCGCGACCTTCAGGAACTCCCCGCGCAACGGCCGCGTCGTCCCGTCCGTACCCTCCGAGCGCAGCTCCATCCGCTGCCCCAGGTCACCCTCGGCCACCGCCGACAGCACCCGCCCGACCTCGGACACCGGCCGCGCCAGCTCGTCCACCAGCGCGTTCGCCGCCTCGACGGCCGCCGCCCAGGCTCCCTCGCCGGCCCCGGTCTCGAGCCGCTCCGACAGCTTGCCCTCGCGGCCCACCACCCGGCGCACCCGCGACAGCTCACCGGTCAGATGCGTCTGCCGGTCCGCGACCTCGTTGAACACGGCGGAGATCTCCGCCATGATCCCGTCACTCGAGACCGTCAGCCGCTTACGGAAGTTCCCGTCCCGCATCGACACCAGCGCGGCGAGCAGCCGCTCCAGCGCGGCCGCGTCCACCTGCACCGTCCCACCGTTTCGGGACCGCCCTCCCTGGGATTCCGCCCGGGAGGACCCCCGCGCCCGCGAACCGCCGCCGCGCCGCGCCGTCGTGCCAGACTCCACCGTGTCCCTCCCGAAGGGGTCGACCATACCGCTCGGTCTCTCGCTACCAGCTTGCCCAGTGTTTCACCGCCGCCGAACCAGGCCATAACAGTTCGGCAGCTTCGCACAAGGTCCCCACGTCCGAAGGACGGAAACAGCGGCGACCGGCATCCGCTGGGACAGCGAAGGTAAGTAACCTGGCATCCGGCTGTCCAACCGCCCCGGTCCGCCCGGCGGGGGCGACGGCGCGAAAGGCGCGACAAGAGCAAGGACAGCGGGAGGGGCAGACCGACCATGGCAGAGCCGGGCGTCGAGACGCGTACGAGGAGTTCAGTGATCACCGCGCGGGCGGCTGCCACATTCGACCCCGTCGGGCGGTCCGTGGCGACCGCCCGCGCTTTCGTCAGGGACACCCTCCAGGGCTGGGGATACGCCGAGGTCGTCGACGACGCCGTCGTCCTGACCAGCGAACTCGTCACCAACGCCGTCATCCATGCCGGCACCGCCGCCGACGTCCTGTGCCTGCGAGCCGACGACGGCGTCCGCATCGAGGTCGCCGACCGCTACCCCGAGCGCGAGATCCCCGTACAGCACGGCCGGAGCATGGGCAGCCCCGACCGCGAGAACGGCCGGGGCCTGCTGCTCTGCGCCGCCCTCGCGGGCCGCTGGGGCGTCGAGTACAGCCCCACCCGCAAACATGTCTGGTTCCAGCTGGACCTTCCCGACCGGCCCGTCGGCACCCGCTCCGCCGGCCCCGTCCTGCCCGACCCGCTCCTCCCCCTCACCGAGACCCGCGTCCGCGTGGCCGTCGCCCAGATCGACCGCACCGGCGCCATCACCGCCTGGAACGAGGACTCCGAGGAACTCTTCGGCTACAGCGCCGAGCAGGTCACCGGCAAACCCCTCGGCGACCTCGCCGCCTGGCCGCACACCCCCGGCATCGGCACCGGCCTCGCCGAGGCCCTGCGCCTGTCCCGCTGGGAGGGCAGCTACGGCATCCGCTGCGCCGACGGCCGCGTCATCCCCGTGTACGCCTCACACCTCCGCGTCCGCGACGCCCAGGGCGAGCCGTCCACCGTCTGCCTCCTCGTACGCGAGTACGAGCGAGCCGTCCTGCAGACCCCGCAGCGCCCGGCCTCCTCCGAGTCCGGCAACGAGAACCGCACCACGGCCGACCCCTTCGAGGTCTTCATCGGCTCCCCGGCCCCCGACGACCTCGACGGCCTCCTCCAGCGCACGGTCGAACGCGCCCGCGACATGCTCGACGGCGACTCCGCCTTCCTCCTCCTCGCCACCGACGACGAGACCGAACTCGAGGTACGGGCCACCACTGGCCTGCCCTCCGCCCGCCAGCGCTTCGCCCGCGTGCCCGTGGAGACCGGCGCCAGCCGCTACGGCTCCGCCCGCATGCCCGCCGTCCACGAGGACCTGGCCGCCGTCCCCGGCGCCGTACCACTCCTCGAAGGCACCGGCATGCGCTCGGTCGTCACCGTCCCCCTCAAGGTCGAGGGCCGCCTCACCGGCTCCCTCGGCGTCGCCGCGGAAGGCGCCAACCGCTACTCCAACGAGGAGGCCCTGCGCCTCCAGTTCGCCGCCGACCGCATCGCCCTGGCCGTCGAGTCCGCCCGCCTCGGCGAGCTCGAACGCCTCCGCCGCGGCTCCCTCAGCTTCCTCGTCGAGGCCTCCGACCTCCTGGCCGGCACCCTCGACCGCGACCAGACCCTGGCCCTCATGGCCCAGATGACGGTCCCGACCCTGGCCACCTGGTGCGCCGTCTACACGATCGCGGACCAGACCTCGGACCCGTACCTCTCCTACGTCCTGCACGAGGACGAGGACCTCATCGACGGCCTGAAGGCCCTGCTCTCCTCGATCTCCCCGCCCGACCCGGTGACCACTCCAGGTGCCCGCGTCTGGACCGCACCCGGCGACGCCGCCCACCGAGCCGCGCTCAGCGCCTCGGTGCGCGAACTCGGCGAGGGCCCCGGCCCCTTGTCCTCCGGCATCAACACCACTCTCGCCACCGCGTCGGCCGTCGGCGGCGAGACCGTGGTCCTGCCGCTCGTGGCCCGCAACCGCGTGATCGGCATGCTGACCCTCGGCAAGCCCTCCGACGACCACTTCCGCCAGGAGATCCTGGAGCTCGCCGAGGACCTCTCGCGCCGAGCCGCCCTGGCCCTGGACAACGCCCGGCTCTACTCCGAGCGCATGGCCATCAGCCGTTCCCTCCAGCGCAGCCTCCTGCCGCCCGGCCTCCCCGATATCCCGGGCGTCGAGGTCGACGTGATCTACCGCGCGGCCGGCGAGGGCAACGAGGTCGGCGGAGACTTCTACGACCTCTTCCCCATCCGCGACGGCGCCTACGGCTTCGCCATCGGCGACGTCTGCGGTACGGGCCCCGAGGCCGCCGCCGTCACCGGCCTGGCCCGCCACGCCCTGCGCCTCCTGGCCCGCGAGGGCTTCGGCGGCCCCGCGGTCCTGGAACGCCTGAACGCGGCCATCCTCGACGAGGGCGCCCGCAGCCGCTTCCTCACCCTCCTGTACGGCGAGATGCGCCCCCAGGAGGACGGCTCGGCCGTCCTGAAGGTCGTCTGCGCCGGCCACCCCCTCCCGCTCCGCCTCAGCCAGGACGGCACGGTCCGCCCCGCGGCGGACCCGCAGCCCCTCCTCGGCGTCATGGAGGACCTGGAGCTCTACGAGCAGACGATCACCCTGGACCCGGGCGACGTCCTCCTGTGCGTCACGGACGGCGTCACCGAACGCCGCGAGGGCACCCGCATGCTGGGCGACGACGGGCTCACCGAGGTCCTCAAGTCCTGTACGGGCCTGACGGCCGGCGCGGTCGCCGCCCGCGTCCTGCGGGCCGTCGAGCGCTTCGCCCAGGAACCGGCCTCCGACGACATGGCCATCCTGGCCCTCCGCATCCCGGAGCCGCACCACCAGTGAGGAAGCCGGCCCCCTTCGGGGGGCCGTTCCCGATCCTTCTCTCCGGGAACGCAAAAAGGCCCCCGCCATGAGGCGGGGGCCTTTTCTCTGAGCCCTTTAACGGAATCGAACCGTTGACCTTCTCCTTACCATGGAGACGCTCTACCGACTGAGCTAAAAGGGCGGGTTGTTCGGCGGCGTCCTACTCTCCCACAGGGTCCCCCCTGCAGTACCATCGGCGCTGAAAGGCTTAGCTTCCGGGTTCGGAATGTAACCGGGCGT
>NZ_JBITTJ010000025.1:0-48374 GCF_044541845.1 Streptomyces sp. NPDC085481
AAGTTGAATCCCTGGGCGCTGTGCGCGCCGCCGGCGGGGCAGACGCCGTCGGTGGGGTAGCCCCAGAAGTACATCGCGAAGCACTTCTGGCAGAAACGCCAATTGCGTTGTGCGGTCGGCGTCTCGGGGACGTCGTAGGGGAGGATGAAGTTGAATCCCTGGGCGCTGTGCGCGCCGCCGGCGGGGCAGACGCCGTCGGTGGGGTAGCCCCAGAAGTACATCGCGAAGCACTTCTGGCAGAAGCGCCAGTTGTTCTGCGTGGCCTGGGCCCCGGAGGGCGCGGCCGAGGCGGGTGCGGCGAACACGCCGGTGGTGAGGGCGGCTCCGGCGAGACCTGCGGTGACGCCGACGGCCCGGGTGAGGAAGGACCGTCTGCCGGGCGGCTTGCCGTCGCCGTTGTGCTCGCATCCCGTGTGCTGGTCGCGCGGACTGCCGTTGCCTGCGGATAAAGCCATGGCGGAACCTCTCCTTCTGTTTCGGCGGAATGCGGAATGCGGGCTGCGGAATGCAGTCGCTGCGCCACCGGTGCGGAGTTGTTCTTGGTGTTCTGGGCTTTTCGCGTGCTCTCGCTGCGTGCCGACAGAGGTTCCCACGGCTCGGGGTGCGGCCGAGCGGCCCTTTCCGGCCTTTCGCGGGAGGCGGCGGCCGACGGGCGGGCGGCAGGCGGCAGGCGGGCAAAAAAGAAAGGCAAGGAGGTTACCCGCTCCTTGCCACTCTCAACATATAGCGCATGGGGGGCCTTGCCGCAAGACCCCGGTCGTCCCGCAGAATGTCCAGCCGAAGGCGAAGCAATCGGGGTGAACGGGGCGGTTTGTATGTTTGACGTGATCGTGGTCGGGGGCGGACCGACCGGCCTGATGCTGGCGGGCGAGTTGCGGCTGCACGGCGTGCGCGTGCTCGTCCTGGAGAAGGAGGCGGAGCCGACCCGGCAGTCCCGCGCGCAGGGTCTGCACGTACGCAGCATCGAGGTCATGGACCAGCGCGGCCTGCTGGAGCGCTTCCTCGCGGTCGGCAAGCAGATCACGGCCGGCGGCTTCTTCGCCGGCCTCAGCGACTCGTGGCCGGACCGGATGGACACGGCGCACTCGTACGTCCTGCACATCCCGCAGGAGATCACCGAGCGCCTGCTGGCCGAGCACGCCGTCGAGGCCGGCGCCGAGATCCGGCGCGACTGCGAGGTGGCCGGGCTGAGCCAGGACGAGGACGGGGTGAGCGTCGAGCTGGCCGACGGCACGGTACTGCGCTCGCGCTACGTCGTCGGGTGCGACGGTGGTCGCAGCACCGTACGCAAGCTGCTCGGCGTCGCCTTCCCCGGTGAGCCCTCCCGGGTCGAGACCCTGCTGGGCGTGATGGAGCTGACCGCATCGCCCGAGACGGTGGCCGCCGTGGGGGTGGAGGTCCGCAAGACCCAGCAGCGGTTCGGTGCCATGCCGCTGGGGGACGGGGCGTACCGCGTCGTCGTGCCCGCCGAGGGGGTGGCCGAGGACCGCGCGACCGCGCCGACCCTCGACGAGTTCCGGCAGCAGCTGCGGGCGTTCGGCGGCACCGACTTCGGCGCGCACTCACCGCGCTGGCTCTCCCGCTTCGGCGATGCCACCCGGCAGGCCGAGCACTACCGTGTCGACCGGGTGCTGCTGGCCGGCGACGCGGCCCACATCCACCCGCCGACCGGCGGACAGGGGCTCAACCTCGGTATCCAGGACGCGTTCAACCTCGGCTGGAAGCTGGCCGCCGAGGTGGCCGGCTGGGCGCCCGGAGGACTCCTCGACAGCTACGAGACCGAACGGCACCCGGTGGCCGCCGAGGTGCTGGACAACACCCGCGCGCAGATGCAGCTGATGTCGGCCGAGCCGGGAGCCCGGGCGGTGCGCCGCCTGATGGCGGAACTGGTCGAGTTCGAGGAGGTGAACCGCTACCTCATCGAGAAGATCACCGCGATCGCGGTCCGCTACGACTTCGGCGACGGCCATGAACTCCTCGGCCGGCGACTGCGCGACGTGTGCCTGAAGCGGGGCCGCCTGTACGACCTGACGCACGGCGGCCGCGGCCTCCTGCTCGACCAGACCGGCCGGCTCTCGGTGGTGGGCTGGGCGGACCGGGTCGACCACGTCGTCGACGTCAGCGAGGAGCTGGACGTACCGGCCGTGCTGCTGCGGCCGGACGGGCACGTGGCGTGGGCCGGGGAGGACCAGGAGGAGCTGCTGAGGGCCCTGCCGAGGTGGTTTGGCGCGGCTGCCGCCGGCTGAGCGCGCCTCTCCTACGCGTCCGCGCCCGCCACCAGCCCCGGGTCCTGGCCTGCGCGGGTCAGGGACGCGGCCACGAAGCCGTCGGCCTTCAGGTCGTCCACCGTCGCCCGGAGGAAGGCGATCGTCTCCGGGGAGCGGGTCACGGGGGTGCCGACCGCCTGGCGGATCCGCATGAAACGGGTGTCGAGAAGGCGGACCTCCGGGTGGGCCGCCGCGTACGCGGTCATCGGCTGGCGGATGCCCGCGCCCGCCTCCAGGGCCAGGTCGGCGAACGTGTCGACGCCCTCCTCGCCCCGCACGAGGGTCGCGTGACGCAGGGTGCGGGTGAGGTGGAGGTCGTAGGCGGAGCCCGCCTTCACGCCGATGCGTACGCCCGGCGCGTCCACGTCCTCCGGGGTCCTGAACGACGACTCGCGCGGTACGGCGTACACGCCCTCGATCACCACGTACGGGGCCGTGAACGCCACCTCCGCCTCCCGCGCCGGGTCGACGGCGAGGAAGCAGAGGTCGGCGCGGCCGGTCGCCATCGCCTCGTACGACTTGCGGGCCGCGTCGAAGCAGAGCAGCTCCACCGGCACCCCGAGGCGCGCGCCGATCTCGCGGGCGAGGTCCACGGTGATGCCTGCGGGGGCGTCCGGGGTGCCCTGGGCGAGGACCGGGTTGCCGAGGTTGATGGAGGCGCGCAGGGTGCCGGTCGGGGCCAGGTCGGAGACGAGGGCGTTGGCGTCGGTCATGCGCGGAGTCTAGACAGCCGCCTTGTGTACGCCGTCGAGGAGGGCGAGTTCCTCCTCGGTCAGCTTCAGCGCGCCCGCCGCGACGTTGTCCTCCAGGTGGGCCGGGTCGCCCGTGCCGGGGATGGCCAGCAGGTGGGGGCCCTGGTGGAGGGTCCAGGCGATGCGGATCCGGGCGGGGCTCGCGTCGTGGGCGCGGGCGACGGCCAGGATCTCCTCGGGCTCGGTGGTGGCGGTGGCTCCGCCCTCCCTGCCGCCCGCGGCGATCGCGTAGAACGGGACGAACGCGATGCCCTGCTCCCCGCAGTGCCGGACGAACTCCGCGTACTCCGGGCGCACTCCGATCCCGTACATGTTCTGTACGCAGACGACGGGCGCGATGCCCCGCGCCTCCGCGAGCTGGTCCGGGGTGACGTTGGAGACGCCGAGGTGGCGGATGAGGCCGGCCTCGCGGAGTTCGGCGAGGGCGCCGAAGCGTTCGGCGATCGAATCGGTGCCGAGGACACGGAGGTTGACGACGTCGAGGTGGTCGCGGCCGAGCTGGCGCAGGTTCTCCTCGACCTGGGCGCGCAGGGCCCGCGGGGTACGGGCGTGGTCGGTCCAGGCGCCGGACACGTCGCGGGTGGGGCCGACCTTGGTGGCGATGACGAGGTCGTCGGCGTACGGGCCGAGAGCGCTGTTGATGAGCTCGTTCGCGGAGCGGAGGGGGGAGAAGTAGAAGGCGGCGGTATCTATGTGGTTCACGCCGAGGTCGACGGCCCTGCGCAGGACGGCGATCGCCTGGTCGCGGTCTCTGGGTACGGCGTTCTCGACGAGTGCCCCGCCGTTCTGCGGCAGGCGCATCGCGCCGAAGCCGATGCGGTTGACGGTGAGGTCGCCGAGGGTCCAGGTGCCGGAGGCGGCGGCGGATATGTCGGTGCTCGGCGTCGCGGTCGCGGTCGCTGTCGCTGTCCGGCTCGTGTCGGTGGTCATGGCGGGGATGATCTCCCGGTGGGCGGGGCGGCGCCAGCGGGTTCTTCCGGGCGTACGTTTCTCTCCGTCCGCGTAGTCGTCGGGCCGAAGCGGCCCGGAGGGTGGGGGATCGCGATGGCAGTGCGTCGGCGTCGAAGAAGGCGGGGCAGGCCGGTCCGCCCGTACGAGCTGGTCCGGCTGCACTCGGACGGGGAGCGGGCGCGGCGCACCGGGCTGCTCTTCACCGTGGCCGCCCGGCTGCTGGTGGGCGCGGCGATGCTGCTCGGGGCCGTCGCGGCGGTGCTGCTGTGGTGGCGGCCGGGACCGGACGGGCAGCGGCAGGCGCTGGTCCTCGGGGGCGCGGGGCTGTGCTGCGGGGGGCTGTGGGTGGTGGTGTTGGGGCTGGCGGCCCGCTGGCTGCGGCGCGGGGTGATCGCCGGCCGGGGGAGCGGGCCGGCCCCTGCCACCGGGCTGATGCCCGACAACTGTGGGGAACCGGAGTCGCTGTGGGACACGCTGCGGCTCGCGCACCTGGTGGCGCTGTGCGTGCCGCTGTCCGGCCTTGTGCTCGCGGTGATGAGCGGGGCGTCGGGGGAGGCGACCGGCGAGGTCGCGCTGATGCGGTGGGGGGTCTCCGGGTTCGGGCTGCTGCTGACCGGGCTCATGGGCGGGATCATCGGCGGTCTGGCCTTCGGCATGGTCGACTCGTCCGAGGCGTGGACGCCGCGCGGGGCCGCACGCAGGCTGTCGGCGTACGCGGTGCCGTACCTGCTCGCCGCGCCGTGGCTCGCGGGGCTGCACGCCGCCTGGTCGTCGGTGCTCGTCGCGGCGGGCGTGCTGTGGCTGCTGATCGCCCCGGTGAACCAGGCCGCCGGGCACATACCAGGGACGTCGTCCGCTGACTGAGGGCGGGCCGGGGCGGGCGACGTACCCGGTGGGCCATCCCGTGCCACCCCGGGGGGCTACCCCCACCCGCCATCCGCGTGCCTGCCGGATGGGGGTCTGACGCCTGATCAACAAGGGTTGCCCCATGACGACTTCCGCAGGCATCGCCCTCACCCTCGCCCTCGCCTCCGCCGCCCTCGGCACCCCGGCGGCGGCCCCCACCGCGCTCGCCCAGGCCGCCCCTGCCGCATCCGCCCCCGCTTCCACCCTGGCCTGGACCCCGTGCGGCCCCACGGGCCTCGGCCAGGAGTGCGCCACGCTCTCCGTGCCGCTCGACTACGCCGACCCCGCCGGTCGCCAGGTGGGCCTCGCCGTCTCCCGGATCCGCAGCGCCGACGCCCAGGCCCGGCGCGGCACGCTCCTCGTGATCCCCGGCGGCCCCGGCGGCTCCGGTGTGCAGCGGCTCAGCGCGAAGGGGGCGGCGCTCGGCAAGGAGTTGGGCGGGGCGTACGACCTGGTGGCCTTCGACCCGCGGGGGGTCGGGGGCAGCATGAAGGCGAACTGCGGGCTCGCGGAGGCGGACCGCTACATGGTGACCCTGCGCAGCTGGCCCGCCGCCGACGGCTCCATCGACGAGAACGTCGAGCGGTCCCGCCGGATCGCCGAGGCCTGCGCCCGCAACGGCGGCGCCGAGCTGCGCAGCCTCAGCACCGCCAACCAGGTCCGCGACATGGACCGGCTGCGCCAGGCGCTCGGCGAGAGGAAGGTGTCGGTGTGGGGCATCTCGTACGGCACGTACGTCACCGCCGTGTACGCCCAGAAGTACCCGCAGCGCACCGACCGCATCGTGCTGGACAGCAGCAACGACCCGAACCCGCGCACGGTCGCCCAGGGCTGGCTCCAGGGCATGGCCCGGGGCGCCGAGGACCGCTTCCCCGACTTCGCGGCGTGGGCGGCCCACCCGGACCGCGCCGGCGCCGGCCTGCGCCTCGCCGAGCGTCCCGAGGACGTCCGTCCCCTCCTGCTCGACCTGGCCGCCCGTCTGGACCGTGAGCCGAAGGCATCGGGGACGGCCGGCGTCCCGCTGACCGGCAACGTCCTGCGCCAGGCCCTGCAGAACGCCCTCTTCTCCGACTCCGCCTTCGAGGGCTTCGCCCGGCTGGTCCAGCAGGCCCGCACCCCGTCCGAGAGGCCGGTCATCCCGCCGATGCTCGCCGGTGCGATGCCCGACCCCGACGCGGCCATCACGGTCGGCGTCATCTGCAACGACGTGCGGTGGCGCGGTTCCGTCCGGTCCTACGAGCGCGCCGTCGCCGCCGACCGTGCCGCGTACCCGCTGACGGGCGGCATGCCGGCCAACATCACGCCCTGCGGCTTCTGGAAGGGCGGCCCGGTCGAGAAGCCGACCCGCATCACGGACGACGGCCCCTCCAACATCCTCATGATCCAGAGCCTGCGCGACCCCGCCACCCCGCACTCCAACGGCCTGAAGATGCGCGCAGCCCTCGGCTCCAAGGCCCGCCTCGTCTCCGTGGACCAGGGCGGTCACGGCATGTACCTGACCAACGGCAACGCCTGCGGCGACCGGACCGTCACCGGTTTCCTGCTCACGGGCGAGCGGCCCGCCACCGACGTCACCTGCTGACCCGCGCCGGGTGGACCACCTAGACTGCGATAACCGACATCTCGTCAGGAAAGGGATCATCCATGCCCTCTCGTCTCAACCCGTACATCAGCTTCGACGGCGATGCCAAGCAGGCGATGGAGTTCTACAAGGGGGTCTTCGGCGGCACCCTGAACCTCAACACCTACGGCGACTTCGGCGACCACGGGGCCGGCGCCCCCGGCGACAAGATCATGCACGGCATGCTCGAGACCACGGCCGGCTTCACGCTCATGGCAGCCGACAGCCCGCCGGGGATGCCGTACAAGCCCGGGAACAACATCTCGGTCAGCGTGAGCGGCGAGGACGCCGACGAGCTGCGCGGCTACTGGGACAAGCTCTCCGGCGGCGGAACGGTCTCCGTACCGCTGGAGAAGCAGATGTGGGGCGACGTCTTCGGCATGTGCACGGACCGCTTCGGCATCACCTGGATGGTCAACATCAACCAGCCGAAGGGCTGAGCGGACGGCGCTGCCCGACGGTGCGAACGCGAGAGGCTCCCGTTACGGGCGTACCGGGAGCCTCTCGCGTTCGCACCGTCAGACCTTCGCCGGTGACGGCTCCGGGTCCGGGTCCGGGTCCTGCTCAGCGTTCGGCTTCCCCGTGCCCGTCGCCACCGCGCGCTCCTCCGGGACCTCCGTCTCCACGTCGAACTCCTCCAGGAGCTCCTTGCCGAAGCCGAAGAAGTACGTCGCCACGAAGCCCACCACATAACCGACGAGCAGCCCGCCCGCGTAGATCGCGATCGTCGTGCCCGGGCCCTTGTCGCCGTCGAGGAGCGGGAAGAGGGCCCAGCCCGAGGGGCCGATGGCGGTGGAGCCGACCTTGTCGCCCAGCATGTCGAACAGGCCGACGAAGCCGCCGCCGAAGGCGCCGCCGACGCAGGCGGTGACGAAGGGGCGGCCGAGGGGGAGCGAGACGCCGTAGATCAGGGGTTCGCCGACGCCGAGGAATCCGGCCGGCAGGGCGGACCTGATGGTGCGGCGGATGGAGCCGTTGCGCGGGAGCTTCCGGTAGACCGCCATGGCCGCGCCTACCTGGCCCGCGCCCGCCATCGCCAGGATCGGGAGGAGGACGGTGGAGCCCTGCTGCTCGATCAGGGTGGTGTGGATCGGGATCAGGGCCTGGTGGAGGCCCAGCATCACCAGGGGCAGGAACAGGCCGCCGAGGACGAAGCCGGCGCCCGGGCCCGCGCCCGCGAGCAGCCAGTTCGCGAAGTCGCCGATCGCGGTGGAGACCTCGCCCGCCACGTACATCAGGCCGAAGACCGTGACCAGGCCTGAGATCAGGACCGTGAGGGTCGGAGTGACCAGGACGTCGAGCGCCTCCGGCACCCAGCGGCGGCACCACTTCTCCACGTACACGGCGAGCACCGCCGCACCCAGCGCGCCGAGCACGCCGCCCTGACCCGGCGACAGCGTCTGCCCGAACGCGTCGATCTTCGCGACGCCCGGGAAGACGATGACTGCGGCGACCGCGCCGCCGAGGATCGGCGTACCGCCGAACTCCTTCGCCGTGTTGTAGCCGACGAAGACCGCGATCAGCGCCATGAAGCCGCTCGCCGTCGCCGCGAGGGCCGGGGTGAGGCCGGGTACCCAACCCAGGTTGATCAGCAGGCCGTTGAGGCCCGCGATGATGCCGCAGCCGATGAGGGCGGGGATCAGCGGGACGAAGATGTCCGCGATCCTGCGGAGGAGCAGCTTGACGGGGGTCCGGTTCCGCGCCTTCCGGGCCGTCTTCAGGGCGGCGCCCCGCTCGGCCAGCTCCTCGGCGGTGTGCGCCGCGCGTACGGGCCCGGGGGCCTCCGCCACCAGCGCCTCGAACTCCGGGGTCACCCGGGCGACGGTGCCCGGGCCGAGGACGATCTGGTACGTGTCGTCCTCCACCACACCCAGCACGGCCGGCAGGGCCCTCAGGGCCTCGTCCCGGACGAGCGAGCGGTCCCGCAGACCCAGCCGCAGGCGGGTCATGCAGTGGGCCACGGAGCCGATGTTCTCTGCGCCGCCGACGAGGGGGAGGATCGCGGCGGCGATGGCGCGGTTCTTGTCGTCTGTGCTCATGGTGCGGTGGTGCCTTGCTGTGAGGGGGACCTCTGGGGCGGTGTGAGGTTACGAGGTGGCCGGCCCGGTCGCGTGCAGCGCCGCGCGGAGGTGGCCCCGCGAGTCCCGCAGCCGGCGCTCGGCCGTCGGGGCGTCGACGTCGGCGAGGATCATCAGGATCGCGGTCTTCACCTCGCCGTCGGCGGCGGCGAGGGTGGCCTCGATCTGCTCGTCCGGTGCGCCGGTGGCGAGGGCCACGATGCGGCGCGAGCGGGCCTGGAGCTTGTCGTTGGAGGCGCGGACGTCGACCATCAGGTTTCCGTAGGTCTTGCCGAGCCGGATCATCGTGATCGTCGAGATCATGTTGAGGACGAGCTTCTGGGCGGTGCCCGCCTTCAGGCGGGTGGATCCGGTGAGGAGTTCGGGGCCGGTGACGACCTCGATGCCGTGCTCGGCGGCCGCGGCGAGCGTGCTGCCGGCGTTGCAGGACAGCCCGATCGTCAACGCCCCCAGGGCGCGGGCGTGTTCGACGGCCCCGATGGCGTACGGGGTGCGGCCGGAGGCGGAGATGCCGACCACGGTGTCGTCGGTGGTCAGCCCCAGCGCGGTGAGGTCCTCGACCGCCAGCTCCTTCGAGTCCTCGGCGCCCTCGACCGCCTTCACCATCGCCGGCGGGCCGCCCGCGATGAGGCCGACGACCTCGGACGGGTCGGTGTTGAAGGTGGGCGGGCACTCGCTGGCGTCCAGGACGCCGAGCCGCCCGGCGGTGCCGGCGCCGAGGTAGAGCAGGCGGCCGCCGCGGGCCATGCGGGCCGCGGTGGCGTCGATGGCGGCGGCGATCGCGGGGAGCTGCTTGGCGACGGCGGCGGGGACGGACTGGTCCTCGCCGTTCATCAGGGCGGCGATCTCGGCCGTGGAGAGCCGGTCGATCTCGGCGAGCTCGGGGCGGAACGCCTCGGTGGTGAGGGTGGCCAGCTGGGCGCGCAGTGCGGAGTAGGTCGTGGACACGGGGCGGCTCTTTCGGTGCTAGGGGTGTCTCGTCGATCAGGCCGGATCAGCGAGCGGTGTCTGGTGTCGTGCAGCGCAAGGCGGAGGAGGGAGGCATGACGGTGCCATGGCGACCGACGACAACGCGGCGAGGCGCGGCATCAGGCGCCGGGAGCCCGGCATGACCGGCGGGACACCTCCTAGCGCGTGCGCGGGGAGTGGCGGTGGGCGAGGGCTTCGTACGAGGCCGCGAGGGCAGGAGCCGCCGTCTCGTACGTGCGCTGGGTGACGCAGGTGAACAGGCAGTCCACGACCAGGAGCTGGCTGGTGCGCGACGACATGGCGGCGGGCCGGAGCTCGCTCTCGCGGGCCGTGGAGGTGGTCAGGACGTGGTCGGCGTACTGCGTCACGGGGCCGTCGGGGCGGCCGGTGACGGCGACGGTGGTGGCGCCGTGGTCGAAGGCGACGCGGAGCGGTTCTATGACGTCGCCGGTCGAGCCCGAGTGGGTGATGGCGATGGCGACGTCGCCGGAGCGGAGCTGCACGGCGTTGGTGACCGCGAGGTGCGGGTCGCTGTGGGCGTGCGCGATCAGGCCGATGCGGAGCAGCTTCTGTCCGAGGTCCTGGGCGACGAGGCCGGAGGCGCCGACGCCGTAGATGTCGATGCGGCGGGCGGTGGCGAGGGCGGCGACGGCGGCGCCGAGCTGGACGGTGTCGAGTCCGGCGGCGGTGTCGGCGAGGGTCTGCTGCTCGTCGTACGCGAGCTTGGCGACGACGTCGGCCACGGGATCGTCCACGGCGATGTCGGCGGTGACGGATGGCGCACGGCCGGACTGCTGCTGGGCGGCGAGGCCGGCGAGGGCGAGGCGCAGGTCGCGGTAGCCCGGGTAGCCGAGCAGGCGGGCGGTGCGGACGACGGTCGCCTCGCTGGTGCCGGTGAGTTCGGCGAGACCGGTGACCGTGAGCGCGGCGCAGCCGGCCGGGTCCCCGGCGACGGCCTCGGCGACCCGCTGCATGGAGCGGGTCATGGACGGGGCGAGCGTCCGCACCTTGGCCGCGAGGGCGGCGGGCGCGGGCGGCGCGGTCGCCCCGGCGGCGGGGGCGCTGCTGGTGCCGCCGCTGCCACTGGTGAAAATTTCCTTCACTTCATTGGTCACTCTTGAAAGATATTTTCGGCAACGGGGACCGTCAATACCCCGTTGGACCCGGATGGGGACGGGACGTTCGTCCCGGGGGAGGGTTGCTGGCATCCGCCGTCACAGGGGGGACAATGTGAACATGGACGACATCGACCCCGTGGAACAGGCTCTCCATGCCGCCCGCGCCCTGATACTCGCCGATCTGGTGGCCCGCGAGGTCGCCCTGGCCGAGGTCGTCTCGATGGTGGAGGACGCCGTCGCGCACCGCCGCTGGTGGGTGGAGCAGTGGCCCGAGGGACGGGCCTTCGTGGCCGGCCTGATCGCCCAGGACGTCCAGGACGCCCTGCTCGAACGCTACGGCCGCTGGCCGCTCTGCCCCGTCTGCTCCTCGGGCGACCCGCACGCCCTCGACGTGGAACCGGAGATGGGCCCCGACCCGCACTGGGTCTGCGGCAAGCAGGGCGTCGTGGTCGCCCGGGTGGGCGGCCTCACGTGACGGGGGCCGGAGAGTGACCCTCTACATCGACCCGCCGACCTGGCCGGGTCATGGCCGCATGTGGTCCCACCTGATCAGCGACGTCTCCTTCGACGAACTCCACGCCTTCGCCGCCTCGATCGGCGCCCCGCCGCGCGCCTTCGAACGCGACCACTACGACATCCCCTCCGACCGCTACGCCTCCGCGGTGGCGGCCGGCGCGATCGAGGTCGGCTCGAAGGAACTCCTCCTCCGCCTCACGGCCGCGGGCCTGCGCCGCCCGAAGAGCCGGCCGGCGCAGGGGGAGACGCTGCCGCGCTACGACGTGTAGGACGACACCGACCGGAGCCGCGGCGGCCGTCGTTCACACAGTGTGACGGGATGCGGCCGGAACCCCCATCCGCCGCTCGCCCAGCCGCTAGTCTGCCGCCGAACGGCACACGCTGAGGCTCGGGGGGCCGGATGTCGGTGGAGATCGTCTTATGGCTGGTGCCTCGGCGAATCGGAGCGGGAGGTCGCCTGGCGGATCCCGAAGGTGCCCGGCGGGGTGAAGGCACTCAGGTCCCCGGAGGCCGGCGACCGGCTGCTCGTTCTGACGGCCCTCGGCGAGTTGTGGCTGTGCGACTTCCGTACGGGCGAGATCCTGTCCCGCACGACCGTCGGCTCCCGCCTCCGTGGCGCCCGTTTCTCCCGCGACTGCGGCCTCGACCCGGAAGTGCTGGAGGCGCTCTCCCGGGTCGGTGGCGTGATCGTGGGCTAGTGGGACCGGGTTACGACGTGTAGCTGATGCCCGCGCCGTGGGTGGCGGCTATGGTGCCGGACGCGTAGCCGTCGTGGATCTTGACGGGGTTGCCGTCGACGTTCTTCACCTTCAGGGTGGCCCGGACCTGGGTGCAGCCGCCCAGTTGGGACGGGGCGAGGTGGAGGGCGTTGGCGGCCGTCTGGTGGTGCTTGGCGTTGGTGATGTTCCAGCGTGAGACGGGGCCCGTGATCGGGTCGCCGCAGACGGAGCCGTCGGGGTTGCGGGGCTGGGCCTCGACCCAGGTGTCGACGACCGTGCCCGTGTAGGCGGCGGTGCCGCCGGAGCAGATGGGGGAGTTGGCGGCGCAGGTCGACAGGGCGGCGTCCTGGTAGACGACGAAGTCGGTGGCGCTCTCGGACGGGGTGTACGTGTAGCCGAGGGTGGTGGCCGTGGTGGCGCGGGCGACGGTGGTGCCGGTGCCGGCGAGGAGGGTCCAGCGGGCCTGGCCGGTGTAGGCCGTGCTGCGGGCGAGTTCGGCGCCGGCCGGGACGCGCATGGTGACCGTACGGCCGCCGGTGATGATCGAGGAGTACGAGACGACCGACAGGCGGCAGGTGTAGCCGCCGTCGGCGGGCGCGACGAACACCCAGCGCAGGGCGGCGGTCAGCTGCTTCTCGTTCGGGGGCACCAGGTTGGCGGCCCAGTAGGTGCCGGCCTCGGTGCCGGTGGGCAGGGCGGTGCCGTCGGCGTTGCGGCAGCGGATGGCCATGGTGTTGCCGATGTTCTCCCCGGCGGAGAGCGCGTCGACCGGTCCGGTGGAGAAGAACCGGGACCAGAGGTACGAGCGCTCCCCGGCCGCGGCGTCGAAGGCGATCTCCGTACCGGGCACGTCCAGGTACGTGTCGGCGTTCCTGGTCGCCTCGTACGTGAAGTCGGCCGACGCGGCGCTCGCGGGCACGGCGGTGAAGACCGCACCCGCGAGGGTGAGCACGAGCGCCCCGGCCGTCGCGACGGCGGCGCGGATCGTTCTGAGTCGCACTGAGGTCCTGCTCTCTCGTTGTCGTGTCCCTTTTGAGGGGGCCCTCCGGCGGGAGGTTCAGCGAGACGATACGGAAGCCTGCTCGGGCTCCTGCGTGGAGGCGCCGATCACCACGCGGGAGCGGGAGGGCCGGCTCAGCCGCAGCGAGACGGCCACCGCCGCGAGGCCCAGGACGGTCATGGCGGCGCCCGCCCAGGCGGGGGAGGCGTAGCCGAGGTCGGCGTCGATGACGGTGCCGCCGAGCCAGGGGCCGCCCGTGTTGCCGAGGTTGAAGGCGGCGGTGGTCGTGGCGCCCGCGAGGGTGGGGGCGGCGCCGGCGACGTTGAACATGCGGGCGTTGAGGGCCGGGGCGGTGTAGAAGGCCGAGACGCCGAGCAGGAAGGCCAGCACGATCGTGGCGACGGGGCTCGAGGAGAACAGGGCCAGGGCCACGAGGAAGACGGTGGAGGCGGTGATGCCGCTGAGCAGCACGCCGAACAGGTGCGCGTCGGCGACCCGGCCGCCGATGTACGTGCCGATGAGGGCGCCGATGCCGAAGAGGGCGAGGACCCCGGACACCCAGCCTTCGTCGAGACCGGAGACGTCGGTGAGCAGCGGCGCCAGGTACGAGAAGGCGCAGAAGACGCCGCCCGCGGCGAGCGCCGTGATCAGGACGGAGAGCAGCACCTGCCGGTCGCGGTAGATGACCAGCTCGGACCGGAGCCGGGGCCGGGTCTCGGGCCGGGGGATGTGCGGGATCCGGGTGACCACGCCGACCAGGGCGATCGCGGAGGCCGCGCCGACGGCCCAGAACGCCGAGCGCCAGCCGAGGTGCTCGCCGAGGAAGGCGCCCGCGGGGACGCCGAGCACGTTGGCGATGGACAGTCCGCCGATCATCACGGCCATGGCCCGGGCCCGCGCCCCGACCGGCACCATCGCGATGGCGACCGCGGCCCCGACCGCCCAGAACCCGGCGCACGCGAGCGCGCTCACCACCCGCGACGCGAACAGCACCGCGTAGTTCGGCGCGAGCGCCCCCGCCACCTGCCCGAGGCCGAAGACCGTGATCAGCGCGACGAGCGTGGTCTTACGGGGCAGCCGGAGCGTGGCGACCGCGAGCAGCGGGGCGCCGACGACCATGCCGATCGCGAACGCCGATATGAGCAGTCCCGCGCGCGGGATGGAGACGCCCATGTCCTCCGCGATCGGCGGCAGCAGCCCGGAGAGCATGAACTCGCTCGTCCCGAGGGCGAAGACGGACAGGCCGAGGATGTAGACGGCCAGCGGCATACGGGCGGGGGAGGGGGCGGGGGAGGCGGAAGGGGAGGTCACGGGGGTGGTGGCTCGCTCGGCGGAGGAAGACGGCATGACATGGGCAACCCGGGGTTTGTGCCTGTCATTCCGGCCGGAATGAACATCTCGGGATGCGAGACGTCCACTCCGTGGCCGACGGTGGTGAGTGGGGCGGGCCCGCGGCTACGACTGCTCGGCGTCGTCCCGGTCTCGGCGCCGCCCGCCCCGGAGGAGGTCGAGTGCATCGGGCATCGGCGGGAAACGGGGCGCGCACCCGGGGCACGCGTACACGTTGAACCCCGGACCGGAATTCTGGTGCACCTCGGAGACGAGCACCGGCGCGTCCGTGACGCGGTTGCAGCGCACGCACATGCGGACGGGCTTCCGTGGCGTGCTGGGGGTGGCGTCGTTCACCGGGCCACCCCCAGCGGATGTACGTCCCAGGTGTCCTGGTCGATGCCGAAGTCCGCCGCCAGCACGAGGCCGAGCCGCCGCCACCCCTGACGGGCGCGCTCCTCCTGCCGCTCGTACTCGACCAGGTAGGGACGGACGAGCGCGGTGTCCTCCCCGTCGAGCATCTCCAAGAGCCCGTACGGGGACCGGGGTAGCGCGCACGCCTCCTGTCGGACGGGGGCCCTTGCGGGACGGGCTTCGGTCGCGTGCCCGGCAGAAGCCGGGGCGGCGGGATGGGTGTCAGTCCTGCGCCGCCCCCGACCGGGCGCTCGCGCGCCCAGCAAGCAGTGCAGGAAGGCATGGATAATGCCCACTGTCGTCAACCTCCATGGGTTGATGGCCACGCCCCCGGGCCGGTGCAACGGCTGCGGGGGCCCTCTGGTGATGTACCACGGTAGACCATGGTGCACCTCGGTGCACCATGGTCCGGCAATGTGGGACTCGGTGCGCCGCGCGATGCTGAATGCATGGCCCAGTACGAGTGGCAGCGGATCGCACGCATCATCGAGGAAGAAATCCGGACGGGACGCATTCCCCCTGGTGGAGCACTGCCCAGCATCACGCGACTCGCCGAGACCCACGGCGTCGCAGACCGCACGATCAGGCGCGCCCTGCGAGACCTCCGGGAGCGAGGGTTGATCGAGACGCTTCCGCACAAGGGCTCGTTCGTCGTTGACGCACTCCCGCCCGCTGCTGTACCCGAGTCCGGCGAGTCGGCCGACTGATCAGCCGACCTGAGGCGCTTCCTGCGGAGCGAACCGTCCGCTGATCCGTACAACGGGCTTATCGGGCCTGCAAGTTCGTGCAAGTCCAGTGCGCCGCACCCTTCGCCCCGTGCAAGCTCTCACACAGAGATCGTCGGCAGCGAGCGAGGAGTACACCATGGCTCTGCACAGGCTCGGTAAGGATCCCGAGAGCAAGGACGGTGGCTCGCCCCCCCACTCGGAGTACCGGCCCGCCTGATCCCGGTCCGCTCGTGAACACGTCGCCCTCGTCGTCCGTCCAAGAAGCCCGCGCTGTCTTCGGCAAGCGCCTGCGCGACATCCGCAGGTCCACCGGCATGACTGCGCGAGCGCTGGCGATCCACGCCGGATGGAGCGAATCCAAGGCATCCCGCATGGAGACGGGGCGCACCCCTCCGTCCGATGACGACCTCCTGAGGTACGTCACGATCTGCGGAGTGCCGGAGCAGTACGAGGACCTGCGAGCCGCCGCCCACGGCATCGACGAGATGTACGTCGAATGGAAACGGCTCCAGAGGAACGGCCTCAAGCGCGCCCAAGAGGCCCACGTCTCCCTGAACGCCCGCACTCACCGCTTCCGTATCTACGAGCCCGGGGTCGTGCCGGGACTCCTGCAGACGGCCGGCTAGGCCAGATGCAGACCTGGCGCGGCTCAGGCCGAGTCCTGTGGCGCGGTGGAAGCCCTTCGTACGGCGATGGCCGCGCTGGGACTGCCCGAGGCCTCCTGGAGCGGCATCAGGGCGGTCGTGACCCACAGAGGGGCCGCGTACGTCCACGTCGGACTCATCCCCGCCGCCGCTGCCGAGGTGCTGGCCGAAGCGCTGCGCTCCTCGCCCGTGACCACGGACTGACGGTGACGGGGCCGCAGCTGCCGCTGCTTCAGTCGCGCCCCGTCAGCTGCGCCAGTTCCCGTTCCAGGTTCGCTCGTGCCGTCTCCTCCCAGGCCGCCGCGCCGTAGGGGGTGCGGAACAGGCGGGGGAGGGCGAGGAGGTGGCGGAGGATGGCGGCGCGGCCTTCGCGGAAGGCGGGGTCGGGGACGAAGGCGTACTCCTCGCGGATTGCCCTCGTATACCCCGTATAGGTATCCGGGCGGCTCGCCAGGATCGCCAGGTCGGCGTCGCACAGGGTCTCGCCGTTGAGGTCGCCCGGGGCCGGGTCGTGGGTGACGGTGAGGCGGACCAGGCGGGCGACCTCGGTGACCTCGCGCGGGGTCAGGCCCGCCTCCGTCAGGGCCCGTTCGGCCAGGGCCGCGGAGCGTTCCTCGTTCTCCGAGCGGTCCGGGAGGTAGACCGCGTCGTGGAACCAGGCCGCGAGCCGGACCAGTTCCAACTCCCCGCCCTCGCCGCCCTGGTCGGTCAGTTCGTCGATGCGGTCGAGGACCGCCCGCAGGTGGTCGACCGTGTGGTACCTGCGCTGCGGCTCGGACCAGCGGGCCAGCAGGTTCTGCCCGTACGGCAGGGGGTCGGGGCCCGCGCGGCCGGCCCTCGCGGCGCGCAGGGTGGAGGTCCAGCGCCGGAGAAGCTCCCGCTCCTGGTCCGCGGGCGGCTTCGGTGAGGTCGTCTCTGCGGTCATGGGGGCATTGTGCCGCCCCCGGTGCGCCTTCGGCGTGCGGACGTGCGCGCTCCCTTTCGGTCCTCATCCTGGCCTCACGTTGCTCTTACATACCCCCCATGGGTATGTTACGGTGCTGCGCACAGGTACCCCCTGGGGGTATGCAGCAGCGAGTGAAGGGTCAGGGCAATGTCAACCGTCAATCCCCGGCGCTGGTGGGCACTTGTCGTGCTCGCCGCCGCACAGTTCATGGTCATCATGGACACCTCGATCATCGGCGTGGCGCTTCCCGAGATGCAGAAGGACCTGGGCTTCTCGCAGGGCGAGCTCCAGTGGGTCTTCAACGCCTACGTGATCGTCTTCGGCGGACTGCTGCTCCTCGGCGGACGCCTCTCCGACCTCGTCGGCGCCCGGAAGATCTTCGTCACCGGCTGGGCCGTCATGATCGCCGGCTCGGTGCTCGCCGCCGCCGCGCAGACGGCCTGGGTCGAGATCGCCGGCCGCGCCGTCCAGGGCGTCGGCGGCGCGCTCATCGCGCCCTCCGCCATGACCCTGCTCATGATGCTCTTCATGCACGACCCGCGGGAGCTCGGCAAGGCCATGGCGCTCTACGGCGCCGCCGCCCCGGCCGGCGGTACCGCGGGCGTCTTCCTCGGTGGCGTCTTCACCGAGTGGGCCGCCTGGCAGTGGGTCTTCATCATCTACATCCCGATCGGCCTCGCGACCCTCGCCGCGACCCGGCTGCTCCCGAACGTCGAGTCCCGTCGCGGCTCCGTCGACGTCCTCGGTGCCGTCGCCGTCACCGCGGGACTCGCGCTCGCCGTCTTCGCCGTCGTCCGCGCCCCCGAGGTCGGCTGGGGCTCCACCGCCACCATCCTGGAGCTGGTCGGCGCCGTCGTCCTCCTCGTCCTCTTCTTCGTGATCCAGAAGGCGGTCCGCGAGCCGCTCATGCCCCTCAGCGTCTGGCGGGTGCCGCGCCTCGGCTCGGCCAACCTGGCGATGACGCTGCTCGGCGCCGCCTGGATCCCGATGTGGTACTTCCTCAACCTCTACCTCCAGCAGGTCCTCGGTTACGGCGCCTTCGCGTCCGGTGCCGCGCTGCTCCCGATGACCGTGCTCCTGATGATCTTCATGACGGCCATCACCGCCCGTCTCATGGCCAGGTTCGGTGCCAAGCCGCTCATCGGCATCGGTCTGCTCGTCCTCGCCGCCGGTCTGGTCTGGCTGGCCGCGGTCGAGCCCACCGGCACCTTCCTCGTCGACGTCCTGCCCGCCTCGCTCGTCGCCGCGCTCGGCATGTCCCTCGCCTACATCCCGGCGATGATCGCCGCCATGTCCGGCGCCCCGCAGGAGCAGGCCGGTCTCGCCTCCGGCATCGTCAACACCACGTACAACGTCGGCTCCGCGCTCGGCCTCGCCGCCCTCACCGCGGTCGCCATGTCGCAGGGCGCCGACCAGCTCGGCAACCTGCCCAAGCTGACCGACGGCTTCTCCTCCGCCTTCATCGGCGCCGCGATCATCGCCGCGGTCGGCGGTGTCATCACGCTCCTCGTCATGAAGAGCGACAAGGCCCTGGCCGCCGAGGCCCCGGCCCCCGCACCGCAGCAGGGCGACAAGGTCGCCGTGTGACGCACCCCCGAGGGGCCGCCCGACGTCCGTCACCGGACGCCGGGCGGCCCCTTTTTCCGTACCCGATCAGAGGGAGACCAGGAAGTGGATCTCAACACCCGGGCCGTGCACGTCTCCAACCCGCCCTTCGAGCAGGGCGGCCGGCCGCTCTCGGTGCCGCTCGTGCAGTCCTCCGCCTTCGCCTTCGCCTCGGCCGACGAGCTCGCCGAGGCGATGGCCGGACCCGACGGGCGGTACGTCTACAGCCGGCGCGGCAATCCGACCGTACGCGCCCTGGAGCAGACCCTCGCCGGGCTCGAAGGGGGCGCCGGAGCCATCGCCTTCGCCTCCGGGATGGGCGCCATCAGCGGGGTGCTGCTCGCCCTCCTCAAGCCCGGCGACCGGGTGGTGGCGCAGCGGTGCCTGTACGGGGGGACGTACGCCGTCCTGTCGGACCTGGCCGGGCGGTACGGCGTCGACGTCACGTACATCAGCGGCGACGACGCCGGCGAACTCGAGGGGGCCGCGCGGTCCGGCGACGTCAGACTCCTGGTCCTGGAGACCATCGCCAACCCCACCGGCCAGGTCGCCGACCTGCCGGGGCTGCTCGCCGCCGCCCACCGGCTCGGGGTGACGAGCCTGGTCGACAACTCGCTCGCCTCGCCCGTCCTGTGCCGTCCGATCGAGCTCGGCGCGGACGTCGTCGTGCACTCCACCAGCAAGTACCTCTCCGGTCACTCGGACGTCCTCGGCGGCGCCGCCGTCTTCGCCGACGACGCGCTGCGCCGCGCGGTGTGGCCCCGCACGGTCGAACTGGGCGCCTGCGCCGACCCGTTCGCGGCCTGGCTGACCCTGCGCGGGATACCCACGCTGCCGCTGCGGATGCGCGAGCACTGCGCCAACGCCGCCGTGCTCGCCGGGCGGCTGGCCGGCCGCGGCGACGTCACGCGCGTGCACTACCCGTGGCTTTCCGGCCACCCCTCGTACGTCACGGCGCGCAAGGTGCTCGCGGGCGGTGGCGGGTTGTTGTCCTTCGAGCTGGAGGGGGGCCGGGAGGCGGGCCGGGCCTTCATCGAGCGCGTACGGGTCGCCAAGCTCGCCCTCTCGCTCGGCGGCGTGGAGACGCTCGTGACCCATCCGGCCTCGACCTCCCACCGCGAGCTGGACGCCGAGGCCCTGGCCGCGGCCGGGATCGCGCCGGGTCTGGTGCGGATGTCGGTCGGCATCGAGGGGGTCGAGGACCTGTGGGGCGACATCGAGCGCGCGCTGGCCGACGAGGAGGGCGAAGGCCCTGGCGGCTGGGGCCGTTTGAGCCTTCTTTTGGGTTGACAAAATAAATGAGCGATTCGTAGATTAGGTGATGCCAGGGAACGACCACTCCTAGGTCAAGGGGGGCGCGCGATGCGCTACTTCGAGGACTTCCGGCCCGGCGACGTCCACGAGCTGGGCACCGTCACCGTCACGGCGGAGGAGGTGCTGGAGTTCGGCAGGCGCTACGACCCGCAGCCCTTCCACACGGACCAGGACCTCGCCGAGGCCTCGCAGTTCGGCGGGCTGATCGCCAGCGGCTTCCACACCCAGTCGATGTTCATGCGCCGCTACGTCGACGGGCTGCTCGCCTACAGCGCCTGTATGGGCTCGCCCGGGATCGACGAGGTCCGCTACCTGCGTCCGGTACGACCCGGGGACGTCCTCGCGGCGCGCGTGGAGATCCTTGGCGCGACTCCGTCGCCGTTCAACCCCACCAGCGGCACCGTCAAGCCGCGCTGCACGCTGGTGGCCGCCGACGGGACGGCCGTGTTCAGCATGATCCTGCACAGCATCTTCCGGCGCCGTCCCGCCGGATCCGAGGCCGGCCATCTGTCGTCGATGCCCGCGGCCGAGGACCCGGCCGGGTGCTGCGCACGCTGAGCACGGCCGTCCGCAACTCCCGTAACCCAATCGAAGGGGGACCTCCTGTGGAGGCCGTATCCCGCACCGCCCAGTGGACCGCCGCCGCGCGTGCCCTGGAGACCGAGCGCGAGGACCGGCTGTTCGCCGATCCCTACGCGCGCACCGTCGCCGACCAGATCGGCTTCGAACTGCTCGAGCGCTACGCAGGGGCCGGCACCGTGCCGTTCCTCGCCATCCGCACCACCTACCTGGACCGCGCGATCGTCAAGGCGGTGCAGGAGCGCGGCATCCGCCAGGTGGTGTTCCTCGCCGCCGGCATGGACACCCGGTTCTTCCGGCTGCCCTGGCCCGCCGGCGTCACCGTCTACGAGCTGGACCGCCCGGCCCTCCTGGAGGCCAAGGCCGACATGCTGGCCAACGAGCCCGCGCCGGCCGGCCGCACCCGGATCACCGTCCCGGTCGACCTGACCCAGGACTGGACCGGCCCCCTGAAGGAGGCGGGATGGAAGAGCGACGAGCCCGTCCTGTGGGTGGTCGAGGGCCTGCTGTTCTTCCTGCCGGAGCAGGCCGTACGGACCCTCATCTCCACGCTCTCCGCGCACGCGGCGCCCGGCTCCGTGCTGCTCGGCGACGTGATCTCCAAGGCCGCCCTGGAGAACCCGCTGTCCCGGCCCTTCCTCGGCGCCCTCAAGGAGGACGGCAACCCGTGGCTCTTCGGCACCGAGGAGCCCGAGGCGCTGCTCGACGCCTGCGGCTGGGCCGTACGCGAGGTGAAGCAGCCCGGTGAGCCGGGCGCCGACTTCGACCGCTGGCCCTACCCGGTCCCGCCGCGCTCCGTGCCGCGCGTGCCCCGCTCCTTCCTGTTCACGTGCGACCTGCCGGGCAGCCAGGAGGTGGCCGCATGAGCGCCCACGACTTCCACCAGAGGGTCATCACCGACGCCGGCGCGGCCGTACGCGGCCTGACCGTCGCCCTCGGCGAGCGCCTCGGCCTCTACAAGGCGCTGGCCGCCGAAGGCCCGCTCACCGCCGCTCGGCTCGCCGAGAAGACCGGCACCGACGAGCGGTACGTCGAGGAGTGGCTGCACGCCCAGCTCTCGGCCGGATACGTCGAGCGGCACCCGAGCTCCCTCACGTACACGCTGCCCGCCGACCACGTCGAGGTGCTCGCCGACCCCACCGCCGTCACCTACGCCGCCGGCTTCTTCACCGCCCTGAAGGCGCTGTACGCCACCGAGGACCTGCTCGTCGAGGCGTACAGGTCCGGTGACGGCGTCGGCTGGGCCGAGCACGACGCGGCCCTCGACACCGGCATGGGCTCCTTCTTCCAGCCCACCTACGAGCACAAGCTCGTCCCGGACTGGCTGCCCGCCCTGCACGAGGTCACCGACAAGCTCGCCGCCGGCGGCACCGTCGCGGACGTCGGCTGCGGTGTCGGACACACCACCCTGCTCATCGCCAAGGCCTTCCCGAACGCCACGGTCCACGGCTTCGACTACTCCGAGGAGGCCATCTGCCTCGCCCGGCAGCTCGCCGAGGAGGCCGGCCTCTCCGACCGGGTCGTCTTCGAGGTCGCCTCCGCCGACGACTTCCCGGGCTCCGGCTACGACCTGGTGTGCTTCTTCAACGCCCTGCACGACATGGGCGATCCGGTCGCCGCCGCCCAGCACGTCCACAAGTCGCTCGACGCGGACGGCACGTGGATGCTCGTCGAGTCCAACGTGTCGCCCGCCGACATCGACACCCAGACCCCCGCCGCCCGCATGTTCATGGCGCTGTCCGCCGTGATGTGCCTGCCTGTCGCGGTCGCCCAGCGCGGCCCGCACGCGCTCGGCAACCACTCCGGCGAGAAGGCCTTCCGCGCCATCGCCGAGGAGGCCGGCTTCACCCGCTGGCGGCGCGCCACCGAGACCCCGGTCAACGCGGTCTACGAAGTCCGCCCGTAACCCACGCCGCCGGCAACCCCGAGGAGTCACCCCATGGGCGTCACCGCCCCGCTGCCCGTCACCGACCGGTTCATGGAGGTCCTCGAGCGCCTCAGCGAGCGCTCCGTCGAGGACTACTACAACCCGTACCAGACCTTCCAGTGGCCCGAGACGCTGGAGGAGAACCGGTACTGGATGACGCCGGAGCTGCTCACCGTCTACGGCACCGAACACTTCGACACCCTCGGCGAGGAAACGCTTCAGCGCCTCTCCAAGTGGGAGTCCATCAACTTCTACAGCCTCAACGTGCACGGCATCCGCGAGCTCCTCATCGAGGTCGTCGGCCGCATCCACATGCCCGGCTTCGAAGTGCCGTCGGACTTCTTCCACCACTTCATCGGCGAGGAGAACGAACACATGTGGTTCTTCTCCGAGTTCTGCCGACGCTACGGCAACAAGATCTACGGCTCCACCGCCATGCGCGCCGACGCCGCCTGGGAGCCCGAGGTCGAGAACTTCCTGGTCTTCACCCGCATCCTGTTCTTCGAGGAGCTGGTCGACCACTACAACTCCCGGATGGCCAAGGACGACGCCCTGTGCCACACCATCCGCGAGGTCAACCGCATCCACCACCAGGACGAGTCCCGCCACATCGCCTTCGGGCGCGAGCTGGTCTCCCTGCTGTACCAGCGGATGTGCCAGGCGGTCGGCGCCGAGCGGGTCCGTGAGGTCGAGGCGTACCTCAAGAGGTACGTCGTCTACAGCACCAACTCCCTCTACAACCCGCACGTGTACCGCGACGCCGGCATCGCCGACCCGCTCGCACTGCGCAACGCCCTCGTCGCCGACGAGCGCCGCCGCCCGCACGAGCGCAAGGCGATCCGCAAGCCGCTGTCCTTCTTCCTGAAGACCGGGATCTTCTCCGACGACACGCTTCCCGTCGTCTGAGCGACAGCCCTCACCCGAGAGGTGCACCGATCATGACCGTGACGACCCCCGAGACCGCCGGCCACGGCGGAAAACAGGAGGAGTCGAGGGGCCTGCCCGTCATGGGCCCCGAGGGGACCCGCCTGCTGCGGCTCCTCGACGACACCTTCGAGGGCTGGGGAGTGGCCGCGGGCGCCCGCCCGATGACCATGCCCCCGCTCCTGCCGGCCGCCGACCTGGCCCGGCTCGACTACTACGACAACTTCCCCCACCAGGCCGTCGTCGCCGCCCCGCTCGACCTGGAGCGCCGCGAGACCACGCCCTTCTCCACCGACACCGGCTGCTTCCCGGTCGAGGCGCTCGAACCCGCCGCGCTCGGCCTGCCCTCGGCGTCCTGTTACGCCGTCTACCTGACCCACCAGGGCACCGCGGTCGCCGACGACACCCTCGTCACGATCTGCTCCTGGTGCTTCCGCAAGGAGACGCACTACGAGGGCATGCGGCGCCAGCTCGGCTTCCGCATGCGGGAGATCGTGGCCATCGGCGGGCGCGAGCACGCCGAGGACCATCTGGCCACCTTCACCACCCGGATCCACGCCTTCGCGGAGGCGCTCGACCTGCCGCTGCGCAAGGAGGCCGCCTGCGACCCGTTCTTCGACAAGGGCGGCTCGAAGGCCGTGCTCCAGCGGCTCACGCCGGTGAAGCACGAGTTCCTGTACGAGGACCTGGCCATCGCCTCGGTCAACACGCACCGGAACTTCTTCGGCGACCGCTGCGCCATCACCCTGGAATCCACCGGCGGTCCCGCCTTCACCAGCTGCGTCGCCTTCGGCCTGGAGCGCTGGGTGTCGGCGCTGACCCGCCGGCACGGCGGCTGGCAGGCCGCCACCCGGGCGGTGCTCGACGCGAACGCCCGCCTGCGGGCCGGTGCGAGCGACGCGGCCGGGCCGGTGATCTGACGTGCCGGCCCGTCCCGTCGCCCCGCCGGCGGGCGGCCTGGGCTGGGCGAACCTCGGCATGGACATCGTGTCCGTCACCCGTGTCCGCAGGCTTCTCGCCCAGTACGGGGAGAAGTTCTTCGAGCGCATGCTCACCCCCGGCGAACTCGCCGACTGCCGCACCTCGTCCGGGCTCGACGTGCTGAGCCTGTGCGGACGGATCGCGGCGAAGGAAGCGGCCTTCAAGACGTTACGCGTCCGCGGCAGGTTCCTGCCCTGGCCCGACATCGTCGTACGGCGTTCCGAGGGCGGCTGGCCGCTGGTGGAGCTGCACCGCGCCGCGGCCGAGATGGCCTCGGAGTCCGGCATCACCGAGATCACCGTGTCCATCAGCCACGACGTGGACTACGCGGTCGCGGTCGCCGCGCCGATCATCGCCCCCACCCCTTACGTATCCAGCATTCCAAGCGAGCAGTAGCTAAAAGGAGAGCAATCATGGCCGACGGCCTGCAGACGGTGAAGAACTGGATCCTCGAGCGTCACCCGGAGCGCGCGGACATCGCGCCCGACCTCGACCTGATCGAGAACCGGCTCATCGACTCGCTGTCCTTCGTCGAGTTCGTCTTCCTCCTGGAGCAGGAGAGCGGCACCGCCATCCAGATGGAGACCCTGGAGGTCGACTCCATCCGCACCCTCGCCGCGATCGAGCAGCACTTCTTCAAGGCCCAGGTGGAGGTGGGCCAGGCATGAGCCGCCGCCTGTTCACCTCGGAGTCCGTGACCGAGGGCCATCCCGACAAGATCGCCGACCGGATCAGCGACACCATCCTGGACGCGCTCCTCGCCCAGGACCCGCACTCCCGGGTCGCCGTGGAGACCCTGATCACCACCGGCCAGGTCCACATCGCCGGCGAGGTCACCACCGGTGCGTACGCGCCGATCGCCCAGCTGGTGCGCGACGCCGTCCTGGACATCGGCTACGACTCCTCCGCGAAGGGCTTCGACGGCGCCTCCTGCGGCGTGTCGGTGTCCATCGGCGCCCAGTCGCCGGACATCGCACAGGGCGTCGACACCGCGTACGAGTCCCGGGTCGAAGGAGCGGGCGATGAGCTCGACGCCCAGGGCGCCGGCGACCAGGGCCTGATGTTCGGCTACGCCTGCGACGACACCGCCGAGCTGATGCCGCTGCCGATCGCCCTCGCGCACCGGCTCTCGCGCCGGCTCACCGAGGTCCGCAAGAACGGCACCGTGCCCTATCTGCGGCCCGACGGAAAGACCCAGGTCACCATCGAGTACGACGGGGACCGACCGGTCCGCCTCGACACGGTGGTCGTCTCCTCCCAGCACGCCGCCGACATCTCCGTCGAGGGCCTGCTGACCCCGGACATCCGCGAGTACGTCGTCGAGCACGTCCTCAAGGAGCTGGTGGAGGAGGGGGTGACCCTGGAGTCCGACGGCTACCGGCTCCTGGTCAACCCCACCGGGCGCTTCGAGGTCGGCGGCCCCATGGGCGACGCCGGCCTCACCGGCCGGAAGATCATCATCGACACGTACGGCGGCATGGCTCGCCACGGCGGCGGCGCCTTCTCCGGCAAGGACCCCTCCAAGGTCGACCGCTCGGCCGCGTACGCCATGCGCTGGGTCGCGAAGAACGTCGTCGCGGCCGGGCTCGCCAAGCGCTGCGAGGTGCAGGTCGCGTACGCCATCGGCAAGGCGGAGCCGGTCGGTCTCTTCGTGGAGACCTTCGGCACGGGCACCCTGCCGGACGAGCGGATCCAGGAGGCCGTCACCGAGGTCTTCGACCTGCGGCCGGCCGCGATCGTCCGCGACCTGGACCTGAAGCGGCCCGTCTACGCGGCGACCGCGGCGTACGGGCACTTCGGCCGGGAGCTGCCGGAGTTCACCTGGGAGCGCACCGACCGGGTGGCCGCCCTGAAGACGGCCGCGGGCGTCTGAGGGACCACGGAGCCAAGGGAGCTGAAGGAGTCGACATGCGTATCGCTGTCACCGGATCCATCGCGACCGACCATCTGATGACCTTTCCCGGATGGTTCAGCGAGCAGCTGCTCGCCGACCGTCTCGACCGGGTCTCCCTGTCGTTCCTCGCCGACAACCTGGAGGTCAGGCGCGGCGGAGTGGCAGCGAACATCGCCTTCGGGCTCGGCGTGCTCGGCCTGCGCCCGATCCTCGTGGGCGCGGTCGGCGCCGACTTCGAGCCGTACCGGATCTGGCTGAAGGACCACGGTGTGGACACCGACTCGGTGCGCGTCAGCGAGTCGCTCCACACCGCCCGGTTCGTCTGTACCACCGACCGGGCGCAGAACCAGATCGCCACCTTCTACGCCGGAGCGATGGCCGAGGCCCGCGAGATCGACCTGCGGGAGGTCGTCGCCCTGGCGGGGTGCCTGGAACTCGTCCTGGTCTCCCCGGACGACCCCGAGGCCATGCTGCGGCACTCCCGCACCTGCCGCGAGCTCGGGGTCCCCTTCGCCGCCGACCCGTCACAGCAGCTGGCGCGGCTCGACGGCGGGCAGGTGCGGGAACTGGTGGACGGGGCACGCTTCCTGTTCACCAACGAGTACGAGACGGCCCTGCTCCTGGACAAGACCGGCTGGGCCGAGGCGGACGTGCTGCGCCGCGTCGGCACCTGGGTCACCACTCACGGCGAGGCCGGGGTACGGATCCGCGGCGAGGGCCGGGCCCCGCTCGCCGTGCCGGCCGTGCCGGTCGCGGGCGTGGTCGACCCGACGGGCGTCGGCGACGCCTTCCGGGCCGGCTTCCTCGCCGGAACGCTGTGGGGCGTGCCCGAGCGGTGCGCGGCCCAGCTGGGCTGCGCGGTCGCCTCGACCGTCCTCGACTACGTGGGGACGCAGGAGTACCGGCTGCACCGGGAGCCGCTCCTGGACCGGATCAGGACGACGTACGGGATGGGCTGCGCGGCCGAGCTGCTCACCCATCTGAGGGGGCTGACGTGAGCCAGGGCAGACGATCGCTGCGAGAAGAGTTCGCCACCCGGGTCGTGGTGGCCGACGGGGCGATGGGCACCATGCTCCAGGCCGCCGACCCGACGATGGAGGACTTCCAGGACCTGGAGGGCTGCAACGAGATCCTCAACGTCACCCGGCCCGACATCGTGGCCTCCGTCCACGACGCCTACTTCGCGGTCGGCGTGGACTGCGTGGAGACCAACACCTTCGGCGCCAACCTCGCCGCGCTCGCCGAGTACGGCATCGAGGAGCGCGTGTACGAGCTGTCCGAGGCCGGCGCCCGGATCGCCCGTACCGCCGCCGACGCCCACACGGCCGCCGACGGCCGCCCCCGCTGGGTGCTCGGCTCCATGGGACCCGGCACGAAGCTGCCGACCCTCGGGCACGTCACGTACGAGCCGCTGCGCGACGCCTACCAGCAGAACGCCGAGGGCCTGATCCGCGGCGGCGCCGACGCGCTGCTCGTCGAGACCTCCCAGGACCTGCTCCAGACGAAGGCGGCCGTCATCGGCGCCCGCCGGGCCCTGGACTGGTGCGGGCTCGACCTGCCGCTGATCGTGCAGGTGACCGTCGAGACGACGGGCACCATGCTGCTCGGCTCCGAGATCGGGGCGGCGCTGACCGCCCTGGAGCCGCTCGGCATCGACATGATCGGCCTCAACTGCGCCACCGGGCCGGCCGAGATGGCCGAGCACCTGCGCTACCTGTCCCGGCACGCCCGCATTCCCGTGTCGGTGATGCCCAACGCGGGCCTGCCGGTGCTCACCTCGGACGGGGCGCACTACCCGCTGTCGCCGGCCGAACTCGCCGACGCCCAGGAGGCGTTCGTACGGGACTACGGACCCGCCCTGGTGGGCGGCTGCTGCGGCACCACCCCCGAGCACCTGCGGGAGATCGTGGCGCGGGTGCGGGGCGCGGCCGTGCCGGCCAGGACGCCGGAGGCCGAGCCGGGCGCCTCGTCGCTGTACAGCCATGTGCCGTTTCGCCAGGACACCTCGTACCTGGCGATCGGCGAGCGGACCAACGCCAACGGGTCGAAGAAGTTCCGCGAGGCCATGCTGGAGGGCCGCTGGGACGACTGCGTGGAGATGGCCCGCGACCAGATCCGCGAGGGCGCGCACCTGCTCGACCTGTGCGTGGACTACGTGGGGCGGGACGGCGCCGCCGACATGGCGGAGCTGGCCGGGCGGTTCGCGACGGCCTCCACCCTGCCGATCGTGCTCGACTCCACCGAGGTCGGCGTGCTGCGGGCCGGCCTGGAGAAGCTGGGCGGGCGGGCCGTGCTCAACTCGGTCAACTACGAGGACGGTGACGGGCCGGAGTCGCGGTTCGCGCAGGTCACGTCGCTGGCGAGGGAGCACGGGGCGGCGCTGATGGCGCTGACCATCGACGAGGAGGGGCAGGCCCGCACGCCGGAGAAGAAGGTGGAGATCGCGGAGCGGCTGATCGCCGACCTCACCGGGAACTGGGGGATCAGGGAGTCGGACATCCTGATCGACACCCTCACCTTCACCATCTGTACGGGACAGGAGGAGTCGCGGCGGGACGGCATCGCCACCATCGAGGCGATCCGTGAGCTGAAGCGGCGGCATCCCGACGTACAGACGACGCTGGGTCTGTCCAACATCTCCTTCGGGCTCAACCCGGCCGCGAGGATCGTGCTCAACTCGGTCTTCCTCGACGAATGCGTGAAGGCGGGGCTCGACTCGGCGATCGTGCACGCGTCGAAGATCCTGCCCATCGCGAGGCTGGAGCCGGAGCAGGTCGAGGTCGCGCTGGACCTCGTCTACGACCGGCGGCGGGAGGGTTACGACCCGCTGCAACGGCTCCTGGAGCTCTTCGAGGGCGCCACGGCCAGGTCCCTGAAGGCCGGCAAGGCGCAGGAGCTGCTCGCCCTGCCGCTGGACGAGCGGCTGAAGCGGCGGATCATCGACGGCGAGAAGAACGGCCTGGAGGGTGATCTGGACGCGGCCCTGGCCGGACGTCCGGCGCTCGAGATCGTCAACGACATCCTGCTCGACGGCATGAAGACGGTCGGCGAGCTGTTCGGCTCCGGGCAGATGCAGCTGCCGTTCGTGCTCCAGTCCGCCGAGGTGATGAAGACGGCGGTGGCCTATCTGGAGCCGTTCATGGAGAAGTCGGACGCGGACGGGAAGGGGACGATCGTCCTCGCGACCGTGCGCGGCGACGTCCACGACATCGGCAAGAACCTCGTCGACATCATCCTCTCCAACAACGGCTACAACGTCGTCAACATCGGCATCAAGCAGCCGGTCTCCGCGATCCTGGAGGCGGCGGAGGAGTCCCGGGCGGACGTCATCGGCATGTCGGGTCTCCTGGTGAAGTCCACAGTGATCATGAAGGAGAACCTGGAGGAGCTGAACGGCCGGGGGCTGGCCGAACGCTTCCCCGTGATCCTCGGTGGGGCCGCGCTGACCAGGGCGTACGTCGAACAGGACCTGCACGAGATCTACCAGGGCGAGGTCCGCTACGCTCGCGACGCCTTCGAGGGCCTGCGCCTGATGGACGCGCTCATGGGCGTCAAGCGCGGCGTGCCCGGAGCCGTACTCCCCCCGCTCAAGCAGCGCCGGGTGCCGAAGCGCGACACCCCCGTCGCCCAGGTGCGGGAGCCCGAGCCGGCCGGCCGCTCCGACGTCGCCACCGACAACCCCGTACCCGAACCCCCCTTCCTCGGGACCAGGGTCGTCAAGGGCATCCAGCTCGCCGACTACGCACCCTGGCTCGACGAGACCGCCCTCTTCAAGGGCCAGTGGGGCCTCAAGGACGACGAGACCATCGGGACGGAGGGCCGGCCGCGCCTGCGCGCCTGGCTCGACCGCCTCCAGACGGACCACCTCCTCGAAGCAGCCGTCGTCTACGGCTGGTTCCCCTGTGTGTCCAAGGGCGACGACCTGATCGTCCTGGACGAGGACGGAGGCGAGCGGACCCGCTTCTCCTTCCCCCGCCAGCAGCGGGGCCGCCGCCTCTGCCTGGCCGACTTCCACCGCGCCGAGGACTCCGGCGAGATCGACGCCGTCGCGATGCAGGTGGTCACCGTCGGCTCCCGGATCGGCGAGGAGACGGCGCGGCTCTTCGCCGCCGACGCCTACCGGGACTACCTCGAACTCCACGGCCTGTCCGTGCAGTTGGCGGAGGCGCTGGCCGAGTACTGGCACGCGCGGGTGCGCGCCGAATGGGGAATCGCGGGCTCTTCGGAGCCGGCGTCCCTCGCAGGCATGCTCCGCACCGAGTACCAGGGCTGCCGCTACTCCCTCGGCTATCCGGCCTGCCCCGACCTGGAGGACCGGGCGAAGATCGCCGCGCTGCTCCGCCCGGAGCGGATCGGGGTCGAGCTGTCGGAGGAGTACCAGCTGCACCCCGAGCAGTCCACGGACGCGATCGTCGTCCACCACCCGGAGGCGAGCTACTTCAACGCGGGAGGCCGCAGATGAGCGCGACCTTCTCCTTCGAGTTCTTCCCGCCGAAGACGGACAAGGGCGAGCGGACCCTGTGGGAGGCGATCCGCCGGGTCGAGGCCCTGTCCCCGGACTTCGTCTCGGTGACCTACGGCGCCGGCGGCTCGTCCCGCGACCGGACCGTCGAGGTCACCAAGCGGATCGCGGCCGAGACGACCCTGAGGCCCGTCGCGCACCTGACGGCCGTCGGGCACTCGGTGGCCGAACTGCGCTCGATCATCGGCGCGTACGCGGACGCGGGCGTCCGGGACGTGCTCGTGCTGCGCGGCGACCCGCCCGGCGATCCGCGCGGCGCGTGGACACCGCACCCGCAGGGCTTCACGTACGCACACGAACTGGTCGGGCTGGTCCGCTCGTTGGGCGAGTTCCGGATCGGCGTGGCGGCCTTCCCCGAGGGCCACCCCAGGTCGGCGGGTCCGGCGGAGGACCTCGCGCACTTCGTCGCCAAGTGCCGGGCCGGCGCCGACTACGCCATCACGCAGATGTTCTTCGACCCGGAGGACTACCTGCGGCTCCGTGACCGGGTGGCGGCCGCAGGCTGCGACACCCCGATCATCCCGGAGATCATGCCGGCGACGGACGCGCGCCAGATCCGGCGCTTCGCGGAGCTGAGCGACGCCGCGTTCCCCGAGGACCTGGCGCACCGCCTCGAGCGCGCCAAGGACGACCCGGCCGCCGCGTACCGCATCGGGGTCGAGCACGCGACGGCGATGGGCCTGCGGCTGCTCGCGGAAGGGGCACCGGGCCTGCACTACATCACCCTCAACAGGTCCACGGCGGCGCTCGAAATCCACCGAACGATCAGCAATGCTAGGAGAGTTGTCCATGTCTGACACCGCGGCCCGCACGGCCTTCACGGACTTCAAGGTCGCCGACACCGGCCTGGCGGCGTTCGGCCGCAAGGAGATCACCCTCGCCGAGCACGAGATGCCGGGCCTGATGGCGATCCGCCGCGAGTACGCGGCCGCCCAGCCGCTGGCCGGGGCGCGGATCACCGGCTCGCTGCACATGACCGTGCAGACGGCCGTGCTGATCGAGACGCTCGTCGCGCTCGGCGCGCAGGTCCGCTGGGTGTCCTGCAACATCTACTCCACGCAGGACCACGCGGCCGCCGCCGTCGCCGCCGCGGGCATCCCGGTCTTCGCCTGGAAGGGCGAGACCCTGGAGGAGTACTGGTGGTGCACCGAGCAGGCGCTGACCTGGCCGGACGCCGACGGGCCCAACATGATCCTGGACGACGGCGGCGACGCCACGCTCCTCGTCCACCTGGGCGTCGAGCGCCAGAAGTCCGGCGCGCTGCCGGAGGCGGCCAGCGAGGAGATGGCCGTCGTGCGGGCCCTGCTGGAGAACAGCGCCCTCAACTGGTCCGCCATCGCCGCCGGCATCCGCGGCGTGACCGAGGAGACCACCACCGGCGTCCACCGGCTGTACGAGATGCACCGCGAGGGCTCGCTGCTCTTCCCGGCGATCAACGTGAACGACGCCGTGACGAAGTCGAAGTTCGACAACAAGTACGGCTGCCGGCACTCGCTGGTCGACGGCATCAACCGGGCCACGGATGTGCTGATCGGCGGCAAGACGGCCGTCGTGTGCGGCTACGGCGATGTCGGCAAGGGGTCGGCGGAGTCGCTGCGCGGGCAGGGCGCGCGGGTGATCGTCACCGAGATCGACCCGATCTGCGCGCTCCAGGCGGCCATGGACGGCTACCAGGTCGCGACCCTGGACGACGTGGTGGAGACGGCCGACATCTTCATCACCACGACGGGCAACAAGGACATCATCATGGCGTCCGACATCGCCCGCATGAAGCACCAGGCCATCGTCGGCAACATCGGCCACTTCGACAACGAGATCGACATGGCGGGTCTCGCGCAGCTCCCCGGGATCGTGAAGGACGAGGTCAAGCCGCAGGTCCACACCTGGACCTTCCCGGACGGCAAGGTCGTCATCGTCCTGTCCGAGGGGCGGCTGCTCAACCTGGGCAACGCGACGGGCCACCCCTCGTTCGTGATGTCCAACTCCTTCGCGGACCAGACGCTGGCCCAGATCGAGCTCTTCACGAAGACCGCGCAGTACCCGATCGGCGTCTACACGCTGCCCAAGCACCTCGACGAGAAGGTCGCCCGGCTGCACCTGGACGCCCTCGGCGTCCGCCTCACCACCCTCCGCCCGGAGCAGGCCGCGTACATCGGCGTGCCGGTCGAGGGCCCGTACAAGCCCGACCACTACCGCTACTGATGTGTACGGATCGCACGGCGGACGACGCGCGTGACCCCTGGCTGCCGGACCGGCTCCTGAGAGCGGAGCGGGACCTGCTGATGCCGCTCCTGCGGCGCACGCCCGAGGAGGCGTACGAGCTCCGCACCGCCTGCCCCGGCTGGACCGCCCGGCAGGTGCTGGCGCACTGCGCGGCGGCGCTGGTCAGGATCGTCGAGGGGCGGCTCGAGGAGGGCGTCTTCCTGCCGGACGCCAACGCCGCCGACGTCGCCGAACGCGAGGACTGGCCGCTCGGCCGGATCCTCGACGAGCTGGAGCGGGGCCTCACCGAGGCGGGGCCGGTCATCGCCGGGCAGTCGGACGGCCGGCTGGACGCGGTCGCGCTCGGCGAGTGGGTCCACGCCGGAGACGTACGGGAGGCCTTCGGCGAGCCGGGCGCCTATTGCGGGGCCGCCCTGGATCTGGCCCTGTCGCTGCTGTCCGTGACCAGCCGCAAGCGGGAGACGCCCCGGTTGCTGGGCGTCCTGGCCGACCGGGATGGCGAGGTGGCCCTGGGCAACCCGGCCCCGGGGCGTCCGCCGGCGCGCTTCCGGGGTGATGCGGCGACCCTGATCCGGATCTATTCGGGCCGTCCGCTGGTGCGGACCCGGTACGAACTGACGGGGGCGACGGAGCAGGAGCTGCTCATCTACCGCTGAGGGCGAACCCGAAGGAGCCGGTGAAGAGGATCAGGCACCGGCTGGGGCGGTAGCTCTTCCGGGAGTGCACGCGGCGCACAGCGTCTCGTCCGCCAGGGGCCGGAACAGCATCGGTTGTACGTGTTCGCCCTCGCACTCCCGGGCCGCGGCCAGCCGCGCCGAAAGGCGCGGGCCGGCGGGCGGCTCGGGCGGCGTGGGGGCTACGGGCGGGACCTCGCGCAACAGATACCGCACGAGCCCACCGGGCCGGTACACGGGCGCCTCGCCCCCGGGCAGTCCCCGCAGGATGTGCTGGTGCACGTCGGCGACCGTGTGCCCGGCGGCCAGCCAGCGCCCGGCGAGCCGCCCCAACTCGTCCCGCATGCCGGGCGGGATGTGGCGTAAGGCGGGCGAGAGCAGCGGCAGCGCTCCGACGAGTGCCCGACCCTCCTGGGCAACGTCGGGCTCGGGCTCGGGCTCGGGCCCGGGTTCCGGCTCGGGCTGGGGATCGGCCTCCGGTTCGGGATCGGCCTCCGGTTCGGGATCGGCCTCCGGTTCGGGCGGAAGGTCGGAGGTCTCTCCCCCCGGATCTTTCTCTGGATGACCGTCGGTGCACGGGGTGGTCGGCCGACCGACGGCCGGAATCCCGGGACCCGGTACGACTCCGGGCATGCACCCGAGCAGCTTGGCGGCCTCCGCCGCACTCAACGGCTGGTTGGACACGAGCTGTTGCGTCACCCACCTGCCCCCGGGCCCCTGCACCCGCCGCTCGTGAACGAAGCCCTCCTCCTTGAGCTGCCGCTTCGCCCGGGTGAACGCGCATGCTCCGATCCGGGCACGTTCGGCGGTCCGCGACAGCGACTCGCGAGCACCCTCGGGCAGCGAAAGCTGCCAGGTCAGGAGCCGCACGGCATCGGATCCGAGGCGCGGATGACGGATGATCTCGTGGGAGAACCGGGTGAAGCAGCGCGAGGGCGCGATAAAGTTCCGGTACATCACGGTGGAGTCGGCTTCCACTAGTGGTCGAGGCCCTCGCTGATGGTTGGCGCCATCGCGGGGGCCGATTTGCGTGAACCGTACCGTACGGAGGGTGTCGGTGTGAACGCGTCGAGTGAATATGCCCCGCGAGAGTGACCCCTCGTCCACTGCCCCCAACTCGGCCCGCCGCGAAGGCCGCTGTAGCGGGGACCCACACGTGAGCAGGACGGATGACCCCGCTGGAGCGGGGGGCATCCGTTCTTCTCACGAGGATTCAGCGGACGGCCGCCTTGGCCGAGCTGCTCGGGGTCGTGGACGAGGTGATCGCCGGGGCCGGGTCCTGCCTCCGCCACAGCGTGCTGCGCAGATCGGAACCGCGGACGAGCTGTATGCGCCAGGGATCGATCCGCAGGACGTGGTAGCCGGGATCGTCGGGACCGCCACGCCAGTAGTGGACCGGGTCGTAGCCCACACCCGGCGGACCGCCCCGCTTGTACAGGTCCCACGCATGAAGTCTGGATTCCTCGTCATCGGCCCAGGTGGTGACGCTGTCCACGAAGACCGCGTTCTGACGGGGATTCCAGTACGCGTACGTCGTGTGCGGGTTGCCCGCGAGGTGCGCGCTCTTGACGGGGGTCCGGTACGCGGCGAGCCAGCCGATCGGCTCTCCGTCGACGATCTCCCACACGGGCAGCAGCACACGAGCGCGCGGACGGTGCCGGCGGTCGACGGTGACCATGGTCGCGTACTTGATGTCGCGGATGTAGCCGAGGAAGGAGTCCTGGATCTCGGAGAACTCGCTGACGGTGTCGGCCATGAGTCTGTCCCTTCGAGGATCAGCGTCGAGGATCAGCGGGAGACGGGGGCGTTGATGCGCTCAGCGGCAGCGTCCACCGCGGCGGACGGCTCTCCGCCGCGCCGGGTGCGCAGGCCGAAGGCGCTGATGGCAGCGGCGGCGACCGATGCCGCGAAGGGGACGAGCAGACCGGCCCGGTAACCGTCCAGCAGTGCGGCAGGAGTCGCCGCGTGCGTGGCGGCCACGCTGACGGCGGTGACTGCGGAGAGCCCGAGGGCGGCACCGAACTGGAAGGCGGTGTAGAGGAGACCGCCCGCGAGTCCCTGCTCCTCCTCCGCGATCCCTTCCGTGGCCACGATGGTGAGCGGGCCGTACGCCAGGGAGAACGCGAGGCCGAGGAAGATCAGGCTCGGGAACATCGCCGCGTAGCTCCAGTCCGCTCCCAGCGGGAGGAACAGCCCGTAGGCGAGCACCGCGAGGAGGAGCCCCCCGGAGATCACCTTGGCGGTGCCGAAGCGGCTGACCAGCCGTGGGGTGAGGGTCGGCGAGAGAATCGCGTCGACCCCGATGACCAGCATCGCGAAGCTCGTCTGCAGCGTCGACCAGTCGCGCAGTTCCTGGAGGTACAGCACGACCAGGAACTGGAAGCCGAAGAACCCGGCGGCGAACAGCATCGCCGAAAGGTTCGCCCGCACCAGGGAGCCGTTGCGGAAGATACCCATGCGTACCAGGGGCTCGGGGGAGCGCCGTTCGATGACGAGGAAGGCCGCGAAGAACGCCAGCCCGGCCAGCAAGGTGCCGGCGCTGGCGGTGATCCCGGCGTGGGCCGCACGCTCGACGCCCAGCACGATCAGCACGAGGGCAGCGGTGACGGTGAGCGCGCCGGCGGCGTCGACCGGCTTGCCGGACCGGTCCGGGCGGGCCGACTTGGGGACGAACGCGAGGGCTGCGACGAGGATGAGGAAGGAGAGCACGACCGGGGCGAAGAAGACCCAGCGCCAGCCGACGGCGGTGAGCAGCCCACCGGCGACCAGGCCGATCGTGAAGCCTCCCGCGGCGGTGCCCGAGTAGATGAGCAGGGCCTTGTTCCGCTCCGGACCCTCGGCGAAGCCCGTGGTGATGACGGACAGACCCGCCGGGGTCATGAAGGCTGCGGCGACGCCCGTGATGAACCGCGCGACGATCAGCATCCATCCCTCGGTGGAGAGTCCGCCGAGCCCGGAGAACAGCAGGAAGACGGTGAGCCAGAAGACGAACATCTGACGGCGTCCGAACAGGTCGGCCGCCCGTCCGCCGAGGAGCATGAAGCCGCCGTAACCGAGTACGTAGGCGCTCATGACCCACTGCAGCTCACCGGTGGACAGGCCGAGGTCGGCGCGGATCGACGGCAGTGCCACGTTGAGCATGGCGACATCGATGCCTTCGAGGAAGATCGCGCCGCACAGCACGAGCAGGATGCCCCACTTGTGTGCGCTCAGCCCGCTCGAAGTACTCAAGGCACTCATGACGATGAACTCCTTCCGGAGTGGTGGGTGTTGGTGGTGCCTCAAGCTTTCGCCACGCCCCGGACGGGAACAACGGCGATGATCGCAACGTTCGGTCAGCCAGGCTTACCGATCCATGTCCCATGCGATCCCGGAGAAGTGCGTGGACCAGAACGAGCTCGAATGCTTTCTCGTACTCGCCGAAGAACTGCACTTCGGCCGTACCGCAAACCGCCTGCGCCTGTCCCGCGCCCGGGTCAGTCAGCTCATCCGGAAACTGGAGCGCCGCGTCGGAGCGCCGCTGTTCACGCGCACGAGCCGCCGCGTGGCCCTCACCAGCCTGGGCAGCCGCCTCCGTGACGACCTCGCACCGCACTACCGCGGCATCGAGAACGCCCTGGTGCGTGCCGTCGCCTCGGCACGAGGCATCGAAGGAGTCCTGCACGTCGGCTTCTCCACGCCGTTGGCCGGCGAGATGGTGATGAAGACGATCGAGAAGCTGCGCATCACCCATCCCGAACTCGCCGTCGAGGTATGCGAGGTGCCGCTCTCCGATCCGTACGGAATGCTGCGAAAAGGCGACTTCGACCTCCAGCTGACGGACTTCCCCGTGCGCGAGGACGACCTGACCCGCGGCCCGACACTCCTCGCCGAGGACAGGGTGCTGGCTGTCGGGGCCGGGCATCCCCTGGCGGGGCGGGACACGGTGACGCTTGAGGACCTGGCCCACGTGCCGCTGCTGACGATCGCGGGAGACATCCCGGACTACTGGCTGGAGCATCAACTGCCGACGCGCACACCCAGCGGCAGGCCCATCGCGCAGGGGCCGTCCGTCACCAACTTCCAGGAGGCCCTGACACTCGTCGCCGGCGGCAAGGGAGCCTTGCTGTCAGGCGCCCACATCGCCCTCTACCACGGCCGTCCCGGTATCTCCTACGTCCCGGTGGAGGGAGACAAGCCCCTCGGATACGGCCTGACGTGGCGGTCCGGCGGCGGCAACCGGGCGATAGAGCTCTTCGGTCGCCTGGCAGGCGAGATCGCCCGGGACATGGCTCCGGCCGATCCCAGGAGAGCGGTACCCGGCTGATCGGCCACCCCGGGGTGCCAGCCCTGGGTGCTGAAGTCCTCGGCCGAACCGCAGCCGAGCCAGTGTCGGCATCGCCCGTTCGGGTCCCGTTGCGGTGCGCCCGCGGGCGGCGGCTGGTGTGCTGGTCGGGACCCTCACCGATCGCGTACGGGAGCAACGCCATGGCCGTCATCGTCACCGTCGAGATTCCCGGCGGCACCCAGGAGATCTACGAGCGCACCAACCAGAGGATCACCACCGCGTCCTGGTGGCCGCCCGAGGGGTTCCTCGCCCATGCGGCGGGGCCCGACGGATCGGGAGGCTGGCGGGTGATCGACTTCTGGGAGTCGGAGCAGGCGTTTCAGGCCTTCGTGGAGAAGGCGATGCCGATCTTCCAGGAGGAGGGGACGCCGCCGATCATGCCGAGGATCGACGAGGCGGTGAACGTCGTCATCCGATAAACCCTTTGCGGGCGTCCCCCCGGGCGGGCCAGGCTGCACCGCATGACCACAGACCTCTTCGCCGCCGACGGGCGCCTCAAGGCGATCCCACGCAGGCCCGCCCGCCGGGCGGCCCTGCTGGACCATCTCGCCGCCACCCTCTTCGAGCCCACCCGCGTGTACAGCGAGCGCGAGGTGAACGAGGCCCTGAAGACCGTGCACGAGGACTTCCCGGCCCTGCGCCGCTATCTGGTGATCGGCGGGCAGCTGGCCCGTACGAAGGACGGCTCGGCCTACCGGCGACAGCCCGGCGCCCCCGCAGGAGCGACCCCCGCCGTCGCGTGATCGCCGCGGCCCTGGCCGGCCTGCTCGCCGGCTACGGCATCGCGATCCCGGTGGGCGCGGTCGGCGCCTACCTGGTCGCCGTCACGGCCCGCACCGGCTGGCGTACGGGCGCGGCGGCGGCGCTCGGTGTCGCCACGGCGGACGGCGTGTACGCCCTGCTCGCGGTGGCGGGCGGCTCGGCCCTGGTGCCGCTGCTCACCCCGGTGATGACCCCGCTCCGGTGGGTCTCCGCGCTGGTCCTGGTGGCTCTTGCGGTACGGGCGGCCCTGACGGCCCTGGCCGCGCACCGTTCCGGCCGTCTCGCCTCACGCGACGATGCCGCTACGGCGCTGTCCCCGGCCCGCGCGTACCTCACCTTCCTGGGCATCACGATCCTCAACCCCATGACGGTGATCTACTTCGCCGCCCTCATCCTCGCCACCGGCCCAGAGGCTCCCGCCTCGGCCCCCGAACGCACCGCCTTCGTCCTGGCCGCCCTCCTCGCCTCCGCGACCTGGCAACTCCTCCTCGCCACCGGCGGCACCCTCCTGGGCCGCACCCTGACCGGCGCCCGCGGCCGTCTCACGACGGCCCTCGCCTCGAGCACGCTGATCGCCGTGCTCGCGGTGCATCTGGTGGTGTAGGAGGCTCGTTCAGCCGACGTCCAGCCGGAGCATGGAGATGTCCGGGCGCACCTTGGCGATGGCCTGGAAGTCGTCGTCCACGTGGATCAGTGTGAGGCGGTGCTGCCCGGCCGTCAGCGCGATCAGAATCTCCATGGGGGAAGGACCCCGGTGGTGGCCGATCCTGACCAGGTCGCGCTGGACCGCGATGACCTCCGGCCATGGATCGTCCATGGGGGCAGGACACGGCCTAGGACGGGGCGATGTTCTGGTTGTGGTGGAAGACGTTGTCCGGGTCGTACGTCTTCTTCACCTCGGCCAGCCGGTCGTAGTGCCCGCGGTACGTCGCCCGCACCCGCTCCTGTCCCTCGTCCGCGCCCAGGAAGTTGACGTACCCGCCGCCCATCGAGTGCGGGTGCAGGGCGGCCCAGTAGTCCACGGCCCACTTGCGGACGAGGTCCGCCTCGGCCGGCTCCGGGCTGATCCCGGCGACCACGCCGGACCAGACCGCGTCCCGGTAGGCCCAGGCCGAGTCCACCGGGCCGGGGCGGTGGGCGGCGCCGTCGACCGGGTAGAGGTGCATCGTCGACAGTTCCGTGGGGATGTTCTCCAGGAACGTGCGGTGCACGTCGATCGCGTCGTCCGTGATCCGGTCGAAGAAGTCACCGCGCCAGTACCACTGCAGACCCTTCGGCATCAGCTCGTCGAACATCGACTGGACCGCCGGATACGGCATCGGCGTCGCGAAGTGGAAGGCGGGCGGGGCCGGTTCGGCCACCGGCGCGAACACCTCGGCCAGCCGTTCCTCGTCCGGCGTCCCGGTGAAGCACCACACCACGCCGCACATCTTCTTCCCGTGGATCTCCTCGGGGAACGGCGGCCCGGGCGGCACCACGAGCACCGCGAAGAAGCCGTTCAGCTCCTCCGGCGCCGCCGGCAGGAACTCCCGGTACCAGCGCAGCACCGCCCCGATGTGCTCCGGCTCCCACAGGGTGACCGCGAGCCCGACCGCGTCCACCGGGTGCAGGGCGTACGTGAAGGAGGTGACCACCCCGTAGTTCCCGCCGCCGCCGCGCAGCGCCCAGAACAGGTCCGGGTGCTCCTCCGCCGAGGCCGACACGAACGAGCCGTCCGCGAGGACCACGTCCGCCCCGAGCAGGTTGTCGACGGTCAGCCCGTACGCGCGGGTCAGATGCCCGTGCCCGCCGCCGAGGGTCAGCCCGCCCACACCGGTCGTCGACATGATCCCGGCCGGGGTGGCGAGGCCGAAGCCGTGCGCCTCGTGGTCGAGGTCGCCGAGCCGGCTGCCGCCGCCGACCCGCGCCGAGCGGTCCTGCGGCGCCACCCGCACCCAGCGCAGCGCCGACAGGTCCACCATCAACGCCCCGTCGGCCAGACACAGTCCGCCACCGCTGTGCCCGCCGCCGCGCACCGTGAGATCCATGCCGCTGTCGCGGGCGAAGCGCACCGCCGCCCGTACGTCCGTCGAATCCGCGCACCGCGCGATCACCGCGGGCCGCCGGTCGATCATCGCGTTGTAGATCGCCCGGGCCTCGTCGTACTCCGCGTCCTGCGGTCCGATCACCTCGCCGCGCAGTGCCTCGCGCAGGGTCTCCACAGCCGTACCGCCCATGACCACTCCTTCAGGGCACCCCTGCCGACGGCCGCGCCAAGGGCCGAACGGCCCTGCCTTCAGTCTCCCCCTCGGCGTGGCACCCCGCCTCCCGGGCCCGGGGCTCGGCATCCTGTCGGCATGGTCGACGGTGGAGAGTACGGAGACGACCGCGGCGCCCTGCTCCAGGCCTCGGCCAGGGGCTGGCTGACGCTCCAGCTGGCGGCGCTCGGCTTCGTGGGCCTGTGCGGCGCGCTGAAGGCGGGCGGGTCGGGGACCGCGGCCCCGCGGTCCGTCGAGGCGATCGCCGGCGTTCTGGTGCTGCTCGCCCTGTTCGTCGCCTGTCTCGCGGTCTATCTGGTCGGCCGCACGGCGTGGCCGCACGCCACGGCCGCCGACGACCCGTCCCGGGCCGCCCGGCGTCTGCGTACCGGCCTCGCCCTGACCTTCGTCACCGTCCTCCTGACGGCCGTCGCCGCCACGACCTCCTGGTGGCCCGAGCCCGCCTCGGCGAGTCAGGCCCCGGGCACGGCCGGCACCGCCACCGTGGAGGTCACCACCGCCACCGGCACCTGGTGCGGCGAACTGGCCCGGGGCACGAGCGCGTTGACCCTGTCCGTGCAGGGCCGGACGGTCGAGGTGCCGCTCAGCGAGGTGGTGGCGGTCACCCCCGTCGCCGCGTGCACGCGCTCATGACCCCGCCGACGGAACGCCACGCCATGACGGAGCACAGCGACCGGGCCGAGAGCAGCGACCCGACGCTCAGGAAGGAACCGACCGAGCCGACCGAGAAGGCGGAGCCCACCGACCCGATGGACAGGAAGGACCCGACGGACCCGATCGACAGGAACGAGTCCTTCGACCAGAGGGAGAGGTAGGAGCCGTTCCGGCTGCTGCTGCCCATGCTCCGATCGTAGGCGGTCAGGGTGCCGACGTGCGCGTGCTGCTCGTCGAGGACGACGACAACCTCCGGTTCGGTGTGGCCGCGGGCCCTGCGTGCCGCCGGACTCGCCGTGGACGAGGCCGCGGACCTGCCCGAGGCCGACGAGGCCCTGTTCGTCACGGCGTACGACTGCGCCGTCTTCGACCGGATGCTGCCGTCAGGCGACGCCGCCGCGTACGTCGACGGGCTGCGCCGCGCTGGTCTGGTGGTGGGCACGACGGGCGACCCGGCCACGCCGTACGAGGAGGCGGTCAGCCTGGTGCGGCAGTTCCCCTGGAACACGCCCGAGGGCCTGCCCGCGACGAAGACGAAGCGGACAGGCCCCCGGGAGTGCCGTGCGGGTGCCGGGCAGCGCCTACTTCAGCGCGGACAGGGCGGCCTCGTAGTTGGGCTCCTCGGAGATCTCGTTGACGAGCTCGGTGTGCAGGACCTTGTCGTCCTCGTCGAGGACGACGACGGCGCGGGCGGTCAGGCCCGCCAGGGCGCCGTCGGCGATGTCCACGCCGTAGGCGGTGTGGAACTCGCGGCCGCGGAGGGTGGAGAGGTTCTTGACGTTCTCCAGGCCCTCGGCGCCGCAGAAGCGGGCCTGGGCGAAGGGCAGGTCGGCGGAGATGCAGAGCACCACGGTGTTGTCGAGGCCGGCCGCCTCCGCGTTGAACTTGCGCACCGACGACGCGCAGGTCGGGGTGTCGACGCTCGGGAAGATGTTGAGCACCTTGCGCACGCCCGCGAAGTCCTTGAGGGACTTGTCCGCGAGGCCCTCGCCGACCAGGGTGAACTCGGGAGCCTGGCTGCCGGTGGCGGGCAGGGTGCCGTTGACCTGTACCGGGTTGCCCTTGAGCGCGACCTGGGCCATGGGGATCTCCTTCGACTGACGTCACATGGGTTGTGCTGGCCTCCCGATCGTACTTCGCGCGGAATAGCCATCTCGCTGACCGGAACCGACTTGCCCGCGGCGTTCCCGACCGGCGAGGCTCCCCGCTGGCCGTCTCAAGGCCGTACGGGATTCGGGGGATAACGTGACAAATCGGGTACTGGGTGTCGGGCTGCGGCAGCGACATCTGGCCATGATCGCGCTGGGCGGGGCCATCGGCGCGGGGCTCTTCGTCGGTTCGGGGGTGGGGATCGCGGCCGCCGGGCCCGGCATCCTCGTCTCGTACGGGCTCGCGGGCGTCCTGACGACGCTGGTGATGCGGATGCTGGGGGAGATGTCGGCGGCGCGCCCGGTGACCGGCTCGTTCGCGGAGCACGCGCGGCGGGCGTTCGGGCCGTGGGCCGGGCTGCTGGCGGGCTGGATGTACTGGGCGCTGCTCGTGGTGAGCGTGGCGGCGGAGGCGATCGGCGCGGGGCGGATCATGACCGGCTGGGTGCCGGGGGTGCCGGTCTGGGCGTGGGTGGCCGTGTTCATGGCCGTGTTCACGGCGGGGAACCTGGCGGGGGTGCGCCACTTCGGCGAGCTGGAGTTCTGGTTCGCCGGCCTGAAGATCGCCGCCATCTGCGGCTTCCTCGCGCTCGGCGCCGCCGTCCTGGCCGGCCTGCTGCCCGGCCACCCGTCGCCGGGCGCGGCCCATCTCACCGGTGACGGCGGCTTCCTGCCGCACGGCTGGCACGGGGTGGCCGTCGGGTTGGTGGCGGCGGTGTTCGCGTTCGGCGGTCTGGAGACGGTCACCATCGCGGCCGCCGAGTGCGGCGACCCGGCCCGGGCGGTGCGCGCGGGCGTACGGGCGGTGGTGTGGCGGGTCTCGGTCTTCTACCTGGGTTCGATGGCGGTGATCGTGGCCCTGGTGCCGTGGAACGCGCCGGGCGTCGCGGAGGGACCGTACGCCGCCGTGATGGAGCGGACCGGCGTCGCGGGCGCGGCCGACGTGATGCGGGCGGTGGTCCTGGTGGCGCTGCTCTCGGCGATGAACGCCAACGTCTACGGCTCCTCGCGCATGCTGTTCGCCCTGGTGGGGCGCGGGGACGCGCCCCGCGCCCTGGGGCGGGTGCGCGGGGGCGTCCCGTACGCGGCCGTCCTGGCCTCCGCCGCGTTCGGCTTCGGCTCGGTGGTCCTCAGCCTGCTCTGGCCGCGTACGGTCTTCCCGTTCCTGCTGCACTCGATCGGCGCGGCGATCCTGCTGGTGTGGGCCCTGGTCGCCGCCTCCCATCTGCGCCTGCACGGCCCGTCGGTGCGGGCGGTGGCGGCGCTCGCCGGGATCGGCGGGGTGCTCGTGTTCATGCTGGGCGACCCGGCGAGCCGTAGCCAGCTCCTGACCACGGGCGCGTGGGCGGTGGGGCTGCTGTGCTGGGCGGGCGTCAGGCGGTGGCGTAGCGCGCCAGGAACAGGTCCACTCCCGAGCTGATCACCCGGGTGAGCTCGGCGTCGTCGACCTCGGCGTCGGGCGCGAAGGTGTGCACGAGCTGCGGCACCCCTACGGTGACCGCCACGAGCTGCTGCACGGCGAGCTCGGGGTCGGGGACGTCCAGCGCGCCGCGCGCGTGCAGCGCGGTGAAGGCGTCGATCAGCGGCCCGTTGTTCATGTCGTAGCTGACCCGGTACCAGAGCTGCCCGAGCTGCGGGAAGCGGTCGATCTCGCCGATCACCAGACGGCGCAGCGACATGATGTCGCGGCGCAGCAGGATCCGGGCCCAGTCGGTGGTGAGCCGGACGAGGGCCGCGCGCAGGTCGGGGGCGTCGGCGATGGTGGAGTTGGCGGGCTCCAGATCGGCGTACGTCTGTGGCAGGACGCCGCCGATGACGGCGAGGAACAGTCGCTCCTTGCTGCCGAAGTGCTTGTAGATGGTGGCCTTGGAGACGCCGGAGCGCTGGGTGATGGCGTCCATGGAGGCCGCCGAGTAGCCCTCGGCGAGGAACTCGGCGAGGGCGGCGTCGATGATCGCCCGGCGCTTGCGGGAGGCGGCGTCGGCGGGGTCGGGGATGACCGGGATGCCGTACTCGTCGAGCACGTCCTTGGTCTCGGTGCCCATGAGGGGGTGTCCTTAGGCGACGGGGGCGGCGGGGCCGGTCAGTATATGAACTGAACGGTTCGGTCTGCAAAGGGTCGTGGGCGGCTGCGGAGGCTCAGCCGGCCACCAGGGCGGCCGCCAGGGCGGGACCGGCGGCGACGCCGATGAGGAAGGCCAGGTTGAACAGGCCGATCGCGCTGCCGTGCCGGTCCTGGGGGAGGGCCTGCACGGAGGCTCCGACCAGCGTCCCCTGGCCGCCCGCGGTGACGAACGAGCTCGCACCGGCTCCGACGAGGACGGCGAGCGGCCAGGGCGCCGCCGACGCGAGGACGGCGGCGGCGAGCGAGCCGCCCGCCAGCACGGCCCGGGTCCGGCCGGTGCCGAGCCGGGGTGCCGTACGGATCAACTGCCAGGACAGCAGGGCCCCCACGAGCGTTGCGACCGAGGCGGCCGCGCCGATCTGGACGGGGCTCCATCCGCTGAGCGCGGCGACCCGGCGCGGAGCGCCGTACAGGAGCGCGAAGTTGACGGTCGAGAGGGCGAGCATGAGCCCGGCGGCGGCGAGGAAGCGCCGGTCGCCGAGAACGTCGAGGGGCACTCCTCCGGTACGGCTCCGGGGGCGGTCCTCGGCGGTCGCCGCGGGTCCCGCCGCGCGCAGGGCGGGCAGCAGGACCAGGAGGCTGAGCAGCGGCAGCACCAGCGCGCCCCGCCAGCCGGCGGCCCCGGCGACGGCCGCGCCCACGAAGAGCCCGGCGGTGCCCCCGACGGCGCTGCCGATCGCGACGATCCCGGGCGCCCGGCCCGTCCGGTCCCGCCCGGCGATCTGGAAGGCCGCGACGTTGAGCCCGGCGGCCCCGGCCGCCTCCAGGACGCGCCCCGCCACCGCGAGCGGCAGGCTCGGGGCGAGCAGGACGACGGCGGCGCCTATCAGCACGAGCGCGGCGCCGGCCCGCACGGTGCCGGCCGGGCCGCGGCGGCCCGCCGTACCGGAGAGCAGCGGCGTGCCGATCGCCATGCCGAGCCCGTAGACGGTCATCAGCCAGGCCACGGCGGTGGGGGAGGCGCCCGACTCCCGTGCGGCGGCGGGGAGGGCGAGGCTCGGCCCGGAGGCCCCCATGGCGGCGGGCGCGGCGAGCGCGGCGAGGGGGAACCCGCGGGGTGGCCGGGCGGCGGGCGGTAAGGCGCGCCGGGTTGCCGAGCGGGGGGTGTGGGAGGCGTGGGAGGCGCGGGGGGTCGACATGGGCTCGAATGAACTACACCATTCAGTTCATTGTCAATACTGAACCGTCTGGTTGACAGACTGAACCGACCGGTTTAGCTTCTGGGTCGTCAACTCCCTGACCGGCAACGGTCATCGACCGGAATCACCCGAAGGAGCACCCCATGCCCGCGTCCCGCGTCCTCGCCATCTCCGGTTCGCTGCGCGCCGACTCCCACAACACGCAACTGCTGCGCGCCGCCCAGAAGTTCAACACCGGCCAGGACATCGAGATCTACGAGGGCCTGCGCGAGATACCGCCGTACGACCTCGACCTCGACACCCCCGAACTGCGCCCCGCCCCCGTGGCCGAGCTGCGCCGCCGGGTCCAGGAGGCGGACGGACTGCTCATCGCCACACCCGAGTTCAACTACTCGGTCCCCGGTGTGCTCAAGAACGCCCTCGACTGGCTGAGCACCGACTGGACCCGCACCGAGGGCCTCCCCCTCAACCGCAAGCCCCTCGCCATCATGGGCGCGGCTCCCACCAACTTCGGCACCGTGCGCGCCCAGCTCGCCCTGCGCCAGATGTTCGTCTGGACCGACAGCGACGTCGTCGTGAAGCCCGAGGTCCACGTCTTCCGCTCGCACGAGCGCTTCGACGCCGACGGCAACCTGACGGACGAGGTCACCATCGAGCTGCTGCAGGGCCTGCTCAGCGCCCTGCAGGCGAAGATCGAGGCGGCCGGCGGCCGGTCGTGAGAAGCGCTCGCGGGGGCGGACACTCGCCGATGTGACCGGCGCCGAAGCCGAGCGCCCGGCGACCGCCTCGGTCAGCGGACGACGTCGAACACGTTCTTCTGCACGCCGTTGGCGTACGCCTCGTGCTCGACCAGCCTCAGCTTCTGTGCGTCCTTGTCCGAGGTGCTGAACAGGCGCTTCCCCGCGCCGAGCAGGAGCGGGAAGACGAGCAGGTGGTAGCGGTCGATCAGGCCGGCGTCCGCGAGGCTCCGGCTCAGGGAGGCGCTCCCGTGCACGATGATCGGGCCGCCCTCGGTCTCCTTCAGCGCGGCGACCTCGTCGAGGGTACGCAGGATCGTGGTCTCGCCCCAGTCGGTGACCAGGTCGTCGTCGGTGAGCGTGGTGGAGACGACGTACTTCGGCATCAGCTTGTATTCGGCGAACTCCGCCATGCCGGGCCACACCGGGCTGAAGGCCTCGTAACTCGTCCGGCCCAGCAGCATCGCGGTGGCCTCCTGCTGCTCGCGGCCCTTGATCTCGTACGCCTCGGGGAGGAACTCGACGTCCTTGAAGGTCCATCCGGAGTTGCGGTAGCCGGGCTCGCCGCCCGGGGCCTCCACGACGCCGTCGAGCGAGATGAAGGCGGTGCTGATCAGGGTGCGCATCGGGTTCCTCGGTTTCTCGGGTCCTGTTGTCGGCGGATCAGGCCGTTGCGTGAACTCTGACTGAGGATCACGGAGAAAGTAATCGGCGCATTCACCTCTGCCCTTGACGCCCCACCGGCAACGCCGACCGCTCAAAGAAACGGGGCGGCGTACGCCGACGGGGTGTCGGTGGGTACGCCGCCCTGGGGTGGGACGAGCCGGCGGGAGGTGCCCCGCGTGGTCATGACGGTTACTTCGGGTCGGCGTTGAACTTCGAGGTCGACCAGAAGTAGCCGAGCACCGCGAGGCCCAGGCACCAGGCGACCGCGATCCAGCCGTTGTTGCCGATCTCGCTGCCGAGCAGCAGGCCGCGGAGGGTCTCGATGGCGGGGGTGAAGGGCTGGTACTCGGCGATCGGCTGGAACCAGCCCGGCATCGCGTCGGTGGGGACGAAGGCGCTGGAGAGGAGCGGCAGCAGGATCAGCGGCATGGCGTTGTTGCTGGCGGCCTCGGCGTTCGGGCTGATCAGGCCCATGCCGACGGCGATCCAGGTGAGCGCCAGGGAGAACAGCACCAGCAGGCCGAAGGCCGCGAGCCACTCCAGGACGGTCGCGTCGGTGGAGCGGAAGCCGATGGCCACGCCGACGGCGCCGACGAGGACGACGCTGGCGACTGACTGCAGGACGCTGCCGACGACGTGCCCGATGAGCACGGCCCCACGGTGGATCGCCATCGTCCGCAGGCGGGCGATGATGCCCTCGGACATGTCGGTGGAGACGGAGACCGCGGTGCCGATCGTCGTACTGCCGATGGTCATCAGCAGCAGGCCGGGCACGATGTAGGCGATGTAGTCGGAGCGGTCGCCGCCGCCGATGCCCGCGCTCATGGTGTCGCCGAAGATGTAGACGAAGAGCAGCAGCAGCATGATCGGCGTCAGCAGCAGGTTGAGGGTGAGGGACGGGTAGCGCCGGGCGTGCAGGAGGTTGCGGCGCAGCATCGTGGTCGAGTCGCGGACGGC
>NZ_JBITTJ010000026.1:0-42296 GCF_044541845.1 Streptomyces sp. NPDC085481
GACGCCGTCCAGCTCCTCGGCGGCTACGGCTACACCCGCGACTACCCCGTCGAGCGCATGATGCGCGACGCCAAGATCACCCAGATCTACGAGGGAACCAACCAGGTCCAGCGCATCGTCATGGCCCGCAACCTCCCGTAACCACCCGCCACCCGGTGTGGCCGACGCCGGCCGGAGGCGATCCCCCCAGGGATCGTCTCCGGCCTTTTCGTGTCCTCGGGGTGACCGGGGGGCCGCTGAACGGAAAAGGTTCTGTGGAGGTACCGTGATCGGGCCGGCGGGACGTTCGAGTCCCCGGTGGTCGAGGGGGACCGCACAGCCGGTGGGGGACGACAGACGACACTTCGCGCGGGGGGCGTGCGAGTGCGGCACTCGGCAGGACCGCCCGTGCCGTGGCGCGCACATTCTCGGACCGCCGGCCCACGGGCCGGCGGTATGCGCGTCCGAGCGAGTTCAGTGAGGCACCACCCAGTGACAGGCGAACACCAGACCACCCCGGCCGTCGCGCTGCCCGACGCATGGGCGAGCACCCCGCTGACGGTCGTCATGCCGACCTACAACGAGGCGGGCAACGTCCCCGCTATGGCAGAGCTGCTGATGGGCCTTGAGATACCCGGCCTCCGGCTCCTCGTGGTCGACGACTCATCCCCGGACGGAACCGGCGAGATCGCCGAGAAGCTGGCCGAGCGGTACGTCACCGCCGACGGCAGGCCGCGCATGTCGGTCATGCACCGCACCGCCAAGGACGGCCTCGGCCGTGCCTACGCGGCCGGCATGGGCAAGGCCGTCCAGGACGGCGCCCGGTACGTCCTCCAGATGGACGCCGACGGCTCCCACCCGGGCGCCAAGATCGCCGAGATGCTCGGGGTCGCGCTCTCCACCGGCGCCGGTCTCGTCGTCGGCAGCCGCTACGTCCCCGGCGGCACCCTCTCCGACGCCTGGGGCACCCACCGCAAGCTGCTCTCGCGCTGGGCCAACGCCTACGCGAGCACCATCCTCGGCACCCGGGTCCGCGACATCACCGGCGGCTTCAACCTGTGGAGCGCGGACGCCCTGCGTGCCATCGACCTCGCCTCGGTCGGCAGCGCCGGCTACAGCTTCCAGGTCGAGATGAAGTACGCCGCCCTGCGCCGCGGCTTCCAGGTCATGGAGGTCCCGATCCACTTCGAGGACCGCACCGTCGGCGAGTCCAAGATGAGCCTCGCCGTCCAGCTGGAGTCCATCGCCATGCCTTGGAAGCTGCGCGCCCGGTCCGTCGGCCGCCGCTGAGTCCGGAGCAGCTCTACATGTCCAGCGTGCTTGACACCAGACCCGTCGTGCCCCGCTCCGGCAGCCGCCGACGCCGCCCGCCGCGTCGGCGGCTGCTCGGCGTCGACCGCCTGGTCGCCGCCCTGAACGGAGCGGTACTGCTGGTGGCCGCGACCTTCACCTTCATGATCGTCAGACTGCCCTGGATCGGCGACATGGGCGTGCACGCGGCCACGATCGAACGGCTCCGCCACGACCTCGTCCACCCCGGGAACCCCATGGTCGACTCGCCGACGGAGAGTCCGTACTACTCCCCGTGGACGGTCTTCCTCGCCCTGCTCGCCAAGGCTACCGACCTCGACACCTTCGACGTGCTGCGGTGTGCCGCCGTCATCAGCCTGCCCCTGCTGCTCAGTGGCGTCTGGCATTTCACCCGCACCCTCACCCGGCACCGCGGCGCGCCGCAGCTGGCCGTGCTCTGCCTGCTCTTCCTGTGGGGCGGCGAGTCCCTGCTGTGGAGCGGCTTCCTCGGGTTCTTCTCCCTCTCCCTGAACGCCTCCTACCCGAGCACCTTCGCAGCCGGCCTCGGCTTCCACTTCCTCGCCCTGCTCGCCAGGGCACTCCACCGCACCTCCACCGGCTGGGCGGGCTACCTCGGCCTGGGTGGGCTGTGGGCCGTGACGGCCCTGATCCACCAGTTCTCCGGCGTGGTCTTCACCTTCGGCGCACTGGGCGTGCTGGCCTCCCTGCGCACCTGGCCGGCCAGGACCGTCCGGTTGCGGCTCGGCGCCGCCCTCGCGTTCGGCCTCGCGGTCCTGGCGGCATGGCCGTACTACTCGTTCTTCAGCCTCATCGGCGTCGGCGGTCTGGAGACGATCCACCAGGACCTGTACTGGCGGGCGAAGCTTCGCTTCACGCTGATCCCCATCGGCGTGCTCGCCCTGGCCCTGCGCCTGCGCCGCAACCGCCGGGATCCGCTGGTCATCTGGTTCCTGCTCGGGGTGGTGACGGTCGGGGCCGGTGCCGTCCTGGGCAAGTGGTCACTGGGCCGGGCCGAACCCGCCGTCGTCATGCCCGCACAGATCGCCGCCGCGATATGCGCGGTCGAGGGCGGCAGACGCCTCTTCCGCCTGTCCTTCGGCGCCGTGCTCGCCGCGGCCCTGGCTGTCGGCCTCTGGGCCCAGAAGGACGCCCTCAACTTCATCCTCCGCGAGGACGCCCTGCCGAAGGCCGTCGCGGAGAGCGGGGTGCAGTCGAGGATCTCGTACACGTGGACGACCCCGTACGTCGAGTACGGCGACGTCCTCATGACCGGACCGTGGACCGCGCAGAAGATCCCCGGCTACGGCGGCTACACCGTCATGGCGGGCTACCCCGACTTCTTCCTGCCGGACGAGAAGCAGCGCATCACCGACACCGAGCGCTACTTCGCCCCGGGCACCCCGCGCGAGGAGCGGCTGGCCATCCTGCGCAAGTACCACGTGAAGTGGGTCCTGCAGTGGGGCCCCGAGGGCGGGCTCTCCGGGAAGGACCCGGCCCTGCGCCTCGTGAAGAAGGGCCCGAACGCCCAGTTCCTCTACCGCGTGGCCGGCTGACCGCGGACGATGCGACGGCGCCCCCGCGTTCACGCGAGGGCGCCGTCGTGCATCGTGCGGGGAGGTCAGCGGGTGGAGGTGACCGTGACCGGCTCGTCGTTGCGGATCTGCTCGACGAGCTGCTTGACCTTCGGCATGTCCCACTTCAGGGAGTTCTGCGGGGCACTGCCCGAGATCGGCATGTTCATCGACTTGCCGTCGCCGCCGCTGATGCCCTTCATCGCGAAGAACATCTTGCCGAGGTCGTAGAGCGACATCTCCTTGTCCACGATCAGCGTGTCCAGACCCGCGCCCAGCGTCGGGTAGAGCGCGAACGGGTTGAGGATCGTGCCCGGCGTGGCCGCCTCGTTGGCCAGGGCCGACAGGAACTTCTGCTGGTTCTTCGTCCGGGCCAGGTCCGACTCGGCGAAGGCGTAGCGGGTACGGACGAAGGCCAGGGCCTGCTCGCCGTTGAGGGTCTGGGTGCCGGCCTGGAAGTCGGCGCCGGACTTCTTGTCCTTGAAGCCCTTCTCGATGTTCAGCTCCACGCCGCCGAGCGCGTCCACGATGTTCGCGAAGCCGGCGAAGCCGATCTCCGCGTAGTGGTCGATGCGCAGCCCGGTGTTGAACTCGACCGTGCGGACCAGCAGCTCCGGGCCGTCCATGGCGTACGCGGCGTTCAGCTTGGAGCCGCCGCGCGCCTCGTACTTCTTGCCGGACTCCGAGCCCACGAAGGACGGGATCGTCACCCAGGAGTCGCGGGGGAGCGAGACCATCGTGTTCCCGCTGGAGCAGGCCGCGAGGATCATCATCGAGTCGGTCCGCTTGCCCTCGGCGGAGCCGGTGTGCAGCTTCTTCTTCTCCTCGGCCGTCATGCCCTCGCGGCTGTCGGAGCCGACGATCAGATACGTGGTGCAGTCGCCCTCGGAGGGGCGCTCGATCACCTTGGCGAGGTCGACCTCGCCCCGCATCTTCGAGCTGGCCCACGCGTACGTGCCGACGCTCCAGCCGACCACGGCGATGACCAGGACGATCGAACCGATCTTGATCCGGCGCCGCCAGTCGGGCCCGGCCGCGCCGGGTCCGGACGGCGGCGCGTACTGCGGCGGGACGGTGCCCTGGCCGCCCCGGCCGGGCGCCTGCGGGGCGCCGTAGACCTGGCCCGTGTTGTACCCGGAGTCGTAGCCGGAGGCCTGCTGCTGGGTGAAGTTCGGGTTGTAGCCCTGGTCGTACGACGGCTGGCCGTACGGCTGCTGCTGCGGGGGCACCTGCGGACGCTGTACATGGCGCATCCGGCGCGGCCCCTCGGGCTGTCCGTTCGCGCTTCCGCCGCCGTATCCGCGGTCTTCGGGCCAGTCATTCATGCGGACCAGTCTGCCGTTCGGCCCGGTCGGCCCGACAGGGCGGGTGGGGAATCGGGGCGGCGTCGTTGCGAAGCTGATGCAATCAGGACGGCGCCGGGACCCCGCTGAGGACCAGGCATAAGGTAGAGGGCATGACAGATCAGGGCGACATCCCGGGCAAGCCCACCTCCGCGTCCCGCACCACTCTCAGCCACATCATGACGAGCCACGACACCAACCTCCTCGGTACGGTGCACGGCGGCGTGATCATGAAGCTGGTGGACGACGCCGCGGGCGCGGTCGCGGGCCGGCACTCGGGTGGCCCCGCCGTCACCGCCTCGATGGACGAGATGGCCTTCCTCGAGCCCGTCCGGGTCGGCGACCTGGTCCACGTGAAGGCCCAGGTCAACTGGACCGGGCGGTCCTCCATGGAGGTCGGCGTCCGGGTGCTGGCCGAGCGGTGGAACGAGTCCACGCCCGCCACCCAGGTCGGCTCCGCCTATCTCGTCTTCGCGGCCGTCGACGGTGACGGCAAGCCCCGCCCGGTGCCGCAGGTCATCCCGGAGACCGAGCGCGACAAGCGCCGCTACCAGGAGGCCCAGATCCGCCGTACCCACCGACTGGCCCGCCGCCGCGCGATCAAGGAGCTGCGGGAGCGCCGCGCGGCGGAGGGCTACGAGGACTGACTGACTCGGCCACCGGCGGCCGGGCCCCAGCCCGGCCCCCCGGCGGCCGGTGCCCCTACGGGCACACCACCTGGTCCCCCCGTACCGCCTCGAACTGCCCCGACTGGGTCTCCCGGGCACGTACCGGCGTGACCCCCTTGTAGTCCGCGCCCACCGTGACCCGCAGCGTCGGCCCCTGGCCCGGGACCGGCTCCAGCTCGGCGCCCGGCAGCGCGGCCGCCAGGGACTTCGCCGAGCGGTCCCAGCGCGGGTCGAACGCGACGACCGTACGGCCGTGCCCCTTCCCCCCGGCCGTACGCGGCGCGCCCGTCGTGTCGAAGCCGGTGCCGCGCAGTGCCGCGTCGACCCGGCCCCCGAGGCCGTCGGTCCGCGTCCCGTTGTAGACCTGCACCCGGACGCTCTTCGGCGCGACGTCCACGTCGGCCGGCCGCGGCCCCTTCGCGGCGCCGGGACCGGCCGCGGCGGGCCCGGCGGCGGGCGCGGCGGCGGGCGCGGCGAGCGGCCGGTCCTCGCGCAGCGACTGGAAGAGCCTCTGCGCCTTGGCCGCGTCCCACTTCACGGTCGAGCCGATCCCCTTCACCGGGAAGCTCATGACCCCGATGGGCACGGACACGAACTCCGACGACGCCGGCGTGAAGCCGCGCATCGCCTTGGCGAGGGCCAGCATCTGCTCCGTACCGAAGCCCTGGTCGGCCCGGACCGAGCTGAGCGTGGTCGTGGCGACCTCGCGGAACCGCACCGGATTGAGCAGCACCCCGCCGCTGGTGATCCGGTCGATCAGCGCCGCCAGGAACTTCTGCTGGCGCTGCATCCGCCCGAGGTCCGCCGCCCCGTCGACATGGCGGGAGCGCACGTACTGCAGCGCCTGCCCGCCGTCGAGCTCGTGCGGTCCGGCCGGCAGGTCGAGGCCGGTGTAGGAGTCCTTCAACGGCTTGGTGGTGCAGATCTGCACCCCGCCGACCGCGTCGACCGTCTTGATGAAGCTGGTGAAGTCGACCTCCAGGTAGTGGTCGATCTTCACCCCCGTCATCGACTCGACGGTCCGCAGGGTGAGCGCGGGCCCGCCCTCCGCGTAGGCGGCGTTCAGCTTCACCGGGTGCGCGTGGTGGCGCCGGCCGGTGGTCAGATCCGTGTGCTCGGGCATCTCGGCGTACGAGTCCCGGGGCAGCGAGACCACGCTGGCCCGCTCCCGGTCCTCGGAGATGTGCACGAGCATCACGGTGTCCGTGCAGTGGCACGGGGCACCGCCGAGCCGGTACTGCCGGCGCTCCTGCTCGGTGACCTTGTCCCGCCCGTCGGTGCCGACGACCAGCACGTTCATCCCGTGCCCGGCCTGCGGGCGGTTCTTCATGTCCTTGAAGGGGTCGATCCGGGTGATGCCGGTGTCCAGGCTCGTCACCACCGCGTGCCCGATCCCCCCGGCGGCGAGCACGGCCACCGAGAGTCCGGTCGCGACCCGCATCCCCCACCTCGGCCTCCTCGGCCTCCTCCGTGGCCGCCGGCGGACGGGCACGGGCCGGGCGGCGGGCCGGGGACGGGGCGGCGTGCGGGGCGGTGTGGGCACCGGGGGACACCTCCGCGGGTGTGACAGGGGGACCGTGAGCACCGTAGGCCCATACGATCAGCGCCACCCCGCACGGCTCCGGCGGCGCGCGACCGGGTCCCCCATTCGCGGTAACGTGGCGGACGATGAACGCCAAGCCCCCTGTCTCCGTGATCATGCCGGTCCTCAACGAGGAGCGGCATCTGCGCAACTCGGTCCGTCACATCCTCGAGCAGGAGTACGACGGCGAGATGGAGGTGGTGATCGCGCTCGGCCCGTCCACGGACCGCACCGACGAGATCGCCGCCGAGCTCGTACGAGAAGACCCGCGCGTCCACACCGTGCCGAACCCCACGGGCCGTACGCCCGCCGCCCTCAACGCGGCGATCAAGGCGTCCCGTCACCCGATCGTGGTCCGCGTCGACGGCCACGGCATGCTGTCGCCGAACTACATCGCCACGGCCGTCCGGCTCCTGGAGGACACCGGCGCGCAGAACGTCGGCGGCATCATGCACGCCGAGGGCGAGAACGCCTGGGAGGACGCGGTCGCCGCCGCCATGACGTCGAAGGTCGGCGTGGGCAACGCGGCCTTCCACACCGGCGGCCAGGCCGGCCCGGCCGAGACCGTCTACCTGGGCGTCTTCCGCCGCGAGGCGCTGGAGCGACAGGGCGGATACAACGAGGAGTTCATCCGCGCCCAGGACTGGGAGCTGAACTTCCGCATCCGCGAGGCAGGCGGCCTGATCTGGTTCTCGCCCGAGCTGCGCGTCCAGTACCGCCCCCGGCCCAGCGTGCGCGCGCTGGCGAAGCAGTACAAGGACTACGGCCGCTGGCGGCACGTGGTGGCCCGCTACCACTCCGGCTCCATCAACCTGCGCTACCTCGCCCCGCCGACCGCCGTCTGCGCGATCGCCGCGGGCCTGGTCGTGGGCGCCGTGCTCACCCCGCTCGGCTTCGTGATCCCGGCCGGCTACCTCGCCGCCATCACCGCCGGCTCCGTCCCGGCCGGCAAGGGCCTCTCCCTGAAGGCCCGCCTCCAGATCCCGGTGGCGCTGGCGACGATGCACATGTCGTGGGGGTACGGCTTCCTCACCAGCCCCCGGTCCCTGGCGAGGAAGGTCATCGCGAGCAAGCGCCCCGCGGTGCAGGCCGAGGCCGAGCACGCCGGCGCCGAGCAGGCCTGACACACCGGACGCGAACGGCCGGGCCCCTGCACAGGGACCCGGCCGTTTCGCCGTTCACATCGGGCTCAGCCCGCCTTGCCGTTCGCATCGGGCTGAGCCCGCCTTGCCGTTCGCATCGGGCTGAGCCCGGCTCGCCGTTCACGCCGGGCGGGCTCAGCTCTTCTTGCCGTTCCACCGGTAGACCGAGTAGACGTCCATGCACTCCACCTTGTCGTCCGCGCCCTCCGGCAGGTCGCCGGCCGCGATCTTCGGCTTCTTGTACGTGGACCCCTCACGCCAGTCCGAGCCGATGACCAGGGTGATCCCCTCGGCCTTGGCGTCGGCCCGTACCGCCGAGTCCGGCAGGCCAAGGGACTTGGCCACGGAGGCGGCGTTCGCCTTGCCCTGGTCGCCGTCCGCCTTCGGGTAGAGCACCACGCTGTCCTTGCGCGGTGCGGCGGACTGCGAGGAGTCGGCCTGGGTGAAGCCCTTGCCGCGCAGGATCCCGGCCACGTCGCCGGCCCGGCCCTCGGTCGCCGATTCGCCGTCCCCCGCGGTGCCGTTGACGACCGCGACCTTGAAGGACCCGGACTCCTCGGCGGCCGTCGTCGGCTTCGCCGACGCGGACGGCTTCGGCTTGGCGCCGGACTCGTCGCCGTTCTTGTCGAGGGCGACGTCGTCGCGGAGCATCGCCCAGATCTTGTCGGCGGCGCTCGGTACCATGACGAGCTTGTCCTTGTTCTGCGCCCACTCGACCGTCGGCACCGTCGCCGTCGTCAGCCGGTTCACGTTCACGTTCTTCAGCTGCATCGACAGGTCGAAGAGCTTCTTCACCGTCTTGATCTCCTCGGAGACCTGGAACGCCCTGGTGGCGGTGTCGGCGAGGCTCATGAGCTGCCCGGTGTCGCTCCAGGCGTCCTGCTCCTGGAGCTTCTTCATCAGGCCGTTCATGTACATGTGCTGGGCCTTGGCGCGGCCCTGGTCGTTGCCCCAGGCGTGCCGCGTGCGCAGCCACTGCAGGGCCTGCTCGCCCTGGACCTCATGGGTGCCCTCGGGCAACTGGAGGCCGGAACCGCCCTTCACCAGCCGCGTCGACCTGTCCCAGACGCCGGTCTTCACACAGACCGGGACGCCGCCGACCTCGTCCGCCATCGCCACCACGCCCGCGAAGTCGATCATCATCCAGTGGTCGATGTAGACCCCGGTGATGCTCTCCCAGGTGGTGAGGGTGCAGCCCGGACCACCGCGGGCCAGGGTCTCGTTGATGGGCTGGTTGGTCGTGGCCGGGTACGTCTGGCCGTCCTCGCCCGTGCACTTGGGGATCGGCACGATCGTGTCGCGCGGTATGGAGGTGATCGAGGCGTTCTTCCGGTCGGCCGAGACGTGCAGCAGCATCTGCACGTCGGCGAGCGCCGCCCGGTTGCGGTCGTTCTTGCCGCCGCCGAGGGCCACGTTCTTCGCGTCGGCGCGGCTGTCTGAGCCGATGAGGAGGATGTTCAGCGGAGTGTCGCCCAGCGCGTTCGGCGCGGCCTTCTTCACGCCGCTGTCGCCGCCGGCACGGTCACCGCTGCGGATGTTGCCGTTGAGGTGCTCGTAATACAGGTATCCGGCGCCGGCCGTGCCGAGTATCAGCAGCGACAGCGTCGCGGCCACCCAGCGCAGCACCTTGCGTTTGCCGGTCTTCTTGGCACGCCGGCGCGGGCCGCCGCGCCGGTGGCCCTTACGGCTGTCGCCGTCACCGCCTCCGTCGCCGGAGCCGCTGTCGCCCGCGTCGGCGGCACGGCGGGAGCGGGGCACGGAGACGTCCGACGCCTCGCCCTGCTCCTCGTAGAGACTCTCGTCCCAACCAAGATCGCGGGCGTGCGGGACGCGTTCCCGCGACCCTCCCCTACGCACGCTGCTACGTCCCACCCCAGGTCTCCTCGTCCTTCAGGTGCGGTCCAAGGCCGGATGGCTCCGGGTCACTTGGCGCATACCTGCTTGTCTGCCGTCTGCGCACCCTCCGGCGTCTTTGCCGGACCGGTGAGGGGCACCCCCGCGCCCTTGAAGTCCGCGCCGAGGACGAGCGTCATCGGCTCGCGCTCCCCGGCGTCCTGCGTGCCCGGCTTGAGCGCCGTGGCGGGCAGGCCCATCAGATCCGCGAGCTTGCGGGCCTGGTCGGCCTGGTTCGGTGCATACGTGAGCGTGGTCTTGGCCGCCTTCTGGGGGGCGTTGCTCTTGTTGGTCGACCGCGTCACGCCGTTGTCGTTCTGGAGCCAGTTGATCGTGGACTGCGCCGCGCCCTGGATGCCGCTGCCGTTGTAGACGTCGACGCGGACCTCGCGGGCGGTGGAGCGCTCGCCCTTCAGGAGCGCCGCCTGGGCCTGCGCCTGGGCGTTCTTGGCGTCCTGCTGCTTCTGCTTCACCTCGGTGAGCGAGGTGTCGGACTGCATCATCGCGAACAGCTGCGGGGCCTTGACCGGGTCCGGGACGACCGTGATCGGCTTGGGCTCGGCGGGGTTGTCGATGACCGGCAGCGTCATGAAGGTGATGTTCTTGGCGTCGATCTTGGCGAGCTCCTCGGCGAGTGCCGTGAGCTTCTTGATGCTCCCTATGCCCGTGTCGACGGTGAGGGCGTTGGTGGCCGCCTCGGCGAGCCCGTACATCTTGGTCGGGGACGTCAGGGTGTCGTCCGACTTCATCTGACGGATCATCGAGCTGAGGAACTGCTGCTGGACCTTGATCCGGTCCAGGTCGCTCTCGTTGCCGAAGCTGTGCCTGGTGCGGACGAAGGCGAGCGCCTGCTCGCCCATGATCGTCGACTCGCCGGCGGGCAGGTTCAGCTTGGAGTCCTTGTCCTTGACCGGCTTCTCGACGCAGACCTTCACGCCGCCGACGGCCGTCGTCATCTCCTTGACGGCGTTGAAGTCGGCCATCATGAAGTGGTCGACGGTCAGGCCGGTGATCGCCTTGACCGTGCGCATCGTGCAGCCCGGGTCACGGTCGGACTGGCCCAGGCTGACGTTGAAGCGGGTGTTCGACTGCGCCGGGATGGTCTTCGTGGTGCCGTCGGGGAGCTTGCTCTGGCACTCGGGGATGTCGGTCATCAGGTCGCGCGGGATGGACATCGCCGTGGCGTTCGTCCGGTCCTTGGAGACGTGGAACAGGATCGTGGTGTCGGCATGGCCGGGACTGTTCTTGTCCCCGTAGCCCGCGTTGCCGTCGCCGGTCCGCTTGTCGGTGCCGATGAGAAGGACGTTGAAGGCCTCGTCCTTGCGGAAACCGCCACTGCCGGCGCCGGCCACGTCGACGGTCTTGATGTTGCCGTCGAAGTGCTCGTACAGGGCGTACGCGCCCGCCGCGCCGCCGACGAGCACGAAGGCCATCGTGCCGCCGGTCCAGATCAGGACCTTCTTCTTGCGGGACGACCCCTGCTTGCGCTTGCGACGGCTCGCCGAGGCGCGCTCACCGGGCTCGGCCGCGCGCCGGCGGCGCTGGCCGGGCACGGGCGGCGCGGTCTCCGCGGCGCGGTCCTGCGGCACCTGGACTCTGCGGTCTCTCTGGCTCGGCGGGGTGGCGCCGCGGTGGGTGCCGGGGCTCTGGTGGGACGGGGCGGCCTGGCGCGGCTGCCCAGCGGAGTGGTCCAGTCGCAGTTCGTAGTTGCCGGTCTGCGGGTTGAGTACCCACTGGTCGGCGGGGTCGATCTCGTCCGCCCGTCCACGGCTGTGCGCGTCCACGGTTACTTGAGTCCTCCGTCGGTGCCACGCGAGGCGCCTCCCCCTCGGGCGCTCGGTCGTTCGATCCAAAGCGTGCGCGACCACATGGCCGGGAGCACTGGATCGCGTCACACTATCCGCCCAGTTCAGCGTGGGGCGACGTCCGTGACAAATTCCACGCACCTTACAACCGGGCAATTCGCTCAAACCTCATCCCCTGCGTCCCTCCCCTTGGTTTCGCCTTTAAGAAGTGCGGGGGAACCCTCTCCCTCCCGCAAACCCCCAACGGCCCCTCGGTGCCCCCCTAGCAGGCCCCCTCCGCGGCGTTCCGCCCCGGGAAGGCCGGGGTCTCCGACGGGCTCGGTGTGCTCTCGGTCTCGTCCGTCTTGCCGTCGCCGTCGCTGTCGCCGCCCGGCCGTACGGTCACCGGCAGGTCGGCCTTGAGGCGGGCGAAGAGCCGGTCCGCGGCGGGTTGCACCAGTTCGTCACGGTTCGGGTTGTACGCGTAAGGCCGCCGAGGCACCGTCAGGAACTGGACCTTCTCGGTCGGGATCGCCCGCATCGACCGGGCCAGGTCGTACAGGTCGCGCAGCGAGTCGAGCCCCGGGTCGGTGGTGATCGACTTGGTGGCCGCGTCAAGGACCGGGTAGAGCCGGGTCGGATTGAGCAGCACGCCGTCGCTCTGGATCTTGTTCACCAGGGCGCCGAGGAACTGCTGCTGGCGGTCCATCCGCTCGGTGTCGCTGCCGTTGCCGAGCGACTTGCGGGCCCGTACGAAGCCGAGCGCCTGCTCCCCGCGGAGCGTCTGGCGCCCCGCGGGCAGCTTCAGATGGGCGTCGCGGTCGTCGATCGGCTCCTTGAGGCAGATCTCGACCCCGTCCACGGCGTCGACCATCTTCTTGAAGCCCCGGAAGTCGATCACCATGTGGTGGTCGATGCGGATGTGGGTCAGCTTCTCCAGGGTGCGGATCGTGCATGCCGTACCGCCCAGCTCGAACGCCCAGTTGAATTGGGCGAACTGTTCGCGTGTGCGCTTTTTATCGGGTTTCGCGCAACTGGGGATCCGCACCATCAGATCGCGTGGGATGGAGACGGCGGTCGCGCTCTTCCCGCCCTCCGCGAGGTGCAGCAGGATCGTGGTGTCCGAGCGCTGGGTGCCCCCGTCCTGCCCGTACTCCGAGTTCCCGGCGCCCGAACGCGTGTCGGAGCCGATCAGCAGGATGTTCCGCGCCGCGTTGACGGCCGGGGACGGCCGCTCGCTCTCGTACGCGCGCAGCTCCGCCTCGGCCGTCGTGTCCGTGGTGATGTTGGCGTCGAGCTTGCGGTAGAACCACCAGCCGACCCCGGCCGCGGCGAGCACCACGGCCGCCACGGCCAGAGCGGTCCAGCGCAGCCAGTGCCGCTTGCGTTCGGCGGGCGGTTCTGCGCTGTCCGTCACGTCTGGGTCCGTCCTTGATGGCGTCTTCGGCGGACCGGGCGGCCGTCATGTCGCTGAAGTAGACGGCCGATCCCGGCGCTTGGTTGTGCGGAAGGCATCAGTACCCCCCGGCCGATCATGTACCGGAGTCGACGTCCGGACCCGGGTACTCGGCGCGTCGGTAGGCCGTACGGGTGGGTCGGGGGGTGCGGAGCGGGTGACGGTCGGACGAAAGGAGGTCCCCGCGGGCAGGACCTCCGGGGGAGGGGGTTTCTGCGAAAGAGGGTCTCTGTGGAAGAGGGTCTCTGCGGAAGGGCTCAGTCGGCGAGGGTGACGGTGACCCGCTCGCTCTCCACCCGCTTGGCCAGCCCCTCGGCCCCCAACTGTGCGAGGTTGCGGCACAGGACGACGGAGCCGCCGGCGGCGAGCGGCGCGTAGAGCCCGGCCGACAGTCCGGCCCAGGTGTCGTACGGGCGCCCGGAGAGCAGTCGCGCGCCCGGCGCGAGCCCGAGCTCTTCGGCGTCCTTACGGGCGCGGTCGACGAGCTGTGCGCCCGTCAGTTCCGTACCGTCGACGACGAGAGCGGGCATATCGGGATTTACCGGCACGAACGGGGTGAACCGATCACCCTGGCTCGGCACCTCCACCGCGTAGTCCGCGTACCCCGCGGGCGGCGCAGGGAAGCGGCGGCCCAACGGGGCCAGGGAGAGCGCGATCCGGTCTCCCGAACACGCCAGGCCCGCCTCCAGGCCCTCCGGCCCCGCGACCACGTAGTCGGCGTCGGCCGGGTCGCCGCCGAGCTCGACGGTCACGCCGACGGACGAGCAGGCGAGCAGCCACGCGGCGGTCTGCCAGTGCGCGGGCAGCAGCAGCGCGAGCCGGTCGCCCGGGGCGGCGGACAGCTCGCCCTGGAGGAGATTGGCGGTCTTGGCCACCCAATTGGCGAAGGTGGCCACCGACAATTCCACGCGTTCACCGGTGGCGTCGTCGTAGAAAGTGACCAAGGGGCGGGCCGGGTCCGCGGCGAGCGCGGATCGCAGCAGGTCGGCGGGGGTGCGGTCGCTGGCGTTCACGCGGGCAAGGGTACGCGCGGGCGCCCGCGCGGTCCGCCGTACCGGTGACCCCGTCCACCGGTCGGCCCGACGGGCCGTCAGTTTCCGCGCGGATTCCCGCCGAGCGGAACGCCCGCGCGGTACGGACGATCACCCCATGCGTGCCTACCTCGCCTCCTCGATCGCCGTCAGTTGCGCGGCAGTGCTCGCACTGCCCCTCTCCCTCGCAGGCCCGGCCGCGGCGACGGGCCCGACCGTCCTGACACCGGGCCCACCGGCCGCGCCGGCGACGCCCCCCGTACAGCCGGCCATGCCCGGCACCAACCCCAGCACCAACCCCAGCCCCGACCCCAGCCCTGACGCCGACACCAGAGCCGGCGCCGCCGTCGGCGAAGTCGCCGGCTCCACCCAGTCGCTCCCGCTCGGACCCCTGGCCGCGGCCGGCCCGAGCACCCGGGTGCTCGGCGGGGCCGCCGCGCCGGCCGAGCGGGGGCTGAACCGACAGGACGTCAGTCCCTTCTCCCTCGTCGGCGTCGTCTGGGACGACGTCCACACCCCGCTGCGCGGCACCGTCCAGGTCCGCACCCGCGCCACCGGCAGCGGCGTCTGGTCCGACTGGCAGTCCGTCGAGACCCACAACGACGAGCACGGCGCCGACCCCGGCACGGCCGAAGGCCACTCGGGTGCCCTGCGCGGCGCCACGGCCCCCCTGTGGGTCGGCGACTCGGACGGTGTCGAGGTCCGCGTACGCCCGGAGGCCGGCGGTACGGAACAGGCGCCGCCGCTCCCGGCCGGGCTGCGCCTCGACCTGGTCGACCCCGGGCCTGAACCGGCCGCCGCCCCGCAGAACCGCGCCATCAAGCCCGCGGCGGCGCTCGCCGCACCGGCCGGCCTGACCGAGCTCCCGGCCCTGACGAGGGCCCAGACGCTGGCGACACTCCCCGCCGCGGCCGCCAAGGCGAAGCCGTACATCGGCCCCCGCCCGAAGATCATCACCCGCAAGGGGTGGGGCGCGGACGAGCGGATGCGCGAGAAGGGCTTCGTGTACACGAAGACGATCAAGGCGGTCTTCGTCCACCACAGCGCCACCGGCAACCGCTACACCTGCCGTCAGGCGCCCTCCATCCTGCGCAGCATCTACCGCTACCACGTGAAGAGCAGCGGCTGGCGGGACTTCGGCTACAACTTCGCCGTCGACAAGTGCGGAAACATCTACGAGGGCCGGGCCGGCGGCGTGACCAAGCCGGTCATGGGTGCCCACACCCTCGGCTTCAACACCAACAGCATGGGCATCGCCGTCCTCGGCTCGTACGGCGGCACCACCCCGCCGGCCGCGGCCGTGACCGCCGTCGCTCGGCTGACCGCGTGGAAGCTGGGGCTGCATGGTGTGAACCCGAAGGCCAAGACGTATCTCACATCGGGAGGCGGAAACCTCTATAAAAAGGGCAGAAAGGTCAAGTTCAACGTGATCGCCGGTCACCGCGACGGCTTCGCCACCGAATGCCCGGGCAAACGCCTCTACGGCAAGCTCGGTACCGCCCGGACGGCGTCGGCGAAGCTCCAGGGACGGCGGTGATGGAGGGATGGGCTCAACCATCTGCATAAACTGACCGGTCATATCGTACGGACGGGCGAACGACCGCCCCCGGGCCAAGGACCGGACCCGAACAGGAAGCAGAGACGACAGGTGACAGAAGCGATCCTCCTGGTCGGCGGCAAGGGCACGCGGCTGCGTCCCCTCACGGTCAACACCCCCAAGCCCATGGTCCCGGCGGCGGGCGTCCCCTTCCTGACCCACCAGCTGGCCAGGGCCAGGGCCGCCGGCGTGGACCACATCGTGCTCGCCACCTCGTACCTGGCCGAGGTCTTCGAACCCCACTTCGGCGACGGCTCGGCGCTCGGCCTGAGCATCGAGTACGTCACGGAGGAAGAGCCGCTCGGTACGGGCGGAGCCATCCGCAACGTCGCCTCGCGGCTGCGCTCCGCCCCCGAGGACCCGGTCCTGATCTTCAACGGCGACATCCTCACGGGCCTGGACATCCGCGCCCTGGTGGCGACCCACGAGTCCTCCGGCGCGGACGTCTCGCTCCACCTGACGAGGGTCGAGGACCCGCGCGCCTTCGGCCTGGTCCCGACCGACTCCACGGGCCGGGTCACGGCCTTCCTGGAGAAGCCGCAGACGCCGGAGGAGATCGTCACCGACCAGATCAACGCGGGGGCGTACGTCTTCAAGCGCTCGGTCATCGACACGATCCCGGCGGGCCGGCCGGTCTCCGTCGAGCGCGAGACCTTCCCCGAACTCCTCGCGTCCGGGGCGCACCTCCAGGGCATGGTCGACTCCACGTACTGGCTCGACCTGGGCACCCCGCAGGCCTTCGTCCGCGGCTCCGCCGACCTGGTCCTGGGCCGCGCCCCGTCCCCGGCCGTGCCCGGCCGCTGCGGTGACCGCCTGATCCTGGACACGGCCACGGTCGCCCCGGACGCCAAGCTCACGGGCGGTACGGTGATCGGCCCCGGCGCGGTGGTCGGCGCGGGCGCGCGGGTGACCGGCTCCACGGTCCTGGCGGGCGCGGTCATCGCCCCGGGCGCCGTCATCACCGACTCCCTCATCGGCGCCGCCGCCCACATCGGCGACCGCACGGTCGTCACGGGCTCGGTCATCGGCGACGGCGCGCACGTGGGCCCGGACAACGAACTCCGCGACGGCATCCGCATCTGGTGCAACGCCCACCTCCCCGCACGCTCGGTCCGCTTCTCCTCAGACCAGTAACCCCGCCCCCGCCCCGGGCATCCACCCCACGGGCGCGCCCCGGTGGCGGGCCTCCGCCCCCGCCATGGGCATTCGGGCCGCTTCCGCGGGTCGGGTACGGGGGCCTCTACCCCCGCCCGCCGTTGTGGGCCTTCACCCGCTGGGCCCGTGAGTCGCGTTCGGGGGCTTGCGCCCCGCCCCGCCGTTGTGGGCGTTCGCCCCGCCGGCGGTTCCGTGGGTCGTGTTCGGGGCGCCTCCGCCCCGCCGTTGTAGGCGTTCGCCCCACCGGGCGCCGGTTCCCTCTGTCGCGTTCGCTGGGCCTCCGCCCCCCGTTGTGGGCAATCGTCCCGCAGGGCGGGACGGGTGGGCACAACGGGACGGCGCCCCTTGCCGGGCCTAGGCTCCCGGTGCCTGAACGGCCACCGATGCGCGCGGCGCCCTGGTGGTGCGGGCAGGTCCAAGGGGCGGAGGCACCCGCGAGGGTGCCGTCCCGTGTGCCCACCCGTCCCGCCCCAGCGGGACGAATGCCCACACGGGGCGGGGCTCGCGCGGGGCGGAGTCCCGGGGCGGGCCTCACATGGGGCGGGCCCACATGGGGCCGGGTCCCTACACGGGGCGGGGCTCACGCCGGGCGGAGTCCCACATGGGGCAGGCCTCACACGGGGCGCCTACATGGGGCCGGGTCCCCACACGGGGCGGGGCGCCGCATGGGGCGGGCCTCATACGGGACGGGGCCGAGGTCCCGGGGGAGACGGGGCACGCGCAGGCGCAGCCCGCACGGGCAGGCGGTCCAGCGCGCACAAGCGGGGCGCAGCCCGCGCGCGCCCCGTTACGCTCGTACGCATGGCCGGCCGCTTCACCCCCCACACCCCCTCCACCCGCACCACCGTGCGCGGCGGCCACGTCCCCGTACCCGCGCCGCGGTCCCTCGACCTGGACCTGGATCTCGGGCTCACGCTCGGCCCCCTCCGTCGCGGCCCCGCCGACCCCACCTTCCGTACGACCCAGGACGGCTCCGTCTGGCGGGCCAGCCGTACCCCCGACGGCGCCGGCACCCTCCGCGTGCGGATCCACGCGGGCGCCGTCGCCGCGGAGGCGTGGGGACCCGGCGGCGCCTGGCTCCTCGACCGGCTGCCCGACCTCCTCGGGGCCGGCGACGACCCCGCCGCCTTCGTCCCCCGCCACAAGCTGCTCGCCGTCACCCACCGCGCCCGCCCCGGCCTGCGGCTGACCCGCACCGGCCTGGTGATGGAGTCGCTGATCCCGTCGGTCCTGGAGCAGAAGGTCACGACGGACGAGGCCTACCGCGCCTGGCGGCTGCTCGTGCGCAAGTACGGCGAGCCCGCCCCCGGCCCCGCTCCGGACGGCATGCACGTGATGCCCGACGCCCGCACCTGGGCGATGATCCCGTCCTGGGAATGGCACCGCGCGAACGTCGACGGCAAACGCTCCGCCGCCATCGTGCGCGCCGCCCGCGTCGCCGCCCGCATGGAGGAGGCCGCGCACATGCCTCCCGCCGAGGCGCGCAAGCGCCTGGAACTGATCCCCGGCATCGGCCCCTGGACCTCCGCCGAGACCATCCAGCGCAGCAACGGCGCCCCGGACGAGGTCACCACCGGCGACCTCCACCTCCCCGGCATCGTCGGCTGGGCCCTCGCGGGCGACCGCACCGCCGACGACGCCGCCATGCTGGAGCTGCTCGCGCCCTACGAGGGCCAGCGGCACCGCGCCGCCCGTCTCATCCTGCTCAGCGGCCGCGTACCACCCCGCCGGGCGCCCCGCATGACACCCGGCAACATCACAGCGATCTGACCGGCGATGTGACCGGCCGTCTGAGCGGCCTTTTGACCGGCCGTCCGACCGGCCTTTTGACCGGCCGTCTGACCGGCCATGCGACCCGGCCGTCCGACCGGCCATACGACCCGGCCGTCCGACCGGCCGTCCGACCGCCTCCATGACGGCGCCGGCCGTCCGACCGGCCATCCGGCCGTCCGTCCGACGAAGCGCCGCCTCACCGCACCTCGATGAACGCCCCCGCCTGCCGCACCGCCCGCTCCTTCGGCGGCGCGGCCGGCCGTCCGACGGCCACCGCGCCCATCGGGTCCCAGTCCTCCGGCAGCCCGAGCACGTCCCGTACGACGTCACGGCAGAACATCGTCGAGGACACCCACGCCGAGCCGAGCCGCTCCCCGGCGAGGGCGACCAGCAGGTTCTGCACGCCCGCGCCCGCCGCCACCACGAACATCTCGCGCTCGGCGGCGTCCCGGCGCGCGTCGCCGTAGTGGTGGGCGCCGTCCGTCACCAGGCAGGGCACGATCAGGTACGGCGCGTTGCGCAGCACGTCCCCGCGGCGGATCCGCTTCGCGATGGACGCCTCGGACTTCCCGTCCGCGCGCAGGTCCGCGATCCAGGCGTCCCGCATCGCGTCGAGCAGCCGCGACCGCACGTCCGCCGATTCGAGCAGCACGAAGCGCCACGGGGTGGTGTGGTGCGGCGCGGGCGCCGTGACGGCCGCGGCGACGGCCCGCCGTACCGCGCCCGGGTCGACCGGGTCGTCGGTGAACTCCCGTACGGTGCGCCGCAGCGTCACCGCCTCACGGACGGCCTCCGAGGTGCCCAGCCGGAACATGTCGTCGGCCGCGCCGCGTACGAGCGCCGCGGCCCCCGGCTCCTCGTCGCCCGCCAGGACGTGGGGCAGGCCGCGGACGACGGCGACGGGCCGGCCTGCGGCCTTGCCCTTCACCAGGTCGCCGGCGGCGGCGAGTTCGTCGGCGGTGGCGACGACGGTCGCGACGAGCGGATTGCCGTACGCGTCGGTCCCGCCGCGCAGGTCGTCCAGGACCCTCACCCCGGCCGCGCCGATGGCCACGTCGGTGAGTCCGCTGCGCCAGGGCCGGCCGAAGGTGTCGGTGATGACGACGCCGACCTCGACACCGAGCGCCTCGCGCAGCCCCTCGCGGATCCGGCGGGCCGAGCCGTCCGGGTCCTCGGGCAGCAACAGGATGGTCCCGGAAGGGGTGTTGGAGGCGTCGACGCCGGCCGCGGCCATGACGAGGCCCTGCCGGTTCTCGACGATACGGAGCGTCCCGCGCCGCGCCACGACCCGTACGGTCTCGGCGTCGATCGCCTCCTCGCGGTCCTCGGCGGCGATCACCCGCCCCTCCGCCTTGCTCACGATCTTCGAGGTGACGACGAGGACGTCTCCGTCGAGCAGCCCGGGCGAGACGGACACGATCAGCTTGGCGATGTCGTCCCCGGCCGCGACCTCGGGAATCCCGGCGGGCGCCCACACCTCGTACCGCGCCACACCGCCCTCGGCTCCCGTGCCGACCCCGCCCGCACCCGGCCCGCCCGTCCCGGCCCCGCGTGCACCCGCCGAGCCGGCACCGGACCCGCCTGCACCGGCCCGACCCGCACCCGGCCCGCCCGTAGCGGCCGAGCCCGTACCGGCCGGGCCCGTACCCGCCCGACCCGTACCCGCCCCGCCCGTCACGCGTCCGCTCCGCTGGCTCCGCCGGCCTCGCGTACCTGCTCCGCAAGCCCCAGCGCCTCGCGCGCCATCGCGGCCGTCGCGTCCAGGTCCGTCATCATCAGGGGCACCGCCCGGCAGCGGATGCCCGCCGCCTCGACGTCCGCGACCGCGCCCGCGTCGACGGTGTCGACGAGCCAGGCGTCGATGAGCCCGGAGCCGTAGTGCCGGGCGACCGCCGCCGCCGTGGATTCCACGCCGACCGCGGCGAGGACCTTGTCGGCCATGCCCCGTACGGGGGCGTCGCCGACGATGGGGGAGAGGCCGACCACCGGCGCGGGCGCGGCGGCGACGGCCTCGCGGATGCCGGGCACGGCGAGGATGGTGCCGACGGACACGACCGGGTTGGACGGCGGGAAGACGATGACGTCCGCGTCGGCGATCGCCTCCAGGACGCCCGGCGCGGGCTTCGCCTGCTCCGCGCCGACCGGCACGACGGCCTGCGCGTCCACGGAGGCGCGCATCTTCACCCAGTACTCCTGGAAGTGCACGGCCTTCCGCTCGCCGTCCACGTCGATGGCGACGTGCGTCTCGACGCGGTCGTCGGACATGGGGAGTAGGCGTACGCCGGGCTGCCAGCGGGCGCACAGCGCCTCGGTGACGGCGCTGAGCGGGTAGCCCGCACCCAGCATCTGGGTGCGGACGATGTGCGTGGCGAAGTCGCGGTCGCCGAGGCCGAACCACTCCGGTCCCACGCCGTACGCCGCCAGTTCCTCCTTCACCGCGAAGGACTCGTCCTCGCGGCCCCAGCCCTGCTCCTCGTTGATGCCACCGCCGAGGGTGTACATCACGGTGTCGAGGTCGGGGCAGACCTTGAGGCCGAAGAGATGGATGTCGTCACCGGTGTTGCCGATGACCGTGATCTCCGCGTCGGGCGCGGCCTGCTTGAGGCCGCGAAGGAAGCGGGCACCACCGATGCCACCGGCCAGAACCACAATGCGCATGCACAGCAGTTTGTCAGGCGGTGAGCACCTGTGGGGCGGCCGGGGCCGACGGGGCGGCGGCGCACCGGGCGCGCACCGACTCGTGCATCGGCATCTCGGTGAGACCGGGGTAGTAGACGTGCAGGCTGACGGCGGGCTCGAGGGAGTCGTTGACGACCTCGTGGACGTAGCCCGGTGCGAACACGCGCTGCGCGCCGGATCCGAGCGCATGCGCGCCCCGCTGCGTACGTTCCGTCAGTTCGCCTTCCAGGACGGTCAGTACGCCGGAGGAAGGTCCGTGGTCGTGCCGGCCGCTGCTCTGGCCGGGCAGCCAGGAGAGCAGCCAGATCTCGTAGCCCGGGCCCGTGCGGAGCCGGTGGTACCAGCGGGTGGTGGCGTCGTACTCGACGTACGGCGCCCAGTTGGCGCGGTCCGCGGCGATCTCGCGGGCGAGACCGGCGAACTCGGCCACGGTGGCGGGGTGCTCGCGGGCGGGCTGCAGGAGGTGCGGTACCTCAAGGATGTCGCCGGCGATCTGAAGGTCGCTGTCCATGTTCATGGGTGCGGTGGTTCCTCGGCAGGAGAGTGCTGGGGTGTCGCAGAGCAAGGGGTGGAACGGGAGAGGCGCGGCCTGGGAGGAGCCGCGTGGGAAGCCGGAGCGCTAGAGGAGAAAGGCGCGCATCAACAGCTGGGACAGCAACAGCAACAGCGCGCCTGGACAGCGCGGCGGAACCCACGGGCGTGGGTCGCGGAAGGCGCTGCGGTCGCTGGCATGCCACCAAAGTGGCGGGAGAGACACCCGACTGTCAACCCAATGCCCGATTTGGGGGCAATGTTTCACCTCATCCGGTTACAGTGCGCGGAGAAAGGTTTGTGCAGCCCGTGACCAGGAGACATGGCGCAGCATCCGCGTCCGTAAACACGGTGGGGATCCTGTGATCAGACTGTGATCCGGATCGCTTCCGTGGCTGGATCGCAACAGGATCCACGTCTCGGTCGTCCTTCTCCGTGGGGCGCGGCGGTGCGACAAGACCGGCGGCATGTGTCACGTTTTTTGGTGATTTGAACACTTTCCGCATACGCTTGGTTCCGCAGAGTGAATACGGGGCCCAATAGCAGATCTCGGCTTGACTCGCACAGAGCACGAACTTGTAATTTCACTCGTGTCGTTCGGCCGGAATCGGTAACGGCAACATCACGGGGACGCAAAGACAGACGAGGGGCGCACATGACCGAGACGTTCCAGGAACTGCTGGTCGAGGACGCGGGCGAGGAACTCGGCTGGCAGGAGCGCGCACTGTGCGCCCAGACCGACCCCGAGTCCTTCTTCCCCGAGAAGGGCGGCTCGACCCGAGAGGCCAAGAAGGTCTGCCTCGCCTGCGAGGTCCGCTCCGAGTGCCTCGAATACGCCCTGCAGAACGACGAGCGTTTCGGCATCTGGGGCGGCCTTTCCGAGCGCGAGCGCCGCCGCCTCAAGAAAGCCGCCGTCTGAAATAAACACGCACACAACGAACGGTCCGCACCCTGTGCTCTGTCCACAGGCGGCGGACCGTCGCCGTGCCAGCCGTTAGTGTGGGCCTCCGTCCGAGACGCACCCACGCCCCCTCGCGGGCGACCCCCGGCCGGAGGGCCCGTAGCTCGATGTCCTCAACTCCTGAGTTTCCGCGACACGTCGTCACCGCCGTGCTCGTCGCCCACGACGGCGCCCGCTGGCTGCCGGACGCCCTCGCCGGGCTGCTCGCCCAGGAGCGCCCCGTACAGAACGCCGTCGCCGCCGACACCGGCAGCGCCGACGACTCCGCGCAGCTCCTGGCCGGCGCCCTCGGGCCCGACCGGGTCCTCCACCTCGCCCGCCGCACCGGATTCGGCGCCGCCGTCGAGGAGGCCGCGCGCACCGCGCCCGTGCTCGGACCCGAGGACCTGCCCTATCTGAAGCGGCCCAGCGGCTGGGACCCGGTCACCAGGACCTGGCGCGACGACGCCTACGACCTGCCCGAACTCCCGCACGGCGAGCCCGTCCAGTGGCTCTGGCTGCTCCACGACGACTGCGCCCCCGAGCCCGGCGCGCTCGCCGAACTCCTGCGCGTCGCCGACTCCGACGCGTACGCCGCCGTCATCGGGCCCAAGCTGCGCGGCTGGTACGACCGCAAGCAGCTGCTCGAAGCCGGCGTCTCCATCGCCCGCAGCGGCCGCCGCTGGACCGGCCTCGACCGCCGCGAGCAGGACCAGGGCCAGCACGACCAGGTCCGCTCCGTCCTGTCCGTCTCCAGCGCCGGCATGCTGATCCGGCGCGACGTCTTCGAGGAACTCGGCGGCTTCGACCGGCGCCTGCCCCTCATGCGCGACGACGTCGACCTGTGCTGGCGCGCCCACGCCGCCGGCCACAACGTCCTCGTCGCCCCCGACGCCGTCCTGCGGCACGCCGAGGCATCCGCCCGCGAACGCCGCACCGTCGACTGCGCCGGCCGCACCGCCGCCAACCCGCACCGCGTCGACAAGGCTGGCGCCGTCTACACCCTGCTCGCCAACACCCGCGGCCGCGCCCTGCCGTACGTGTTCCTCCGCCTCGTCCTCGGCACCCTGCTGCGCACCCTCGCCTACCTCGTCGGCAAGGTGCCCGGCCAGGCCGTCGACGAGGTCATGGGCCTGCTCGCCACCCTGCTTCGCCCCGAGAAGATCCTCGCCGCCCGCCGCAGGCGCAAGAACCCGGCCGTCCCGGCGAGCGAACTGCGCCCGCTGTTCCCGGCCCCCGGCGCCACCGTCCGCGCCACCGCCGAACAGCTCGCCTCCCACTTCGGCGGCTCCGACGCCGACTCCGGCGGCTCCCGGCACGGCGCCGTCGAGTCGGGACCCGGCGGAGACGACGCCGACTTCCTGGAGATCGAGCAGTTCGCCCGGCTGAAGAAGATCGCCCGCAAGCCTGGGCCCGTCCTCTTCGCCCTCCTGCTCGTCGTCTCCCTCGTCGCCTGCCGCAACCTCTTCGGCGGCGGCTCCCTCGCCGGCGGCGCCCTGCTGCCCGCCTCCGACACCGTCTCCGGCCTCTGGTCGCGCTACGCCGACGACTGGCACGCCCTCGGCACCGGCGGCACCCAGACCGCCCCGCCCTACCTCGCCGTCCTGGCCGCGCTCTCCGTACTCTTCCTCGGCTCGACCTCCTTCGCGCTGACCCTGCTGCTCGTCTGCTCGGTCCCGCTGGCCGGCTTCACCGCGTACTTCGCCTCCCGCGGCATCGTCGAGTCCAAGCTCCTGCGCGCCTGGGGCGCCATCGCGTACGCCTTCCTGCCCGCCGCCACCGGCGCACTCGCCACCGGCCGGCTCGGCACCGCCGTCCTCGCGATCCTGCTGCCGCTCATCGCCCGCGCCGCCGTCGCCGCACACGGCCTCGGCAGCGCCGAGCGCGGCAGCTGGCGCGCCACCTGGGCGTACACCTTCCTCCTCACCTCCGCCATGGCCTTCACGCCGGTGGTCTGGCCGCTCGCCGTGCTCCTCGGCATCGGCGTGCTCGTGCTGCGCCGCGCCGACATCACGGCGTACGGGCTGCGCTTCCTCGCTGCCGTCGGCGCCCCGCTCCTCGTCCTGGCCCCCTGGTCGCTCTCCCTGCTGACCGGCCCCTCCGCCTTCCTGCGCGAGGCAGGCCTCGATCTGCGCACCGGCACCGCGAGCGCCCTCGACCTGCTCGGCACCAGCCCCGGCGGGCCCGGCGCCACCGGCGGCCTCGTCCTCATCGGCCTGGTGCTCGCCGCCCTCGCCGGCCTGCTGCGCGAGGAGCGCGTCCTCGCCGTCCGCGCCGCCTGGGCCGCCGCCCTCGCCGGACTCCTCTTCGCCGTCCTCGGCAACGGCGCCGGCGGCACCGGCTGGGCCGGCCCCGCCACCCTCGTCTACGGCGCCGCCCTGCTCGCCGCCGGCATGATCGGCGCCGAGGGCGGCCGCACCCGCGTCGCCGCCCACGGCTTCGGCTGGCGCCAGCCCGTCGCCGCGCTCATCGCGCTCGCCTGCGCACTCGGCCCGGTCGTCGCCGCGGCCGGCTGGATGATCGGCGGCGCCGACGGCCCGCTCACCCGCCGCGACCCGGTCCAGGTGCCCGCGTTCGTCGCCGAGGAGAGCGGCACCCGCGACCAGGCCCGCACCCTCGTCCTCGGCGGCAGCTCGGCCGGCGAGGTCGCGTACACCCTGGTCCGTGGCTCCGGCGCCCGCCTCGGCGACGCCGAACTCGCGGTGACCGGCGGCAGCGACCCGCGCCTCGACGACGTCGTCGCGCACCTCGTGGCAGGCTCCGGCGCCGACCAGACCCAGGAGCTCAGCGGCTTCGCGATCCGCTACGTCCTCGTACGGGACGGGGCACCGCGCTCCATGAGCCGCGTCCTCGACGCCACCCCGGGCCTGTCCCGGCTCAGCCAGCTCGACGGCAGCGCGCTGTGGCGGGTCGACCGCGAGGTCGCCCGCGTCATGATCGTGCCCGCCGCGGGGAAGCCGACGACGACGGGGACGACGACGGGGACGACGACGGGGACGGCGGCGGGGACGGCGGCGGAGTCCGCGAAGCCGGTGGCCGTCGCCGCGGGCCCCGTCGAGGCCCACAGCGACATCCCGGCGGGCGCCGCGGGCCGCGTCCTGCGCCTCGCCGACCGCGCCGACGAGGGCTGGACCGCCACCCTCGACGGCAAGGAACTCACGCCGACCACCGTCGACGGCTGGGCCCAGGGCTTCGAACTGCCCGCCGACGGCGGCCGCCTCGACCTCACCTACGACGAGCCGCTCACCCACACGCTGTGGATCTGGGCGCAGGCGGGCCTCGCGCTCGTCCTGCTCGTCCTCGCGCTGCCCGGCCGCAGTCGCGACGTCGACGACGACCTGCCCGAGGAGGAGCTCGCCATCCCCGCCCCCGCCGCCGAGGGCGACGGCCGCCGCGCCCGCCGCCTGCGCGCCGCGGCGGAGGCCGAGGCGGAGGCCGCCGACCAGGCCCCGGGGGCGGAGCCCGAGCCCGAGCCGGTGCCCGTGGCCGCCCCCGTACCCGAGCAGCCGGCGTACGAGCAGCAGCAGGAATGGGACGGCCAGGGCTACTACCAGGAGCAGTACGCGTACGACCCGTACGCACAGCCCCAGCAGCAGTACCCGGAGCAGTACGCGCAGCACGGCGAGCAGCAGCAGTACGCGGAGCAGCCGTACGACCCGTACGCACAGCAGCAGGCCCAGCAGGGCGGCTACGAGCAGCAGCCGTACGACCCCTACGGCTACGGATACGGCTACCCGCAGGCCGGCCGGACCGGCCAGGACCCCGAGCAGCGTCCCGACGGGAGCAGCAACCAGTGAAGCGCACCACCCTCTCCCTCGCCGCGGTCGCAGCCGCCCTCGCCGCCGTCACCGGCGTCGCCTCCCTGACCGCCCCCGACGGCCCGGCGACCCCCACCGCCAAGGCGCCGACCCGGCTGCCGGTCGAGCGGACCAGCCTGCTCTGCCCGGTACCGAGCACCTCGGAGGTGGCGGAGACGACGTACACGTCGTACACCCCGGGCGCGGCCGGCACGGACAAGCCGAAGGCGGGCGACGACGCGAAGGCGGGCGACGACGCGAAGGCGACCGACGGCGCGAAGGCGGAGCTCAAGCCCGCCGGCACCGCCGCCCTCCCCGGTGACACCCCGGCCAAGAAGCCCAAGGAACCCAAGGCGCCCGCGACCGTCACCAAGCCCGGCACCCCGGTCACCGCCGAGGCGAACGGCGCCACCGCCCCGGCGCTCTCCGGCACGGCGACCGGCACGCTCGCCCCCGGCTGGACCGTCCAGCAGACCACCGTCGTCCCGGCCGGCGGCTCCCGCGGCCTGCTCGGCGTCGGCTGCACCGCCCCCGACACGGACTTCTGGTTCCCGGCCGCCTCCACCGCGAAGCAGCGCCAGGACTACGTCCACCTCACCAACCCCGACGACACTGCCGCCGTCGCCGACATCGAGCTGTACGGCCCCGAGGGCGCCCTGAAGTCCCAGATCACCGAGGGCATCCCGGTCCCGGCCCACTCCACCGTCCCCGTGCTGCTGCCCACCCTCACCGCAGGCCCGGCCCAGCAGGACCTCACCGTCCACGTGACCACCCGCAGCGGCCGCGTCGGCGCCGTCGTCGGCTCGGCCGACGACAAGCTCGGCAGCGACTGGCTGCCCGCCTCGGCCGACCCGGCCGGCACCGCGGTGCTGCCCGGCATCCCGGCCGACGCGACCTCGGTGCGGCTCGTGGCGTACGCGCCGGGCGACGACGACGCCGAGCTGAAGGTCCAGCTGGTCACCCCGACCGGCACGATCGTCCCGGCGAGCGCGGGCGCCCTGCACGTGAAGTCGGGCATGACCGCCGCCGTCGACCTGCCGGACCTCACCCGCGGCGAGCCCGGCTCGCTGCTGCTGACCCCGGCCGACCCGAAGAAGGCGACCCCGTTCGTGGCCGCGCTCCGGGTGGTACGGGGCAAGGGCGAGCAGCAGGAGGTGGCGTTCATCCCCGCGACCGCAGCGATCGACGGGCGGGGCACCGTCGCCGACAACCGTGCGAAGCGCGGCACGCTGACGCTGACCGCGCCGGGCGCCGCCGCCGAGGTCAGGATCACCGCCTCGGCGGGTGCGCAGGGCGGGACGCCGGTCACCAAGACGCTCACGGTGAAGGCGGGCACGACCACGGCCCTCACCCCGCCGGTCCCGGAGGGCCTCAAGGGCTCCTACGCGCTGACCGTCGAGCACGTCTCGGGCGGCCCGGTGCACGCCTCGCGCATGCTGGCGCTGCCGCAGGACGGCATCCCGATGTTCACGATCCAGCCGCTCGACGACGACCGGGGCACGGTCGAGGTCCCGGCGGCACGACAGGACCTGTCGGTCCTGGACGACTGAGCACCGGCCCTGGGGGGCGAGGCCACGGACCGGAGCCTCCTCGGGCCTCCGGCCGCCGGGGCCCGGCCTGGGCCCCCGGGGTGCCGGCCTGGGACCCCCGGCCCCGGGCCGACCTTCCGGCCCCCGGGCCCGGCCTCAGACGCCCCCGCCCGGCCCGGCCCCGAGCCGCCCCCGGCTCCCCCGGGCCCGGGCACCCAGCCTCCGGCCTCCTGGTGGCCCAGGACGTCCCCGTACGGGTGGTCCACGGCTCCCGTAAGGGTGGTTCCAGGGGCCCGGGGGTCAGTCCTGCCCGTACCGGGGGTCGACCGACTCGGGGGACAGGCCGAGCAGATCCGCGACCTGCTCCACGACCACCTCGTGGACGAGCAGGGCGCGCTCGTCGCGGCTCTTGGAGCGGATCTCCACGGGCCGCCGGTAGACCACGACCCGGGCGGGCTCGTTCTTCTCCGCCGGCGTCGAACCGCCCAGCGGCACCGTCTCGCTCGTCACCGCCGGCGGGACCTCCATCACCAGGAACTCCACGTCCGCCAGCTGCGGCCAGCGCCGCTCGAGGCGCTCCACCGAGTCCAGGACCAGATCGCGGAAGGTGTCCGCCCGGCTCGCGGACAGCGGAACCTGCGGCGGGGCGACCGGCCCCCGCATGCCACGGCCGTGCCGGTCGCGGCGCCGTACGCGCGGCGCGGGACTGTCCATGCTGTCCATCACTGACGCAGCGTAACCCTCCCCGGTGTTCCGGGACCGTCGCATAACCGCCGAGAAGCCCCTTCCCGGCCCCCACGGCTGTCGATAGTTGAGCGTTCCGGCCAGACAAGGGCACGATTTCCTGAGCTCCCGGGATCGGCCATCTGGCGGTGGTTGACCGGATTTCCCCCTGCTGATGTCCGGATCGCGCGGCGCCCCCGGCCCCGTACCCCGCCTCTCCCGCAGGTCAGCACCGCTGCCCGTACGAGGCCCGTGGTGGAGGTCACACCGCGACACGGTGGAGTGACCTGGGGGAGAGTCGTCGCGGCCCGCTCAAGAGTGCGGTACCGTCCAACGTCGTGAGCCCTGTACGTCGCTGTTCGCGCACCGCGTGCGGCCGCCCTGCCGTCGCGACACTGACGTACGTCTATGCCGACTCGACTGCGGTCCTCGGCCCGCTCGCCACCTACGCCGAGCCCCACTGCTACGACCTGTGCGCCGAGCACAGTGAGCGTCTGACCGCCCCGCGCGGCTGGGAGGTCGTGCGGCTCTCCGACGGCTCCGCCCCGGCCCGCCCCAGCGGCGACGACCTCGAAGCCCTCGCCAACGCGGTACGGGAGGCGGCCCGCCCCCAGGAGCGCGCGGCGGAGGCCGGAGGCAAGGGCGGCGGGCGTGGCGCCGACCCGATGGAGGTCGGGCGAAGGGGCCACCTGAGGGTGCTGCGTTCCCCCGAGAACTGATCAAGGTCCCTTCCCGGGTAGTTTGGGCGCTCCGTACGCGCGCCGCATTCCGCGCGTCCGTGACTGCCGAAACTTCAGGAGGGTTGATCCGTGGCTGCTGATCTGTCGCAGATCGTGAAGGCGTACGACGTCCGCGGGGTGGTGCCGGATCAGTGGGACGAGGGCCTGGCCGAGCTGTTCGGCGCCGCCTTCGTCCGCGTGACGGACGCCGAGGCGATCGTCATCGGCCACGACATGCGCCCCTCTTCGCCGGGTCTCGCCGCGGCCTTCGCGCGCGGTGCGGCCGGCCTGGGCGCCGACGTGACGATGATCGGCCTGTGCTCGACGGACCAGCTGTACTTCGCGTCCGGCTCGCTGAACCTGCCCGGCGCGATGTTCACCGCGTCCCACAACCCGGCCCAGTACAACGGCATCAAGATGTGCCGCGCCGGCGCCGCTCCGGTGGGCCAGGACACGGGCCTCGCGGACATCCGCGCGCTGGTCGAGGGCTGGCTGGAGCAGGGAGCGCCGGAGCAGGCGAAGACCCGCGGCGAGGTGACCGAGCGCGACACCCTGACGGACTACGCGGCCCACCTGCGCGGCCTGGTCGACCTGACGTCGATCCGCCCGCTGAAGGTCGTCGTGGACGCGGGCAACGGCATGGGCGGCCACACGGTGCCGACCGTGTTCGACGGCCTGCCGCTGGACGTCGTCCCGATGTACTTCGAGCTCGACGGCACGTTCCCCAACCACGAGGCGAACCCGCTCGACCCGAAGAACATCGTCGACCTCCAGGCCCGCGTACGCGCCGAGGGCGCCGACCTGGGCCTCGCGTTCGACGGCGACGCGGACCGCTGCTTCGTGGTGGACGAGAACGGCGAGGGCGTCTCCCCGTCGGCGATCACGGCACTGGTCGCGGCCCGCGAACTGGCGAAGACCCCGGGCGGCACGATCATCCACAACCTGATCACGTCGTGGTCCGTCCCGGAGGTCGTCCGGGAGAACGGCGGCACGCCCGTCCGCACCCGGGTGGGCCACTCCTTCATCAAGGAGGAGATGGCGAAGACCGGCGCGATCTTCGGCGGCGAGCACTCCGCCCACTACTACTTCAAGGACTTCTGGAACGCGGACACGGGCATGCTCGCCGCGCTCCACGTCCTCGCCGCCCTCGGCGGCCAGGACGGCCCGCTGTCCTCCCTGGTCTCCGCGTACGACCGTTACGCGTCCTCGGGCGAGATCAACTCCACGGTCGCCGACCAGACCGCCCGCCTGGCGGCGGTGAAGGCCGCGTACGAGCCCCAGCCCGACGTCACCCTCGACGAACTCGACGGCCTCACCGTCACCTCCACCGACTGGTGGTTCAACCTCCGCGCCTCCAACACCGAACCCCTCCTCCGCCTCAACATCGAGGCCCGCGACGAGGCGACGATGACAAAGCTGCGCGACGAGGTCCTGAGCCTGGTACGGGCCACGGACTGAGCCTGAAAGGGGGGCGAGGCCCCGCCCCGCCCCCCACCCCGCCCCTCAGGCTGCGGCCCACCGCCCGCCGTTCCTTCGTGGGCGTACGGCCGCCGGGGCGGCGCCCGCCCGACCCGTCCCGCTGCACCCCTTCCCTCCGCTGTGGCGTCCGGCCCGTCCGGCTGCACCCCGCCGTTCCGTTGTGGCGTCCGGCCCGTCCCGCTGCACGCCGCCGTTCCGTTGTGGTGCCCGGCCCTCCCGCTGCAATCCCGCGGTTCCGTTGTGGCGCGCCCGCGCCGTCCGCGTTCCCGTCGTTCCGTTGTGGGCATTCGTTCCGCTGGGGCGGAACGGGTGGGCACAACGGAACGGCGCCCTTGCGGGCGCCTCCGCCCTTTGCTGGTACCCGCACCACCACCGCGGTGCCGTCCCGTGCGGGCCACGCCCGCAGGGCCTCGGGTCCGAACCCGCCCCCCGCTGCGGGGCACCCTCGCGACAACAGGGGCCCAGGGGCCCGGGGGCCCAGGGGCCCGGGGGCCCAGCCCCCGGACGACCAGTCGCCCCCCGTTTCCCCGCAGGCCCACCCCCGGCCCCCCACCAGCCACCCCCATCCCGCACCGTGACCCCGTCGCGGTCAGCGGCGCCGCCGACCGCCCGGCGGTAGGCTGACCTGGCCCGAGACCGTCCGTCACGTCCGAAGGGACACCCCATGCCGCTCGAAGCCGGCCTCCTGGAGATCCTGGCCTGCCCGGCCTGCCACGCCCCGCTGAACGACCGGACGGCCGCGGAGACCCCCGAGCTCGTCTGCACGTCCGCCGACTGCGGGCTCGCCTACCCGGTCCGCGACGGCATCCCGGTCCTGCTGGTCGACGAGGCCCGCCGCCCCGAGTAGCCCGCACGGAGCGCCGCCGCCTCGGCCGGGTCCGGACGGCGGCAGCCACCCGCGCCACGGGCACCCCAAGGCAACACCCCGCTCCGACGACCGGAGGCCCCGCCACATGCTCGACGAGACACTCCTCGACGCACCGGACGCCCTCGCCCTCGCCGACCGCCGCGGTCTGCTGCGCGGCGCCGCGGAGGCGGGCGCCCGGGTAAGGACCGCCGCCCGGCACGCCGCCGAGGCCGGCATCGTGGATCTCCGCCCCGAGGGCCGCCCCCGCGCCGTCCTCGTCGCGGGCCCCGGCACCGCCGCCGCCGGCGTGGCCGACCTGATCGGCGCCCTCGCGGGCGCGGCCGCCCCCGTCATCCGCCTGAAGCCCACCGGCGTCGCACCCGCCGCCGGGGCCCTGCGCTGGGCCCTGCCCGGCTGGGCCGGCTCGGTGGACCTGCTCCTGATCCCGACGACCGACGGTTCGGAACCCGGCCTCGAACTCCTCGTCGAGCAGGCGTACCGCCGCGGCATCACCGTCGTCGCCGTCGCCCCCAGGACCTCCCCGCTCGCCGAGTCCCTCAGCGGCTCCCGCGGTGTCCTCGTGCCGATGGCGACGGCCCCGCACGAGAGCACCGAGGAGTACACCGAGACCCTCGCCGCCAGTCCCGGCGACCTGTGGGCCCTGTTCACGCCCCTGCTCGTCCTCCTGGACCGCGTCGGCCTGGTCGAGGCCCCGTACGAAGCCCTGGAACTGGTCGCCGACCGCCTCGACCGCACCGCCGAACGCTGCGGCCCCGCCATCGCCACGTACAGCAACCCGGCCAAGACCCTCGCCGCCGAACTCGCCGACTCACTGCCGCTGATCTGGACCGAGGGCGACGCCGCCGGCCCGGCCGGCCGCCGCTTCGCCGCGATCCTCGCCGAGCTCTCCGGCCTGCCGGCGCTCGCCGCCGAGCTCCCGGAGGCCCTGCCGGCCCACGGCGTCCTCCTGGCGGGGGACTACGCGGCGGGCGCAGACCCCGACGACTTCTTCCGCGACCGCGTCGACGAACCGCAGGCCCTGCGCGCCCGCGTCGTGCTCCTCCGCGACCGCCCCGCCGAGGGCAACGTGCTGAGCGCCGCCCCGGCCGCCCGCGAGCTCGCCCTCGGCCACGAGACGGCCATCAGCGAGCTGGAGCCGGACGAGGGCGGCCCGCTCGAAACCCTCGCCGAGCTCGTAGCCGTCACCGACTTCGCCGCCGTGTACCTCTCGCTCGCCTCAGCGGGCCTCGCCCCCCAGTAGCCCGAGGGCAAGGCACCACCCCCCGGAGTCGCAGGACCGGACACGGTCCGGACCGCGGCCGGTCCTGCGACTCCGGTCCCGACCGCCTCCACGCCCCACCCACCGCATCCCGTCCGCCCCGGAGCCCAGGCCCGGCCACGGACCCGGACTCCGGACCACCCCACCCCACCCCGGCCCACCCCGCCCCAGTCCTCCCACCCCGCCCCGCACCGCCCCACCCCAGTCCAGTCCAGCCCAGCCCAGTCCCGTCCGTCACCGCCGCACGTCCATCACCGCACCCGCCGCACTGAAAGAGCTGGAAGCCCCATGGACCGCCTCGTCAACACCGTCCGCCCCTACGCCTGGGGGTCCACGACGGCCATCCCCGAGCTGCTCGGTGTCGCACCCACCGGCGAGCCCCAGGCCGAGATGTGGATGGGCGCCCACCCCGGCGCCCCGTCCCGCACCGACCGCGGTCCCCTCAACGAGGTCATCGACGCCGACCCCGTACGGGCCCTCGGCCCGGCGGCCGTCGAGAAGTTCGGCCCGCACCTCCCCTTCCTGTTCAAGGTGCTCGCCGCGGGCGCCCCTCTCTCCCTCCAGGTCCACCCCGACCTCGACCAGGCACGCACCGGCTTCGCCGCCGAGGAGGCCGCCGGGGTCCCGATCGACGCCCCGCAGCGCAACTACAAGGACGCCAACCACAAGCCCGAACTCATCTGCGCCCTCACCCCGTTCCACGGCCTGTGCGGCTTCCGAGACCCCGTCGAGGCCGCCGACACGATCGCCGCGCTTGGCGTCGACTCCCTCAAGCCGTACGTCGACCTCCTCCACGCCCACCCGGAAGACGCCGCCCTGCGCGAGGTGCTGACCGCGCTGCTCACCGCCGACCGCGCCGAGATGGCCCACACCGTCACCGAGGCCGCGGCCGCCGCCGCCCGCCTGGGCGGCGAGCACGCCCCGTACGCGCAGATCGCCCACCACTTCCCGAACGACCCCGGTGTCATCGCCGCCATGCTGCTCAACCCGGTCCGCCTGCAGCCCGGTGAGGCCATGTACCTCGGCGCCGGCGTCCCGCACGCCTACCTCGACGGCCTCGGTGTCGAGATCATGGCCAACTCGGACAACGTGCTGCGCTGCGGCCTCACCCCCAAGCACGTCGACGTCCCCGAACTCCTCCGCGTCGTCCGCTTCGAGGCCACCGACCCGGCGGTGCTGCGCCCCGAGGCGTCCCCGTCGGGCGAGGAGGTCTACGAGACCCCGATCGACGAGTTCCGCCTCTCCCGCTTCGTACGGGCGGAGGGCGCGGCCCCGACCGATCTCACCGCCACCACCCCGCAGATCCTCCTCGCGACAGCGGGCCGCCCCGTCGTCGGCGGCCCCGGCGGTCCCGATGGCCCCCATGGCCCCGATGGCTCCGATGGAGGGACCGCCCTCGGCCCCGGCGAGTCCGTGTTCGTACCGGCGGGCGAAACGACCGAACTGTCCGGTACGGGAACGGTCTTCCGCGCCACGGTCGTCGCCTGATGCGACAATGACCGGCCGAACGACGGCAGCACGGCCGGATCACCGACGAAGGGAACACGTAGACCCATGAGCGCGTCAGGCGGAACCAAGGCGATCGTGGCGGCGCTGGCCGCCAACCTCGCGATCGCCGTAGCCAAGTTCGTGGCGTTCCTCTTCAGCGGTTCGTCCTCGATGCTGGCCGAGAGCGTCCACTCGGTCGCCGACTCCGGCAACCAGGGCCTGCTCCTCCTCGGCGGCAAGCGCGCCCAGCGCGAGGCCACCCCGCAGCACCCCTTCGGCTACGGCCGCGAGCGCTACATCTACGCCTTCCTCGTCTCCATCGTGCTGTTCTCCGTCGGTGGCATGTTCGCCATCTACGAGGGCTACGAGAAGATCAAGCACCCGCACGAGATCGAGGCCTGGTACTGGCCGGTCGGCGTCCTCGTCTTCGCGATCATCGCGGAGGGCTTCTCCTTCCGCACCGCGATCAAGGAGTCGAACGAGCTGCGCGGCACCCTGTCCTGGAAGGACTTCATCCGCCGCGCGAAGGCCCCCGAGCTCCCGGTCGTCCTCCTGGAGGACTTCGGTGCCCTGGTCGGCCTCGTCCTCGCCCTCGGCGGCGTCGGCCTCGCCCTGCTGACCGGCGACGGCATCTGGGACGGCATCGGCACCCTGTGCATCGGCATCCTGCTCATCCTGATCGCGATCGTGCTCGCCGCCGAGACCAAGTCGCTGCTCCTCGGCGAGGCCGCCGGCGTCGAGGACGTGAAGAAGATCGAGGACGCGATCGTCGACGGCAGGACCGTCACCCGCCTCATCCACATGCGCACGCTGCACCTCGGCCCCGAGGAGCTGCTCGTCGCGGCCAAGATCGCCGTCGAGCACGACGACACCGCCACCGAGGTCGCCAACGCCATCAACGCGGCCGAGGAGCGCATCCGCGCCGCCGTCCCGATTGCCCGGGTCATCTACCTGGAGCCGGACATCTACAGCGAGAAGGCGGCCGCGTCGGGCGCCTGATTCGCCGCTGCGCGACGCGCGGAGGGCCCCGGACCTGATCACCAGGTCCGGGGCCCTCCGCACGTCCGCCGATTCAGCCCACGACGTACGGCGCCGATGCCGATGCCGGCCCCGCCCGCCGTGCCGACCGCCCGGTCAGCCACCCCGCCAGAGCGAGTCCGAACCCGACAAGGAACATGATCACGCCGATCCCGGCCCCACCGAACGCGGCGTACGAGCCGACGGGGCTGTCCGTGGCCCGTTCCTTCACGGCGGTCGACGGCACCGTCCCGCCGGGGAACTCGTCCTGGTGGTAGCGCGAGTCGAGGGAGTTGCCCCGGTTGTCGCCGAGCAGGAACAGCCGCCCCTCCGGGACCCGCACGTCGAAGGTCGCACCCGCGACCGGGTCGCCCCCGGCGACGTACGGCTCCGTCAGCGGCCGGCCGTTGACGTACACCCGCCGGTCGTCGGCTGTGACCCGGTCGCCGCCGACGCCGATCACCCGCTTGACGGCGAGGCCGTCGTGGATGCCCCACTCCGGCACGGAGACGAGGACGACGTCCCCGCGCCGCACCTCGGACGGCTCGATCCGCTCGGCGTACAGCATGCCGCCGGGCTCGTAGGTGGGCCGCATCGACTCACTCGGGACCCGGTGGCCGGGATAGGCGTCGCGCAGCAGAAGCCCCCCGGCGAGCAGCAGCACGCCCAGCGGGAGCAGCACCCATCCCGTGGCCCGCAGTCCCCGCCCCGGTCGCATCCCCAGCCCTTCCGCCGGTCCAGCCCGCACCCTATCGGCGCGAACGGACCGGATGGGCCTTCGCGTACCCGATCCACCTGACCTGCCAGATCTCCCCGACCTACCTGATCCACCTGACCTGCCCGACTACCTACCCGATCTCCCCGAGCAGCCGAAGGATCTCCGCCGCATCCCGCGCCGCCAGGAGCCGCTCGCGGAACCGCGCGTCCATCAGCCTCCGGGGGAGCAGGGCCAGGATCCGCCGGTGCTCGTCCCCGGCGACGGCCTCGGCACCGCCATCACGGGGATGAGCCAGCCTTCGTGCCGTCGAGCGAGCCCTACCCGACGCCCTCGGGGGAGCGGGCGAAGCCGACGACCGTTGCCGAGACGGCGTCCGTCCTCGCGTGCGGGATGCCGATCTCCTCGCCGAGCCCCGTCGTGCCCGGGCTTCCCGAGCGAACGCGGCCCGTACGAGCACGTCGAGGTCGACCACCCTGCCCGTACCCGAGAGCATCCCGGCCCTCTCGCGGATCGCCGCGTCCTTGCTCACGGCGTCGAGCCGCACCTTCACCGTGCGCCCGGTCAGATACCTGGACGGCACTTCGCCCCTGTACTCCGGTGGTACGGGCACGGGTGCGGCGGCCGTCGCTCCCCTCGGAGCCGTACCGCCTGCACCGACGCGCCGCCCCGCCCCGCCCCCGCCGCTCGCGGAGTCGATGAGCGCATTCTTCGTCAGCGCGGTGACCACGGCCCTCGCCGCCACCGCGAGGAACAACATCGGCACCCCGCCGACCGCGCGAGCACCGCCACGATCGGCCCGCCGTCCGTCGCCCCGGCCGGGCCGGCAAGCGCACCGGCCACCGCGCCGCCCAGCATGTTCGCCGGGATCACCTGCGCGGGGCGGGTGGCCGCGAACGGAATCGCGCCCTCGGAGATGCCGAGCAGGCCCATGAAGAGCGAGGCAATGCCGGTCTCCCGCTCCTGCTCGGGTTCAGCTTGCGCCGGATCAGCTTGGCCAGACCTGGCCGGATCGCGCTGGTGCCGGTCATCCCGCCGAGCAAGCTCGTCAGGTGCTCAGACGCCGTTCATCAGCGCCATGTACGCGCCGCTCCGCTCGTTCCCGCCGCTGCCTCTACCGCTGACGCCCGCCGGGGTTGCCCCCCGCCGCCCGCGCCCGCGTCCCAGCCGTGCACGGGAGCGCCGCCCACCTGCTCGATCAGCCGCTCGGGGCGGTGGATCCCCTCGGCCACGCCGACCGCGGCGACCCGCTTGCCGACGAACCACTCGGCCCTTTGCGGCCCCTTGCCGAGCACGTGTCCAGCCCGCGCCAGGTCCTTGCCGAGCCCTCACGGGCCCTGACCAGGCCCCTACCAGACCCCCATCAAGCCCCTGCCGAGCCCCTGTCGAGCCCAGATCCGGCCGAATCCGGAACCGGGCCGGGCTGTGGGCCGCTGCGCCGATCGGTGTAGATTCGTGACCAGCCAGACGTCGCTGCTGATGGCGGTCGGGCGGTCCCACCGGGACCGGCCGAGGGAGAGAGGGCCTCCGACGACTGCACCGCGGGAGTACCCGGGCATTCGTATGCCCGCGTCACCCACAGCCGCGGTGCCAGGTGCCCACTCGACCCCTCGAACCCGATCCACGAGGAGCAGCCCCAGTCATGACGACTGTCGCCAAGCAGGACTTCAAGGTCGCCGACCTCTCCCTGGCCGCCTTCGGCCGCAAGGAGATCACCCTCGCCGAGCACGAGATGCCCGGCCTGATGTCGATCCGCCGCGAGTACGCCGAGCAGCAGCCGCTGGCCGGCGCCCGCATCACCGGCTCCCTGCACATGACCGTGCAGACCGCCGTCCTCATCGAGACCCTGGTCGCCCTCGGCGCCGAGGTCCGCTGGGCCTCCTGCAACATCTTCTCCACCCAGGACCACGCCGCCGCGGCCATCGCCGTCGGCCCGAACGGCACCCCGGAGAACCCCCAGGGCGTCCCGGTCTTCGCCTGGAAGGGCGAGACCCTCGAGGAGTACTGGTGGTGCACGGAGCAGGCCCTGACCTGGCCGAACACGCCCACCGGCGGCCCGAACATGATCCTCGACGACGGTGGTGACGCGACCCTCCTCGTCCACAAGGGCGTCGAGTTCGAGAAGGCCGGCTCCGCTCCGGACCCGTCCACCGCGGACAGCGAGGAGTACGGCCACATCCTCCGTCTCCTCAACCGCACCCTCGGCGAGAGCCCGCAGAAGTGGACGCAGCTGGCGTCCGAGATCCGCGGCGTGACCGAGGAGACCACCACCGGTGTCCACCGCCTCTACGAGATGCAGCAGGCCGGCTCGCTGCTCTTCCCGGCGATCAACGTGAACGACGCCGTCACGAAGTCGAAGTTCGACAACAAGTACGGCTGCCGCCACTCCCTCATCGACGGCATCAACCGCGCCACCGACGTCCTCATCGGCGGCAAGACCGCCGTCGTCTTCGGCTACGGCGACGTCGGCAAGGGCTGCGCCGAGTCCCTCCGCGGCCAGGGCGCGCGCGTCATCGTCACCGAGATCGACCCCATCTGCGCCCTTCAGGCGGCGATGGACGGGTACCAGGTCGCGACCCTGGACGACGTCGTCGAGACCGCCGACATCTTCATCACCACGACCGGCAACAAGGACATCATCATGGCCTCCGACATGGCCAAGATGAAGCACCAGGCCATCGTCGGGAACATCGGCCACTTCGACAACGAGATCGACATGGCCGGCCTCGCCAAGATCGAAGGCATCGTCAAGGACGAGGTCAAGCCGCAGGTCCACACCTGGAAGTTCCCCGACGGCAAGGTCCTGATCGTCCTCTCCGAGGGCCGCCTCCTGAACCTGGGCAACGCGACCGGCCACCCGTCGTTCGTGATGTCGAACTCCTTCGCGGACCAGACCCTGGCCCAGATCGAGCTCTTCACCAAGCCCGAGGAGTACCCGACCGACGTCTACGTGCTCCCCAAGCACCTCGACGAGAAGGTCGCCCGCCTCCACCTCGACGCCCTCGGCGTCAAGCTCACGACCCTCCGCCCGGAGCAGGCCTCCTACATCGGCGTCAAGGTCGAGGGCCCGTACAAGCCGGACCACTACCGCTACTGATGAACCGGCACCCGGCGACCGTGCACTGACGCCAGGGCGCCCGGAACACCCGTAGAGGAAGAAGGCAGGCCCCCGCACCCCCGTGTCGGGGGCCTGCCTCGTCTCTCGACCACCGCTACCGCTCCAGGAAGCACCCCGAGGAACCATGCCCCGCGGCCGCTATTCGCTCCATGATCCGCACGATCACACCCCCCTCGGTGAAGAGCACTTCAACTGCGCGCCCGGCCCCTCCGGCTGGCGCTACGTCTCACAGACCACCACCCCCTCCGGCGACCCCGCCGGCTCCGTCGACCTGGCCATCGACGAACTGGGCCGCCCCATCCGCCTCGAACTCCACGCCGCGCACTGGCAGGTCCGCGGCGCCGCCCTCGAAGGCGTCACCTGGGTCCGTACCGACCCCACCGGAACCCACGCAACCGAAGGCAATGTGCGCGCCCATGCCTTCACCGGCACGTCCCCGGCGTTCCTCGTCGCGATCTCCCGGCTCCTGCGCCTCACCCCCGATTCCCCGGAGACCCGCCTCCGGCTCGTCGCGTTCACGGATCCCGTGCTCGCCCCCCTGACGGTCGACCAGTCCTGGGCCCTGCTGAAGAGTGAAGCGCACGCCACTGACAACGGCCCCCTGATCGTGGACGAGTACCAGGTCAGCGCCCTCGACACGGGGGAACGGCACACCGTCCACATCGCCGGCGACGTGGTTCTCTCGGCCCCCGGCATCGAGCTCGAACAGCTCGACACCCCACCGTCCGCCTTCTGACCTCAGGCCGGAGGCGCGAACCCGGTCGCCGGGGGAGCCGGCGCAGGTGCAGGTGCAGGAGCAGCCGAAGCCGCAACAGGGGCCGGAGCCGCCCGGGGAGCCGACGCCGGAGCAGGCGCAGCCATCCCCGTCCCGGCACCACGCACTCCCATCCCCGCACCGCCCACTCCCACTCCGGCACCGCCCATCCCCGCACCGCCCGTCCCCGGGGCGAACGCCCTCCGCGCGTCCCGGGCCTGCCGCTCGGCCACCACACCCGCCAGATACGCGTCCGCCGGCACCCCCGCCGGCGGAGGCGTCCCCGTGCGCGCCACCAGCTCGGTGGCCAGCCGTTCCGCGAGCCTCTGCCCGATCGCGGGATCCAGCTGGCGCATCCGCGTGAGGTACTGCCGTATCTCCAGCCACAACCCGTCCGGCACCGCCGAAAGATCGAGCCCCGTGAACCGCCCCACCAGCCACGGCGGGGGCGGCGGTACGGCCATGGTCGGCGCCGAGGCCACCCGCTCGCGGACCACCAGCGTCCCGGCGAAGACGTCGCCGATCCGCCGCCCGCGCTCGGACACCAGCGAGGCGATGCAGGCGACGATCCCGGAGGTCATCAGGATCTCCACGACCCCCATCGCCCCGCGCATCAACGCGTGCCGGAACCGGATCGGCCCCCCGTCGTCCCGCACGACCCGCAGCCCACACGCGAGCTTCCCCAGCGACCGCCCGTGCGAGAGCGTCTCCACGGCTATCGGCGTCCCGATGAGGATCAGCAGGAAGGACACGACGGATATCGCCATCGCCGCGGCCTCGTCCAGGGACGCCGTGGCCAGGGCGAGCCCGAAGCTGATCAGCAGATACCCGGTCCACACCACGACGAGATCGATGAGCAGCGCCAACGCCCGGCTCGGCAGCCGCGCCGGCTGCAACCCCAGTACGACGGCATCCCCCGTCACGACCCCGCTCACGCCGCCCGCCCTCCGTCGACCTGCCGAACCCCGTCCGAACGCCAGTCTGCCAAGCTGACCCGCAGCGCGCCGCAGTTGTACGACGGACCCGTACGCACCCAGTGCCTGGAGCAGCAGCCGATCATGGACCTCGACGTCTTCGTCACCGCCCACCGAGCCGAGTGGGACCGACTCGACCACCTCGTGCGCCGTGGCGGCCGGCTGAACGGCGCCGAGGCGGACGAACTCGTCGCCCTCTACCAGCGCACCGCCACGCACCTCTCCCTCATCCAGTCCAGTGCCCCGGACCCGATGCTCACGGCCCGGCTCACCCAGCTCGTCGCCCGTGCCCGCGCCACGGTCACCGGCACCCGCCGCGCCTCCTGGCGCGACGCGGTCACCTTCCTCACGGCGGGATTCCCGGCCGCGGTGTACCGCTCACGGCACTGGTGGATACCGACCGCGGTCGTCTCCACCCTCGTCGCGGCCCTGATCGGCTGGTGGATCGGCGCGCACCCCGAGGTCCAGGCCGCGATGGGCGCCCCGGCCGACCTGCGCGAGATGACCCGCCCCGGCGGCCAGTACGAGACCTATTACTCCAGCCACCCCGCGGCGTCCTTCGCCGCCCAGGTCTGGACGAACAACGCCCAGGCCGCTGCCACCTGCCTGGTCCTGGGCGCGTTCCTCGGACTACCGGTGCTGGCGATCCTCTTCCTCAACATGCTGAACCTCGGCGTCGGCATCGGTCTGATGTCCTCGGCGGGCCGTCTCGACATCTTCCTGGGCCTCGTCCTCCCGCACGGCCTGCTCGAACTGACCGCGGTTTTCGTCGCCGCCGGTACGGGCCTCCGCCTTGGCTGGACCCTCATCGACCCCGGCCCCACCACCCGCCGTGCCGCCCTGGCCCAGCAGGGCCGGGCGGCGATCGGCATGGCCATCGGCCTGGCACTGGTCCTGTTCGTCGCGGGCCTCATCGAAGGCTTCGTCACCCCGTCCGGCCTGCCGACCTGGGCCCGTATCGCCATCGGTATCAGCGCTGAACTGGCATTCCTCGCGTACGTCTACGTCCTCGGCGGCCGTGCGGCCCGAGCCGGCGCCACGGGTGACGTCGAGGAGTCCGACCGCAGCGCCGAGCTGCCCATGGCAGCCTGATGTGCGCAGCACCCCGCTGACCTGCTAGTCTCCTCTTCGCCCGCAAAACCCGTTGACACGGATGGCGCGGGGAGGTAGATTCAAACGGTTGCCTGGAGCTGGACAAGCTCAGGGCTGACGAGTTAGAATCTCTCTCGCTCCGGTCGGAAATTAGATGACGACGGAGCCACTCCGATTCCTTATCCGAATCACGAAGCCACCGATTAGGTCGGCGGAAATGAATCTGATAAAGTCGGAACCGCCGGAAGGGCCCGAAAGCGAAAGCGAAAAGGGACCGGAAAGCACCGAGGAAATCGGATCGGAAAGATCTGATAGAGTCGGAAACGAAGG
>NZ_JBITTJ010000027.1:0-25844 GCF_044541845.1 Streptomyces sp. NPDC085481
GGCTGCACACCTACAATCACCACCGCGGACACACCGCACTCGCAGGCAAACCACCCGCCAGCCGCGTCCCCAACCTCACTGGGCAATACACCTAGACATGCGGCACGCGATCGAGCGCGAGCAGATCCGGCTTCACGGCGTCGCGCGCAGCGAGGTGCGCCGCATCCGAGAGAAGGCCGGTTCCTGTGCGGCGTGCGGAGCAGAACTCCTCGGTCGGATGTTTGACCTGAGCATTCCGCCCCACTACTGCTCAAAGGACTGTGTGCCCGCGCCCTCTCCGTCCAACCAAGACCTCGTTCCTCCCTGGTGAACCGGCAGCATCGGTGCTATCCCGCGTCAGCGGCCGCGTCGAGGGCCCAGCGGAGTTGGTCGACGCCGGGTGCTCCGGCCGGGCCGTCGGGGGTGCGGTAGATCCGGCAGGCGAGCGACGGGATAGCCCCGCGCTCGGCGAACGGGTCGCGTCCGTCGAGCAGGATGGTCGGGGAGCCGGTGAACCGGGACCGTTCAGCCTCGGCCTGGTCGGCGATCACGCGCGTGGTGATGTCGGTGGCGGCCAGCCCGGATTCGTCCAGCGCCTGTCGAAGCCGCTCCTCGGCGAGCTGCTGGTGGGGGCAGTCGGGCACGGCCAGGATCTCGATCTCCATGTCGCCAGGATCGCGCGCGCCGCCGTACGGGCCGAAGGGCCCGATCCGACCCAGCACATCCACGCCGAGCTGCGGCGCCCCGCCCTTCATGCGGTGCGGGCCGGGGATCATCTGCCGTCGCCTCCGTTCCAGACTTGAGCGACCGCTCTAGACACGCCACGGGCCCCGGGGATCGGGCCATGACATTCCGGGGCCAGGCTCGGGGGTCGCACCGTCCAACGATGCCGCGCCCCCGGTGTCACGCTGTGGCCGGCTGCGGCTCCTCCAGGACCTCGTCGCACAGCCGTGCCCGCAGCCCGTGCGGCACCAGGCGCTGATCCAGCTGCCGCCGGCCCGGACGGCGCTCCGGCCGGAGGCTTGCCGCAGCGCACACCGGCAGGCGGCAAGAACGACGTACGGACGCTGCTCGCCAGCGCGCGGGCGACGCGATCCGTCGGTGCTCGGGAGTCGAGTCCCGTGGCGGCTTGGGAGCGGGTCGGGTCGTGTTGCAGACGGTCGGCCATCCGGGGCGAACGGAGATGGGTGATGACCCGCCAGGCCACCCCTGGCTGGGATTGGTTGCACATGAGACCGCACTGCACGTCCGAGAGCGTCGCGAGTTGTTGATCAGCAGCTTCACGCCTGGCGCTTTTTGTTCAACTAATTGGCAATTGTGAAGTGACGATCTTCACTTAATGATCACGAAATGAATACGCGGCTTGCTCAGTGCATAGATTTGTCGATCTACTGACCCTTCTTGATCGTGTTCCGAGGGAGGCTTCCGTGCGTTTCGTGCGGCCTGTTTCCGTTGCTGTTGCCTTCGTTATGGCCGCGCTGGCCGGTACGGAAGGAGTGGCAGCTGCGCAGACGTTCGCCGGCGCGCCCGTAGGAACTGCGGATGCGCCTGACCAGCGCTGGGGTTCCGCGGACGGCCGTCCCTCGGAGTCGACCGCCGGCGACACCTCGGTCAGCGCGACCGGCGGCCGACGGGGCCACGCCCCGGCACCTGGCGAGCTTCCCCTCGACGGCGCAGCCACCCCAGGCGGCGGATTGTCCGATGCGGAGATTCCGGCGCCGGCCACCGCTCCCGCAGCGGTCGAGCAGGTGGAGCCGAAGGGGTTCGACCCGACGACGAGCCGTGAGCTCGCCGGGGAGCGGAACCGTACCTCCACGACGTTCCAGAACGCGGACGGCACGCTGACCACGCGCTTCTACGAGGAGCCGGTCAACTTCCAGGACGCCGCTGGCAACTGGAAGCCGATCGACACCACTTTGCGGCCTCTGCCAAAGAGCGGAACGCTGGGGCGCGCCATCAACACGTCCGAGGACGGCTGGAAGATCACTTCGGGGGAGACGGAGACGACGTTCGGCGGCTACGCCGACGCCGCTCCCCTCGTCTCGCTGAAGACCGGTGCTGACACGTCGGTTGGCTTCTCCGTGCAGAACGTCGCGCACGCCGCGGGTGAGGCGGACGCCAGCACCATCACCTACCGCGCGGTGCGCCCTGAAGCCGATCTGACGTTCGTCGCCGGTGGCACGTCGGTGAAGGAAGTCATCACGCTTCACAGCGCCGACGCCCCGACGGAGTGGGTCTTCCCGCTGCACATCCAGGGAGTGACCCCGCGCCTTGAGAGCACGGGGGCCGTGACCTTCCGGGATGCGGCTGGCGGTGTGAAGGCCACGATGCCTGCGGGATGGATGGAGGACTCCAGCCTCGCCCCGAACTCCAACCAGGGCGAGATCTCCAACGGCGTCCACTACGAACTGGTCGACATCACTGGCGGTCAGGCATTGAAGGTGTCGCTGGACACCGAGTGGCTGCGTGACCCTCAGCGCGTCTTCCCGGTCAAGGTCGACCCGACGGTGACCACGGTCACGGGCACGACGGCCTCATCCGGCACCTATGTGCAGTCCCCGTACAACACGAACTTCTCCAGTGACACCAACATCAAGGTCGGCACCTATGACAAGGGCGGCCACAAGGCTGCGGCATTCCTGCGCTTCGCCGGCCTCGAAAGCAACCTGAAGAACGCCTGGGTCATCAGCGCCCGCCTGGCCCTCTACAACACTCACTCGTACTCGTGCACGGCCCGCCCAGTGACGGTCCACGCCATCACCTCAAGCTGGCTCGAGTCGACGACATCGACATACCCCGGCCCGTCGACTGGCCCAGCGCTCGGCTCGAAGAGTTTCGCGCACGCCTGGCGTCCCGAAGGGACGACGTCCTGGCCGTGCGGGGCAGCGGCGTGGGAGTCGATCAGCCTGGGTTCGGCGGGCCGGCAGCTAGTGGATGACTGGACGCATGGCCGAAAGAAGAACTACGGCCTTGCGGTGAAGGCCTCCACGACGGACTCGTACGCGTGGAAGAACTTCGGTTCCGACGACTACCCGAACGGCAAGCCGTCGCTGGACGTGACGTGGACCAAGTACGGCGCCACCTACAAGCTCGGTACCTTCATCACCCCAATGACGGCGACGTCCGAGGGTGTCTTCCGCGTCACGGTGACGAATCGCGGGCAGCAGACGTGGCCGAAGAACGGCAACTTCTCCCTGCGCTACCTACTCTACGATGCCGCCGGTAAGGAGATCACCGACACCTCGAAGATCCGCTGGTCGCCAATGCCGGCAGACGTTCCCCCGGGGGCAACAGTCACCGTGGATGCGAAGGTCGCTCCGTTGACCCCGGGTGACTACACCCTTGCCTGGACGATGAACGACAACGGCATCGCCACCTTCAGCGGCGCCGGCGTGCCCACAGCGGCTGTGAAGGTGTCCGCCGTCAACATCCCGCCCTACATCACCGGCGCTGCCCCAGCGAGCGGCGCCGTGATCAACACGCTGACGCCGACGCTTTGGGCGTCTGGCGCGGACCGCGACCGCTACCTGAAGGCGTTGCAGTACCAGTTCGAGGTGTGCGAGGTCGAGGGCAAGGACACGCGCAAGAACTGCAAGATGGGCCCCAAGGTCAATTCGCAGCAGTGGGCCGTGACGAGCGGTTGGCTGTCCTGGGCGAAGACCTACGCCTGGTACCCGTACGCCTACGACGGCAGCGCCACCTCCACGCGAATCCGTCCGTCCCTCCTGACGACCCAGGTTTCCCAGCCGGCGATCACCAGCCATCTCGGTGGTTCTGAGAGCGGCCGGAGCTTTGGCGAGCGCGCCGGAAACTTCGTCACTGCTGCCACCGACGCGTCCCTTCCCACAGTCGGACCTGAGCTGGCGGTGACTCGGACCTACAACTCGCTGGATCCGCGGCAGAAGAATGCTTTCGGCGCCGGGTGGGCGACGCGCTGGGACATGCGAGCCACGCCCGAGGGAACGGGCGGTGTGGTGATCACGCTGGCCACGGGTGCCCAGGTGCGTTTCGGTAAGAACGCGGACGGCAGCTACGCGGCCCCGTCTGGGTCCGTCGGCAAGCTGAAGGCCGAGACCGGTGGAGGGTGGACCTTGCGTGACGGCTCAGGGGCCCTTTACACCTTCAGCGCCGCTGGCCTGCTGACGAAGATCGCTGACGGACATGGCCGGGTGCAGGAGCTGACGTACACCGACGGTGTGCTGACGCGGGCCAAGGATGTGCTGTCGGGCCGCACCCTGACGTTCACGTGGTCGAACGGGCACGTCGCGACGGCGGAAACGAACGCCGTCAGCGGTGCGGGTACCGCACTGAAGTGGACCTACACCTATGAGGGCGACCGCCTGGTGAAGGTGTGTCCGCCGTCGTCGAGCACGGCCTGCACGGTCTATGCGTATGAGGGCGGCAGCCTGTACCGCAGCACGGTGCTGGACGCCGGACCGTCAGCGTACTGGCGCCTTAACGAGGTCGAGGGGGAGACCGCCGCGAGCGAGACCGTCTCCGGTAGCGGCATGAACGATGCCCAGTACCGTGACGTTGCCCGCGGAGCCGCGGGTGCGCTGTCCGGGACTGGTAGCAAGGCCGGCTCCTTCGACGGGACCGACTCCTATCTCGCCCTCGCCGATGACGCGCTTGGTTCGTCGCCGTTCGCGTCGGTGGAGATGTGGTTCAAGACCACCAAGGCCGGTGTGCTGCTGTCGCAGGCGAATGAGCGGATGGAGGACGTCGATCCGACGGTGAGTCAGTCCACCCCGTTGCTGTTCGTCGGTACGGACGGCAAGCTCCGTGGCCAGTTCTACTACCCCGGCACCTCTTGGACCGCCCTGACCTCCACCGGCGTCGTCAACGACGACGCCTGGCACCACGTGGTGCTCTCCGGTGCCGGCACGGCGCAGACGCTGTACCTCGACGGCAAGGCGGTCGGCTCCAAGACCGGAGCGATCGACCACCTCGAGCAGCGCTACACCTACGTCGGCCTGGGCTGGACCAATGTGCCGTGGCTGGGAATCGACAAGACCGACCAGCTCGGCCACTTCAACGGCCTGATCGACGAGGTAGCCGTCTACGGCCACACCCTCGACGCAGGCACGGTCCTTGAGCACTACACCGCCAAGGCCTCCACCTCCCGTATCACCAAGGTCACCCTTCCCTCGGGACGGGTCGACTCGCAGGTCGTGTACGACTCCGACACGGAGCGCGTCACCCAGGTCACCGACGCGAACAAGGGCACCTGGAAGGTCTCCGCCCCCAGCTTCTCGGCCGGCTCCACCGCCTACGCCGACACCGTGCGTGCCTCTGGCCCGAGCGAGTACTGGCGGCTCGGCGACCGCCGCGGGATCACCGCGGCCAGCGCACTCCTTGAGGGGGCGGACGGTGATTACGGCGACAACGTCGCGCTGGGCACCTACGGTGCCTTTGCCGACGGCGACGACACTGCCGCAGGCCTGAACGGCGACTCCTACATCCAGGTTGCCGACGCCTCCCTCAACGGCACCGCATTGTCCGCGGAGCTGTGGTTCCGTACCGACAAGCCCGGCATCCTGCTGACCGAGTCGAACGCAGACATCAGCGAGGACCAGGTCCCCACCCACGCCACCCCGCTGCTGTACGTGGGAACGGACGGCAAGCTGCACGGCCAGTTCTACTCCGAGACCACCAACTGGATCCCCCCGGTCTCGAAGAACACCGTGAACGACAGCCAGTGGCACCACGCCGTGCTGACCGGGAACGGCAACACCTCCGCCCTTTACGTCGACGGCGTCCTCGCGGGCCAGGCCTCGGGCGCGATCACGCACCTGGACCAGACCCGGATCTTCTTCGGCAAGGGCCGCACCGGTTCGCGCTGGGCCGCCCTGGACTCCAGCGACACATGGGGCTACTTCAGCGGCGCACTCGACGAGGTCGCCTTCTATCCCAAGGCCCTCACCCCGGCTGAGATCAGCGCCCACTACCGGGCCCGCACCGGCATGGTCACCGGTGACGGCCCGCACTACCGCGGCGCGGTCACCGCTGATGCCCCGGCCGGCTACTGGCGCCTGGACGAAACCAGTGGAGGCAGGGCGAACAGCCTGTCCGCCGCGCAAGATGGCGACGGCTTCTACACCAACACCGCCCTCGGCAGCGACGGTGTGTTCGGTACCGGCGACAACACGGCCATCAGCCTGAACGGCAACGGCTACACCGAGATACCCGGCAGCATCCTGCGCGGATCGAAGGATCTCGCGGTCGAGCTGTGGTTCAAGACCACCAAGCCGGGCGTCCTGCTCGGTGACCAGTCCGACGCCATCGGCGGTACCACCGCCACTGGCACCTACGCCCCCCTGCTGTACGTGGGAACGGACGGCAAGCTGAATGGCAAGTTCTACTCACCCGGCCTCGGCACGGCGAAGGTCGCCTCCGCCGACAGCGTCAACGACGACCAGTGGCACCACGCCGTGGTCACCGCCACCGGCACCGCCCAGGTTCTCTACCTCGACGGCGTCCAGGCCGCCACGCTGACCGGCGCGGTCAGTCACCAATCCAACACCCGCACCTACATCGGCGCCGGCTTCGCCAAGAACTGGCCCGCTGCCCCTGGTGAAGTCTCGTACTTCACTGGCCAGATCGACGAAGTCGCCATCTACCAGCACGGCCTGACCGCTGACCAGGTTGCCGAGCACTTCCAGTCGCGCGAGCACTCCAGCACGTCCGCGCTCGCGATGACGGTCACCGTCACCGACCCGAAGGGCCAGACCGCCACCACCACGTACGACGCACTGCGCGGGCAGCGCCGTATCGCCTCCACCGACGCCGAGGGCGGCCGCACCACCTACGCCTACGACACCGGCGGCTTTCTCCACACAGTCACCGACCCCAACGGGCACCCGACCATCACGGGCCACGACGCCCAGGGCAACACGGTCTCCCGCACCACCTGCAGGGACGCGAACTCCTGCTGGACCTCCTACGCCGAGTACTACAACAACACCGCCGACCCGCTCGACCCGCGCAACGGCAAGCAGACCGCCGCCCGCGACGCCCGCTCCTCCGGCCCGGCCGACAACCGCTACAAGACGACGACCACCTACACCGACAAGGGCCTGAAGGACACCGTCACCCTCGCCGACGCTCGGAAGGCCACCACCACCTACACCGACGGAACGGAGCCCGCTGTCGGCGGTGGAACCACGCCCGCCGGCCTGGTGAAGACGACCGTCACAACCGGTGGCGCGACCACGGCGTACGCGTACTTCGCCAACGGCGACGTCGCGAAGACGACCGCCCCGTCGGGGCTGGTGACCTCGTTCACGTACGACGGCATCGGTCGCAAGACGTCCGAGAAGCAGATCTCGGACACCTTCCCGACCGGTGTCATGACCACCTTCGGCTACGACGACATGTCTCACGTCGTCAGCGAAACCGGTGCTGGCGTGAAGAACGAGATCACCAACACGATCCACACAGCGAAGGTCAGCCGGACCTTCAACGCGGACGGCAACCTCCTGACCGAGACCGCCGAGGACACCACGGGCGGCGACCCTGCTCGCGCCACGAGCTACCACTACGACGACTCGGGCCGCCAGGACACGGTGACCGACCCGGAGAACCACAGCACGACCTTCGCCTACGATGAGTTTGGCCGCGTGAAGGAGGAGACGGACGCTGCCGGTAACAGGCTCGTCCACACCTATACGCCGCGTGGCCAGAAGTACGAGACGACCCTGAAGGGCTGGACGGGAGACCCCTCCGGCGAGCCTCGCGACCTGGTGCTCGAGTCCAACGCCTACGACCCGGCGGGCCGTCTCGCGTCTACCACTGACGCCATGGGCGCCGTCACCGAGTACGGCTACTACGACGACAACCTCGCCGCCACCACGACCGTCAAGCAGGTCACCCAGGCCGAGGGCACCCGCCACGACATCGTCGTCGAGCGCAACACCTACGACGGCGCCGGCAACCTCACGCGCCAGGTGACCGGCAACGGCAAGACCGTCGTCGCCCATACGGTGGACGCCACCGGCCGAGTCATTGAAAGCCTTCTCGACCCCGAAGACCTCGCGCGCAAGACAACCTTCGGCTACGACAACGACGACCACGTCACCCGCGAAACCCGCACCATCGACGCGAGCGGCAACAGCATTACCGCGACAACCGAGTACGACGTGGCGGGGAACCCCACCCGCACTACCGTCTCCGACGCCACAGGAACGCTGCGGACCACCACCAGCACCTTCGACCAGCGCGGCCTCGTGATCTCGACGGTCGGCGCCCGAGGCAACATCAACGGTGCGGACCCTGCTGCCCACACCACCACCTACCGGTATGACGCGCTGGGAGGCCTGGTCGAGACCAAGGCTCCAGCTGTTCCGACCGAGCAGAATGGCACCGCCGCCACGACGACACGTCCGACCACGCTTGCTGGCTACAACACCTTTAGCGAGCTCACCCACGCTCGCGACGCCCGCGGCGCCGTCACCAGCACAGCCGTCGACAAGCTGGGCCGCGCAACGGACGTGAGCCTGCCCGCCTACACCCCGCCGGGTGCGAGCCAGCCCATTACAGCAGTCACTCACACCACGTACGACGCCCTCGGCCGCACGGAGACCGTGACCGACCCACTGGGCCGCATCACTCGCCTCGCGTACGACCAGCTCGGCAACCTCACCCAGAAGACCGACCCCACTCCTGGAACCCAGCCCGGCCTGACCGAGCCCAATCCACTCAACTCCGCGCAGACCGACCTGAGCGGCGCTGGCATCACCCGCTACACCTGGACCCCGACCGGCCTGCAGCTCTCCGCCACTACCCCGACCGGAGCGCGCACAGAGGCGACCTACGACGAACTCGGCCGCCAGCTCACCGCCACCACCATCGAGCGCTACCCGACCCTGCAGAACCTGACCACCCGCTACACCTGGGACGATGCGGGTAACCAGACCACCTCCACTACCCCGGCCGGCCGCACCACAACGTCCGTCCACAACGCGGCCGGTGAACCCACAGCGGTCACCGCCCCGGGCCTGGGCACCACCCGCTTCTCCTACGATGGCCTCGGCCGCACGGTCGAGACAATCGACCCGACCAACCGCAAGACCCAGACCGTTTACGACGGCCTAGACAACATCACCGATGCCAAGGACTACGGCACCGGCACCACCGTACTGCGCTCAGCCAAGGCCGCCTTCGACCCCGATGGCAATCGGACTTCGGCCGACGGCCCGGCTGGCAGCCACACCGACTACACCTATGACGCGCTCGGACAGCTGACCAGCCAGACCGAGAAGATCTCGGCCACCGACCAGATCACCATATCGTTCGGCTATGACGCGAACGGCAACCGCACCCGCCTCACCGACGGCCGAGGCAACACCACCACATACACCTTCAACGCCTGGAACCTGCCCGAATCCACCATCGAACCCACCACGTCCCAGCATCCGGCCTCGGGCGACCGCACCTGGACCACCAATTACGACGCGGCGGGTCAGCCAGTTACCGAACTGCTCCCCGGCAACGTCAAGCGCCAGCGCACCTACGACGGACTCGGCAACCTCACCGCCGAGACCGGAAGCGGAGCCGCTGCGGCCACCGAGCCTCGCAGCCTGACGTACGACCTGGACGGACGCCTCACCAGCGCCGCCACCACCAGCGGCAACGCCGCGAACGCATACACCTACAACGACCGCGGACAGCTCCTCCACGCCCAGGGACCCTCCGGCGAAACGCGCTACACCTACGACGCCGACAGCGCCATGACGGCGCGCACCGACGCCGCAGGCCAGACCGCCTACACCTACGACACGGCCGGCCACCTTGACGCCGCGACCGACCCTCTCACCGGCACCCAGGTTCGCTACGAATTCGACGTTGCCGGTCGGCCGACCCTCGAGCAGTACGCCCGACCTGGTGCTGACGGACAGTTCACCGTCGGCGCACAGCGCAGCTACGGCTACGACGACCTCGGCCGCCTGAATTCCGACACCATCACCAACACAGGAACGAGCACGTCGGTCACCGGCATCACCTACGCGTACGACGACGCCGACCACCTGACGAAGAAGACCACCACCGGCACCGCAGGCGCCGCCACCAACACCTACAACTACGACCTCGCCGGCCGCATGCAGTCCTGGACCAGCGGGACAACCACCGTCCCCTACACCTGGGACAAGGCCGGCAACCTCACCCAGCAGGGCACCACCAACGCGGCCTACGACGCCCGAAACCGCCTCGAGACCTGGGGCACCGACAGCTACACCTACACCGCCCGCGGCACCACCCAGTCCGTCACCGAGAACGGCAGCACCCGAACCGTCACCTCCGACGCCTTCGAACGCACTATTACCAACGGTCCCAGCACCTACACCTACGACTCCCTCGACCGCGTCCTCACTGCCGACGGCAACTCCTTCACCTATGACGGAGGCTCCAACAACCTCACCACCGACAACACAACTGCATTCACCCGCACCCCCGGTGGCACACTCCTCGCCAGCACCCCCAAGACCAACCCCACCCTCGCGCAGATCGCCGTCACCGATCAGCACACCGACGTTGTGGCCGGCTTGAGCTCCGATGGGACCTCCGTCCAGGCATCCCGCGCCTACGACCCCTTCGGTAAGACCACCGCGACCACCGGCACCAATCCCGCCCTCGGTTACCAGTCCGGCTGGACGGACAATGCCACTGGCGAAGTGAACATGGCCGCCCGCTGGTACCAGCCCGGCACTGGCAACTTCACCGCCCGCGACACCTGGCAGCTTGACCCGAGTCCATCTGGCCAAGCCAACCGGTACGCCTACGGGATGGGCCAGCCCCTCAACGGGATTGACCCGACCGGTCACAGGGTCATTGAAGCGTCGAGGGACTACAACTACGCCGCAGGATCACACTCAGACTCCACATACCGTCCCACCTTCAGGAGGCGACTCGGTGGGTGGCTGAACGACTGGGGCAATCGGGCCTCTCGGAAGAACGCCGCCTGGAAGATCGGTTGGGAGCTCGGAGGTCGCTGGTCCCCCACATTCAGTTCCAGTTTCCAACGGCGCGGCACACCCACGTTTGGTGGAGACGAGGTTCCAGAAGGCGCGTGCTACGTCTATTGCGGCGGGACAGGAACGCCGAAGGACCGTGGAGATAAGGGCACCGACAATGGGAGCAGCGGCGGTGGCGGTAACGGCGGCAGCTGCACCGCGTGCAAGATCTACCCCACCTACACTGCGCCCCCGCCCCCTCCGATCGACCCGAATCCCTACGACGGAAAGAACCCGCCGACTGCACCCAGTTGGCTCCCGAAGATCGACTGGGGTGCCCTCAAGAACCGGGGCTGGGAAGTCGGTGACGGATGGGAGCTGATCTTTGACGGTCTCGACATCCTTGGGATGCTAGGCGGCGGCGATCTGTTCAATCCCGCCGCAGCGCCCGACGAGATTGTCTCGACTGCCACTGGTCCGGGTAACCCTGGTGGCTCCGGTCAGGACGATGATGACCGGTGCAGCAGGCCACGTTCGGAGCGCTACAACTACCAGCCCTTGCAGGGCGGGCGACCCACGGGTGTGACCGCGCTGATTTGCCAGAGCGACGTTAAGCCTACTAATAGCAAGCGTGACGACAGCGGCGCTGTGGACGTCGCTGGATTCCCCGTAGGGAATAATGAGGGAGTCAACGGCAAGCCGATCTACAACAGGACCCATATTCTGGCTGACAGGTTCTACGGTGAATGGCGCTCTGAAAACCTCTTCACTGGCCATGCGAAGATGAATCTGAGCGGGATGAAGAAGTGTGAGAATGCGATGGCTCGAGCATTGACCCCTGGTAGGTCAGAATGGGTTCAGTACTCTGGGCAGTTGGTCTACGGAGATGGCAGTGCGAAGATTCCCGATGGGATCAGAATGACTGCCGTTGCTGACACGGGACCCCTCTTTGACGTCTACATCAAGAACATCCCGGAAGTTCAAGTGACCTGTGAGAGGAGTAGGTGAAATGCTTCAGTCGTTGGAATCCGCCGTTCCCGCCCTTTTGAGGCAGCGACCTCGGCACTCGCGTCAGCTAGATTGGCGAAAGATCTGTGCCAATCTGGGCGTGGTTGACTTGCCGACTGATTACAAGATTCTCGCCGAGGCCTACCCTCCTTTCGTGGTGGATGAATTCCTTAACATCTACATCCCCATGATCGGCAGGGAGAAGGAGTTCTGTGATGGTCTCCTAGAGGACCTCGACGTACTCGCTGATCTGGCGGATTGCGGAGAGTCTCACGGCTATGTGCCTTATCCGTCTGAAGGTGGTTTGATTCCCATCGCCGCCACATATTCTGGAGACCAATTCTATTGGCGCACTGCTGCCTCGGAGCCAGATTTGTGGCCGATCGTTATTAGCGGTGCTAATGACGATTGGTGGGAGTTTCCGGGAGGGGTTGTATCGTTCCTCGCTTCATGGCTGGGTGGCACGTTGGAGCGTCGAGGGTTGCCTTCGGGTGTGCCTCGAGCGAAACCTCCGGTTCGCCTCATTGAGTAACGATCGCGGTCAATCGGAGTCCTCGCCCAGGCGGGCGCTGTCGTAATCTCGGGCCCCCGGGCAGCACGCAGATCCGCCCCCAGCGGCCGTGCTTGCCCGCACAGGCCCCGGTGAGCCGGGCCCGCACCGCCGTCCGCCACGGCCTGGTCGTAGAGGTCCTGGAACGGCTGGAGACGGGAGCACAGCTCCATGCCGAGCTCCGTCTCCGCCGCCTCCACCCGATCCCGTGCCTCCCGCACGCCAGGGTCGGACAGCAGCAGGGAGATGGCCTTCTCCGCCTCCGCGAAGGCGCTGTTGCGAGCGTGCCGCTCTACGGCCGCCTGCACGCGTTGCTCTTCCGCGTGGTCATCCGGCATGGCCCTGCTCCTCTCCGGCCTGGTCCGCCGCGGCGAGCCGGCTGCGGAGGATCTCCCCGCCGATCAGCAGCGCTCCGGCAACCCGAGCGCGGCCGCGCTGCCGGTAGACGCTGTCGGCGGTGGACACCAGCACCTCCAGCGCCCGGTCCACGCCGCCGTCCCAGCCCTTCCCGTACGCGGTGCCGTGGGCGCCGGGGGCACAGCCGTCCAGTTCCTCGACCGAGCAGTGCGCCCCGGCGACCGCGCCGGCCTCGAGCGCGCAGACGAGTTCGTCCGCCTCATCCGGCTCCAGCCCGGCGGCCGCAAGGGCCGCATGGACCTGCATCCGGGCGTTGACCGCCATCGTTTGGAAGTCGCCCATCCGCCGACGCGGGTCACCGCTGACCGGCTGCTTTCCCGCGTCCCGCTCGGGTGCGTCATCACGCCGCTCCTTCCGTGGCCGCCCATTCGAGTCCGAGTGCGGCGAGCGTGGCGAGTTTGTCGGTGGTCAGCTTGGCTCGGCGGCTCTTCGTGTTGGACAGGAACACTCCGAGTTTGACCTCGCTCCCGTCCGGCAGCTGTTCTACGTGTCCCCGTGGGACGGTCAGGGAGCCGGTGCGGGCCTTGTACTGCGCCAGGGCGGCAACGCCCCGCTCGAAGGTGCCCATGGGCGTCGTGGACGGCTTCGCGGGCGCTTCCAGCTCGGGTGCGTGCGGGAGGACGCCGATGGTCTCCAGGCGCTCGCGCTGCCCGTCGGTCAGGGCTGTCCAGACCTCGGGCTGGCGCTGCCGGGCCAGCCACTTCCCGATGTCCATGCCGTGGACGGTGACGCCGGGTTCGATGCATCCGAGGATGGTTTCCTCGGCGAGCATCTCCCGCACGACGGCGTAGTGCCGCTGCCACTCCGGCGGCCACGAAGGGTTCCAGTCCTCGTCGATGTCCTTCAACGCGGCCTCCCACTCCGGGTGTTCGGCCAGCGCACCCGGGCGGCGCAGGTTGGACAGCCACTGTCCGATCGACCGGTCCAGCATGGTCGCGGACCGGGGCGCGCACAGTGTCCAGTGCTGCTCGTAGTAGGCCTTCGCGGCCTCCTGGTTCTCCTGGAAGCGCTCATCGGCCAGCGACCAGACCATGCCCAGCTTCTCCAGCCGCCGGGCGCGCAGGCCGCTCATCTGCCCCGCCCCGTAGGCCCGAGCTGGTCAGCGACCCACTGCCTGTGATGTGCCGGGTGGGTGTCAGTGGGTGGGTGTCAGTGACGGTATGTCAGGTCGGGGTGTTTTCGCTGGCTGGGGGAGGGGAGTGGGCGGGGCACTGTCGTGAAGCGGTATCTGGAGCGGGTGTCACTGTCATGGGCTGGTACACCCCACTCCGCTCCACTGTCTTGAGAACGGCACTTCTGATCCTTCGGGAGCCGCGTGGCGGCACCGTGGTCGGTGACCGGTTTTTTGGGCGGCAGGGGCGTGGGGGGGCATGGAGGACCAAGATGCTGTCCCTGCGGGTAGTGGGCTGCCTGCAGTGTCGAGAACGGCACTCCGCGGGCCTGCGGTGCGGCGGCTGCTCGCTCTGCGGGCCGGGGGGAACCTGACAGCAGGTCATGTGCGGTTGGCTGCGGATGCGCTGGGGGTATCGGAGCGCACGGTGTGGCGCTGGCTGGCCACCGCTCAGAGCGATGAGACCGCGGCCGCCTACCCCGGCGCACGCTCCCGGGCCGACGCGAGGCTCACGATCACGCCCGAAGTCCGAGGACTGCTCGCACTATGGAAAGGGATCGTGCGGGCAGTTCATCGCGAGCTGGTCCTGCGTGCCGCTCGGCAGTCCCCACCTGCAGACCCACCGTCGCTGACGACGCTGCATCGGGCGATCCGACGGGATCTGTCGCCGGGGGAGCGGGCGGGGCTTGCGGGTGGTGAGCGGGCTGCGCGTAAACACGATGTGTTCCTGGCCCGGCCGCGGGGCTGGCGCAACCACGTGTGGGAGACCGATCACGTCCAGGCGCCGGTGCTGATCGATGTCGAGGGCAGGGCCCGCCGGCCGTGGATCACCTGGTTCACCGACTGCGCCACCAACGCGATCACCGGCGTCGCGGTAACACCGGTGCACCCGTCGCGGGAGTCGGTGCTGGCCGCGCTGCGCTCCGCGGTCCTGCGCGAGGACCCCTACGGCCCGTTCGGCGGTTTGCCCGAGAAGGTGCGGGTGGACCGTGGCAAGGACTTCCTGTCCCGGACGGTGAGTGCCGCGTTCGATCTCCTGGAGGTGGCGGTGGAGGATCTGCCCGCCTATACCCCGCACCTCAAGGGCACGGTCGAGGGTCTGAACCGGGCGGTGGAGAGCATGTTCCTGGCCGCGCTACCCGGCTATGCCCGTCAGCCGCGCCCCGGTAAACGGGCTTCCCGGCCGAAGGACGAGGTGCTGCTCGGCTTCGAGGACTTCACCGCCCGGCTGCTGGAGTGGACAGGGTGGTGGAACACCGAGCACCGTCCCGCGCCCTTGAGGGGTCGGACCCCGCTTCAGGCGTGGCAAGACGATCCCACCCCGCTGCGGGACGTGCCAGCCGCAGATTTGTGGACGTTCACCCTGGAGGACGCCGGCATCCGCACGCTGAGCACCCGCGGTATCCGCTTCAGGAAACGCGACTACGTGGGGCCTTGGATGACCGGCCAGGCCGGCATCCAAGTGCGCATCCGCTTCATGCCCCACCACGACCACCGCATCGAGGTCTACCACGCCGCCACCGGCCGCTACCTCGGCCCCGCGGACCTGGCCGACCGGGCCACCGAGGAGCAGGTCAGTGCCGTACGGAAGACGCGGGCTGCCCGTGCCCGACGCCTGAAGAAGGACCTCGAAGCTGCCCAGCGCGAGCGCTACGCCGCCGCTACCCAGGCCGAGCCCCCTCGGCGGCTCGGCGCACTGACCGGTGCACAGGCCGACGCCGAACTCGCCCGGAGTGCCGGCACCAGCCTGTCGCAGCTTGCGTTGCCGGACGTCATCCCGCCCGCCGCGCCCCCGGCCGACTGGCGCACCCCGCCATCCCTGGCCGCGCTCACCACACCGGCCCGCCCCGCCCCCCTCCCGCCAGGTCGTGACCCCGCCCCGCAGTCCCGACGGCCCGGCCGGACGGGCCGTACCCTCCACCACCGACGAAGACGGAGACGCCTCGTGACCGCGGCCACCTACCAGTACGTCGACCTGCCCGACGCCTCCGTGGTCACCACCCGCACCCTGCTCACCGCCCGGGAGAACATCACCGACACCGTCGCCGCCCGCGCCATGATGTGCATCCACGGCGGCGCCGGCTTCGGCAAGACCCTCGCCGTCAACACCTGCCTGCGCGCACTCGAACCAGGCGAGGACGTCCGCAAAATCACCTTCCGGGCCCGGCCCACCGCCCGCGCGGTGCGCTACGAACTGTTCACCGCCCTCGACCTCGCCGGCGAGCCACCGTGCCACCCCAGCGAATTCGACCGCCTGCTGAAAACCGCTCTGGCAGAACGCCCCCGCACCTTCCTCGTCGACGAGGCCCAGTGGCTCAACGGAGAGGCGTTCGAATACTTCCGCTACCTCTGGGACGAACCCTCCACCCAGCTCGCGATCGTCTGCGTCGGCGGGGAGGGCTGCCACACCGTGCTGCGCCGCGAACCGATGCTCTCCTCCCGCATCTTCATCTGGCAGCACTTCACCCGCCTCACTCCCGATGAGGTCCTCGACGTCATCCCGCTGTTCCACCCGGTCTGGGCCGACGCTGACCCCGAGGACATCGCCTTCGCCGACCAGCATGCCGCGCACGGCAACTTCCGCGCCTGGGCCCAGCTGACCGCCCACACCCGTACCGCCCTGGCACGCACCGGCCGCCCCCGCGTGGACCAGGAACTGCTGCGCTGGGCCTTCAGCCGCCTCGCCTGACCACGCCACCGCCATGTCTCTCGCCGTGCGGCCGCCGTCCGTCACCGTGGTCATCGACCGTGATGACGACGCGATCCATACGCATACCGCCCTGGCCGCCCACCACCCGTCGTCCGGCCGGATCACCCTGCACCCCGGCCCGGGCACCACCAGTGAAACCGGCCTTGCCCACGACCTTCTCGCAGCCCTGGGCAAACCGCCCCTGCTCCCGGGCCCCTTCCCTGCCGGTCGTCAGCCCGCCTGGGAAGCCGCTGCCGCCTGGATGACCGCTCTGCCCGTGAACCGGCTGACCGTCCTGCGCGCCCACCGCCTCACCGCCCGCCGCACGATGCGCCTGCTGCAGCTACACGCCCTCACCGGTATCCACCTGACCTTGGTCTGCCACCGCCCTCACCTTCCCGCCGCTCTGCACCAGGCCCTGCGACGGCCGACTACTCCGTCACCGCCGACTTCGAGGCAGCCCGCCGCCACTACTACGGCACGCCGGTCACCGAACCCCCGCCAGCAGACGAGCCCACCGGGCTGGCCGGTCGGTGGCTCACCCTGCCCGCACTGGACCGCCTCGTCTCCTACGACAGCCCCCGCCCCTGCGCCGTCCCGTGCACGCCACCCCTGGTCGCTTGGCGGCACCGCCCACCGCCCGTGCCTCTCACCGCGCACACCGCCCAGAAGATCGCCCACCGGTTGCGTGCGGCGACCGCACATCCCCGCCTCGCCGCGGCCCTTGCCGCCGCGCTGTTTACCGGTGCCTCCCTCCAGCAGCTCGCTACCGCTCGCCCTCGCGACTACGACACTGCTGCGGCCACGCTCGCCCTGCACGACCCCGCCCGCTACACCGACGGCTGCGCCGCCTACCCCGTACCCGACTGGGCGCGCGTCTTCTTGCGGGCCGCGGCCTGCTTCACCCGGTTCGCCTTCGGCGAGGACCAAGAGCTGCTCGCCGCGCCAGGCGACCGTACGCCCCTGTTGCGCGTGGCGGAGACTGCCAAACTACGCCCGCCCCAGCCGCCCGCAGCCCGCCGCAAAGGACCGGCCGGCAGTGTGGAGTGGGACTGGCGCGAGCGGCAGGAAGCCGAGCAGTACGAAGCGATTCCGGTCAGCCGAGCCAGGCCCTCGCGACACTGAACACCCTGACGTGGTTACGCGCGACGGGCCAGGCTCAGCCGATGGAGAAGTCGGCGAACTCGACGTCGTTGAAAGCCACGTGCAGGCCGTGGGCCCGGCGGCCCCACTCGCGAAGGTAGGCGTGCCCCAGCGCACGGGCGAGTATCACCGTCTGCTGCTGCTCGCCCGCGCCGGCATCCCGAGCGGCGAACAGCTCCCGGGCCACCTCCCCCGGCAGGTCCTGGGTGATCCACCGCACCCGCGGATCGTCCGAGGATCCCGCAGGAGCCGCGAACCCGAATCGCGCATGGGTATGGAAGACGAAGCCCTCCGCCTCAGCCCGGGCACGCCGACGGGCCCGTATCCGGGGCTGCCACCGAGCCAGAACCGCTTCCTCGATCGCCCGGACCTGCAGCGGACCCGGGGGACGACGCGCTCCTGGCTTCTTCGTCACCCACCGCTGCACGGTGCGCTGCGAAACCCCGAGTACCGTGGCCACCTTCCGGGTGGACCCCGGTGCGCCGTCAGCAGAAATCGCAGGCGGGCCTCAGTGCTTGAGGGAATGGGACGGGTGCGCAACGCGCGCTCCAGTCCCAGCTCGATCTGTCCCACGTCCGCCTCTCCAAGTGGCCAGTCCACAGGGCCAGCACCCCGCAGTCCATAGCGTCAGTTCTCCCGCATCGCCCGCCCCTGCCTGCCAGTTTCTGCATTCTCAGGACGGCGTCGGCTGACGCAGGCTATGAGCGGCGACAAGCCAGCGGCGCGGGTCACGACGGACGTCGCCAGCGTCCCGGTGCCGTCCTTCGGCACGCACATGAGCCATCGATCCGTACGCGGACAGCGCCACCGCCTCGCCGTCGTCGACGAAGGGAAGAGCTGACGGCCGAACCCAGCTGCCCAACCCCTGAATCCCGGGGCAAGGAGGTCCACGTGCTGCGCGCTAGCCTCCCGGCATGGATCCTCGTTGGCCCTTCCACCCAGGCGATGGCCGTCAGCGCTATGCGGGCCCTGCCGTCGTTGTCATGCCTGACGGTCGCGAAGTCGCGGTCACCGCGTCCCTCGTTCTGCGCTACGACCCGCGCCGGAGCGACAACCGCGAGTCGGACCGGGACAGCACCTGGACCGGCAGCATCACACTGTCAGATCCGGAAAGTCGCGTTGACCTCTTCGACGCGGACCCGGGAGTGCTCCGCCTGCCCGATGGGAGTGAGAGCGAGTTCATGGCGACAAGCGGCCACACTGAAGTCGGCGTTGCAGGGCTTGGTCCAGCGCCCTTCGCTTCGCAGTGAAATCTGTTCCCCACGATGATGAAGCTCGCTGAATTTGGCTCTGACCGCGCTTGCGTGAGCTGTTGATCTCGTGGGAAGTGGGTTGCTGGTAGGGCATCCTGGTGCGATGGATGATGTCGAGGCGACATGGCAGTCGTGGCTGTCCGGACTTGCTCCGTCGAAGCGGGCCGCGGCGGAGTCGCTTCGAACGCAATTCGAGGCTCTTGGTGCGGCTGATACGCCAGAGTGGGCGAGGTCGGAGATCGAAGAGAACCAGCCGCAGCTGGCACGCTTCGTGCTGCTCCGTTCCCTGTGGCGTGGTGCGATCGACGGCTGGGCAGGCCCGGGAGCCTTGGAACAAGTGGCGGCGGCTCGGCGCCTGCTGGACGCGGGGGCGGACAAGGACGACCTGGTGCTCCTGGCTCGGGCCGTTGCCTACGAAGCCGTCTTCGCCACGGTGGACGAACTCGATTGCGGCGGGGACGTGAACGTGTCCGGTGTCGACGTCGGCTGGGTGGTCATGGAGTCTGGTGAGGACGGCTCTTCCACCGGTCGCCCCCTCTCAGGTCTTCACGAGGACCTGCTGACAATGGACCCAAGTGGACGCGACGGCACGGACCTCTGGGAGTAGGTCACGTGGCTGGCCGGGAGGTTGCTCCATCACGGCCGGGTGAGGATGCGTATCCGGAGGAGTCGGAACGATGCCCGTCCATACATCGCCCTCTTGATCGTTTTCACGCGATTGACGTGGCCCTCGACGACGCCGGAGCTCCATTCGAGGGTCAGCCCGGCGGTGACTGCGTCGAGGTCCTGACGCAGGAACGCAGCGAACTTCGCGACCGAGACGATGTCAGACAGTTCAGCCTGGCGAATCCAGTCGGTAAGCAGCTGCCCCCGGCGGTTGCGGACCAGGTCGGTAAAGGCTCGGGCGAGGTCGCAGACCCGAGAGATGTCCCGGCAGGCGAGCCGCACCTGGTCGAGTTGCTCGACCTCATTTGCGTTGAGGCGGTCGCGATTCCGCATGATCCATGCGGTGATCCGGCGCGGGCTCGGGATCTCGGTAGGTGCGGACGGGGCCGTGCCGGCATGCAAGGGTGCGTAGGTAGGCGGTGAGTGTTGAGTAGCCGCCACGGAATCCGCGCTCGCGGATCTGCTGAAAGAGAGTCCGTCCGCAGGTGACACCTGCGGCGAACTGCTGCTGCAGGTACGGCTTGAAGGTATCCAGTTGCTCGGGGCGGCGGTCGCGGGCGCTGTCGAGGAGTTGGTCCAGGCTGGTGTCGCGGTAGCGGCGGACCGTCTTGCGGTCCAGGTTGAGACGGCGGGCGATGTCGCTCAGTGGGTAGCCGGCGGCGACCATGCGTGTGACTTCGGCGTGGTGGTGCAGGACGCGTTGGACGATGCGCGTGGTCGGCAGTGCGTCCAGCAGCGGCATCTGAATCGGGCGCTCGCTCACTCGTTCTGCGTGCTTTTTCAGGCAGGGCCGGTGCTGATGGCAGGTCTTCTCCACCGCGGCGGACAGGTTCTGGAGCAGATGCCAGCGGTCCGCGATCTCCAGGGCGTCCGGGGCGGCCTCCTTGACGGCCTTCGTGTATGCGCTCGCGCGGTCGCGGCAGATGATCTCCGCGCCGGGGTGCGTGGTCAGCCAGGTGGCGAAGGTCTCCGAAGTGCGATCGGGCAGCACGTCCACGACATGGGCAGTCTCCACGTCGATCAGGATCGTCCCGTAGCGGCGTCCGCGCCGGAACGCGAACTCGTCCACGCCGAGCACCCTCGGCGCGCGATCGGGCACGTTCGGAGCCTCCAGGAGTTTCAGCAGGCTGGTCCGACCGTCCGCGAGACTGAGCTTGCGGCACAGACGTTCGCCGGCCCGGCCGCCGAGCTCCGTCGCTATCGACCGCAGCCACCGCATCAACCGGACGCTGGACCGCCGACGGCGTTCACTCAGACCCTCCACCTGCTCGACGAAGGTCCGGCGCTCGCATCGATTCTGCTCGCAGAAGAACCGCCGGACCCGCAGCCGTACCAACAACTTCGTCCCGGCCAGGGGCAGTTCCGCGATCCCGCGCCAGTAGGTGGAATGGACCCGACGTCCCCGGTCCCCGCACTCCGGACAGCGCGGCGGCCGACCGCATGCTGCCGCCTCCAGGACTGCGAGCTGCGGTTCCACGATCAGCCGCTTCAACTCGATGTTGAGACCGGGGAACAGCACATCCTTGATCGCGCAGAGGTCCACGAATAGGAAATGCCGCAGGGAAACGATCCTGCATGCAGGGCGCTGACCTGGGAATTCACGCAAGCGCGGTCAGAGCCCTGAATTTCCCCAACCGGTGCTCAGGGGTTCCCCCAGAGCTGCTCATATTTCTCCCCGTCCGCAGCGCGCTGACCTGCGGACGGATGTCACTCGGGAGGGGCCGCCCGATAGCCAGCCCAGCCAGAGCCGGAATGGCCGATGCTACGGATGCTCGGTTGCCGCCGGCAGGTTGTGCCATGTATGTCCGCAGGTGCCTTTGCAGTACGTCTCTCGGCGGCGAGTGTCAGCAACGGCGAACACGGAAACGAGGACCCGGAACGCCTTGACGTGTTCGGCGGAGGGCAGGCCCGCGAACCCGTAGCGGGGCGGGTCCATGCAGATCATTACCGAGGGGTTGGCCGTGGGCTTCACACCGGACCGCGCCACCCCCGCACGGCCGTCCGCGGCTGTAATGTGCGTCTGCATCGCATAGCCAGCGACTTCCTGCAGAACCATCTGCTGGCGTGCCGGGGCGAGGTCGGAGAACCAGCTCACACCAGCGTCCAACGTGCGGAGCCCCTGGGCGATCTCGTTGACGACCCGCTCGGTCTCGCGCCGGAAGGTGCGGCCGTCGTCGCTGGTCGGTTCGGTCATCGCTTGATGATTTCACGACGCCGGTTCCGGGCGAAGGCCCGGTACCCGCACCCGAGACAGCGCGGGCGGGAACCGGGAACAGTCCGCTCCCGCGATCTGGCAGTGCCGCAGGACTCCCACTCCGCAGCTCGTTATGTGCCCCGCAGCACTTGAGTGACATCACAAGGCGCCGACATCGTTCACGAGGCCGGCCGCCAAACGACTCCCGAAGAGGCCGACACAGCAGGGCGGCCCCGGCCATTGTTGCCGACACCAACCGACTGGGGAACGAAGAGCAGCACTGGTCGCGTTCACAGATCCTCATCACAGAAGCGGGGGCGCACAGCGTGCAACACCGGGGGTGCAGCAGAGTCTGCGTTGCACCTCTGACATGCCAGAACGTCGGCCGAACCATGGCCACAGCACCGGCCCCGGACCTCTCATGAGGCCCGGGGTTCGGTCACGGTGCTGGAAGGCGGTCAGGGGCTGTCCGGGGCAGCCTGGGGGATGGTCACCGGCTTCGCCCAGTCCATGCCCAGCTGCTCGAGGGCGGTGAGTTGGTCGGTGTCCAGCCGGTCCCTTCTGGATTTGGTGTTCGAGAGCCATACGCCCAGCTTGATGGTCACCGTCTCCGCCTCGCTGTCGACCTCGATCTGTTCGCCGTGCCCCCTCGGTACGGGCCGGTCCGCGCCTTCCCGCTCCACCCACTGTGCGAGGGCCGCCAGGCCCCGCTGGAACGCAGCCTGGGCCTTGCTCGGGCCCTTCGTCGCACGAGGGGCTGCCGGGGCGGGAGGCGGCGCCTGGAAGGACTCCACGCCTAGCTTCGACAGCCGTTCCTGCTGCTCGGTCGATAGCTGCGCCCAGGTGCCCGGGTTCTTCTGCCGCTGAAGCCACTTGCCCAGGTCGTCGCCCTCGAAGACGACGCCCGGTTCGATGGCCGGCAGGACGCCGTCGGCGTCGACGAGGTCTGCGAGGACGCGGTGGTGCCGCTGCCAGTCCAGCGGCCATGGGCAGTCCCAGTCCGGGTCGATCGCCGCCAGCTGCGCCGCGCGCTGCTCCGCCCGTTTCGGGTTCTTGCCGAGGCCGCCTTTGCGACGGAGGTTGGCGAGGAACTGTCCGATGGCCAGTTGCTCGTCGTCTCCCTCGCCTTCGCCCCACACCGCGTCCTGTCGGGGTGCGAGGTGCCCCATGGCCCGCCGGTAGGAGCGGAGCGCGGCGAGCTTGTTCTCCCATGCCTCCTCGCCCGGCTCCCAGACCATCCCGGCCTCCGGGACGTCCAGCAGGGTCTTGCGCCGATCCTCCAGCTCCCCGGCCCGCAGCGCCTTCCTCTGCTGATGCACCCACCGGCCAAGCGGGAAGTCCTTGGTCACGCCGACTTCGACCTCGACGTCATACGGGACGGCGTAGAGACCGGTGATCTCGTTCTCCGCTCGCCAGCGCAGCAGGGCCTGGTATCCCTCCAGCCAGACCAGGGACTCGGGCCGGTAGACCCGGGTGCGCAGGAACGCGGCGATGGTGGCGGTGTCGCGCGGGCTGGAGAAGTGCAGCAGCGCGGACTCGGCAGCGGCGTCGGTGTCGTCCTGCTCCTGGTCCTCGCCGTCGCTCTCGCTGCCGGCCTCGACGATCCGCCCGTCCTCATCGCGCCGGACGTGGACCTTGCGCTTGCCGCTCGTGAGTGCCCGGGAGGCGAGCTGCTCGACCAGGCGCTCATCGTGGCTGCGCAGGCCCTGGAGCACGGCCACGAGCGGCTTGAAGCTGGCGGAGGCGACCATGCCGGTGGGGTCCTCGCCGGGCTCCAGGAACACCGGCACGATGATTCTGGCGACCTTGGTGGAGCCGTCCTTGTTGAGCCTGAGCGCCCGGCCGATGTTCTGCACGATCTCGACCTGGGAGCCGCGGGTGTCGGCGAAGCAGATCGCTTCGACGCCGCGCTCGCCGGTGATGTCGACGCCTTCCCCGAGCACGCGACAACTCGCGAGGAACGCCCGGTGCACCCGGCGCCCGTCCGCGTCGATGCCGTTGGCGAACTGGCGTAGCACCTCGCGTCGCTCGGAGACGAGGTGGTCGCCGCACAGCCACGCCGACCACACCCGCTCCGGCGGGACGTGGCGGCCGGCCTCCAGCTCGTAGAACTCCGCGCCGATCGATGACGCGGGCAGCTCGCCCGCGGCCGCCAGGTCCGCGCCCGAGGCGTCGTTGGCATACAGCTCGGCGGCCGTCTCGGGAAGTTTCTCCGCGAACGCGGCCGCTTCCTCGACCTTCTGGTGGAACGTCATGACCGTACGCAGGTTGTACGCCGTGGCGTGCTCCAGAAGTGCGGTCTGCAGCAGCGCCAGGCGCCGGCCCCGCCGCGCTTCCTCCGACTCCCCGAGAACCGGCGAGGGATCGCGAATCTCCAGCACGTCGATCTCGAATCCGGCGAGGATCTCCCGTTCGATCGCCTCCGACAGACCGAGCTCCGCGAGCCACGCGCCGTAAGTGCCCTCCGGGTCGTCGGCCATCGTCGCGAGCTCTGCCTCCTGGCAGGCCGCGCCTTTCTGCGGTCGGGGAGCGGCGAGGATGCGCGGGGTCGCGGTCAGGTAGAGCCGGAAGTCCGCCGGGATCCGGGCGTTGTCGTGAATCGCCGCCCAGGGACGACCAAGATCACCGGCGGTGCCGTGCGCCTCATCCACGATCGCGAGGTCGAACGGGGCCATCTGCTGCCCGTAGAGCCGCTCCCCGCCCGCCAGAGCGGCCTCCAGCGGCCCGCGAACCTTCCGCTGACCCTCGGCAGCGCCGATGTCCTCGCGGTCCACCAGGGAGGCGTACGTGGCGAACACGACCACGGGCCCGGACCCGGCCCACAAGGCCAGCTGGATCGGATTGGTGGTGGTGCGCACCCCCAGCGAGCCCAGGACCGCGTCGTTCTCCAGCGAGCACACCGCGACCATCGGGGCCCGGTGGCCCACCAGACGCCACGCCTGAGCGGTCTGCGCGAGCAGGTCCAGGGTCGGCACCGTCACGAGGATCCGGCCGCCCGCGAACGACTCCAACGCGCACGCGGCAGCCGTGATCGTCTTGCCCGAGCCGGTCGCTGACACGATCGTGCCCCGCGCACCCTGCGGGGGCACAGATGACCTTGCAGGGAATCCCACCCACCTGCGAAACGCGGAGCGCTGGTCTACCTGATGCTCCCTAAGCTGAACGGCAGTCATAATGTCCACTTCTGGTATGCATGAGGCACAGAGAACCACCAGGCAATCAGATAAATCACAGTTGCCCTATGCTCTCTGCATGATCCGTCCCATTTCAGACCCTCCTACACGGAAGCACCTTCTCACGACCCTCCTGATCGTGCTGCTAGTGTCGATTGGTTGGTATGGTCTGCAGCCGGTCTACCCCGACTGCGCCCTCTCCTCTTTCGGAACCCCGGATGACCCGCAGCGGCTTTATCAGCAGGCCATCGAAGACGGACATTGCGCTCCAGCCCATTCCCGCTGGAAAGACTGGATCGAATAATCTCAGCCACCGAAGACCATGTCCTGCACTTCTGCCAACGTTACATGCTGCATCTTCCGGAGCCACGCGCTACGCTGGAACCCACACGCAGGCCCCCACAGCCAGCCAGGCCCGCGCCAGCGGGCCTAACGGTTCTGAAGGCGCAGCCGGAAGGACCGTTCAAGGCGGGGGAGCGCAGCGGACCCGCCAGCCCCGGGGCTGAAGCGAAGTGCAAGCCCCGGGCAGGGGCGCAGCCCCCTAGCCCTGGGAGCGCAGCGAACAGGGCGTCACCTCCGGTGCGCAGCACCGGAGGTGTGTGACTCGCGCAGCGAGTCACTAGCGCTCCCGCGGAGCGGGAGCGCAACACCCGCGCGCAGCGCGGGTGTTCGCTTGCACAGCGCGCAGCGCTGTGGTACCCGCTCCGCGGGG
>NZ_JBITTJ010000028.1:0-15815 GCF_044541845.1 Streptomyces sp. NPDC085481
GGGGGCCCCCCCCCGGCGGGGGCCCCCCCCCGGGCCCCCCCCCCCCCCCCGCCCCCGGGGGGGGGGGGGGGCCGGGGGGGGGGGGGGCGGGCGGGGGGGGCGGGGGGGGGGGCCCCCCCCCGGGGGGGGGCCCCCCCACCGCCGTATCGCGTGGTCCGGGAGGCGGATCAGGACTCGCCGCGGCGCCGCGGCCGGGTCAGGAGGAGGCTGCCCGCGCCGAAGGCGGCCAGGGTGCCGGCGCCCGCCAGGGCGAGGGGGAGCGGGGACGAGGGGGACCCGGCGGCGTCGGCGGAGAGGGCCGGGGGCTGCTCGTCGCCGCCGTGGCCCGCGTGGCTGACGGTGGAGAGGGCGGCGCCGGCCGCGATCTTCGCCTCGGTCGGAGCCTGGGCGCGGGCGCCCTGGGCCTGCGCGGCCGTGCCGCCGAAGGTGACGTCCGAGCAGCTGTAGAACGCCTCGGGGCTGTCGTTGCGCTGCCACACCATGTAGACGATGTGCCGGCCGGTGCGGGCCGGGAGGGTGCCGTTGAAGGCGTAGTAGCCGTCGGTCGCCGTGCGGGTGGTGCCGTAGACCGCGACCGGGGCCGTGTCGAGGTCGGACCACTTCAGCGGCTGGGTGGGGTCGAAGCCGGGCTTGGTGATGTACATCGTCATCGTGCCGGAGTGCGGCGCCGTGACGCGGATCCTGAAGCCGAACGCGCCGGGGGCGACGGCCGTGGCCGGCCAGTCGGTGCGGGCCCAGTCCAGGGCGCGGTACTTGTCGCGGTTGGCGGAGCACAGCTTGCCGTCCGGGATGACCGCCTGGTGCCGGCCGTCGGCGTTGGCGATGTTGACCTCGTTCCAGTCGTAGAGCGGCTGGGTGCCCGAGTCGGCGACGAGGTCCTTGCACACCTGAGAGTCGGGGCTCTCCGGCCCCTCCGCGTAACACGCGGCGATCCTGCTCACCGGGTTGAACACGGCGCCGTGCGCCTGTGCTGCGGTGGGGGTGAGGGCGGTGAGCGCCGCGGCGGACAGCGCGGCGACGAGGGCGGAGGTGCGGCGGTAGGACGGCATACGGCGGCTCTCTCTCGTGCGTGGGGAGTACGGGACGAGCAATGTGCGGACACCGCACGGGAGTTGAGGGTCGCATTGGTCCATACCAATGGGCAAGAGGTCGGGCCGAGGAAGCCGAGCGGCGGGGAGGCGGGGGTGACGGCGCCGGGCGCGGAAGCGGCGGGCCTCCCGGGTGTGCCGCTCACCCGGGAGGCCCGCCGCCCCTCGTCCTCGGCCCGTGTCAGCCGTTCGCGAGCGCCTGCACCCGCGAGTAGTCCCCGTTGAAGTGGTTGTGGTCGCCCACCGTCGGGCCGGACGACGTGTACTGCCACATCGTGTAGTACGGCCAGCCGGCCGGCAGCGTGCCGACCTCGGCGGCGTACCGCGCGACCCACAGCGGGTTCGTCGCGCCGAAGCCGCCGTAGTTGCCGGTGCACTGCGTCCACCAGCTCGTCGCCGTGTAGATCACCGCGTCACGGCCGGTCCGCGCCTTGTACCGGTCGAGGAAGTCGCGGATCCAGGCGACCATGCCGGACTGCGTCTTGCCGTAGCAGGTGGCGCCGTACGGGTTCCACTCGATGTCCAGCGCGCCCGGCAGCGTCCTGCCGTCCTTGGACCAGCCGCCGCCGTTGTTCACGAAGTAGTCCGCCTGCGCCGCGCCCGTCGTCGTGTCGGGGGTCGCGAAGTGGTACGAGCCGCGGATCATGCCCACGTTGTACGAGCCGTTGTACTGCTGCGCGAAGTACGTGTTCTTGTAGTAGGTGCCTTCCGTCGCCTTGACGTAGGCCCACTTCACCCCGCTGTTCCACAGCGTCGACCAGGCCACGTTCCCCTGGTGGCTGGAGACGTCCACGCCTTCGGTCTGGACGGCCTGGACCGAGATGCCGCCGGGCTTGGCGCCCTGGCCGTCGTGCTGGATCACGCCCATGCCCATGTACGCGGAGCCGCGGGCGGGGACCTGTCGCGCGCCGGGGTCCTGCGCGGCGCTCGCGGTGCCGGAGAGGGAGAGGGGCAGGAGGAGGGCCAGGGCCGCGAGGGCGGCGCCGGCGAGGGTCTTTCCGGATCTGTGCACACGCATTGCGTGCCTCCGAAAGGCTCGGTGGGGGAGCGATGGCGACGAGTCCTGGTGAATCATGGTGTGGACATGTCATTCAGGACCGCCGTGAGAGACGCTACGCACGTAGACCGGCCCTACGGAAGAGGGCCTGGCTGCTGCCGTTGGTCTACGCCTGCGAAATACTGGAGGAGCTGCGGCGATGGCCGCTACGGGAAGAAACTTTCAGCGAGCGGAAAGCGCACGAGGGGTGCTGACGTGCACGGAAGCGGTACGGGGAGTGAAGCCGGGCCCACCAGCCGGAGTGGTGTGGACCAGGAATTCCTCGCCCTTGAGCGGGAACTGGCGGTCTTTCTGCGCCGCGCCCGTGCCCAGTCCGGCGAGATGGCCCGCGAGGTCCACCCCGAACTGGAGCCCGCGGCCTACGGGCTTTTCGTCCGGCTCGACGACGCCGGGCCGCAGCGCGCCACCGACCTGGCCGGCTACTTCGGGGTCGGCAAGGCCACGATGAGCCGCCAGCTGCGGGCCCTCGAACAACTGGGCCTGGTCGCCCGCGACCCCGACCCCGCCGACGGCCGCGCCTCGCTGGTCCGGCTGACGGAGGAGGGCCGTGACCGCTTCCGGCACGTACGGGACGCCCGGCGCGAACGGTACGTCCGCAAGCTCGCCGACTGGGACCGGACGGAGGTCGCCGAACTGGCGCGGCTGCTGCACCACTTCAACGTGCGCTCGGAGGGGTGAGGGGGCGGCGCCGCGACGGGCGCATGAGGGGCGCCCCCGGCCCGTGACCGTCACAGCTCCGCGTACACCGCCGTAGCGTCGTCGTGCCGCTTCCAGCGCCGTACGCCGCCTTCCCCCTGAGCCTTCGGCCAGGGGGCGCCCCCACCGCCTCGCGCCGCGTCCGCCGTCTCCAGCGCGCGGACCCGCCGGAGCAGGCCGCGCGGCCCCTCCGCCGCCAGCAGGGCGAAGCAGTCGGCCCAGTCGCCCTCGTGGAACAGCTCCACCCAGCGGCTCGCGCCGTCCGTGAGCGCCGCGAGCGCCCGTACCTCCGCCCGGGGCGTCGTCCCGCTCACCGCCCGCTCCGCCACCGCCGGATCCGCGGCGGCGGTGAAGAAGCCGCCCTCCCGGTTGCGGAGCCGGTCCGTGGCCTCCAGCGAGCGCAGGACCCCGGGCGGTACGCGGTCGAGCCGGTCGTCGAGCACCGCCCGTACGGACCCGTCCGGGGCCTGGAGGAGCAGGGCGGCGTCCGACAGTACGAGATGCTCGACCACTGCCCCGTCCCAGCGCGCCACGGCCACCGTCGCCTGCGGAGTGCGCACGTGAGAAAGGTCACAGGTGTCGCGGTGGGCGTCCGCGGTGCGCCGGATTGCCGACGACAGGACCTCCGGCAGTGTCAGATCGCGCCGCGAAGCGGACAGTTCCGTCAAAGCGCCACCGAGTCGGGCGGTGAACCAGGGCACCGAGTGCACACAGCCGTCGTCGCCCGCCGGCGGCGTCACCCCGTCGAGCGCCACGACCGTGCCCCCCACCCCCGCGGCGGGCAGAGCTGCGGCGGCCCAGTCCTCGTTGGGGCGTTCGGGGCTGCCGGGAAGGGTGACCGCTTCGGTACGCATGATCCACAGTCTGCCCCGCACCGGCCCACCCTGCATCACTCCTTCACAGCGCCCCCGGACGGGCGAATCTGGCCTGTACCAACGGCCGCTGAGGGGCTCGGAGCCGGGGGATCACGGGCCCCGGGAAGCTGCGGGCGGGCATCCTGCCAAAGCCCGCGCGGAAGATCCAACCGGCGGTAAGCCCAGTGCCCCGGCGAGCCCTGGGGAGAGTTGTTTGCCAACTCGTGAGTGTTGTTCACTCGTTCGGGTGGCGGAGCGGCCGATGCGAGTCCCCTGACCAGAACCGCTGAAATGGTCGGAAGGCACACCAGGGGTGGGGGCTCTTACATGTGACCGGTCGTCACCTCTGCTTCATGGGCGGACGAGTCAAGGATGCGAGCACCGGTGCAGAAGAAGCGGCCTCGGAGCAACAACGGCGCGCGGAGCCAGACCCCCGGTGACCCGCAGAGCCCCGGCGTGCCCGCGAACAGCACGGATGCGGTGGTAGCCCCCGGCGGCCGGGCCAAGCGGGTCCGTAGCCGGCTCGTCGCCGGCGTCGCCCTCGTCGGCGTCACCGTGCTCGCCGCCGGCGCCCCCGCGATCCTCACCGCCTCCGGCGAACTCGACGACTCCGTCAACCTCGTCGCCCTCGCCGAGCTCGATCGCCAGGCCGTCACGCTCGCCCACTCCCTCTCCGACGAGCGCGACGAAGTCGTCGCGTACATCGCCGCCGGCCGCGACGACCAGCCGTCCGACGGCCCGGGCGGCAGGAACAAGCGCCAGATCACCAGCGCCCGCTCCGCCCGCGTCGACCGGCAGATCGACGAGATCCGGCCCGCCGCCCCCGCCGGACTGCGCCACGACCTCGCCGCCCTCCCCTCCATCCGGCGCACCGCCCTCACCGGCAAGGGCACGGCCCTGGAGGCCCACAAGGCGTACACCGACGTCATCGCCAAGCTCCAGGCCCTCGCCGACCAGCTTGCCGAACGGACCCCCGCCCGCGCCGCCGAGGCCGTACGGGCCCCCGGCGCCCTCGGCCGTGCCATCGAGCAGGCCTCCGCCGAACGCGGACTCCTCCTCGCCGCGCTCGCCGTCCCGCGCCCCGAGTCCAGCGGCAGCACCCACTACGACCCGGCCACCGGCACCTACGTCGCCGACGAGCCCGAAGGGGCCGAGGAGGCGGACCGGGCCAGGGGCCTCCTGAGCGCCGCCGCCCAGCAGGCCCGGGTGCGCGAACTGGCCGCCCTCGCCGACTTCGACCAGTCCGCGACCACGAACGCGCGCGACTCCCTCGCCGCCACCGTCACCGGCCCCGACGTCAAGAGCGCCGAGCGCTATCTGGCCCGGCTGACCGACCGGCCCGAACTCTCCGAGTCCGAGCTGAACACCGACCCGGCCAGTCTGGACGCCGCGCTCTCCGCCCGTATCGAGCAGATGCGGGGCGTCGAGTCCGCGCTCGCCAGCGAGCGCGTCGAGCGGTTCGCCCAGCTCCGCGACGACGACGTCACCGCCCTCGAACTGCGCATCGCGTTCCTCGGCGGGTGTCTGCTCGTCGCCGTCGGCATCTCCACCTACGTCGCCCGCAGCCTCACCCGGCCGCTCGCCGTGCTCCGCATCGGCGCCGCCCGGCTCGCCGGCTCACCCGAGCCGCACGGCGAGGACCCGATCCGCTTCACGGGGCGCAACGACGAGTTCGCCCAGGTCGTCCGGTCCCTCAACACGCTCCACGGCAAGCTGGCCGCCCTCGCCGCCCGGGTCGAGCGGCTCGACGGCGAGCGCGCGGACCAGGCGGGGGCCCGTGAGGCCATCGCCGCGGAGCTGGCCGCGCAGCGGGCCGAACTCCAGGGCCAGAACGCCCTGCTGGCCGCCGAGGTCGAACGCTTCCGCGGCACCGTCCACCACACCTTCGTCAACCTCTCGCTGCGCAGCCTCGGGCTCGTCGAGCGCCAGCTCGGCGTCATCGAGAAGCTGGAGGAGCGCGAGCAGGACCCGGACCGGCTCGCCACGCTCTTCAAGCTCGACCACATGGCGACGGTCATGCGCCGCCACAGCGAGAACCTCCTTGTCCTCGCCGGCCACGAGCACCACCACGGCCACCCCGGCCCGGTGCCGCTCGTCGACGTGCTGCGGGCGGCGGTCAGCGAGATCGAGCGGTACGAGCGGGTCAGCATCCAGTCGCTGCCGCCGCACGCCCAGGTCGCCGGGTTCGCCGCGGACGACCTGAGCCACCTGGTCGCCGAACTCCTGGAGAACGCCACCTCCTTCTCGCCGCCCGACGCCCAGGTCCAGCTCTCCGGCTGGCTCCTGGAGTCCGGCGAGGTCATGCTCTCCGTCCAAGACGGCGGCATCGGCATCGCGCCCGCCCGCCTGGCCGAGCTGAACACCCGCCTCGCCGGCCCCGACCCCGCCACCACGGACCCGGAGGGCGAGGGACTCGGCATCCGCGTCGCGGCGCTGCTGGCCGCCCGTCACGGCGTCCGCGTCGAACTCCGCGACCAGAAGCAGGGCGGGACCGCGGCCGTGGTCGTCCTCCCGCTGCCCCTCCTCCCCAGCCCCGCCCCGACCGCGCTCCCCCCGACGCTCCCGCTCACCGCCGACACCCCCGCCCTCACCCTCCCCGGCTCGGCAGCCGAGGCCAACTCCAACACGCTGCCGTCCCGACACCGCGACCCGTTGGTGGAGGCGGCGGAGCGGGCGATCGCCGCGGCGGGGGTGCCGGTCGCTCCGGCGGTGTCCGGCGGGCCGGCCGCGGGGCAGACCGAGGCGCAGGAGCCCGTGCCCGACGACTCCGAGCACGACCGCGCCCCCGAGCACGGGCCCACGACCGAGCCCGGCCGGGATGCCGCCGCCGACGACTTCGCCGCCGACGACTTCGCGGCCCGCGCGCCGGAGGCGGCGCAGGCGGCCGCGCAGCAGCCCGCGCCCGAGGCCGTACCCGGAACCGGGAGCGCGGCCCGGCCCGCGCCCTTCGCCGGGCCGGAGCACGCGGCCCCCGCCGCGGCGGCGCGCGAGGCCGTGCCCGCGCCCGGGCACGTAACCGAGACCGCCCCCGCGCCCGCCCCCACGCCCACCCCCGCCGTCGAGCTCGCCGACCACGAGACCCGCTCCGCCCCGGAGGCGTACGCCCTCGGGGAGTCCGTCTCCGAGACGACGCTTCAAGTCCGGCTGCCCGAGCTCCCCGTCGAGCCGGACGCGCACGAGCGGGTCGCCGACGAGGTGACGGAGGCCGGGCCGCGGCCCGGGCAGTGGGAGCGGGTGACGGACAAGGGGCTGCCCAAGCGGACGCCGCGGGTGGTGCGGCAGGCCGGGGCGGCCGCCGCGCCGATACCGACCCGCGGTGTCGACGCCGAGGCGCTGCGCCGCCGGCTGGGGGGCTTCCAGCGGGGGGCCGAGAACGGCCGCCGTGACGTGGCCGCCGAGATCGAGGCCGCGCAGACCGCACGTACCGAGGAGAACACGGGGGACACAGTCGAGGAGGCACGCAGTTGACTGCGACCGGAACATTCGGACTGAGCAGCGAGGCCCGCAACCTGCAATGGCTGCTGGGCAACCTCGTCGAGGAGGTGCCGGGGGTCCGTTCCGTCGCCGTCGTCTCGTCCGACGGGCTGCTCCTGCTCTCGTCGGACCCCGATGTCCAGAGCGAGGCGGCGGCCCCCAGCACCCGCCCCGAGGGCCCGCGCGGCTCCACCGCCGACCTGGCCACCATCGTCTCCGGCATCGGCAGCCTCACCGTCGGCGCCGCACGGCTGATGGACGGCGGAGGCGTGAAGCAGACCATGGTCGCCATGGAGGAGGGCAGCGTCTTCGTCATGTCGATCAGCGACGGCTCGCTGCTCGGTGTGCACGCCACGCCTGACTGCGACATGAGCGTCATCGCGTACCACATGGCGCTCTTCGTCGGCCGCGCCGGACACGTCCTCACGCCCGAACTCCGCAGCGAGCTCGCCAAGTCCATGGAGAGCACCCAGTGACGGCGTCGCACGCCCACCGCCTGCCGATACGGGGAGAGGGGCGGCGCCCCGCCCGCGTGCGCCCCTACTCCCTGACCGGCGGCCGCACCCGCTTCGGCCACGTCCTCCTCGTCGAGACCTTCGTGGCCGCGCTGGAGGCCGCGCCCGCCCGCAAGGTCCTGACCGGCGGCGGACCCGCCGCGCGCGGCCTCATGCCGGAGATGCGGGCCATCGTCGGGATCTGCCGCCGGATGCGTACGGTCGCGGAGATATCGGCGCTCCTGAAGATGCCGTTGGGGGTCGTCCGGGTGCTGCTCAGCGACCTGGCCGACCAGGGAAAGATCCGTGTGTACGGGACCGGTCACGGCACCGACCGGCCCGACCGCGCGCTCCTCGAAAGGGTGCTGAGTGGACTCCGCCGTCTCTGAAACGCCGGCCATCGCCGAAATCCCCGCCCAGCCCCAGGCAGCCCAGCCCCAGGCAGCGCAGCCCCAGGTCGCCGAGCGCCTGGCGTCCGATCCCTTGGCGACCGAGCCCCCGGCGACCGATCCCCAGCCGGCCCGGTCCCCGTCCGCCGCGCCCCGTCCTCCGGTCGACGGCGAAGAGGGCGGCCAGGACTGGCAGCTGGACCACACCCGCGCCCCCATCGCGACCAAGGTCGTCATCGCGGGCGGTTTCGGTGTCGGCAAGACCACCTTCGTCCGCGCCGTCTCGGAGATCACACCGCTCCAGACCGAGGCGCTCATGACGCGCGCGAGCGAGGACACGGACGACCTCACCGCCACCCCGGACAAGCTCACCACCACCGTGGCGATGGACTTCGGGCGCATCACCCTCGACGACGACCTGGTGCTCTACGTCTTCGGTACGCCGGGACAGCAGCGCTTCTGGTTCATGTGGGACGACCTCGTACGCGGCGCGATCGGCGCGATCGTCATGGCCGACACGCGCCGGCTCACCGACTGCTTCCCCGCCCTCGACTACTTCGAGAGCTGCGGCCTGCCGTACATCGTGGCCGTCAACCACTTCGAGGGCACCGAGGTGTTCGAGGCGGAGGACGTGCGCGAGGCGCTGACGGTCCCGGCCGGCGTACCGGTCGTGATCATGGACGCGCGCAAGCGCTACAGCGTGGTCGAGACCCTGCTCGCCATGGTCGCGCACGCGCTCGAGGCCACACCCGAATAGTTCACGCCGTTCAGCAGGCAGTTCAGGAGCACCACGCCATGCGGAAGATACTCATAGTCGGCGCCGGCCAGTCCGGTCTCCAGCTCGCCCTCGGTCTGCAGTCCCAGGGCTACGAAGTCACCCTGATGTCCAACCGCACGGCGGACGAGATCCGGTCCGGCCGGGTCATGTCCACCCAGTGCATGTTCGACACCGCGCTCCAGCACGAGCGCGACCTCGGCATCGGCTTCTGGGAGTCCCAGGCCCCGCGCATCGAGGGCCTCGGCGTCTCCGTCGCCGCCCCCGACTCCTCCCGCGCCATCGACTGGGTCGGCAAGCTCGACGGCTACGCGCAGTCCGTCGACCAGCGCGTGAAGATGGCCGGCTGGATGGAGACCTTCGCCCAGCGCGGCGGCCAGCTCGTCGTCCACGGCGCGGCCGTCGGCGACCTGGACTACTTCTCCCGCGGCTACGACCTGGTGCTCGTCTCGGCCGGCAAGGGCGAGCTGGTGTCGATGTTCGGCCGGGACGCGGCCCGTTCCCCGTACAGCGAGCCGCAGCGCGCCCTCGCCGTCTCGTACGTCCACGGGCTCGGCCCGCGCGCCGAGCACCCCGAGTTCGACGCCGTGCGCTGCAACATCGTGCCGGGCGTCGGCGAGCTGTTCGTGATGCCGACCCTCACCACCTCCGGCCGGGCCGACATCCTCTTCTGGGAGGGCATCCCTGGCGGCCCGCTCGACGTCTTCCAGGGCGTCAGGGATCCCTCCGAGCACCTGGCGCTCACGCTGGAGCTGATGGAGAAGTTCACGCCCTGGGAGCACGCGCGTGCCACCAAGGTCGAACTGACCGACGCCGGAGGCACCCTGGCCGGCCGCTACGCCCCGACCGTACGCAACCCCATCGGCCGGCTCCCCGGCGGCGGTCTTGTCCTCGGCGTCGCCGACGTGGTCGTCGCGAACGACCCGATCACGGGCCAGGGCTCCAACTCGGCCGCCAAGTGCGCGGCCTCGTACCTCGCGTCGATCGTGGAGCACGGCGACCGCCCCTTCGACGAGACGTGGATGCAGTCGACGTTCGACCGCTACTGGGACACCGCCCGGCACGTCGTGCAGTGGACCAACGCGATGCTGGGCGTCCCGCCGGAGCACGTCCTGAACCTGCTCGGCGCGGCCGGCCGACTCCAGCCGGTCGCCGACCGCTTCGCGAACGGCTTCGACGACCCCTCCGACTTCGAGAACTTCTTCTTCGACCCGGAGAAGACGTCCGCCTACCTGGCCTCGGTCGCCGGAGGCACCGGAGTCTGAGTCCCGTCGAAGCCCTCGTCCGCGCCGTCCGTGGCTCCCTCCGGGAGTTCGGGCGGCGCGAACGTCTTCAGGGGCGCGGCGGAGGGGTCGGGGCGTACGGCTCCGAGGAGGGGGTTGGCGGCGAGCGGTGAGACCTTGACGCGGGCTCCCGGGCGCGGGGCGTGGACGACCAGGCCGTTCCCGAGGTAGAGGGCGACGTGGGTGGCCTCGGGGAAGTAGACGACCAGGTCGCCGGGGCGGAGCCGGGTCAGGGGGACGCGGGGGAGCGTCTCCCACTGCTCCTGGCTGGTGCGGGGCAGCTCGAGCCCCGCGCTCGCCCAGGCCTGCTGGGTGAGGCCGGAGCAGTCGTACGTGTCCGGGCCCTCGGCGCCCCACTCGTACGGCTTGCCGATCTGCCGTACCGCGAAACGGAGCGCGTCGGCGCCTTCGCGGGAGGGCGCGCGGGCGCCGTCGAGGACACCGGAGCCGAGGAGTTCGGCCTGGGCGCCGGCGGTCTGGGTCTGTTCGAGGTCGCCGAGCCTGGCGACCTGGTCGGGCGAGAGGCCCGCGAGCAGCCCCTCGACCTCGCGCAGCTTCGCCTGCACCTGGTCGCGGCGGGTCCGCTGCTGCGCGGCGAGGGCCTCCTTCCGGCCTAGGGCCTTGCGGGAGGCCGCCGCGAGGTCGGCGGCCCGCTTCTCGGCCGCCTGCAACCGGCTGACGGTGCCGGCCCGGGCGCGGGCCGCCCGCGCGACCAGGCGGCCCTGATCCAGCGCCTGCTGGGGGTCGGGCGCGAGCAGCAGCCGCAGATACGGCGAGAGTTCGGACCGCCCCTGATACTGCTCCCGCGCCAACCGCCCGGCCTCGTCCCGCCCCCGGGCCGACTCGGCCCGGGCAGCGGCGAGCCGCGCGGTGACGCCCCTGGTGTCGGCGACCTGCCGCTTGAGCGCCTCGTCGGTGGCGTTGTAGGCCTCGGTGGCCTGCTCGACCTGCCGGTAGAGGCTCTGCAGACGACTGAGGAGGGAGGGGAGGGAGGAGAGGGAGGGGGCGGAGTGGGCGGCGGCCGGAGGGTCGGGGGATTCGGCGGGGTCGTCGGTGGCGGCCGGGGGGTCTGTGGAGGGTGCGGGGTCGGTGGAGGGTGCGGGGTCGTCGGTGGCGGCCGGGGGGTCGGTGGGGGCTGCCGGGTCGTCGGTGGCGGCCGGGGGGTCGGTGGATTCTGCGGCCGCGTCGGTTTCCGGAGGCGCTGTGGAGTCCGCGGGATCGCCGGTCCCGGACGGCTCGGCGGAATCCGGGATGCCGTCGACCCCGGGTGGCTCGGTGGCGTCCGCGGTGCCGGCCGCTCCCGGCGGGGTGACGGGAGGCTCGGCGGGGTCGCTGCTGGCCGGTGGCTGCGCGGGCTCGGCGGGGCGCTCTGCTCCGGAGGGATCCGCCGACTCGGCAGGGCCCTGCGCGGAGTCCGTCGTGCCCTCGGCTCGCGGTGGTGTGACGGAGGGCTCGGCGGGTGCCGCGAGGTTGTCGGGCCCGGGTGGATTCGCCGGAGTTGCGGGGCGCTCTGATGCGGGTGGCGCGGTGCCGTCGGCCCCCGGCTCGGCGGTGTGGGCGGTGGGCGCTGGCTTCGCGGGGGCGTTCGCTCGTGGCGGTTTGGGCGTCGTCGTGGGGGCGCCGGGTCCGGGGGGCCCTGTCGGTTTCGCGGGACCGCGGGAGTCCGGCGGTGGCTCGACCCCGTGGCCGGCGCCCGGGCGCTCCGCCGCCGCGCCGGGGGCATCGCCCCCCGGCTCCGCCGCCGCGCCGGGTCCGCCGCCGGGTGGCTTCGCCGGCTCCGCCGAGCCGCCGGGGGACAGGGGCGCGAGGAGGGGGTCCGTGGCCAGGGCCACCCCCGTCAGGGCCGTCGCCGCGGCGAGTACCCCCGTGCAGACCGTGCGCAGCAGCCGTACCGACACGTCACCACCTCCCTCTCCCTCGGGATGATGACGCGCCGATCAGTGTGATGATCGGAGGAGTCGGGGGAGGCTCGGCGCGCTCACTCCTTCGGCTCAGCGGGGCCGGCGGAGGGCGGCGGCGCGGTACGGGGCTTCGACCAGGGCCAGCGGAGCTCGCGGCGCTCACGTCCCTCCGGGGCGTACGCGTACACCCAGCCCTTCTGCAGTCCGAGCCGTTTCGAGTAGCCCGCCGGTTCGCGGCGGTAGGCGTGGACGGTCGCGGGGTGGCCTTCGTGGGCCGGGACCGGTACCTCGTACCACTTCGGCGGGTGTCCGGTCGGGCCCAGCAGGATCGGCAGCACCCGGCCGTCGAGCGGGCCGCCGCGGAAGGGGGTGTTCTCGCTTCTCACTCCACCAGTGTCCCCGCTCAGAGCAGGTGCGCCGCCTGGCCCACCACCGGCAGCACGTTCCGGGCCAGCGTCCCGACCGGGCCCGACGCCGTCTCCTGCGCGAGCAGCCGGCGCACCACGCCCGCCGTCTCCGGGTCGCCTGCCGCCGTCGCCGCGAGCAGGGCGACGAGGTGGTCGACCAGCCAGTCCCGCAGTTCGCGGGCCGGCGGGCGCTTGCCCTCGTCGACCCAGATGAGGGACGCCGCCTCGACGGCCGCGATCCAGGTCCGCACCATCATCCCGAGCCTCGGCCCCGGCCGCTCCGCGTCCAGGTGGAAGAGGATCTGCTCGGCCGCCGCCCGCCGCACCTCGTCCACGATGGCCGTGGTCCGCGAGGTCTCGGCGACGCTGCCGCCCCGCAGCAGGGCGGCGAAACCGGCGTCGTGCCCGTCGACGAAGTCGAGGTACCGGTCCAGGACCCGGGCGAGCCGCTCGGTCGGCGGGCCCTCCGGCGGCTCGCCGAAGCAGTGTTCGAGCGCGTCGGCCGAGGAGCGCAGGGCGGCCTCGTACAGCTGCTGCTTCCCGCCCGGGAAGTAGCGGTAGACGAGCGGCCGCGAGACCCCCGCCACCTCGGCGACGTCGTCGAGCGACACGTCCTCCGGCGCCCGGTGCGCGAAGAGCGTCTGGGCGGCGTCGAGCAGCTGAAGCCGCCGCTCCTCGACACTGAGCCGGCGGTACGCGGGCGACGCGGGACTCGTCATGCCCGCAGGGTATCCCCGTACTCCGCTGCTCAGGCCAGCAATCCGGACGACTTCCAGAGCCTGCGGCCCGCGCCCCGCAGGACGCCGATGTCGTCAAGGAAGTCGGTCAGGCGCTTCGCGCCGGACTGCATGACCTCGCGGCGGTGGCCGCTCGCCCTGACCTGGGCGACGGCCTCGCGGCGGTCCAGGCCGACGTTCTCGTACACCTTCGGGTTGACGAAACAGGTGGAGAAGACCCGCGCGGCCTCGCCACAGCTGAGCCGGGTGAACTCCTGCTCCCAGCGCGGCGCCGTCATCATCTGCCGGCGCAACTCCTCCCGCGCGTACCGCACGTGGCGGGCCTCCTCGACCACGTGGATGCGCGTGACCCCGCGTACGAGGGACTGGACGCGCTCGTCGGGGAACGTGAGCCGCTGCATCCAGTCCAGGATCTCCTCGCCGAGGAGGGTCGCGGCGAAGGAGCCGGGGGTGGTGGAGACGGTCTTCAGGACGCGGCCGAGGTTGTGGTAGATCCGCGGCACCGGGTACTCGGGAGCGCCACCGCGCGTGATGAGCCGGGCGAACATCATCGAGTGCCGGCACTCGTCGGCGATCTCGGTGAGGGCGTAGCGGACGTGGCTGCTGGTCAGCGACTTGTCGTAGATGTGCCGGACGAGCAGCTGCATCAGGATGATCTCGAACCAGATCCCGAGCGAGGCGAGCGAGGCGGCCTCGTGGCGGGAGAGGTCGATCCGCTGCTCCTCTGACATCTTCCGCCAGAGCGGGGTGTCGTAGAGCGAGAGCAGCTCCGGTGGCCAGAACCACTTGCCGTCCTCGAAGGGGGCGTCCCAGTCGAGCTCGGTCTCGGGGTCGAAGGAGTGCTTGAGGGAGGACGCCAGGAGCCGCTCGGCGACCTGTTCACGGTCGCGCAGCGGGCCGAGGGCGTCCCGCAGGAGGGAGAAGTCGGGCTCGGTGAGACTGGCCATGACGGAGGGGCACCTCACGCTGGTTGTCGTCGGGTCGGCGGGTCGGCCGGGGCACTGTCACCACGTATAAGACTCCCCGTCAGTAACGTCGTCAATCCCTCACGCGTGACTTGTTGACCCCGTGTCTACCAACGTGTGAGCCTGCTGGAAACCGTAGGAAGGAGCCGTCAGTGTCGACGCACGACCTTTACGCGCAGGCCCCGAAGCAGTCCGTCTGGCAGGTGCCGGCGACCGGTGCCGCCCGCTTCAACTGGGACTACGACGACGGGCGCGACCGTCTCCTCGCCCTCTACCAGAAGGGCAAGGACAAGCAGTGGGACGGCGCCACGCGGATCGACTGGGACCTGGAGGTCGACCCGTACGACCCCCTTGGCACCCCCGACGAGGCCATGTCCCTCTACGGCACCCGCCACTGGGCCAAGTTCACCGACAAGGACAAGGCCGAACTGCGCCGGCACTACGCCTCCTGGCAGTTCAGCCAGTTCCTGCACGGCGAACAGGGCGCGATGATCTGCGCCGCCCGGATCGTCGAGTCCGTGCCCGACATGGACGCCAAGTTCTACTCGGCCACCCAGACCATGGACGAGGCCCGGCACGCCGAGATCTACGCCCGCTTCCTGCACGAGAAGATCGGGATGCTCTACCCGATCAACGACAACCTCCAGAGCCTGCTCGGTGACACCCTGCGCGACTCCCGCTGGGACATGCCCTACCTCGGCATGCAGGTCCTCATCGAGGGCCTCGCGCTCGCCGCCTTCGGCATGATCCGCGACACCACCGACAAGCCGCTGCCCAAGCAGATACTCGCGTACGTGATGCAGGACGAGGCCCGGCACGTGGCCTTCGGACGGATGGCGCTCCGCGACTACTACCAGCAGCTCACGGACGCCGAACTGCGCGAGCGCGAGGAGTTCGTCATCGAGGGCTGCTATCTGATGCGGGACCGGCTGCGGGGCGTAGAGGTCCTGGAGAACTTCGGCATCCCCAAGAAGGAGGCCGAGGCCCTCAGCGAGCAGAGCGAGTTCCTGCACCTGTTCCGCAAGCTGCTTTTCAGCCGGATCGTGCCGTGCGTCAAGGACATCGGCCTGTGGGGCGAGCGCCTGCAGAAGGCCTACCTCGACATGGGCGTCTTCGACCTCGGCGACTCCAACCTCGACCTCCTCATGACCCAGGACGAGGAGATCGCCGAGGCCCTGGACCGCGAGCGCTTCGCGGCGGAGGAGCGGGAGCGGGTCGAGGAGGTGGCGGAAGCCATCGCGGAGGGCGGGGCCTCCGCCTAGCTCGTACGGGAAAGGGGTGAGCCCCCGGTGCCTTGGCGGCGCCGGGGGCTCACTCGTGTGGAACGGGATCGATCAGTGATCAGTGATCATCCGAAGGACTTGATACCGGCCCAGTTCACCGACAGGACCGTCTTGACGGCGGCGCCGGTGTTGGTGGTGGACGGGTGGTAGACCTTCATGGTGCCGTCGGCGCCGTAGCGGACCCACAGGTCGGGGATCCGGTCGCCGTTGACGTCCGGGATGCCGATGACCGCCGTGATGTTGGTGGTCGTCCAGTTGGTGCCGTAGGAGGTGTCGACGCCCTCGCGGGAGTTGGCCGCGACCTTGATGGAGTTCAGGTCGACGCTGCCGGTGACGGTGCCGGGCTTGCCGTGGCGGATGTAGATGGTGCCGGAGTCGAGGCTGCGCCAGAGCAGGTCGGGCGTTCCGTCGA
>NZ_JBITTJ010000029.1:0-13978 GCF_044541845.1 Streptomyces sp. NPDC085481
AGCTTCCTGGGCCCTTGAGGGGTCCGGTCCCGCCGGATCTCGAAGTCCATCGCCACCCCTGAACTGGGGTGTTGCGACAACCACTAGAACCCAAGGATGCGGGAGGCCCCTCAGCGCCCCGACAGCTCGTCGTACACGCTCAGGACGTGGGCGATCGTCTCGTCCTCCGTCGGCCACGTCCGCGCCTGCATCCGTCCCGCCGCAGCCAGGTCGAGGCGCCGGTCCGTGTCGTCGAGCAGCCCGCGGACCGTCGCCGCGAGGGCCTGGGCGTCCCCGTACGGGACGAGTTCCGCGGCGGAGCCGACGAGTTCCGGCACCCCGCCCACCGCGGTGGCGACGAGCGGCACGCCAAGCCGCAGTGCCTCCTGGGCGAGGAGCGAGCGGGCCTCCCAGCGGGACGGCAGGACCGCGACGTCCGCCGCGGCGAGCAGCTCCGCCACGTCGTCGCGGCGTCCGATGAGCCGCACCGCGAGCCCCTCCGCCTCGATCCGCCGCTGCAGCACCGCCCGTTCCGGCCCCTCCCCCGCGATCACCAGGAGCGGCTGCGGGTCCAGGTCCCGCCACACCCGCGCCGCGTCGAGCAGCATCCCGTACCCGCGCCCCGGCTCCAGCGCGCCGACCGCCATCAGCAAGGGCCGGTCCACGGCGCCGAGTTCGGCCCGCGCCTTGCCGTCGTGCAGGCAGACGGGAGCGCGCGAGGCCGGTACGGTCACCGGCGCCAGCCGGGCGTCGCGGGCGCCGCGCCGCCGCGCCCGGTCGACGAGTTCGGATGAGGTGCCGAGCACGACGGCCGCCGCCCGCACGGTCCTTCGCTCCAGGAGCCGCACGAGCCCGGCCTTGGCGCCCGCCACCTGGCTGCGGGTGTGCCAGGTCGTCACGAGCGGGGTGCGCGGCCCGGCGCCGCCGGACAGTGCGAGCGAGGCCCGCACCGAGGCGTCGAGCCCGTGCGCGTGGACGACGTCCGCGCCGATGCAGACGTTGCGCAGCGCGGCGACCGTCGCCGGCCCGCCCCGGCGCGGCACCGGCACGAAGTGCGCGCCGGCGCCCGCGAAGTCGTAGACGTCGTCGAGGTCCGCCGGGGCGCACACGGTCACCCGCACGCCCCTCGCCACGAGCCCCGAGGCAAGTGATCTGACGTGCGCGCTGCTTCCCGCGCTGCCGCCGCCCAGCACTTGGACCGTACGGAGCTGTGTCACGGCCCAAGGATGCCAGTCCGTACGCACGTTCCGGCACCGAAGTGGCGTCGTCGCCGTGTCGGACGCCTCAACTTACCGACCGGGATCACCCACACGGGTGAGTACGGGCGAGCCCGGCGGAGCGGTCAGCGCACCAGCTCGCTGATCTCGTCCCCGTACACCGCCGCCGCCACAAGGCCCGCCGCATGCACGGCGAGCCCCAGCCGCCCGTTCCCCGCGGCGATGGCCGTGCCGACGGCCGCGCCGAGGGCCTGCGCGCCCGTGTCGCCGAGCATGGTCCGCTCGCCCAGGTCCTCGCCGAGCACGGCGGCCACGGCGCCCATCGGGGCGGCGGCCAGCGGTGTGCTCAGCAGGCCGGGGGCCGACAGCCCGAGGACGGCGAGCCCGGCCCGCCCCGGCCGGACGTCGACCAGGTTGACGAGGTGGGCCGTCCCCGCGATGACGATCCCGGCGAGCACCTTGTCGAGGGGCCGTTCCTTCAGCAGCGCCCCGGCCACGAGCCCCGCGGCGCCGATGCCGAACAGTTTGACGGCCCCGCTGGTCACCTCGCCCTCGCGCAGCGCCGCCAGATGTGCCCGGAACCCCCGCCGCTCGTCGCCGTACGCGTCGTCGTACGCGCCGCACGCCCCCGCGGCGAGCACCGCGAGCGCGCCCGGCGCACTCCGCGTCCCCACGGCAGCCCCGAGAGCGACCGCGGGCCCCGCGTACAGGCCGACGCTCCGCCCCGCGTGGTTCACCCGCTCCCATCGCGGGTCACGGACCCGCCGCAGCGCCTCGTACGCGGCCCGGGTCACACCAGCGGCCACGACGAAGGCCCCCGGACGCCCCATCAGCCGTCGGCCCGCGCCGTCGCGAGGAGTTCCTCGGCGTGCGCCCGGGCGGTCTCGGAGTCCTCCTGGCCCGCGAGCATCCGGGACAGCTCGCGCACCCGGTCCTCGCCCTCCAGGACGGTGACGCCGGAGCGGGTGACCGAGCCGTCGTTGGTCTTCTCCACCAGCAGCTGCCGGTCGGCGAAGGCCGCCACCTGCGGCAGGTGCGTGACGACCACGACCTGCGCGGTCTTGGCCAGCTTGGCGAGCCGGCGGCCGATCTCCACCGCCGCCTTGCCGCCGACGCCCGCGTCGACCTCGTCGAAGAGGTACGTCGGCACCGGGTCCGTACCCGCGAAGACGACCTCGACCGCGAGCATCACGCGGGACAGCTCACCACCGGACGCGCCCTTGGCGATCGGCCGCGGCGGGGCGCCCGGGTGCGGGGCGAGCAGCAGTTCGACCTCGTCGGCACCGGACGGCGTGTACGCGACGCGGCGGCCGCCCACCTCGACGCCGTCGGGGTCCTCGGTCTGCCGGATCGCGAAGGACACCCGCGCGTGCGGCATGGCCAGCGACGCCAGCTCGGCGGTGACGGCGTCCGCGAACCGGGCCGCCGCCTCCGTACGGGCGTCGGTGAGCCGCTGCGCGAGCACCGAGAGGTCGTCGCGGAGCCGGTCCCGCTCCGCCGTCAGCTCGTCGAGGCGGTCGTCGTCGCCGTCGAGCTCGGTCAGCCGGGCCGCGCTCTGCTCCGCCCAGGCGAGCACGGCGGCCGTCCCCTCACCGTCCCTGCCGTACTTGCGGGTGAGCTGCGTGAGGGCCGCGCGCCGCTCCTCGACGGCGGCCAGCCGCAGCGGATCGGCGTCCAGGTCGTCCGCGTACCCGGCCAGCTCCCCGGCCACGTCCGACAGCAGGATGGAGATCTCGCCCATCCGGTCGGCGAGCGCGGCGAGCGCCGGGTCGTGCGCCCGTACGGCCTCCAGGGCCCGGCCCGCGCCAGCGACGAGCGTCGTCGCGTCCACGGCCTCGGGGTCCTCGGGCTGGCCCGCGAGCGCGGCGTGCGCGAGGGCGGCGGCGGAGGCCAGCGACTCGGCGTGGCCGAGCCGCTCCGCCTCGGCGGCGAGCTCGACGTCCTCGCCCGCGCGCGGCTCGACGGCCTCGACCTCGCCGAGCCCGAAGCGCAGCAGGTCCGCCTCCTGGGCCCGCTCCCGGGCCCGGGTGGTGATCTCCTCCAGCTCGGCGGTGACGGCCCGCAGCCGCCGGTACGCCTCGCCGTAGGCCGCGAGCGGCACGCTGACGGCCTCGCCCGCGTACCGGTCCAGGGCGCCACGCTGCCGGGCCGGCTTGAGCAGGCCCTGCTGGTCGGTCTGGCCGTGTACGGCGACGAGCTCGTCGGCCAGTTCGGCGAGCAGCCCGACCGGCACCGCGCGACCCCCGAGGTGGGCGCGCGAGCGTCCCTCGGCGGAGACCGTACGGCTGACCAGGAGCGCGCCCTCGTCGAGCTCGGCGCCCGCCTCCTCGGCCCGCACGGCGACCGCCCCGCCCGGGGGCAGCGTGATGCGCCCCTCGACGACGGCGGCCCCCGCCCCGATCCGTACCAGGGCGGGGTCGGCACGCCCGCCGAGCAGCAGCCCGAGGCTGGTCACGACCATCGTCTTGCCCGCACCGGTCTCGCCGGTCACCGCGGTGAAACCGGGCGACAGCTCGACGACAGCGTCGTCGATGACTCCGAGCGACCGTATCCGCATCTCCTCCAACACGGGGAAGACCTTACGAGGTCGGGCCGCCCCTGTGCGACGGCCCCCGCCCACCCGGGACGAACCCGCAGGTCGGCAGGGCCCCTCGCGGCCCTCTGTCACCCGCCGGAGTGGGCTCGGTGCGGCGCCCCGCGCCAGCCGGAGACCGGCAGCGCGAACTTCGCCACCAGCCGGTCGGTGAACGAGGCGTGGTGCAGCCGGGCCAGACGGACCGGAACGGCGCCGCGCCGGACCTCGACCCGCGCGCCGGCCGGGAGTTCCACCGTGCGCCGGCCGTCGCACCACAGCACGCCGTGCGGGGTGTGCGGCTCGACCTCGACGGCCAGCACCGAGTCGGGGGTGGTGACGAGCGGCTTGGCGAACAGGGCGTGCGCCCCGATCGGCACCATGAGCAGCGCCTCCACCTCGGGCCAGATCACCGGCCCGCCCGCGGAGAAGGCGTACGCCGTCGAGCCGGTCGGCGTCGCGCAGATCACCCCGTCGCAGCCGAACCCGGTCACCGGGCGCCCGTCGATCGCGAGGACCACCTCGAGCATCCGCTCCGGGGAGACCTTCTGCACGGCCGCCTCGTTGAGCGCCCAGTCCTGGTGCAGGACATCGCCGTTCTGGTACACGGTCACGTCGAGCGTCATCCGCTCCTCGACCTCGTAGGCCCGGGTGACGACCCGGTCCACGACCTTGTCGAGGTCGTCGCGCTCGGCCTCGGCGAGGAATCCGACCCGGCCCAGGTTGACGCCGAGCATCGGCACCCCGGACGCCCGGGCGAACTCCGAGCCGCGCAACAGCGTCCCGTCCCCTCCGAGGACGACGAGCAGCTCGCAGCCGTCGAGCGCGTCGGTGCAGGCCTCCGGCACCTTCTCGACGGACGGCGGCAGCGGCAGATCGGCCGCCTCCGCCTCCAGGACGCGGACCCCGATGCCGCTGCGCAGCAGCCCGAGGACGACGAGTTCGGCGCTGCGCACGGCGGCCGGCCGGCCGGTGTGCGCGAGCAGGAAAACAGTGCGGTCGCTGTCAGTCGAAGTGCTCGAACCAGTGCTCAACGAGGTCCTTCCGCCACGGCGCGGTCGACGTCCGCCGGATCAAGGGCGGGTGCCCCCGCCCGCAGCCACAGAAAGTACTCGACGTTGCCTGACGGCCCGGGCAGCGGGCTGGCCGTGACGCCGAGGACGCCGAGCCCGAGCTCGCCCGCCCGACGGGCCACGTTCTTCACGGCGTCGGCGCGCAGTTCGGCGCTGCGCACCACTCCGCCGGAGCCGAGCCGCTCCTTGCCGACCTCGAACTGCGGCTTGACCATGAGGACCAGGTCGGCGCCGGGCGCGGTGCAGGAGGCGAGGGCGGGCAGCACGAGCCCGAGCGGGATGAACGACAGGTCGCCGACGACGAGGTCGACCGGGACGCCGTCGATGGCCTCCAGGGTCAGCTCGCGCACGTTCGTCCGGTCCTTGACGGTGACCCGCTCGTCGCTCTGCAGCGACCAGGCGAGCTGCCCGTAGCCGACGTCGACGGCGACGACATGGGCGGCGCCGGCCCGCAGCAGGACGTCGGTGAAGCCGCCGGTCGACGCGCCCGCGTCGAGCGCGCGCCGGCCCTCGATCCGCAGGCCCCCGGGCACGAAGGCGGCGAAGGCGCCGGCCAGCTTGTGGCCGCCGCGCGAGACGTAGTCGGGGTCGGCGTCGTCCTGCTGGACGACGATGGCCGCGGCGGTCTCGACCTGGGTCGCGGGCTTGGTGGCGACCGTCTTGCCGACGGTCACCCGGCCCGCGGCGATCAGCTGGCTGGCGTGCTCGCGCGAGCGGGCCAGCTTGCGCCGTACCAGCTCGGCGTCGAGGCGGCGGCGGACCACTCCTGCCACGTTCGGTTCAGCTCCTGTTGTCGTACGGACGGGGTGCGGGTGCGGCGTCGAGCGAGGTCAGCTCGGCGCGCAGGCCACGGTGTACATCCTCGTACACGTCGAGGTGTCCGTCCGCCGGGAGGTGGTCCGCGTCGCCGAGGCGGTCCAGGAGCGCGTCCACGGCGGGCCGGCCGGTGGGGGTCCGTACGACGCCGAGGGGAGCGGGCCCGGGATCGGCGGCCTGCTCCTGCGGGGCTTCGGGTGTCGCGTCGCTCATGCCCCGACGCTACCGCGAAGCCCTGGGGTACGGTCGACCGCGATGGCGACGATCACGGAGTGCCGCGACGCACTCGACAGACTCTCGGACAACCTGGCCCGTGCGGACGGCGAGGTACGCGGCGCGGCCGCGCTCGACCGCACCCTCAGCTGCCACATCACCGACCTCGACACGACCTTCACCGGCCGCCTGGCCGACGGCCGCATCGAGGTCCGGGACACCCTCCCGGGCCCGCCGGCCGAGAAGGCCCAGATCCGCCTGCGGATGACCGGCGACGACCTGGTGGCGATGGTGGGCGGCGAGCTGAACTTCGCGAAGGCCTGGGCCTCGGGCCGGGTGGGCCTGGAGGCGGGCTTCCGCGACCTGCTCAGACTGCGGTCACTGCTGTAGGGGCGGTAGGAGCTGTGGGACCGCCCGCGCCGCCACGGGCCGCCCGGGCCTTGCGCCCCGCGGGTACCACCAGCGGCGTACCGGTCTCCGGGTCCTCGATGACCTGGCAGCGCAGCCCGAAGACCCGCTCGACCAGCCCGGCCGTGACGACCTCGGACGGCGGCCCCTCGGCGACGACCTCGCCGTCACGGCAGGCGATGAGGTGGGTGGCGTAGCGGGCCGCGTGGTTGAGGTCGTGCAGGACGGCGACGAGGGTGCGGCCCTGGTCCTCGTGCAGCTCGGCGCACAGGTCGAGGACGTCGATCTGGTGCTGGATGTCGAGGAAGGTGGTCGGCTCGTCCAGGAGCAGCAGCGGGGTCTGCTGGGCGAGGGCCATGGCGATCCAGACCCGCTGCCGCTGGCCGCCGGAGAGCTCGTCGACGTACCGCTCGCCGAGCTCGGCGACCCCGGTCGCGGCCATCGACTCCTGCACGATCCGCTCGTCCTCGGCAGACCACTGGCGCAGCAGCCCCTGGTGGGGGTAGCGCCCGCGGGCGACGAGGTCGGCGACGGTGATGCCGTCGGGCGCGATCGAGGACTGCGGCAGCAGGCCGAGCGTCTTGGCGACCTTCTTGGCCGGCATCGAGTGGATCGCCTGGCCGTCCAGCAGGACCCGTCCCTGGGTGGGCTTGAGCATCCGGGACAGGGCGCGCAGGAGGGTGGACTTGCCGCAGGCGTTGGGGCCGACGATGACCGTGAAGGAGTTGTCGGGGATCACGACGCTGAGGTCACGGGCGATGACCCGCTGGTCGTAGGCGAGCGTGACCGACTCGGCGCTGAGCCGCTGGGGCTGCTGCCCGTTCATACCCTTGCTCCTGTTGTCTTCGGCTGGTGTTGCCGTGGTGGTCATATCCGGCCCGCCTTGCGCTCGCTGACGAGCAGCCAGAGGAGGTAGCAGCCGCCGAGGACGCCGGTGACGACACCGACCGGCAGCCGGCGCTCGCCGAAGGCGTTGGTGGCCACCCAGTCGGCCACCAGCAGCAGGGCGGTGCCCATGAGCGCGGAGGCGGCGAGGTTGGGGCCGGGCGAGCGGGTGAGCCGGCGGGCCAGCTGGGGTGCGCTCAGGGAGACGAAGACGATGGGTCCCGCGGCGGCGGTGGCGACGGCCACGAGGAGCACCGCCGAGCCCATGAGCACGATCCGGGTCCGCTCGACCTTCACGCCGAGCGCGTACGCGGCGTCGTCGCCCATCTCGAGCATGCGCAGCGCCCGGCCGTGGCCGAGGACCAGCGGCAGCAGGACGCAGCTGACGGCGAACAGCGGCCAGAACTGGGCCCAGTCCCGCCCGTCGAGCGATCCGGTCATCCACACGACGGCGCGGGTGGCGTCGACGAGCTGCGCCTTGGTGATGAGGTAGTGGATGACGGCGGTGAGCATGGCGGCGGCGCCGATGCCGATGAGGACGAGCCGGTAGCCGTTCACCCCGCGCTTCCAGGCCAGCAGGTAGATCACGACGCCGGTGACGAGCCCGCCGGTGACGGCGCCGCCTGCGGCCGCCGCCGCGCTGCCCTGGAAGAGCACGATGACGGCGAGCGCGCCGACCGTGGCGCCCTGGCCGAAGCCGATGACGTCCGGGCTGCCGAGGGGGTTGCGGGAGACCGACTGGAAGACGGCGCCGCCGATGCCGAGCGCGGCGCCGACGAAGACGGCGACCAGGACCCGCGGCAGCCGCAGGTCCATCACGGCGAACTCCTGCACGGGCGTGCCGTCGCCGAGGAGGGTGGCGACGACGTCGCCGGGCGCGATGGGGAAGTCGCCGCTGCCGATGAGGACGACCGCGGCGGCGAGCGAGAGGACGAGCAGGCCGATGACCGACACGAGGGCGCGCGGCTCGTAGCGCACGGAGAGCCCGCCGGCGGTCCGCAGGGACTTGGTGCTCACAGCTGGGCCATCCTCTTGCGACGGACGAGACGGATGAAGACGGGCCCGCCGACGAGCGCGGTGACGATGCCGACCTGGAGTTCGGCGGGGCGGGCGACGACCCGCCCGATGACGTCGGAGCCGAGGAGGAGCACGGGCGAGAGCACGGCCGTGTACGGGAGGATCCAGCGCATGTCGGGGCCGGTGATCGACCGCACGATGTACGGAACCATCAGGCCGACGAAGACGATCGGCCCGCAGGCGGCGGTCGCGGCGCCGCACATCAGTGTGACGGACACCATCGCGGTGATCCGGGTGCGGTTGAGGTGGGCGCCGAGGGCGCGGGCGGTGTCGTCGCCCATCTCCATGGCGTTCAGCGGCCGGGAGATGAGGAGCGCGAGCACGGCGCCGACGAGGATGAAGGGCGCGACCTGGCCGACGGTGTCCGTGTTCGCGGAGGCGAGCGAGCCGACGGTCCAGAAGCGCAGCCGGTCGAGGGCGGCGGAGTTCAGCAGCTGTACGGCGTTGACGTACCCGTACAGGGCGGCGGTGGCCGCGGTTCCGGCCAGCGCGAGCCGTACGGGCGTGGCGCTGCGGCTGCCGCCGAGGACGTACACGACGACGGAGACGACGGCGGCGCCGACGAAGGCGAACCACACGTACGCGTCGACGTCGGTGACGCCGAGGAAGGCGATGGCGGAGACGACCGCCGCGGCGGCGCCCGCGTTGACGCCGAGCAGCCCGGGCTCGGCGAGCGGGTTGCGGGTGAGGCCCTGCATGACGGCGCCGGACAGGCCGAGGGCCAGACCGACCAGCAGCCCCAGGATCGTGCGCGGGACGCGGACGTCGTGGACCACCACGTCGTTGCGGATGCCGCTGTTGTGGAACAGCCCGTGCCAGACATCGCCGAGCGGCACCGGCTTGGCACCGATCATGATGCTCAGGACACAGACCAGCAGCAGGACTCCGACGGCCACGACCAGTCCGGCGGCGCGCACGGAGTTCCGGCGCTTCGGCGGCTGGGCAGCGGCGGTCGGCTCCGCGCTCGCACGGGAGGGACTCTCGACCAACACGAGGTTAGGTTAGCCTACCCTCTGAATATTGATCGATGCCGTGTACGACCCCGGCCACCACCCCAGCCCCAGGGCCTCCCCGCCGTCACCGCAGGCCCAGAGGCTCCAGTGCCGTCACCGCAGGCCCAGCCGCTCCAGCGCCTTACCCGCGTCCAGGCCGCACGCACCCGCGCCCGCGTCCGTCCAGGCCGCCGCGCACAGCGCCCGAACGCCGTCCAGTGGATCCAGGGCGTCCTCCGCGCCCTCCACCACCAGCGCTCCCCCGCTCACCGACGCCGTCCAGCCCCCGCACAGGAACGATCCGTCGGCACCCTCCACCACCTCCGGCTGGGCCACCAGCAGACCCCGCAGGTCCGCCGACACGAAGGTCGGCCGGTGCTCCGGCACGGCCGCGAGCAGCTGCGCCACATCCGTCACCCCGGTCAGGACGAGCAGCGAGTCCACGCCCCCGTTGAACGCGCCCTCGATGTCCGTGTCCAGCCGGTCCCCGATCACCAGCGGCCGCTCGGCCCCGGTCCGCAGCACCGTCTCCCGGTGCATCGGCGGCAACGGCTTGCCCGCCACCTTCGGCTCCGCGCCCGTCGCGATCCGCACGACCTCCACCGCGGCACCGTTCCCGGGCCCGATCCCCCGCGCACCCGGCACCGTCAGGTCCGTGTTCGAGGCGTACCACGGCAGCCCGCGCCGCACGGCATAACTCGCCTCCGCAAGCCGGCCCCACGGCAGCTCCGGACCCCCGTAGCCCTGCGCCACCGCCACCGGGTCGTCGTCCGCCGACTCCACCGGCACCAGACCCCGCTCGCGCAGCGCCACCCGCAGCCCCTCGCCGCCGATCACCAGGACCCGCGAACCGGGCGGCACCTCGTCGGCGATCAACCGGGACACCGCCTGCGCCGAGGTGATCACGTCCCCCGCCTCCGCCGGCACCCCGAGCTCCGTCAGATGCGCCGCCACCGTCTCCGGCGTCCGCAGCGCGTTGTTGGTGACGTACGCGAGGTGCATCCCGCCCGCCCGGGCCGCCCCCAGCGCCTCCACGGCGTACGGGATCGCGTCCCCGCCCGCGTACACGACACCGTCCAGGTCCAGCAGCGCCGTGTCGTACGCCTCGCTCAGCACGCCCGCGCTGCCACCTGGCCGATTCCTGCCCTGCCGGCCCTGGCCGATTCCCGTCATGCCCGCCCACTCCTCACGTCACGGGTGAAAATCCCTGCCTCCCCGATCATCGCTCATGCCACCGGCCACATACGATGACCAGATGAACACCTCTGGTCACGCGGCCGACGACGTCCGCGCCCCCGGTCTCCGCCTGGCCCCCTTCCGGGGCCTCCGGTACGTACCCGAACGGGTCGGCAGCCTGGCAGCCGTGACCTCTCCTCCGTACGACGTCGTCGTACGGCCCGACGGACTCCTCCACCTCGAGTCCGCCGACCCCCACAACATCGTCCGGCTGATCCTCCCGCAGGCCATGACGGCCGGCACCCGCCACCGCAAGGCCGCCGTCACCCTCGACCGCTGGCTCGCCGACGGCATCCTCGCCCCGGACCCCGAGCCCGCCCTCTACGTGTACGAGCAGAGCGGCGACGGCATCCTCCAGCGCGGCCTCATCGGCGCCCTCGAACTCTCCCCACCCGCCGAAGGCGTCGTCCTCCCCCACGAGGACGTCATGCCGCACATCGTCGAGGACCGCGCCGCCCTCATGCGCACCACGGCCGCCAACCTCGAGCCGCTGCTCCTCACCTACCGCGGCGACGGCGACGGAGCCGGCACGGTCATCGACCGCACCATCGCACACGAGCCGCTGCTCTCCACCACCACCGAGGACGGCTTCCACCACCGCCTCTGGTCCGTCACCGACCCGGCCGACCTCGCCGCCGTCGCCGCCGAACTCGGCCGCCACCAGGCCCTGATCGCCGACGGCCACCACCGCTGGGCCACCTACCTCCGGCTGCGCGAGGAACACACCGCGCCCGGCCCGTGGAACTACGGCCTGGTCCTCCTCATCGACACCGCCCGCTACCCCCTGCGGGTCCGTGCCATCCACCGGCTCCTCAACCGCCTCCCCGTCGCCGACGCCCTGGCGGCCCTCGGTGACGGCTTCCGCGTCACCCGCGTGGCGGGCCCGCTGTCCGCCGCCCAGGAGGCCCTGGCCGCGGCCACGGCCGAGGGCAACGCGTTCCTCCTCGCGGGTGACGGCGCCTTCCACCTCGTCGACCGCCCGGACCCTGCGCTCCTGGCCCGCACGATCCGCACGGACCGCCCCGAGGCCTGGCGCACCCTGGACGCGACGGTCCTGCACTCCACGCTCCTCGACCACGTCTGGCACATCCCGGACGCCCCCGAGGACATCAGCTACATCCACGACACCCGCGCCGCCGTCGCCCAGGCCGAACGCCGCGGCGGTACGGCCGTCCTGATGCACCCGGTGAAGGAGGAGGTCGTCCGGGACCTGGCCCGCCAGGGCGTCACGATGCCCCGGAAGTCGACCTCCTTCGGCCCCAAGCCGGCGACGGGCCTGGTCCTGCGCAGCCTGGCCCTGGACTGAAAACGACGAAGGGCGGAACCCCGGTGGGGTTCCGCCCTTCGTTCATGCGCTAGCCGGCAGCGCGGACATCAGTCCTCGTCGCGGTCGTCGCGGTCGTCTTCGCGGTCTCCATCGCGCTCGGCCTCGACCTCGCCGTCGCTCTCGTCACCGCTCTCGTCGCCGTTCTCCTCATCGGAGTCGTCGAAGGCGTCGACGAACTCGACCCCGTCGAGCTCCGCGAGCCGGTCGGAGGCGTCGGTGGAGCCGTCCTTGTCAGCCTCCACCGCCTTGGCGAACCACTCACGCGCCTCGCCGTCACGGCCGGCGGCCAGCAGCGCGTCGGCGTACGCGTACCGCAGGCGCGCGGTCCACGGGTGGTTGGCGTTGGACGCCAGCTCGGGGCTCTGCAGGGTCACGATGGCCGCGTCGAGCTGCCCCATGTCCCGGCGGGCACCGGCGGCGACGAGCCGCATCTCGACCTGCCCGGCCTTGTCCAGCTTCTGCACCTCGGGCTCGCCGGCCATGGCCAGCGCCCGCTCCGGACGACCAAGACCGCGCTCGCAGTCCGCCATCACGGGCCACAGCTCGACACTGCCCGTCATCCGACGCGCGGCCCGGAACTCGGCCAGCGCCTCCGCGTACTTCTGCGTCGCGTACGCCGCGAAGCCGGCCGCCTCACGGACCGCGGCGACACGCGAGGCGAGCCGAAGCGCGATACGGGAGTACTCGTACGCCTTCTCCGGGTCCTCGTCGATCAGCTGGGCGACCATGACGAGGTTGCGCGAGACGTCCTCGGCGAGCCCCTTGGGCAGGCTCATCAGCTCCTGGCGGACGGCCGGGTCGATCTCCTCACCGGTGACCTCCGGCGGGATCGGCAGCCGCTTGATCGGCGCACGGTCCCCACGGTCCCGGTGCCGGTCGTCCCGACGCCCGAAACCACCCCGGTCGTCCCGACGCGGCCCACGGGGCCGCTCGTCGCGACGGTACGAGGGACGGTCGTCACGGCCGCGGTAGCCACCGCCACCACGGTTGTCATCACGCCGGTCGTCACGACGGAACGGCGGACGCTCGCCCCCACGGTCGTCACGGCGGTCGTCACGACGGAAGGGAGGACGCTCGCCCCCACGGTCGTCACGGCGGTCGTCACGACGGAAGGGAGGACGCTCACCGCCACGGTCGTCACGGCGGTCGTCACGACGGTCCGCACGACGGAAGGACGGACGCTCGCCCCCACGGTCGTCACGACGGAACGGAGGACGGTCGTCACGGCCGCGGTAGCCACCGCCACCGCCACCACGGTTGTCATCACGCCGGTCGTCACGACGGAACGGAGGACGCTCACCGCCACGGTCGTCACGCCGGTCATCGCGCCGGTCGTCACGACGGAAGGGAGGACGCTCACCGCCACGGTCGTCACGGCGGTCGTCACGACGGAAGGACGGACGCTCGCCACCACGGTCGTCACGACGGAACGGAGGACGGTCGTCACGGCCGCGGTAGCCACCGCCACCGCCACCACGGTTGTCATCACGCCGTTCGTCACGACGGAACGGCGGACGCTCGCCACCACGGTCGTCGCGACGGTCATCACGACGGAACGGCGGACGCTCGCCCCCACGGTCATCGCGACGGTACGAGGGACGGTCGTCACGGCCGCGGTAGCCACCGCCACCGCCACCACGGTTGTCATCACGCCGGTCATCACGACGGAACGGCGGACGCTCGCCACCACGGTCGTCACGCCGGTCATCACGCCGGTCATCACGACGGAACGGCGGACGCTCACCGCCACGGTCGTCACGCCGGTCATCACGACGGAACGGCGGACGCTCACCGCCACGGTCATCGCGGCGGTCGTCGCGGCCGCGGTAGCCACCGCCGCTTCCGCCACCACGGTTGTCGTCACGACGCGGCCCACGGAAGCCGCCCCGCTCGCCACCGTCCCGGCGGCGCGGTTCGCGCTCGGGGCGGTCGTCGGGAGAGTTGGTGGACATCGACGTGACTCCTGTCTTCGGGTACTGCAGTCATTCTCGCGCAGCCGGCACGCGGCCGCGCGTTTCAGAAAATTCCAGGAAAAACAAAAGGACCCCTGGTCCCAGCATGAACGCTGGGGACCAGGGGTCCTGAAATATTGTTCGGCGGCGTCCTACTCTCCCACAGGGTCCCCCCTGCAGTACCATCGGCGCTGAAAGGCTTAGCTTCCGGGTTCGGAATGTAACCGGGCG
>NZ_JBITTJ010000030.1:0-10698 GCF_044541845.1 Streptomyces sp. NPDC085481
GCACGCCGCGCCACCAGGGCGCCGGCCAGGTGCGAGAGCGCCAGGTCCCCGCCCGCCGCCACGAAGGAGGCCAGCCGCTCCGCCTGCCCCGCCAGGGCGTCGGCGCTGCGCGCCGAGACCACGAGCGGCACGAGACCATCGGTGACGGCTGCCACCGGCTCCGGATCCTCGGCCGGGGGCTCCTCCAGGACCAGGTGCGCGTTCGTCCCGCTGACTCCGAAGGAGGAGACGCCCGCCCGGCGCGGCCGCCCGACGGCCGACCACTCCCGCGCCTCGGTAAGCAGCTCGACGGCGCCCTCCGACCAGTCCACCTGAGAGGACGGCGTGTCCACGTGGAGCGTGGCCGGCATCACGCCGTACCGCATCGCCTGGACCATCTTGATCACGCCGGAGACACCCGCAGCCGCCTGCGTGTGGCCGACGTTCGACTTCAGCGAACCCAGCCACAACGGGCGTCCGGGCTCGCGCTCCTGGCCGTAGGTCGCCAGGAGGGCCTGGGCCTCGATCGGGTCGCCGAGCACGGTTCCCGTCCCGTGGCCCTCGACCACGTCGACGTCGGCCGGCGTGAGACCGGCGTCGGCGAGGGCCTTGCGGATGACCCGCTGCTGGGAGGGGCCGTTGGGGGCCGTCAAGCCGTTGGAGGCGCCGTCCTGGTTGACGGCCGAGCCACGGATCACGGCGAGCACCTGGTGTCCATTGCGCCGGGCCTCGGACAGGCGCTCCAGGACGACCATGCCCGCGCCCTCGGCCCAGCCCGTACCGTCGGCGGCGTCCGCGTACGACTTGCAGCGGCCGTCGGCCGCGAGGGCCCGCTGCCGCGAGAACTCCATGAACATGCCGGGGCCTGCCATCACGGTCGCGCCGCCGGCCAGCGCCATCGAGCACTCCCCGCGGCGCAGGGCCTGCGCCGCGAGGTGCATGGCCACGAGCGAGGAGGAGCACGCCGTGTCGACGGTCACGGCCGGACCCTCGAACCCGAACACGTACGAGATGCGACCCGAGGCCACGCTCCCCGTGGTGCCGGTTCCGGTGAATCCCTCCAGCTCCGGCGGGACCGGGCCGCCGGTCGCGTAGCCCTCGTTGATGACGCCGACGAAGACGCCGACGTCGGCACCCTTGAGCCCGGTGGCGTCGACGCCTGCCCGTTCCAGGGCCTCCCACGAGGTCTCCAGGAGCAGCCGCTGCTGCGGGTCCATCGCCACGGCCTCGCGTGGCGAGATGCCGAAGAAGCCCGCGTCGAAGAGGCCGGCCTCGTGCAGGAACCCGCCGCGCGTCACGTACGACTTGCCGCTCTGCTCGGGGTCCTCGTCGAACAGGCTCTCCAGGTCCCAGCCGCGGTCGGTGGGGAAGCCGGAGACGCCGTCGCCTCGTTGGGAGACGAGTCGCCACAGGTCCTCGGGGCCGGCGACTCCACCCGGAAGCCGGCACGCCATTCCGACGATCGCGATCGGCTCCGACTTCTCCGCCTCCAGCTCCAGCACACGCTGCTGGGAGCGGCGTGCCTCGGCGAGGACGCGCTTGAGGTAGTCGCGAAGCTTGCTTTCATCCGCCATCGAGGTTCGGCTCCTAGAGGCTGTTGCGGCTGTGAGGCTGTTGCGGCTGTGCGGCTGTGGCGTCGGGGTCGGCGGGTGTGGAGGTCGGGCGTTGCTAGTTGCCGAACTCCGTGTCGATGAGGTCGAAGAGTTCGTCGTCGGAGGCGCTGTCGAAGTCGAGCCGCTCCTCGGCGGACGGGGCACCGCTCGCCGACCAGGTGGCCAGGAGGCCCTGGAGCCGGGTGGCCACCTGGGCTCGGGCCGAGTCGTCGGCGGGGGTGCCCGCCAACATGGCCTCCAGTCGGCTCAGTTCGGCCAGCAGCGGATGGGAGCCGGACGTGGTCCCGGCCTCGGGGTCGAGCCGGCTGTGGAGGTACCGGGCCAGGGCGAGGGGCGCCGGGTAGTCGAAGACGACCGTGGCGGGGAGGGAGAGCCCCGTGGCGCCGCGCAGGCGGTTGCGCAGTTCGACCGAGGTGAGCGAGTCGAAGCCGATGTCCTTGAACGCCGTCTCCGGCCGGACCTGCTCGGGACCGGTGTGGCCGAGGACGATCGCCACCTGGCCGCGTACGAGGTCGAGCAGCAGACCCTGCTGGTCGGCCGGCGAAAGCCCGGCAAGGCGTGCGGCCAGTCCGCCTCCGTCGCCGGCACCGGTACGGGCCGGCCGGCGCCCCGGGCGGACCAGGCCGCGCAGCAGCGGCGGGACTCCCCCGCCGAGCGCGGCGTCGGCGCGGACCGCGCGCAGGTCGAGCCTGGCCGGTACGAGGAGGGCGGAGCCGTCGGCGAGAGCAGCGTCGAACAGGTCCATGCCCTCGGCCGCCGTCAGGGGCTCCACGCCGCCGCGGCGCCCGGTCCGGCCGTCCTGGTCGGGTTCGCTGGCGGCGTCGGCGGCATCCGGGTCGGCGGTGCGGGCCCACAGGCTCCAGGCCAGCGACACGGCCGGCAGGGCCGCGGCACGGCGGCGGTGGGCCACCGCGTCGACGTAGGCGTTGGCGGCGGCGTAGGCGCCGGTACCCGCGCCCAGGAAGACGGACGAGGCCGACGACATGAGGACGAACGCCCTCAGTTCCGGGGCGAGTTCGCGGGTCAGCTCGTCCAGGTGCCGGACGGCCGTGGCCTTCGGCGCGAAGACCTGGGCCAGGCGTTCCCGGTCCACCTCGCCGATCAGGCCGGCGTCGAAGACCCGGGCGGCGTGGACCACCGCCGTCAGCGGGTGCTCGGCCGGAACGGCGGCCAGCAGGGCGGCGACCGCGTCCCGGTCGGTGACGTCGCACGCCACGACCGACACCTCGGCGCCCAGGGCCGTCAGCTCGGCCACGAGCTCCGTCGCGCCGTCGGCGTCCGGGCCGCGCCGGCCGGCCAGGAGCACGTGGCCGGCACCGTACTCCCTGACCAGATGGCGGGCCGCCAGCGCGCCCAGCGATCCGGTGCCGCCGGTGACGAGCACCGTGCCGGCGGGGTCGAGCGGGAGCCGCTCGGGGACTTCTGCGGAGGGCTCGCCCGGCCGTCGTGCGTGCGTACGGACGAGACGCGGCACGGTCAGCGTCGTACCCACGACGGCAACCTGCGGTTCGCCGCTCGCGAGGACGGAGTCCAGGAGGGCGGCGAAGTCGGGGGCCATGACCGCGTCGATGTCGATGTCGATGTCGAAGCCGATCACACTGTCGCTGTCGCTGTCGCTGTCGCTGTTCACGTCCAGCAGGACGATCCGCTCCGGGTTCTCCGCCTGGGCCGCACGGACCAGGCCCCAGACGGCGGCACCGGCCGGGTCGGTCACCGTGGCGTCGCCTCCCGCCGGCACCGCGCCACGGGTCACCACGACGAGGCGGGAACCCTCCAGCGCCTCCTCGGCCAGCCACGCCTGCGTCACCGCCAGGACCCGCGAGACCACGGCCGGAACGACGGCCTCGTCGTCGCCGCTCGCCACCCGGTCCTCAGCCGCGAAGGCCTCCAGGACCACGGCCGTCGGCACGTCCGCCCCGGCCGCCAGCGCCGCCAGGTCCTCCGGGGTGGACACGGTCACCGGTCGCTCCGCCCGGGCCGCCGTCGCCTCGGCGCCCTGGAGCGGCGCGAGCTGGGCGAGCGCCGTCCACTCGACGCGGAACAGCCCGGGTCCGCCATCGCTCACGGTGCCGGCAGCGGCCTCCACTTGCGCCATGGACAGCGGTCGGAGCACGACCGCGTCGGCTTCCAGGACCGGCCCGCCGGTCTCGTCGACGGCGGTCAGCGACCGTGCGTCCGGCCCCTGGGGCGCGATCCGCACCCGCAGCACCGAGGCACCTGCGGCGTGCAGCGTCAACCCGCGCCACTCGTGCGGCAGCCAGGTCCGCTCGCGGTCCTCCGTCGCGGCGCCCGACAGCAGCACCGGGTGCAGGGCGGCATCGAGGAGCGCGGGATGTATGCCGAACCGGGCCGCACTGTCGCGCTGCTCGTCCGGCAATGCGACCTCGGCGAAGACCTCCTCACCTCGCCGCCACACCGCACGCAGACCCTGGAACGCCGGGCCGTGCTCGTGACCGTGGGCGACGAGGTCGGCGTGGATCCCCTCCACATCGATCTTCTGAGCACCGGGCGGCGGCCAGGCGGCGATGTCGGCCCGCGTGCTCACCGCCGCCTTCGCCACCGCTCCAAGGACACCGGTGGCGTGGCGGATCCATGCTTCGCCGCCGGCGGAGTCAGCCTCTGCGTCCTCGCGGGTCGAGTAGATGTCGACGGTACGCGTGCCGTTCTCGCCCGGGCCGCCCACGGCGACCTGGACTCGGACGCCGCCGTGGGCGGGGACGACCAGTGGCGAGTCGATGACCAGTTCGTCGAGCGTGCCGCAGCCGACCTCGTCGCCCGCGCGGACGGCCAGTTCGACCAGGCCGGCGGCGGGGACGAGGACGACCCCGTCCACGGCGTGGTCGGCGAGCCAGGCGTGGGTGCGCAGCGACAGCCGGGACGTGAAGACCAGGCCGTCGGAGTGCGGGAGTCGCACGACCGCGCCGAGCATCGGGTGGTCGGCCTTGCCCTGACCGAGAGAGGCCGCGTCGGTGGTGGCGCCGGTCCGGAGCCAGTAGTGCTGGTGGTCGAAGGCGTACGTCGGGAGGTCGACGTGCGCGGCACCGGCGCCGGCCGGCAGGACCCTGGCCCAGTCGACCGGTCCGCCGTGGACGAAAACCTCGGCGGCCGAGGTCAGCAGCGTCTGCGCCTCGGGACGACCGTCGCGCAGAGCCGCGACGCAGACCGCCCGCTCCCCCGCGGACTCCTCCACGACACTCGACAGAGCCGCCCCGGGACCGAGCTCGACGAAGACCACCTCGCCGTCACCCGCCGCGGCCGCCACGCCATCCGCGAAGCGGACCGTACGACGGACATGATCAACCCAGTACCGCGGGTCAGCGAGCTGCCCCGGCTCGGCCAGCCGCCCGGTCACGTTCGAGACCACCGGGAACTTCGGCTCAGACCACGCCACTTGAGAGAGAACAGCAGCGAACTCGTCGAGCATCGGCTCCATCAGCACCGAGTGGAACGCATGCGAGACCGTCAGCCGCTTGGTCTTACGACCCTGCTCCGCCAGCTTCGCCGCCACAGCCAGCACGGCATCCTCGACACCCGACAGAACCACCGACGCCGGCCCGTTCACCGCCGCCAGATCCACACCCTCACCAAGCAGCTCGGCGACCTCGCCCTCCGACGCAGCCACCGCGACCATCGCGCCACCAGACGGCAACGCCTGCATCAACCGACCCCGAGCCGCCACCACAGCAGCCGCATCCGCCAACGACAGCACCCCCGCGACATGGGCCGCAGCGATCTCACCGATCGAATGCCCCATCACCGCATCCGGCCGCACACCCCACGACTCGACCAGCCGGAACAACGCCGTCTCCACAGCGAACAAACCGGCCTGCGTAAACACGGTCTGACTCAAGTCACCAGCATCACCAAGGACGACGTCCTTGACCGAATGCTCCACCCACCCCGACAACTGCGCGTCCAACAAGGCGCACACCTCGTCGAAAGCCTCCGCGAACACCGGATACCGGTCGTACAACTCCCGGCCCATCCCCACCCGCTGCGAACCCTGCCCCGGAAACACCAACACCGTACGAGCAGCCGAAGCCCGGCTCCCCGTCACCACCCCCGCAGCCGACTCGCCCCGCGCCAGCGCACCAAGCCCCGCCAGCGCCTCCTCCCGCGAACCCGCCACCACCACCGCACGCTCGGACAGCACCGCACGCTCCGCGAGCAGCGCCGCTGCGATCTCCGGCAGGGGCGCTCCACCGGCGGCACCGACGAACGACGACAGCCGCTCGGCCTGGCCCGCAAGGGAACCGGCACTCTTCGCCGACACCACCAGCGGCACCACGCCATCAGCCGCGACTGCCATCGGCTCGGGCTCCTCCTCCGGCGCCTGCTCCAGGATCAGGTGCGCGTTCGTCCCGCTCAGCCCGAACGACGACACCCCCGCCCGGCGCGCCCGCCCGGTCTCGGGCCAGTCCCGCGCCTCCGTCAGCAGCTCCACGGCACCTGCCGACCAGTCCACCTGCGAGGAGGGCGTGTCGACGTGCAGGGTCGGCGGCATGACGCCACGGCGCAGCGCCTCGACCGTCTTGATGACGCCGGCGACGCCCGAGGCCGCCTGTGTGTGGCCGATGTTCGACTTCAGGGAGCCCAGCCAGAGCGGGCGCTCCGGGTCGCGGTCGCGCCCGTACGTGGCCAGCAGGGCCTGCGCCTCGATCGGGTCGCCGAGGACCGTGCCCGTGCCGTGGCCCTCGACCAAGTCCACGTCACCCGTCGACAGACCGGCCGCCGCCAGCGCCTTGCGGATGACGCGCTGCTGGGACGGGCCGTTCGGCGCCGTCAGGCCGTTCGACGCGCCGTCCTGGTTCACCGCCGACCCACGGACGACGGCGAGCACCCGGTGCCCGTTGCGCCGCGCCTCCGACAGTCGCTCGAGGACGACCACACCGGCGCCCTCGGCCCAGCCCGTACCGTCCGCGGCGTCCGCGTACGACTTGCAGCGGCCGTCCGAGGCGAGCCCCCGCTGCCGCGAGAACTGGACGAACGCCCCGGGGCTGGTCATGACCGCCGCACCGCTGGCGAGGGCGAGCGAGCACTCTCCCTGGCGGAGCGACTGCGAGGCCAGGTGGATGGCGACAAGGGACGAGGAACACGCCGTGTCGACGGTCACGGCCGGGCCCTCGAAGCCGAAGACGTACGACACGCGTCCCGACGCCACACTCGTGCCGGCGCCGGTCGTGACGAAGCCCTCCAGTTCGGCCGGCACGTCGGCGCCCGAGCCGTAGCCCTGGCCCATCAGGCCGGAGAACACCCCGACGTCCCGGCCCTTGAGCGTCCCCGGGTCGATCCCGGCCCGCTCCAGGGCCTCCCACGAGGTCTCCAGGAGCAGCCGCTGCTGCGGGTCCATCGCCAGCGCCTCACGCGGCGAGATCCCGAAGAACCCGGCGTCGAACTGTCCCGCGCCGTGTAGGAATCCGCCCTGGTCGGCGTAGGACGTACCCGCCTTGTCCGGGTCGGAGTCGAAGAGCCCGTCCAGGTCCCAGCCGCGGTCTTCGGGGAAGCCGGACATCGCGTCCCGGCCCTCGCTGACCAGCCGCCACAGGTCCTCCGGGCTCGCCACGCCACCCGGCAGTCGGCACGCCATGCCCACGATCGCGATCGGCTCACCGGGGTCGGCCGGTGCCGCCGTCGGTGTGTCCGGCGATTCCGGGGCCGTGGTCCCGGCCGTGACGCCGAGTTCGCCGTGGAGGTGGCGGGCGAGCGCGAGCGGCGTCGGGTGGTCGAAGACGACGGTGGCGGGCAGCTTGAGGCCGGTGGCTTCGCGGAGCCGGTTGCGCAGTTCCACCGAGGTGAGCGAGTCGAATCCGTTGTCGCGGAACGCGGTCTCGACCGGCACTCCGTCCGGCCCTGCGTGGCCGAGGACGGTCGCGGCGTGCGTGCGGACGAGGTCGAGGAGCAGCACGTCCTGCTCGTCGGCCGGCAGCCCGGCCAGGCGGGCGGCGAGGCCGCTGGTGCCGTCGCCCCCGGCGGCGGTACGGGCGGCCTGCCGGGTGACCCGTATCAGGCCGCGCAGCAGCGGCTGCACCGCGCCTCCGGCCGCCGCGTCGGCGCGCATCGACCGAAGGTCGAGCTTGATCGGGACCAGCAGGGCCTCGCCGCTGCGCAGCGCGGCGTCGAACAGGTCCAGGCCCTCGGCCGACGTCAGGGCGCGGCTCCGGCTCCGGTTGACGCGCGACGCGTCGGTGCCGTCCAGGTGAGCGGTCATGGCGGTGGCCTGTTCCCACAGGCCCCAGGCCAGGGAGAGGCCTGGCAGGCCGGCCGCCCGGCGCCGGTGGGCCACCGCGTCGAGATAGGCGTTGGCCGCCGCGTAGTTGCCCTGCCCAGCCGAGCCGAACACGCCGGCAGCGGAGGAGAAGACGACGAACGCCCTCAGCTCCGGAACCAGTTCGCGGGTCAGCTCGTCCAGGTGACGTACGGCCGTCACCTTCGGACCGAAGACGTACGCGAGGCGCTCCGGCGTCAGCGCACCGATCACCCCGTCGTCCAGGACACCCGCCGTATGCACGACACCCGTCAGCGGATGCGCCACCGGTACGGACCCCAGGAGCGCCGCCACGGCGTCCCGGTCCGCTACGTCACAGGCGACGACCGTCACCGACGCACCCGACTCCACCAGTTCGGCGGTCAGTTCGGCCGCACCCTCGGCATCCTGCCCGTGACGGCTGACCAGCAGCAGGTGCCGTACGCCGTGCTCCGCGACAAGGCGCCGGGCCACCAGGCCGCCCAGGGTGCCCGTACCTCCCGTGATCAGCACCGTTCCGTCCGGCGCGAAGGTGACGGGGGTGTCGGAGCCGAGGCCGGCCCGAGCGATGCGGGGGGCGAGGAGCGCGGTCCCGCGCACGGCGACCTGGGGCTCACCGGCCGCGAGGACGGCGGTAAGCACCGGTTCGACGTCCGTACCGGGGGCGGCGTCGGTGTCGAGGAGGACGATCCGGTCCGGGTGCTCGGCCTGGGCAACCCGGATCAGGCCCCAGACGGCGGCGCCGGCCGGGTCGATCACGTCGGCGTCGCCGCCGGCGGGCACCGCGCCCCGGGTGACCACGACCAGCGTGGCGCCGTCCAGACCCGGCGTGGCCAGCCACGCCTGGACGACGGCGAGCACGCGACCGGTCAGGGCCGGCGCCTCGTCGTCCGCGCCGTCACCTGCCGCGTCCAGGACGACGACCGGCGGTACGCCCGCGCCGTTGTTCAGCATGGCCACGTGGTCCGGGGAGGCCACCGGCACCCAGGCGGGCGGCAGTTCCATTCCGGGAGCCGCGCTGCCGGGCAGCTCGGTCCACTCCACGCGGAAGAGCGCGTCCCGGCCGTCGTCGGCCGCCGTCCGGCCCAACTGGTCGACCGACACGGGCCGGGAGACCAGCGACTGGAGGCTGAGCACGGGACCGCCGGTCTGGTCGGCGGCTTCGAGGGAGAGGGTGTGGGCGGCGGACTGCACCAGGCGCACCCGCAGCGCGGAGGCACCGGCAGCGTGCAGACGCAGGCCGTTCCAGCCGAACGGCAGGTGCACTTCGCCCTCCGCGCCGGCGTCGCCCTCGCCGACCTCTCCCAGGGCCTCCGCGCCGGCACGATGACGACCCTCGCCCGCCGGGTCCGCGAGCGCGACGTCCAGCATGACGGGGTGCAGGGCGGCGTCCAGCAGGGCGGGGTGGATGCCGAACCGGGCGGCGGCGTCCCGCTGTTCGTCGGGCAGCGCGACCTCCGCGAACAGTTCCTCGCCGCGCCGCCACACCGCCCGTACGCCCTGGAACACCGGGCCGTAGCCGTAGCCCGCCGCCGCCAGGAGCTCATAGCCGCCCGCGACCGGAAGCTGCTGGGCGCCGGGGGGAGGCCACGCGGTGAAGTCGAAGCCCGGGGTGTGGACGGCGGACGTCGCCGTGAGGGTGCCGGTGGCGTGCCGGGTCCAGGCGTCGCTGTCGTGGTCCCCGACGGCTTCGTCCGAGGTCGAATAGACGGCGACCGCGCGCGTGCCGTTCTCCTCCGGGCCGCCTACGGCGACCTGGACGCGGACGCCGCCCTGCTCGGGCAGGACGAGGGGCGCCTCGACGACCAGCTCTTCGAGCGTTCCGTGGCCGACCTCGTCGCCTGCGCGGACGGCGAGTTCGACCAGACCGGTGCCGGGCACGAGCACGGCTTCGCCGACGGCGTGGTCGGCGAGCCAGGAGTGCGTACGGAGCGACAGGCGGGAGGTGCACAGCACACCGCCGGTCTCGGGCACCGCCACGACGGCGCCGAGCAGCGGGTGGTCTGCCGAGGCCTGACCGAGGGAGGCGGCGTCGGTCTCAGGTGCCGTGTGCAGCCAGTAGTGCTGGTGCTCGAAGGCGTACGTCGGGAGGTCGACGTACGCCGTACCGGTGGCGCTTCCGGCCGGCAGGACGCCGGTCCAGTCGAGGGGGACGCCGCGGACGAAGAGCTCGGCCATCGAGGTCAGCAGACGGCGCAGCCCGCCCTCGTCACGGCGCAGCGAGCCGGTCACCACCGCGTCGGCGTCCGCCTCGTCGACGATCTCGTCGACCGGCTGGACCAGAACCGGGTGGGCGCTGGACTCCACGAAGACGGTGTGGCCGTCGGCGAGGAGCTCGGCGATCGCGGGCCCGAAACGGACCTGGCTGCGCAGGTTCCGGTACCAGTAGCCGCCGTCCAGGACCGCGGAGTCCCGTACCCACTCTCGCGTGACGGTGGAGTAGAAGGGGATCAGCGGGGCCTGCGCGCGGATGTCTGCGAAGGCGGCGGTCAGTTCGGCCTCGATCGCCTCGACGTGCCGGGTGTGGGAGGCGTAGTCCACCGCGACCCGACGCACACGGACACCGTCCGCAGCAAGCACATCGAGCGCCTCGTCGAGGGCCTCGGCGTCACCGGCGACCACCACGGACGCGGGCCCGTTGACAGCCGCCACCTCCACCCGGCCGGCCCACGGCTCCAGACGCTTGACCGCGTCCCCCTCCGAGAGAGCCACCGACGCCATGCCACCACGGCCCGCAAGGCTCCCGGCGATCACCTGACTGCGTACCGCCACCACACGGGCCGCGTCCTCAAGGGACAACGCACCCGACACACACGCCGCCGCGATCTCACCCTGCGAGTGCCCCACCACAGCGTCGGGAAC
>NZ_JBITTJ010000031.1:0-4145 GCF_044541845.1 Streptomyces sp. NPDC085481
GAGTCCTGGCGGCAGTTGTTGTACGTACGGGTGATGGAACCCGCGTTGTAGTCCCAGCCGTCACCGATCCACGAAGCCTGGTTGTTCGACGACGACGTACGGCCGTCGACGGACTGCGAGGAGTAGGACAGGTTGATCTTCGGCATCAGGCCGCCGGCCGTCTCCGGGACCTGCACCTGGTAGCCGTAGGTGAAGGCGCCCGAGGAGGAGCCGGCCGACCAGGAGCCGGAGGACAGCAGCGGGGAGGCGGTGAAGTCACCCGACACCGAGGAGCCGGTGTCGAGGAGGCCGACCGCGGAGCCGCCGGCCGCGTTGGCGGCCGGCTGGACGCCGGACCGCAGCGAGGCCTTCGTCGGCTGTGGCACGAAGCCCTCGCCGACCAGGCTGGACACCGGCACCGTGCCGGTGACGATCTGGCGGGTCTTGGCGTTCTTCGCCGCCGTCGACTTCGTCGGCGCGTCCTTCGCCGCCACCATCTTCACGGTCGACTTCAGACGCTCGGCATCGCCGGTGCCCTCGTCGCTGCCGGCCATCGGGGTCGTACCGCCGTCGTCCGCACAGTCACCCGTGGTCGGGGAGGAGTACACACACTCCGGCAGCAGCATCAGACCGAAACGCTCGGCGGCGTTCGGCCCGTAGAGGTCGGCGAAGCCGGTGGTGTCGACGGTCAGCGCGACCTCGGCGGCCGGATCGACCGTCGCGGGCGGGGTCACCTTCATGACGACGCCCGAGACGCCCGCGTCCTGCGAGGTCGTGGTGGGCGCGAGGCCGACCTGCCAGTCACCGGCGACGGTGGCCGGGTCGGTACCCGCGGGCACACCGATGGCGACCGGCAGGCCGTTGGTGACCGGAACCGTGGTGCCCGGGGTGGTGCTCGCCGACAGCGTCGCGTTACCCGTGCCCGACGGCCACGCGGTGGTGGCCTTCGGGTCGTAGTTGTCGACCGGGACCTCGGGCGCCGTGCTCAGCGTCTTCTGCGCCTCGGCGTCACCGTCGAGCTCGGTGCTCTTCGGGATGTCCGGGAGGTCGACCGAGGTGGTCGACTCCTCACGGTTCATGCCCGGGCCCGGGATGGCGAGCGCCTGCCCGCCCAGGCTCGTCACGGTCAGTGTCGAGGACAACAAAAGGACGGTCGCCACGCGGCTTCGCCGCCGACTCCGTCGTTGCGAGTCTGTCATGGCTAGGCGTCCCCGCCCCAACCATGACAGCGGACCTGAAGCACGCATGCGCGTCGACTCCCACCCTGGCAATTCAGACATCGAATGAGGTGCGGAAACACCAAAATGCACACGCCTGGTTCAGGCGCGTGCGTGCGTACTTTCTGTCATGAGCAGCGCCGAGAGCAAGGTCGGGCGTTTCCGGTTGCGTACGCGCGGGGTGAAGTGGGTCACACCCCAGCTCGTCACAGACGATCTCTAATGCTGCTCTTTGAGGTGTATGCATCAATCGGGACATCAACGACTATCAAGCATCCTAAAACGCCTCAAGAGTGACCTAGTTGATGGGCGCTCCAGGCCGTTTTCGCAGGTCATAACGGGTTCATAAAATTCCCATGTGTGGACGGGGTGTGGTGGGTGTGTGATCGTGTGTCCGCTCTCTGCCCCGCGGCCTGCCGTCAGGGGCTGTTTGTGCTGTCCGCAATCCATCTGGTTCACACGGGAGTAGACCGCCGTGACCGCGCCGCCTCGTTATCTCAGCCCCTTCGTGCGCACGCGCACGCGGCTGTCTTTGACCATCGGCCTCGTGCTGGCCGCCCTCACCGCTGCCCTTTTGCCCTGGTGGCAGCCCGATTCCGCGCCTGTGACGAACGCCGGTGGCAAGTCCACCGACGCCAAGCAGGCCTCCACCGGCCCGAAGGACGAGGCCGCTGCGAGGGCCGAGGCCGTCCGCAGTGGCAAGAAGGTCCTCGTCGACACCGCCACCTCGGCGACCTCGCTGACGTGGGCGCTGCCCAACGGGCAGATGCGTTCGCAGATGCACGCGCTGCCTCAGCGGGCGAAGAACGCCGCCGGCAAGTGGGCGCCGATCGACAACAAGCTCCAGCGCTCCGACAAGGCGCCCCGGGGACTTGGCATTTCGCCCGCAAATGCCGTGTATCCCGTTCGTTTCGCGAACGGCAGCGCGCAGAAGTCGCGTGCGGATCGTTCGTTCGCCCGTGCCGAGACGCCGGGTGCGTCGCTGCTGGCCGAGGTGGAGTTCGGTAAGCACACCATCGCGTACACGTGGCCGGGTGTGCTGCCCGAGCCGGTGCTCGACGGCCCGCGTGCGCTCTATTCCGAGGTGCTTCCGGGTGTCGACCTGCTGCTCGTCGCGCGTGAGGAGGGCGGTTTCGCCCAGGTCCTCATCGTCAAGACGCCGCAGGCCGCCCAGCAGGAGGCGCTGAAGTCCGTCTCCTACGGGCTGCGCTCCGCCACCGCGACCTTCCAGCACGACACCAAGACCAACCGCGTGCTCGTCCTGGACAAGGCCGGCAAGGAGGTCGGCTCGATCCCGACCCCGTTCGCCTGGGACTCCAGCGGCCGCGACCCCGAGCTGCCCGCCGGCACCGTCAACCGGACTTCGACCGCTACGTCGGCCGACGTGCTCAAGCTGTCCGGCCTCACCGGCATCGAGCCCGGTGCCAAGTCCGCCCAGCTGCCCGTCACCCTCGACGGTGACAAGACGGGCGCCGCCCGTCTCGCGCTGAACGTCGCCGCCACCAAGCTCCTTGACGACAAGAACGTCAAGTTCCCGCTCTTCGTCGACCCGACGATGAACGCGGGCTGGCAGGCGTGGACGACGGCGTACCGTCCGTACCCGAACTCCAGCTTCTACAACGGCACCAACTTCTCCTCCGGCACCTCCGATGCCCGTGTGGGCTACGAGTCGGACACCGGTGGTCTGGGCCGTTCGTTCTGGCGCATGGACTTCGACCCCAAGATGAAGGGCGCGACCGTCACGGCGGCGTCCTTCAAGGTGCTGAACAACCACTCCTGGTCCTGCACCACCCGCGAGTTCAAGTTCTACCTGACCGGCGGCATCTCCACCGGTACGACGTGGAACTCGCAGCCGTCCTGGTCCACCCACCTGCAGTCGAAGTCCTTCGCGCACGGCTGGTCGACCTCCTGCCCGGACGACTACGAGTCCTTCAACAACTCCGCGGTCCTGTCCGCCGCGCAGCAGGCCGCGACCGGTGGCTGGTCGAACATCACCTTCGGCATGCGTGCCACCAGCGAGTCCGACACGCAGACCTGGCGTAAGTTCCGTGCCACGTCGGCGACGTTCACGGTGGACTTCAACACCCCGCCGAACGAGCCCACCAGCGGCACCTCCACCCCCGGTGGCGCCTGCGTGCTCGGCCCCGGCGCCGGTGTCACGGTCGGCAAGACCAACATCGTGCTGAAGGCCTACGCCTCCGACAACGACGGCAACCTCACCGGTCTGCGCTTCAAGTTCTGGAAGGCCGGCACCGCCGTCCCCGCCGGCACCCTCGTCGCCCCGAGCGGCGGCTGGGCGTCCACGACGATCCCGTCGACCTCGCTCGAGGACAAGGCCACCTACTACTGGGCCGTGCGTGCCGAGGACGCGGCCGGCGCCGCCTCCTCCTACTTCCCGCCCAACACCGCCGAGAACTGCGCCGTCACCGTCGACGGCTCGGCGCCCCCGCCGCCCACCGTCGACGAGGACACCACCCCGTTCAAGCGCGCCACCTCCGACGGTGCGACCTGGGCGAGCGTGAAGTTCGGCGGCACCGGCAACATGACCATCACCTCCCCCGGCGCGGCGAAGTTCCGCTGGGGCTGGGAGGGCATGGTCTACACCGACGTCACCGCCACCAACGGCGCCTACACGCTGACCAACCTCACGCCCCCGCACGCCGGCCCGAACTGGATGCACCTGTTCGCGCTGGACGCGCTCGGCAACGTCAGCGCCCGCACCGACTACGCCACCTACGTCCCCCCGCGCGACAGCGCGGACGGCCCCGGTGACGTCGGCGGTGACGGCATCGCCGACCTGATGATCATCGACGCCAACGGCAACCTGCTCTCCTACCCCGGAACCGCGGGCGGCGAGCTCTACGGCGGTCTGACCGGCTCCTACACCATCGGCGCCGACGGCAAGCCCGTCCTCGCACCGAAGACCCCCTGGTGGAACGCCACCACCGG
>NZ_JBITTJ010000032.1:0-3038 GCF_044541845.1 Streptomyces sp. NPDC085481
GTGAACGCACCCGACGAGGAGCCCGAGGACCAGGAGCCCGAGGACAGCAGCGGGGAGGCGGTGAAGTCACCCGACACCGAGGAGCCGGTGTCGAGCATGCCGACTGCTGAACCGCCCGCGGCGTTTGCCACCGGCTGCACGCCGTCACGCAGCGACGCCTTGGTCGGCTTCGATACGAAGCCCTCGGCCAGAAGGCTGGAGACCGGCACCGTGCCGGTGATGATCTCGCGGGTCTTCTCGCCCTTGGCCATGGTGGTCTTGGTCGGCGCCTTGGCCGCCGGAACCGTCTCCGCCGTGGAGTTCAGACGCTGGAAGTCGCCCTTGCCGGGATCGTCGCCAGACATCGGCGTCGTACCACCGTCGTCCGCACAGTCACCCGTGGTCGGCGAGGAGTAGACGCACTCGGGCAGCAGCATCAGACCGAAGCGCTGCGCGGCTGCCGGACCGTAGAGGTCACGGAAACCGGTGGTGTCGACGGTGAGGGCCACCTCGGCGGCCGGGTCGACCGTCGCCGGCGGCGTCACCTTCATGACAAGACCCGACACACCCGCGTCCTGCGAGGTGGCCTGTGGGGCCAGATCGACCGTCCAGTTGCCCGCCACAGCCGACGGGTCGCCACCCTCGGGCACACCCAGTGCGATCGGCAGACTGTTCGTCACCGGCACTGTGGTGCCCGGTGTCGATGACGCGTCCAGCGTCACGTTGCCGGTGCCCGCAGGCCACGCCGCGGTCTTCTCCGGCGTGTACTGCTCGACCGGGACCTCGGGCGCCGTGCTCAGCGTCTTCTGCGCTTCGGCATCACCGTTGAGCTCAGTGCTCTTCGGAATGTCGGGCAGATCGACCGAAGTGGTCTGCTCTTCGCGGTTCATGCCCGGGCCCGGGATGGCCAGCGCCTGCCCGCCCAGGCTCGTCACGGTCAGTGTCGAGGACAACAAAAGGACGGTCGCTATGCGGCTTCGCCGCCTGCGCCGTCGTATCGACTCCGTCATGACTGGGCGTCTACGCCCCAGCCATGACAGCGGACTTGAAGCACGCATACGCGTCGACTCCCACCAGCCACAACGTGAAGGAAAAGAAAAACGGAAAGGGGTTGCAGAAATGCCAAGAAGCGCACGCTTGTTGGACGCCCGCGGGTGCACTTTCAGCCATCACGGCCATGGCGTGCAAGATCGAAATCGATCACACAGCGTGACACTCTGTGATCTTGCTCACGCCCTATTGGTGCCTAGATTGCGACTATTGATGCCCGATCAGGCAACGAGGGAAATTCTGCACACTTCCGTCATCACCCCTCCCTGAAAGCCGCAAACCGGGTGTTTATTGGCCTCACGGAACACGATCTTTGGGTTTCAGTAACGGATTAATAAACTTCTCATGTGTGGACGCCTTGTGTCGGGTGTGTGATCGTGTGCGCTCCTGTGCCCCACGGTTCGCCGGAGGGGCTCGTTGTGCTGTCCGCAATCCATCTGGTTCACACGGGAGTAGACCGCCGTGACCGCGCCGCCTTATCTCAGCCCCTTCGTGCGCACGCGCACGCGGCTGTCTTTGACCATCGGCCTCGTGCTGGCCGCTCTCACCGCTGCCCTCTTGCCCTGGTGGCAGCCCGATTCCGCGCCTGTGACGAACGCCGGTGGCAAGTCCACCGACGCCAAGCAGGCCTCCACCGGCCCGAAGGACGAGGCCGCTGCGAGGGCCGAGGCCGTCCGCAGTGGCAAGAAGGTCCTCGTCGACACCGCCACCTCGGCGACCTCGCTGACGTGGGCGCTGCCCAACGGGCAGATGCGTTCGCAGATGCACGCGCTGCCTCAGCGGGCGAAGAACGCCGCCGGCAAGTGGGCCCCGATCGACAACAAGCTCCAGCGCTCCGACAAGGCGCCCCGCGGCCTCGGCATCACGCCCGTGAACGCGGCCCTTCCGGTGCGGTTCTCCAGCGGCAGCGCCGAGAAGTCGCGTGCGGACCGTTCGTTCGCCCGTGCCGAGACGCCGGGTGCGTCGCTGCTGGCCGAGGTCGAGTTCGGCGGTCACACCATCGCGTACACCTGGCCGGGTGTGCTGCCCGAGCCGGTGCTCGACGGCCCGCGTGCGCTCTATTCCGAGGTGCTTCCGGGTGTCGACCTGCTGCTCGTCGCGCGTGAGGAGGGCGGTTTCGCCCAGGTCCTCATCGTCAAGACGCCGCAGGCCGCCCAGCAGGAGGCGCTGAAGTCCGTCTCCTACGGGCTGCGCTCCGCCACCGCGACCTTCCAGCACGACACCAAGACCAACCGCGTGCTCGTCCTGGACAAGGCCGGCAAGGAGGTCGGCTCGATCCCGACCCCGTTCGCCTGGGACTCCAGCGGCCGCGACCCCGAGCTGCCCGCCGGCACCGTCAACCGGACTTCGACCGCTACGCCGGGCGATGTGCTGAAGCTGTCGGGCCTGACCGGTATCGAGCCCAGTGCCAAGTCCGCTCAGCTGCCCGTCGCCCTCGACGGTGACAAGACGGGTGCTGCCCGTCTCGCGCTGAACGTCGCCGGGAGCGGGCTGCTGGCCCGTAAGGACGTGAAGTTCCCGCTCTTCGTCGACCCGACGATGAACTCGGGCTGGCAGGCGTGGACGACGGCGTACCGTCCGTACCCGAACTCCAGCTTCTACAACGGTACGAACTTCTCCTCCGGTACCTCCGATGCCCGTGTGGGCTACGAGTCGGACACCGGTGGTCTGGGCCGTTCGTTCTGGCGGATGGGTTTCGACTCCAATATGAAGGGCGCGACCGTCACGGCGGCGTCCTTCAAGGTGCTGAACAACCACTCGTGGTCGTGCACCAGCCGTGAGTTCAAGTTCTACTTCACCGGGGCGATCTCTTCCGGTACGACGTGGAACTCGCAGCCGTCGTGGACGACTCATCTGCAGTCGAAGTCCTTCGCGCACGGTTGGTCGACGTCCTGCCCGGACGAGTACGAGACGTTCAACAACTCCGCGGTCCTGTCCGCCGCGCAGCAGGCCGCGACCGGTGGCTGGTCGAACATCACCTTCGGCATGCGTGCCACCAGCGAGTCCGA
>NZ_JBITTJ010000033.1:0-1875 GCF_044541845.1 Streptomyces sp. NPDC085481
AGCCCCAACGGGTGCTGTGATGGGTAGGGGAGCGTCGTGTGCCGGGTGAAGCAGCCGCGGAAGCGAGTTGTGGACGGTTCACGAGTGAGAATGCAGGCATGAGTAGCGATACACACGTGAGAAACGTGTGCGCCGATTGACTAAGGGTTCCTGGGTCAAGCTGATCTGCCCAGGGTAAGTCGGGACCTAAGGCGAGGCCGACAGGCGTAGTCGATGGACAACCGGTTGATATTCCGGTACCCGCTTTGAAACGCCCAATATCGAGCCCATTAATGCTAAGGCCGTGAAGCCGTTCCGGACCCTTCGGGGAAAGGAAAGTGGTGGAGCCGCTGACCCAAGGTGGTAGTAGGTAAGCGATGGGGTGACGCAGGAAGGTAGTCCAGCCCGGGCGGTGGTTGTCCCGGGGTAAGGGTGTAGGGCGCTGTCCAGGCAAATCCGGACAGCACATAGCCTGAGACCTGATGCCGAGCCGATTGTGGTGAAGTGGATGATCCTATGCTGTCGAGAAAAGCCTCTAGCGAGTTTCATGGCGGCCCGTACCCTAAACCGACTCAGGTGGTCAGGTAGAGAATACCGAGGCGTTCGGGTGAACTATGGTTAAGGAACTCGGCAAAATGCCCCCGTAACTTCGGGAGAAGGGGGGCCATCACCGGTGATAGCACTTGCTGCTTGAGCTGGGGGTGGCCGCAGAGACCAGCGAGAAGCGACTGTTTACTAAAAACACAGGTCCGTGCGAAGCCGTAAGGCGATGTATACGGACTGACGCCTGCCCGGTGCTGGAACGTTAAGGGGACCGGTTAGTGACCTTTCGGGGTTGCGAAGCTGAGAACTTAAGCGCCAGTAAACGGCGGTGGTAACTATAACCATCCTAAGGTAGCGAAATTCCTTGTCGGGTAAGTTCCGACCTGCACGAATGGCGTAACGACTTCTCGACTGTCTCAACCATAGGCCCGGTGAAATTGCACTACGAGTAAAGATGCTCGTTTCGCGCAGAAGGACGGAAAGACCCCGGGACCTTTACTACAGTTTGATATTGGTGTTCGGTTCGGCTTGTGTAGGATAGGTGGGAGACTTTGAAGCAGCCACGCCAGTGGTTGTGGAGTCGCCGTTGAAATACCACTCTGGTCGTGCTGGATGTCTAACCTCGGTCCGTGATCCGGATCAGGGACAGTGTCTGATGGGTAGTTTAACTGGGGCGGTTGCCTCCCAAAGGGTAACGGAGGCGCCCAAAGGTTCCCTCAGCCTGGTTGGCAATCAGGTGTTGAGTGTAAGTGCACAAGGGAGCTTGACTGTGAGACCGACGGGTCGAGCAGGGACGAAAGTCGGGACTAGTGATCCGGCGGTGGCTTGTGGAAGCGCCGTCGCTCAACGGATAAAAGGTACCCCGGGGATAACAGGCTGATCTTCCCCAAGAGTCCATATCGACGGGATGGTTTGGCACCTCGATGTCGGCTCGTCGCATCCTGGGGCTGGAGTCGGTCCCAAGGGTTGGGCTGTTCGCCCATTAAAGCGGTACGCGAGCTGGGTTTAGAACGTCGTGAGACAGTTCGGTCCCTATCCTCTGTGCGCGTAGGAATATTGAGAAGGGCTGTCCCTAGTACGAGAGGACCGGGACGGACGAACCTCTGGTGTGCCAGTTGTCCTGCCAAGGGCATGGCTGGTTGGCTACGTTCGGGAGGGATAACCGCTGAAAGCATCTAAGCGGGAAGCCTGCTTCGAGATGAGTATTCCCACCTCCTTGAGAGGGTAAGGCTCCCAGTAGACGACTGGGTTGATAGGCCGGATGTGGAAGCCCAGTAATGGGTGGAGCTGACCGGTACTAATAGGCCGAGGGCTTGTCCTCAGTTGCTCGCGTCCACTGTGTTAGTTCTGAAG